>JANWWI010000004.1 GCA_025056355.1 Casimicrobiaceae bacterium | reverse complement strand
AGCAGCGCACAGTTAGCCACAAGATCCGGGTTGTTCTGGCAGAACTCCGCCGGCAAGTTGAGACCAAGGTCAACGTTGGTGGCCCCGTCATTCACGAACTGAGTGGCGGTGTTGCTGCCTGAGCCAACGAACGTCGGACGCATGCCATAGAGCGGATTGGGCGCGTTTCCGACAATGGGAGCCGACTCGTTCCACGAAAAGGACACGCGGCAGGCGCGCTTGCCGTCGGCCGTCTCAGCGGCCGTCGGCGTGATGACGCCAGCGGTCGTGATGGTGTAAGCACCGGTTGCGTTCGTGGTGACCGGCCCGAACGTCTGCACGGTGTCGTCGGCTGTGCCGAGCACGCCATCCGGGCCGCGATGGGTCACACAGGCGGCCGTCACTGACACGCCGGCGAGCCCCGCGTCAACGGCAACCGCGATCGTGCCGCTTTGAGTGTTTGGAATCGTGGTGGTCGTGTCGCGGACGCCGTTACTGTTGAAGTCTTGATAGACAACACCCGAGATATCAGCCTGGGCCGGACTGGCGAGCAACGCAGCGGCCGCCAAGAAAAGATAGTGACGAATTTCACGCAATTCACACCGAGTCCCGATCTTTGCCTCAAACTCTGTCGCGAAAACAGACGCTTGGGACACGGCCGCACGGCTGGCTCATTCAACCGCCTGGCTCCTACACCGCAGTCAAATCCAGGCAAATGGCTAACCGAGTCACCACTTTTTGCGCCGATCGCGCTCCGTGGATCTGTATTCGCGCGACGCTCTGATGGTCTCCGCCGGCCGACGAACGGATGGGTCTGATCAGACAAACGGGAGCGCCGCTACGGGCCAGCGTGTTGTGCGAACACAACAGTTGTACGGTCCGTGCTCGGGGTTGACGAATCGGCTCATTAGCTCAGCGAACGGGGTTGCCGACGGCCAGGCACCGAGCCCTCAGAATCGCCGAGAATCATGACATGCGCTTCGAAGGCACGAATACCTACATCGCTACACCCGATCTGCTGCTTGCCGTCAATGCAGCGCTCAAGCTCGAGCGGCCGCTGCTCGTCAAAGGCGAGCCGGGCACGGGCAAGACGCTTCTTGCCGAAGAGGTGGCGCGTGCGCTTGGCCGGCCCCTTTTCGAGTGGCACATCAAAAGCACCAGCAAGGCCCAGCACGGGCTCTACGAGTACGACGCGGTGAGCCGCCTGCGCGACTCGCAACTCGGCGAGGCGCGGGTGGCGGATATCCGAAACTACCTTCGTCGTGGCCCGCTCTGGGAAGCCTTCGTAAGCGAAACGCCCGCCGTCGTCTTGATCGACGAGATCGACAAGGCAGACATCGAGTTTCCGAACGATCTCTTGCGCGAGCTCGACCGCATGTGCTTTACCGTGCAGGAGACGGGCGAAACCGTGCGCGCGCGGCACCGGCCGCTCGTGGTGATCACGAGCAACAACGAAAAAGAGCTACCGGACGCGTTCCTTCGCCGCTGCTTCTTTCACTACATTCGCTTCCCCGATCGCGACACGATGCGGCGGATTGTGGAGGTGCACTTTCCCGGCATCAAGCAGGAGCTCGTCTCGGCGGCACTGGAAGCCTTCTTCGACCTACGCGAATTGCCCGGCCTCAAGAAAAAGCCCTCGACCAGCGAACTGATCGACTGGCTCAAGCTGCTCGTGGCCGAGGACATCGATCCGGCGCTGCTACGCGAGCGCGAGCCGAAGCGTGTGCTCGTGCCGCTCTACGGCGCACTGATCAAAAACGAGCAAGACGCCGAGCTCGTGCAGAAGCTGCTCTTCCTCGCGCGGCGAGGGTAGCGGCCGTGCAGCTCGGCTGGGCATCAGCGCGGCAGATCGCGTGGGGCAGCGCGCCTGTCTTCGAACCCACGCGGCAACCTCGGCGCCAGAGCGGGCTTGAGCGTTCATGCACGTCGCAGCGATGGGTGAGCTAATCCTGCTCGGTGCGCTCTGGGGAGCGGCCTTCGTGTTCATGCGCGCTGCGGCGCCGGAGTTCGGCGCCGTCACGCTTGCCGCCACGCGGGTCGTACTCGCCGCAGCCGTGCTTGGGCTTCTTCTGCTCTGGCTGCGGGAGCCGCTTCGCTGGCGCGAGCACGCAGGACGCTACCTTGCAATCGGCGCGCTCAACACGGCGCTGCCCTTTGTGCTGTTCAGCTTCGCCGCGCTGCATGTGCCGGCAAGCTACAGCGCGATTGCGAATGCGACCACGCCGATCTGGAGCGCTCTCATCGGGCGGCTTGCCTTCGCTCAAAGGCTTAGCCTCGGTCAGGTCGCCGGGCTCGGCCTGGGCTTCTTCGGTGTGGTCGTGTTGGTGGGCGTTGAGCCGGCCGGTGTTTCGCCTCTCACCGCGGCCGCGGTGGCGGCGGGACTGCTTGGGGCAGCACTCTACGCGCTGGCAGGGCACTGGATCGATCGCCATCTGGCAACCGGCACGCGGGTGGCCGGCGCCACGGGACTGCTCTTGGGCGCTGCCCTCTGGCTCGCGCTGCCAGGGCTTGCGGCCGCGCCCTCGCAGTGGCCCTCGGCGCGTGCCTGGACGAATGTGATCGCGCTGGCGATTCTGTGCACGGCGCTCGGCTACGTGCTCTTTTTTCGCTTGATCCGGCGCCACGGCGCACAGCGCGCGGCGAGCGTGGCCTTTCTCTTTCCGGCCTTTGCCGCTTTATGGGGTGCGCTTTTTCTCGGTGAGCCGATCACGACGCAAACGCTCGCCGGGATGCTCTTGGTGCTTGCGGGTACCGCACTGGTGATGAAGTTGCCGCGGGAACTGGCCGAGGCGTGGCAGCGCACGCAGCAGTTGCGCCGGGCGCTCAAGGATCGGCTGCTGTGGCCGGTCGTTTGTGCGCTCTTGCCAAACGCGCTGGCGCGGCCGCTCATGCATGCGCTGTCGCGTTCGCCGCAGCTCTATGCGTATGAGGCGCAGGCGGCGCTCATCGGCTTGCGCGCGCGCGCTGCGCAGGCCGCGCACGAGGCGACCCTCGACGATCTGCGCTTTTGCCGGCTCGCTGACCATCGCGATCTGTGGCTGAGCTTTACGCGGCCGAAGCGCTGGGCCTTCCGCGCCGTTCGTGCCGAGGAACCCCCGACGATCGAGCGCCCGGCGCTCATCGTTACGTTTCATTTCGGCGGGGGCTGGTGGCTACCGGCGCGCTGGGGCGCACTCGGCGCGCCGGTTTCGATCGTCATGCGCCGTGGCAAGCGGCCGGAAGAGCCCGGCGAGCGGCTGCTCTGGGCGCTCGGGCAATTTCGCATGCGTCGCATCGCGCAGCTGTCCCGGGCGCCGCTCATCGCGGTCGAAGACGGCGCCACACTACTGCGCGTGCGACGCGCGTGGCAGGCGGGCAATAGCGTGCTCGCCCTGCTCGATCTGCCGCCGCAGCTCGTCGATCGGACCAGCCCCGTGGCCTTTCTCGGCGAGACGGCGCACTTTCCGAGTGCGCTGCTGAGCCTCGCGCTCCGCGAGGGGCGGCCGATTTATCTCTACCTCGGCGAGACGCTCCCCGAGAGCCTGACACCGCGTTACCTCCTCGAGCGCATCGCCGGCACCACCGTCGAGGAGGCCCTCGGCGAGATCGTCGCGGCACTTGAGCGCGCGATCCGCCGCCGCCCTGGCGCCTGGCACGGCTGGTCCGAGGTCGAGCTCTACTTCAAGCGCTAAGGGCCGGCAGCACGAGCCGGAAGGTGGACCCGCGCCCGAGCACGCTTTCGATTTCAAGCCGACCGCGATGCCGTTGCACGACGTGTTTGACGATCGCAAGTCCTAGGCCCGTGCCACCGGTCTCGCGCGAACGGGAACGATCGACTCGATAAAACCGCTCCGTCAGCCGCGGGATGTGCTCAGGCGCAATGCCGATGCCGCTGTCGATGACTTCGAGCTTGAGTTGGGGCTCGGGCTCGTTGGTGCGCACCAGGCGCACGGTGATCGTGCCGCCGGCGGGCGTATAGCGCACGGCGTTGGTGAGCAGGTTGTGCACGGCCGAGCGCAGCTCGCTTGCGCTGCCCGTCGTATGCCCGGCCTCCAGTTCGGTCACGAAGCGGTGTTTACCGGCCGAAAGCGCCTCGGCATCCGCGGTGGCGGCACGCACGACCGCTTGCATGTCAACGGAGGTCATTTCCAGCGGGATTTGCTCGTTTTCCAGCCGCGCGAGGGTGAGCAAGTCTTCCACGAGGTGCCGCATGCGTTCGGTCTGCGTGGCCACCGTTTGCAAATAACGCACTCGCTCGGCTTCACTGAGCGGCAAATCGAGAAGGGTTTCAACGAGGCCGCTCACCACCGTGAGTGGCGTGCGCAACTCGTGGGAGACATTGGCCACGAAGTCGCGCCGCATGCGGTCGAGTCGTTCGCGTTCGGTCACGTCGCGCGTCAGCAACAAGCGCTCGCCCTCCTCGGCCGGCTCGACGCGAAAGGCAATGGTGCGTCCGTTGAGCACCAAGACGGGATCGTTCGGCGTTCGATCGTTCAGATAGTCGAGCAACTCCGGAGCGCGGATGAGCTGAGTGATCGGACGACCGATGTCTCGGACGGCATCAAGGGCATGCATTTCAATGGCCGCACGGTTACACCAGATGATTCGATGGTCGCGATCGAGCAGGAACAGCCCGTCCGGGATAGCGTTGGTGATCTGGCGGCGCTGCGCGATCTCGGCATCTCGAGCGCGGATTCCTTCCTCGCCCGCGCGCAGCCGTTCGCGCAGGCGCACGAGGTTGTCGGCCACCGGCCGACCGTAGGCGGCCGGATCGCGCAGCAACTCGGCAATCGTGCGCGACAAACGGAGGTAGCGCCGGTACAACAGCGCCGCGACGGCGGCAAGCAGCGCAAGCGCAAGCCACGGCGACAACGGAGCGGCAGCGAGAATCGCCGCCAACGAGCCCACGGCGACGGCCACCTGCGTGCGAGTCATGCCGGCCAATGTAGCCGAGCGTGGTCAGATGGCTTTCCTGAGCCGATAGCCGCCGCCGCGCACGGTCTCGATCATGCGGTCAAGTCCAACCGGTTGTAGCGCCACGCGCAAGCGGCGCACGTGCACATCGACCGTGCGCTCTTCGATGAACACGTGATCGCCCCAAACGCCGTCGAGTAACGCCTGGCGCGTAAAGACCCGGTCGGGCCGGGCAAGCAAGAAACGCAGCAGCCGAAATTCGGTCGGGCCCATTTTGAGCTCTCGCCCATGGCCAGTCACGCGATGGGCAAGCGGATCGAGCGTGAGTGGCCCGACGCAGAGCACGGCATCAGAGTTTTCAGGCGCCGCTCGCCGCAAGAGCGCCTTGATTCGAGCGATCAGCTCGCGAGTCGAGAATGGCTTTGTGAGGTAGTCGTCCACGCCGACGTCAAAGCCACGCACCTTGTCATCTTCCTCGGCACGCGCGGTCAGCATGAGAATCGGCACATCACGCGTGCGTTCATCTTTGCGTAGCTCGCGTGCAAAGTCGATGCCCGGCTTGTCCGGAAGCATCCAGTCGAGCACGATCAAATCGGGCAACTTTTCGTCGACGATATCGCGCGCATCAAGCACCGCGTGAACCACCTGCGGCGCCATGCCAGCGTGGTTGCAGTGAAGTGCGACGAGTTCGGCAATGGTTGGTTCGTCTTCGACAATCAGGATGGATGCGGGCATGCTGCGGTTTTATGACGCGTCTGTGACAGCTTGATGAAGGCGCCTCGATATCATGGCGTAATTCCCAACCCGCCACAAATCGATATGGAACAGCGCCCGTTGTTTCATGGCGGCCTCAACGTCTCGGTGCTTGGCCTGGGCACGATGACTTGGGGCGAACAAAACACCGAGGCCGAAGCACACGCGCAGCTCGACTGGGCCGTCGGACATGGCATCAACTTCGTCGATACGGCCGAGATGTATCCAGTGCCGCCGCGTCCGGAAACGGGAATGCGCACCGAGACGATCCTGGGGCACTGGCTCGCGCGCCCCGGCAACCGGAGCAAGATCGTGCTCGCAAGCAAGGTCGCTGGCCCTGGCCGCTACGGCTGGATCCGCGGCGGCGAGACTCGGCTGACACGGCGCAATATCATCGCCGCCTGCGAAGCCTCCTTGAAGCGCCTGCGAACCGATTACACCGATCTCTACCAGCTGCACTGGCCCGATCGCAACGTCCCGGCCTTTGGCAGCTGGCAGTTCGATCCAAGCAAAGAGCGCGAGCACGTCCCTATCGCCGAGCAAATCGAAGCGCTCGAGACGCTTCGCCGTGCGGGCAAGATTCGCGCCTACGGGCTTTCCAACGAAACCGCGTGGGGCCTCACGATGTTCTGCCGCGAGGCCGAGCGGCTCGGTGCTGCCAAACCGGCCTCGATTCAAAACGCCTACAGCCTCCTCAACCGCGTGTTCGAAGGCGACCTGGCCGAGGCAAGCTACCGCGAGCAAGTGCCCCTGCTCGCGTACAGTCCGTTGGCGATGGGCGTGCTCACGGGCAAGTACGCTCGCGGGGCCTTGCCGCCGGGTTCGCGGTTCGCACGCTTTCCCGATTTCGGGGGACGCTACCGACGCCCCCTGGCCTTGCTTGCGGGCGAAGAGTACGCGTCGCTGGCGCGACGCCACGGGCTCGCACCGCTTGCCATGGCGCTCGCCTTCGTCGTACGCCGGCCCTTCGTGGCAAGCGTCCTCATCGGAGCCACCTCGATTGCTCAGCTCGAAGAGCAGTTTACCGGCTATCGGGCACAGCTCGACGAAGGGCTCCTTGCCGAGATCGAGCAAATCAGCGCGCGCTACCTGCATCCGGCCGCCTAAGCGACGCGCCGCCGCGCGTTTCGCGGTTCCGAGACCGGGAACGCCCCGCGGGTCAGACGCGATCAGCCGAGCGCAGCCTTCACGCGCGCCGACACCGCGGCCATGTCGGCACGACCGGCGAGCTTGGCCTTGACGATCGACATGACTTTGCCCATGGCAGCCCCACCACCGACGCCCGAGGCACGCACCTCAGCGACCGCCGCGTCGATCACAGCGGCAATCTCAGCCTCATCGGCCGGCGCGGGCAGGTAAGCTTTGAGCACCTCGATCTCGGCTTCTTCCTTGGCTGCAAGTTCGGGCCGACCGCCGGCCAGATACTGCGCGATGGATTCCTTGCGCTGCTTGATCAGTTTTTCCACGACGGCGATGATGGCCGCCTCATCGAGGCTGATGCGTTCATCAACCTCGCGTTGCTTGATCGCGGCAAGCAGCAGCCGAATCGTGCCCAGACGCACATTGTCGCCGGCCTTGAGCGCGGCTTTCATGTCCTCTTGGATGGTTTGCTTCAAAGCTTGAGCAGTCATGCGCGCAGTCCTCGAGACGAAAACGGCTCCCGAGGGAGCCGTGCGGAGGGTGAAGGAGCGTTCGCTAGCAGGCGATCGCTCAATAGAGCTTCGGCGGAAGCTGCATCGCACGCAGGCGCTTGAAGTGTCGCTTGCATGCCGCAGCGTGCTTGCGCTTGCGCTCTTCGGTCGGCTTCTCGTAGGCCTCGCGCGCGCGAAGCTCGGTGAGCAAACCCGATTTCTCAACCGCACGCTTGAAGCGCCGAAGCGCTGCCTCGAAAGGCTCGTTTTCGCGGACTTTGATGATCATGTCGGCCGAAACGCTTGATGCAAAGGTTTTTGGGATAGCCTTTTATTATAGTCCGACGCGTCAAATTCGTCTACACCGTCGAGGTCGGAGGCCTTTCTGAGCGCAAGCAAACTCAGCACGACCCGCCGTTACGTGCTCGGCATTGAGTCCTCTTGCGACGAGACGGGTGTTGCGCTGTTCGACCTTGAACGCGCTCGGATCGTTGCCGAGCGGCTTCGGTCACAAACGGCCTTGCATGCGCCCTACGGCGGCGTTGTCCCGGAAATTGCAAGCCGCGATCACATCCGGTATGCCCTGGCCTTGGTCGCCGAAACGCTCGCAGCGGGGAACGCCACGGCCAAGCACGTGTGTGCCATCGCTTACACCGCAGGCCCCGGGCTGGCCGGTGCGCTGCTCGTCGGGGCGCAGCTTGCCGCTTCGCTGGGTATGGCCTGGCGCGTGCCGGTGCTGCCTGTGCATCACATGGAGGCGCACCTGCTTTCCCCCCTTCTGGCCACGCCGCGCCCGGAATTTCCGTTTCTCGCGCTGCTGGTCTCCGGGGGTCATACACAACTGCTGCGTGTGGACGGCGCGGGCCGGTACCGACTGCTCGGCGAGACAATCGACGACGCCGCCGGCGAAGCCTTCGACAAAACGGCCAAGCTGCTCGGCTTGCCCTACCCCGGTGGCCCGCATCTGGCCCAGCTTGCCGCCGCGGGCAACCCCAGCGCCTTCGCGCTGCCGCGGCCGCTGCTCGAGTCGGCGGATCTCAACTTTTCCTTCGCGGGACTCAAAACGGCGGTGTCGCACGTCGTTCGCTCCTTGCTTGGGCAGCGCCTGCCGACGCGCGCAGCGACGCCGGCGCCTGCGCCTGAGCTGCCGGCCAATCACCCGGCGCGCGCTGACTTGGCCGCCTCGATTGAAGCCGCCATCGTGGAGATCTTGGCCACAAAAGCCTTGCGCGCGCTCGAGCAAGAGCGCCTCAGCCGTCTGGTGGTTGCCGGCGGGGTGGGCGCGAATCATCGCTTGCGCGAGCGCCTCGAACGGGAGGCATCTCGGCGCGGTGCACAGGTATTCTTTCCGCCGATTTCGCTGTGCACGGACAACGGCGCGATGGTTGCCTTCGTCGGTGCCGTGCGTCTCGCCGAGGCCCGATGCGACTACGGCGTGCGCGTACGGCCGCGGTGGCCGATCATCGACCTTGAAGCGCCCCGGCTAACCGTTCGAGCCAATCAGCTTCTCGCGCCGGTCGAAGCGCCGTGAGCGGTCACGCCGGGCCGGCAGCGCTCGCGCAGCGCCGCAATTCGCGCCTCGCGGAGCCGCACTGCGATCTGGTCCTTCCGGCCACGCTCGGTGCATTCACGGGCAATGGCGGCGGCATCGACCGTGCGAATCGCCGCCAGCGCCTCAAGCGCAAAAGCGCGCGCGGCAGCGAAGGCACACTGCTTGGGCTCTGGCTCGCCCGCCGGGCGCCGCGAACACAGGTCGGCTTCGCAGGCATCAAGCATCGCCGCAAAGCGCTCGGGTCGACGCAGGGCGTCGCAACGCAGGAGAACATCGTGCACGGTCGCAGCGCGCATCTGGCGCAGGCGCCCGAGGTGAGCGTGCTCCGCGGCAACCATCCGTGCCAGCTCGGCGACCTCGCAGGGCACGCGCCAACGCTCGGCAAGCGCCTCGACCAGCCGAACGCTGCGCGCTTCGTGTCCATGATGCGCGGGCCAGAGCGCTCTGGGCGTTTCGCCCTTGCCGAGATCGTGCGTCAGCACGGCAAAACGCGTCGGCAGCGGCCAGCCTCGCGCCGCCGCATAGTCGAGCGCTTGTTCGAGATGCAGTCCCGTGTCGACTTCCGGGTGGTAATCGGCCCGTTGCGGTATGCCGTAGAGGCGGTCGACTTCGGGAGCCAGTTGCGCGAGCGCGCCGGCCTCGCGCAGCACTTGGAGCATTCGCGAGGGGCGAGCCTCCATCAGACCGCGAGCCAGTTCCTTCCAGATCCGTTCCGCAGAAAGGGCATTCAACTCGCCGGAGGCCACGATTTGGCGACTCAGCTCCATGGTCTCCGGCGCGACCTTGAAATCAGGCCAGCGCGCCGCGAAGCGCGCGAGGCGTAGCACCCGCAACGGATCGTCGCGAAAGGCCGGGGTGACGTGCCGAAGCACGCGCCGCTCGAGGTCGAGGCGCCCGCCAAATGGGTCGATGAGCTGTCCGTCGCTTGCGCGCGCCATCGCGTTGATGGTGAGGTCGCGCCGCGCAAGATCCTCCTCAAGCGTGACCTCCGGGGAAGCATGCACGATGAAACCGCGATAGCCGATGCCGCGCTTTCGCTCCGTGCGCGCAAGCGCGTATTCCTCTCCGGTCTGCGGATGCAAGAAGACGGGGAAATCACGCCCTACGGGCCGAAACCCCTGCTCGATCATTTGCTCGGGCGTGGCTCCGACGACCACCCAATCGCGATCACCGCCCGGTCGACCGAGCAGTTCGTCGCGAACCGCGCCTCCAACCAAATAGATTTTCATCGCGCGTTCGACCAAGAGCGTTTACTGGCGCTTGCCAGCCAGTGAGCTGCCGTTGCCGATGATCGTGTAGGTGAGTTCCGGTCGACGCGACGAGCCGCTCGAGCCGGACGTTTCGCGAAGATAACATCTTGACCTTCCGCGATCGCGAGAGCGCACCGCTCTGACATGTCCACTTCGTTTTCGACGGCCGACCTTTGCGACGCCAACGAGGCCCGACTTGAAATTGGCGTCGTGCGAGTCCTTCGGCCCGGCATGCTGATCCTCGGACGCAAAACCCGGTTCCATGGCAAGGTCACGACCCTAGAGGTGTTCGAAGACAATGCGCTCGTGCGCGCGATGCTCGAAAAACCCGGGCACGGCCGGGTGCTCGTCGTCGACGGCGGCGGATCCGGGCGAGTCGCGTTGCTTGGAGGGAACCTCGCGCGCGTTGCGGCTGAGAACGGCTGGGAAGGCGTGGTCATCAATGGAGCCGTTCGGGATGCCGATGAGATCGACCAAACCGACATCGGTGTGCGAGCGTGGAGCTTGAGCCCGTTGCGTAGCGCGAAAAAAGGCATCGGCTCGCCGCACCGCGAGCTCAACCTGCATGGGGTCGTGGTCCGCCCTGAGGACTGGTGTTATGCTGACCGTGACGGCATCATCGTTTCCTCAGTAGCGCTGTTGTGATCCCATCGCCGCCGCGCGGCTTTCGCGTCTCGGTTGACGTCGACGGCATAGCGCGCGTCATGCATGTTCATGAGTGGGGTGACCGGCTCGCCACTCATGCAGTCATCTGCGTACACGGCCTGACCCGCAATGGGCGCGATTTCGACGTCTTGGCCTCGCGACTTGCTGTTTCGTCGCGCGTGTTGTGTCCCGACGTGCCCGGGCGTGGACAGAGCGATTGGCTGGCCCGGGTCGAACACTACTCAATTCCGACTTACCTGCGTTTCATGCAGGCGCTTTTGCTCGAGTCCGGCATCCGTCGGGCGGACTGGGTCGGCACCTCGATGGGTGGGCTCATCGGTATGGCGCTGGCGGCCACGCCAGAGCAGCCGATCCGTCGGCTTGTGCTCAACGACGTCGGCCCGGCGATTGAACGGCGGGGCCTTGAGCGCATTGCGAGCTACGTGGGTTCGGTCGCATCGTTTGTCTCGTTTGAAGCGCTTTTGGCCGCCGTTGCACCTGCGCTCGACCCATTCGGCCCGCTGACCGACGAGCAACGTCGGCACCTGGTTGAGACCTCCTGGGAGCGGCGTGCGGACGGTCGCTGGCATTCGAAAACGGACCCGAAGATCGGCGCAGCGTTTTTGGCGTCCCTGGATATGCCACCGGTCGATCTGTGGCCGCTGTGGGAGCGCTGTGCGTCGGCAGTGGAGTCGATTTTGATCCTGCGGGGCGAGTATTCGGACCTCTTGTCGCCAGAGACCGTCGAGACCATGCTTGCGACCGCGCCGAACGCTCGAGCGATCATCGTCCCTCAAACGGGGCACGCGCCGATGCTCATGGATGCGCAGACGATCTCTGTGGTCGAAGCGTTTCTGCTTGCGCCGTCACGGGCTCGCGGCGACGAGGCTTTCTGAAGCGAGCTTGCGCTCACGCGCCACTAGATTCGAGCCGCGAGCGTCGTCATGACGGTTGCCGAAGCGCGCATCGCAACACGCACGAACCATGGCACGGGTTGAGCACCGAGCCTCTCGGCGGTGCGCGCATGCTGCGCCTCGTCGATTTTCATCTGCTCGACGATCGCGCGCGAGGGCGTATCGGCTGCCGGAAGCCGTTCGAGATGCCTTTTGAGGTGCGCCTCGACCTGCTCTTCGGTTTCTTTGAGGAAGGCGAGCGAAGCACCATCACCCAGCGCTGCCGCAGCGGCTCCGAGCGCGAAAGCGCCTGCATACCAGAGCGGGTCGAGCAAGCTCGTGCGCCCGCCGAGGGCTTCCACGCGCTCGCGCGTCCAGACGAGGTGATCAAGCTCTTCGCGCCCAGCGCGCTTGAGCGCCGCGCGCGTTGCTTCGGACCGCGCAAAAAGGGCTTGGCCTTGGTAGAGAGCCTGGGCGGCGACCTCTCCGGCGTGGTTGACCCGCATCAGGGCAATTGAACATCGACGTTCGCGCTCGTCGAGCACCGCCTCCGGCACCTTCTGAGCGGGCGAAGGGCGTGCCGCTGCGGCCACGCCCGTCACGCAGCGTAAGCCGGTATCGAAGGCGCCAATCAGACGATCCCCTAGGGTGCCCGAGCCGTTCTCACGTGCACTCGATTTGACGCTCGCCAGCAAGGTACATCCTCCACGAACGAAAAAGGGCGCCGAAGCGCCCCCTCGTGGCTGAGACTCAAAAAAGCGCTTAGAAATTATGCCAGAGACCCAGCGCGAACGCGTTGATTTTGGTCTTGCCACCCAGCGCGCTTCCCACGATCGTACGCTCGTTTTCGAGAGTCGTGTAGTACCCCCGCAGCGTCGTACGCGGAGAAAGGGCATAGTCAGCCGTCACCGAGAAGTGCTTGCCACCGCCGTTATTCCATTGCGCAAGCGTTGCGGCATTGACCGTGAGCGCCTGCGTCACAGGGTTATAGCCCGCCGCAAGCCCCTTGTCACGCGTCGAGTACTGCACGCCCCAGGTCCAGGCGCCCATCGAAGCGAGCGCGCCGACCTCCCAATAGCGATACTTAAGCGTGCCAGAGGCCGGCTTGTACCGAGCCTCTTCGACCGCGCCGTCAATCATCACGGGACCAAACCGGTATGAGGCATAGGCACGGATCGCTTGCTGATCGTGCAACGCGTTTACCGACCCCAGGCCCGTGAAGTTGTTGTGCTGAGCAAATGCCAGACCGAGACGGACCGGACCCTGCGTAAAGCGCACAGCGGTATCCCACCCCGTGCAACGCGTACCCGCCTGCTCACCAATGATCGCGTACTGGGTGCGCAAAGTGAACCCGCCAATGGTTGGCGTCTGGTAGCTGATGGAGTTGCCGTAGCGAGCGTCAAAAGCGCTGCTGTTGCAGTTGGCCTGCGACGTATAGTTCGTAAAAAGATCTCGCTTCGCAAATCCAGCGCCACCCGAGAGACCGTTGTTACGGTTTTCCCAGCTGTTGGCACCCTGATGGTGCGACCATGCGAGCACGTCATCGTAGGGCGTGAGCCCATAGCCGAGACGCAGGGTGCCGAAACCGCCCTGCAAACCTACCCAGCTCTCGCGCGTGAAGCCGCCCCCGGCCCCGGTGTCACTAGCGAAACCTGCCTCGAGTTGAAAGATCGCCGAGATTCCACCCCCGAGCGCCTCCGACCCGCGCATCCCCCAGCGCGAGGAGATGTTTTCCTGGGAGGTGATGCGCGCCGACCCTTGAGGGCCTTTGTACTGCGCCACTTCCATCGCGGTACGGATGCTGCCGTAGAGGGTGACGTTTGCCGTTTGGGCGAATGCCCCCGTCGAAGCGAGGGCGATGCCAGCTGCAATGACGGTTTTGCGGAAACTCATCGGAATCGACTCCAGTCCGAAAGTTAGAAACGTGCCACGAAAGGGGGACGAATCCCCCTTGCATGAACGTCTCCGCGACGTTTAGAACCGGTGACGGATGCCGACGGCGATCGCGCGCTTGTCAGCCCCATACTGCTGAGCGACGCCGCCCATGCCCGCCGCGTTGATGTTTGAGAACGCATTGTTGTCGGCGTTCGCGAAGCGCGCGTAGAGGTCAGTGCGCTTCGACATCGCGTAAGTGGCGCCGAGATTGATCAGCTCCTGCTTGGCAGCGCCGGACTTGCCCTGCCCGTATTGAGCAACGAGGGTCACGTTACCAAACGGCACGTTCGCGCCCAGCTGCCAGAACTTGAACGTCTGCGGGAAGACGAACTTCGACTCGCCATAAATGGCCGAGAGCTTGGCCATCGGAGCACTGAACGAACCACCGAGAAGCCAGGTGCGCTGCGCCGTCGCACCTGCTGCATTCTTGCGATCGCCCCAACCGGCGCCCACATAAATCGGACCGTTGGAGTATTCGGCGTTGAAGCCGATCATCCGGTTACGCGAGGTCCCGGCTGGGTTCTCGCCGAAGGCGTACATCGCTGCAGCCGTGAAGCCGGCCATGTTGGCCGTCTTGAAATACACGCTGTTGTCGATGCGAAGCGTCGTCGAACCGAGCTGGAGAAGAATGTGGTTTGCCTCGTGCGAGAAGTTACCGCAGCCATCGGCCCCGGCCGCGCAGACAACGTAGAACGCCGGCGCATACTGGCGACCAAGGGTGAGGGTGCCAAATCCACCGGAGAGGCCGACGAAGGCCTGCCGGCCAAACAACAGGCCACCCTGCGCAGCAGAACCGACATCCGAGTTGATGCCGCCCTCGAGCGTGAAGACAGCATTCACGCCGCCACCGAGCGACTCCGAACCACGGATACCCCACCGGGAACCAGAAAGCCCGCCCGCGTCAACGACGGACACGCTCGCAGAGGCAACGGGTGCGCCGCCACCACCGGCCGCCGTGCGGCCCGCACTGGTGCGCACGTTAGCGACGTAGGTATCGACAAGGCCGTACAACGTGACGTTCGCGGTTTGCGCCGAAGCGGCCCCCGCAAGGGCCGCGCCAACGGCAAGAGCAATGACAGACTGTCTCATGCAGATATCTCCTGAGTGGAATTTGAAACCCGCTTGATGGACCTGAGGGCCACTTTCGCGGAGCAAGAGTCTTCCAAAGGAAAATGTCGGAAGCTGCTCGGGATTTTGCCAAAGGAGCAGCGATGCGACTCGTCTCGGCACGATGACACTGGAGGCCGCACGGGCCGAGTTGTTGTCAAATTGCAACAGGCCGCACCAGTCGAACTGCGGCTTTGGGTCCTAAAGTGGTCGCGTTCGCCGTTGATCCTAAACCCGATTTTGTTCGCCTACGACTCTCTGATCCCCGGCAGCATCACCCTCACGATCACCGCCGTCTCAGGATTCGGCACGGCTCTTGTCTGCCTTTTCATGCTCCGGAGAGGGTTCCCGAGCCCCGTGAGTCTGCCGTCGGATCGCTCGCTGCACTCGGGACCTGTTCCGCGCGGCGGAGGTCTCGGAATTGCCGCAGCCACGCTCGCAATCATCGCAGCACTGTCGCCTGAGGCCGCCGCGCCACTGGCCGCGCTTGCGGGGGTCTGGGCTATCTCGGCGCTGGATGACTGGGTCGAGGTCGGCGCCGCCTGGCGCCTAGCCGTGCACGTCAGCTCGGCAACAGTACTGGCGGGCTGGCTGAGCCCGCCGTTGCTTTCGCCGATCGTGGTTGCTCTCGGGGCGATTTGGCTCATTTGGGCGACAAATTTCTACAACTTCATGGACGGCGCCGATGGCATCGCGGCAGCCACCGCGATCACGGCCTCGCTCACCTTTCTCGCGCTCGCTCCCGAGACCGCGGCTCGCCTTCCCCTGCCGGTTCCGGAACTGCTTGCGGCGCTGCTCGGGGCCGCGGCGGGGCTTCTATGGTTCAACCGACCGCCAGCCCGAATCTTCATGGGCGACGGAGGCTCGACCGTAATCGGCCTGACCTTGGGCGCCGTGGCGCTGACCGGAGCGCTCTACGGAGTCTGGTCGATCGGAGCGGCACTGCTGCCGCTCACAACCTTTTGGGCTGATGCGACCTTCACACTGTTGCGCCGAACGCTTCACGGCCACCACCCGGCGCGGCCGCATCGGGATCACTACTACCAGCGGCTCGTCCTGGCCGGCCTGGGACATCGTGGACTGCTCGCGTGGATCGTCGCTTGGAACGCTGCGGCCGGATTGCTTGCACTCCTCGTCCGCGAAGCCGCCACAACCACAAGCCTTCTGGTCGCACTTGGCTTTGCAGGGCTCTACCTTGCGGCGGCCCACTGGGCCTCGAGTCGTCGCCCCCATTTGATCGGCAACCCTCGCGCGCTTCTTGCCCTCATCTACGACACCTCGGCGGCGGCCGCGTTGTGGGCGGGGCTCTACTGGGTTCGGTTCAACATCCCGTTCGAGGAACGGGACTTCACGGCCAACGACGTGCTTCGTTCGCTCGCCTGGATGCTGCCGATCCACGTGGCGGTGTTTTTGGGCTTTGGCCTCTACCGAGGTCTGTGGCGCTACGCCTCGATCACCGATCTGCTGCGAATCATCTACGCCACCTTCACCGCCACCGCCCTGACCGTGCTCTCGCTCGCGCTGATTCGGCCCGAATCCTTTATCTGGCCGCGTTCGGTGGTGCTTTTGCACCCGTTCTTGCTGATCGTGCTGATGGGCGGGGCACGCATGGCCTACCGCAGCTGGAAGGAGCACACACTCTTTGGCCTGAATGCGGCCCGCGGCGAGCCGGTGATCGTACTCGGCGCGGGCGACACCGGCGCGCGCCTGGTCACGGAACTCAGGCGGACGCCTCAGTGGCGCGTGGTCGCGCTGCTTGATGACGATCCCACCACGGCTGGGGCGCGCCTGCACGATGTTCCCGTGGTCGGATCGCTTGCACGGCTTCAGGAAGTGGCAGAAACCTTCGGCGCGCGGCACGCGATTCTCGCCATGCCCAAGGCCGGGCCAGCCCTGCGGCGACGTGTCGCCGAGCTCGCCGCCAACGCCGGCATGCACCTGCTGACGGTGCCGTCGTTCGACCAGCTGCTCTCAGGCACAGCCAGCATCGCCCAGCTGCGCGCCGTTGAGCTTGAGGATTTGCTCGGGCGCGAACCGATCAGCTTGGACACCACAGGGCTTTCCGAGTGGCTCGGCGGGGCGCGCGTCCTCGTCACCGGGGCCGGCGGCTCGATCGGCGCCGAACTCTGCACGCAAATTGCACGCTTTCACCCGGCTCGGCTCGTGCTGCTGGATGTCTCGGAATTTGCCGTGCATCAGGTTGAGGAGCGACTGCTCACTTGGGTGGCGCGCGAGCGCCTCGAGACCTACGTGGCTGACGTTCGCAACGAGGCGCGCATCGCTGAAATTCTCGCTCGGGAGCGGCCACGCGTGGTGTTTCATGCCGCGGCCTACAAACACGTGCCGCTCACCGAGACGGTCAACGCCTGGGAGGCGCTTCGCAACAACACCCTCGGCACGCTGATCCTTGCCGAAGCCGCATCGCGCGCCGGGGTGGAGAAATTCGTGCTGATTTCGACCGACAAGGCCGTCCGACCCTCGAGCGTGATGGGCGCCAGCAAGCGGCTTGCGGAACTCATCTGCGCGACGGCGCCGCTTGCGCCGATGCAGTGTATGGCGGTGCGCTTTGGCAACGTGCTCGGTTCCAACGGCAGCGTGATCCCGAAGTTTCGCGAGCAGATCGCGCGCGGGGGGCCGGTCACCGTGACGCATCCCGAGGCGACGCGCTATTTCATGTCGATTCCCGAGGCAACCCAGCTGGTTCTGCAAGCGGGTCTGATCGGTCGGCAAGGTGAAATCTACGTGCTCGACATGGGCGAGCCGATGTCGATCCTTGAGCTCGCACGATCGCTGATTCGGCTAAGCTGCGGACATGCCGATGCCGTGCCGATCGTCTTTACCGGACTGCGCCCGGGCGAGAAGATTCACGAGGAGCTGCTCGGCGACGCAGAGCGCTTCGTTGCCACCACACATCCAAAGTTGCGACGCATCGAACGCGAATCGCCGCTCGAACTCGACGTGCAAGCGTTGCGTCGCTGGCTCGAAGGGCCGGAACCGGAAGCGCTGCGCGCCGAGCTCAAACGCTGGGTGCCGGATTTTCGCCCGCCTGAAGCTCGCTGAGACGGCGGAAGTAGCCCTTCGATCGCATCAGTTCGTCGTAGCGGCCCGACTCCACGAGCCGCCCGTCGTTGAACACGAGGATCGTGTCGGCGTGGCGAACCGAGGCGATGCGGTGCGCCACATGCACGATCGTGCGCGGCTCGGGTAGCCGCGCAAGCGTCGAGAGCACGGCCGTCTCGGACTCGCTGTCAAGCGCTGACGTCGCCTCATCGAGCACCAGGATTGGAGCCTGGCGGTAGAGCGCCCGGGCGATGGCGATGCGTTGGCGTTGGCCGCCCGAGAGCAAGCTGCCGGCATCGCCGACGCGCGTGTCATAGCCGTGCGGCAGCGCTTCGATGAACTCATGCGCAGCGGCGGCCTCGGCCGCCCAGCGCACACGCTCGCGGTCGATCGAGGAAGCGCCCAAGGCAATGTTGGCCGCCACGGTGTCATCAAGCAAGAGCGCCTCTTGCGCCACGAGGGAGACCATCGCGCGCAACCGCACGGCACTCTCGGGCGTGAGCCGTTCGCCGAACAGTTCCACCGAACCGCTCTGCGGTGCGTACAGCCCTGCGATCAGCGCCACGACACTGGATTTGCCGCTGCCGGATCCGCCCACGATCGCGACGCGCTCCCCGGGGCGCACGGTGAAACTGACCGAGCGCAGCGCTTCCTCTTCGCGCGTCGGATAGCGAAACGAGACGTCGCGAAAGGCGATCGCCGGCACATTCCCTTGCGGCTTTACCGCCGCCCCGGTCGCCGAGCCTTGGGGCTCGGCCGGCGTATCGGCGATGGTAAAAAGCGAAGCCGCCGCTGCGAGCCCGCGCTGGATGACGCCATTGACCGCGGCCAGTGACTTGAGCGGCGGTAGCAGGGCGAGCAAGGCCGTGAAAAAGACGAAGAAATCCCCGGCGGTCATGCGGCCGCGCTGGCCCTCCAGAATCGCCAGCGCCACGATTGCGGCAATGGCGAGCGAGACGGACAGATGAATGAGTGGCGCGGCGAGCGCGTTCGCCCGCTCCTGCTTCATGTAGGCACTGCGCACCGCGTCGGTGCGCTCGGCAAAGCGCGTGTGCATCCAATCGAAGGCAGAGAAGAGCTTGACCATGCGTTGGTGACGCAAACCCTCATCGGTCAGGCGCGTGAGCTCGGCCATACGGGTTTGCAGGGCTTCGCTTGCCGCGCGCAGCCGGCGCGTGATCATCCGCACCACGAGAGCCACGAGCGGCGCGACCACGAAGGCCACGAGCATGAGCCGCCAGCTCACGGCGGCCATGAGGGCAAGCGCCGCCAGTAGCTTCAAGCTGTCCTGCACGAGCGCGGTGAGCGCCTGCGCGGTGGCCTGCCCGACCTGCTGGGCGTCATAGGCAATCCGCGAGGTGGTTTCGGCGGGCGGATGCGTGTCAAACCAGGCCGCTGGCAGCCGCAACAGGTGGGCGAACGTCTCGGCGCGCAGATCGCAGACCACGCGGCTGGCCACCCAATGCAGCGCCAGATCCCCGAGGAAGTTCGCTGCGCCCCGCACGGCAAACACCAGCACAAGCAGAAACGGAAAAGCAAGAACCGGCACCGCCGACAGCGCTCGATCGAGCGGGGCGAGGAAGGACTGCGCAAGCGCCCCGGTCGGCACGGCCGAACCTCCAACTGCCCCGCCGAAGCCCCGGTCGACGATCTGGCCGACCGACAGTGTGATGAGCGGCTCGACCAGCGAAACCACCGCAAGCGCGACCAGTGCAAACAGAAGGCGCCCACGATAGGGCCAGGCGTAGCGAAGCAGCCGCCGATAGCGCGCCCAGTCGGTCAACGAAGGCGCCGCCTGAGGGTAAGCCGCCCGTGCTTGAGCCGAGGGGCTCGCAAGGCCGTCTTTCATGGCCGGGGATTGTTCCACGGCTGCTATGCTTCGGCTTCGCGTGAGGTGCCGCTGCGGTTGTTCGTTGCGCAGCGGAGAATCGGGAACGCGGTGCGTCCGTCTCGCTTCCGCGACGGGCAATGCCGCGACTGCCCCCGCAACGGTAGTCTGCCGCGATCGCTCGCTCGCTCATTCGTCCGGAATGGCGCCTGTGTCGTGATCGCACTTCAACGCCACCTCGTCACTGGTGCCGTGAAAGGCGCCGGGAAGACGGCGTGAAGCGCAGAGAGTCCGGAGACCGGCCTCAACGCCCGTGCGCCGCCACCTCCGCGGCACACGCGAGGGACCCGGGTCGCGGGGCGCGAACCGCAGGGGGTGAGCTCGCCCAAGGCGAACGCTTCGGCCAGAAGTTTCGGTGGTCTCCGCTCCGCAGATCAGACGAGCTGCGCTTCGCACGCCGAACCTTTGGGCCCGAGCAGACTTGCCGGCGCGCTTTTCCACGATCTCGGGTGAACCAAGCTTCCGCGGCGCGGAGGGCGCCGCCTCTTCATCGAACCGAGGTGTTCACCCATGCCAAACGAATCGCCCGACCGAAACTCGCCCTGGCAAGCGCTCGCGCTGGCCGCCGCACTCACCCCGCTGAGTGCCTCGATCCACGCGCAAGCCCCCGAGGCTTTCCGCACCGAGCCGCTGGTCATCACGGCAACGCGAAGCGCGGAGCCGCTTTCCTCCGTCTTGCGCGATGTCACCATCGTGAGCGCCGAGCAGATCGCCGCCTCGGGGGTGGCCAATCTCGCCCAGCTGCTGGCCCGAGTCGCTGGCGTGCAAGTCGCCCAGAACGGCCCGTTTGCCACACCGTCGCTGTTTCTGCGCGGGCACAACTCGAACCAGACCCTCGTGCTGATCGACGGCCAGCGGATCGCCTCCGCCTTTAGCGGTCAGGCAGCGCTGCAGACGCTCGGCCTCGAACAAATCGAAGCGATCGAAATCGTACGCGGGCCTCATGCGACGTTTTATGGCGCCGATGCCGTCGGCGGGGTCGTCAACATCATCACGCGACGCAGCGGCGAGACGGCTCGCGCCGGCGTCGAGCTGGGTCTGGATGCCGGAGCGAACCAGATGCTCGCTGCGCGGGCAAACGCCCGGCTCCAGGCCGGCGCCACACGGATCGACGCAAGTGCCGGCCATGAGACCAGCCGCGGCTGGAACGCGATCGTTGAGCCGCGCGATTTCAGCTTCAACCCCGACCGGGACGGCTGGCGCGTCACGCGCGGCCAGCTCGGCCTTGAGCAGCGCCTCGATCAGGCCTGGTCGCTGCATGCACGGGTCACCGCCAGCACGAGCAACAGCCAATACGACGGCTCTCCCATGCGCGACGACCGCGCGCTTTTCGACCTGATTGCCGCGCAGGCGGGTCTACGCTGGCAGGGCGCATCCGCCTCAAGCGAGCTCTTGCTTGCGCATGGTCGCGAAAGCGCCGAGTTTGTCTCCTCATTCGGCGGCCGCTATGTCACGCGCAACCAGCAAGCGGCCTGGCAAACGCGAGCCGTGCTGCAGCCGGGGCTTTCCGCGCTTGCACTCGTCGAATGGCGCGGCGAGCGCATCGCCGACACCGACGGACTGCTCGCCAAAAGCCGCAGGACCGCAAGCGCCGTGCTCGGGCTCGATTGGCAAGGCCCGATCCGCGTGGCAGGTCATCTGCGTCTTGATGATTCGAACCAATTCGGCACGCGCACGACAGGAACCGTCTCTGCGGGTTGGGCAGCCGCGCCGGGTGTTCGCGTCAGCCTCACCGCCGGAACCGCGTTCAAGGCGCCCACCTTCAACGATCTCTACTACCCGGGGTTTTCCAATCCGCGGCTCAAACCGGAGGCAAGTCGCAGCCTCGAGGCGCTGCTTTCGTGGCAGCGCGAGACGATGCGCCTTTCGCTCCTCGGCTACCGCTCGCAGGTGCGTGACCTGATTCGGTTCGTTTGCGACGCGAACTTCAACTGCGCGCCGCAAAACGTCGCGCGAGCTCGGCTTCAGGGCGCCACTGTGACGTTCAGCGAAGACTTTGGCGCGCTGCGCTTTAGCGCAAGCCTCGACCTGCTCGATGCGAGAAACCGCCTGACCGACCGACGGCTGCCGCGTCGTGCCCGTGAGTGGGGGCACCTAAGCCTCGTGGCGCCGCTGCCTGGCGGAATCGAGTTGACTGCGACCTTGCGTGGCTCGGGTGAGCGCTTCGACGACGCAGACAACCGAAACCGACTGCCCGGCTATGCGGTCGTTGACCTGGCCGCACGCTGGCGTTTCGCGCGAGACTGGCAGTTGACGGCGGCCCTCGACAACCTGTTTGACCGCGACTACCAAACCGCGCGCGGCTACTCGACCGGCGGTCGCCTGTGGCGTCTGAGCCTGACCGGCCGTTTTTGAGGCCGAGGCGCCGGATGCGCCTATTCGCCCGCGGCCTCGCCCTGCTTGCGGCCCTCGCCTGGGCGACGGCCGCAGTGGCACGCGCCCCCGAGCGCATTGTGAGCCTCGCGCCACACATCACGGCGCTACTGTTTGAGGCAGGTCTCGGGCCCCGCGTGGTCGGTGTCACCGAAAGCTGCCCGAGTGTTGTCGAGGAAACAAGGCAACGAGCGAAGGTCGCAAGCCACCTCGGAGCCAACATCGAGGCGATCCTCGCGCTTGAGCCGGATGTGGTGGTGGCCTGGCCCTCGGGCAATCGGGCAGCGGATCTCGAAACGCTACGCCGACAGGGAATTCGCATCGAAACGAGCGAGCCACGGACATTCGAGCAGATCCTCGCCGACTTCGAGCGTTTCGCGGCCTGGGCGGGCCCAGAGCCGCTCGAGCGCGCTCGCAGGCGAAGCGCCGAGCTTCGGCGCTTGCTCATACGACTCAAAGCCCGCAGCGCCGAGCAGCCACGGCTTCGTGTCTTCTACCATCTAGGCGGTGAGCGGCTTTGGACGCTTTCCAATGTCCATCTGGTCGGCGAGGCGCTTGCGCTCTGTGGCGCCGACAACCTCTTTGGCCACCTGAGGCAGCCCGCAGCCGAGGTCTCGCGCGAAGCCATTGTTGCGGCCCAACCGCAACTCATCCTCGTTGCCGAACCGGATGCTGCGGCGGTGAAGCGCTTCTGGCAGAGGCTTGCACCGTCCGTGCCGGTGCTCGCGTTCGACGGCTCGGCGCTGCACCGTCCCTCGCTTGCTAGCTTTTCCACGCTCGAAGCGCTCTGTGAGGCGCTCGCGCACGTGCGCCGCAGGGGTTGAGCCCGGCCGCGACTCGGTGGCCGCTTCGACGCCGTGGCCGCGGGCGCGCGATACACTGTTAGCCCCCGCCCGAGTGGTCAAGAGCGCGTGAGGACTCATGAGTAAAGCGTTCACCCGTGAAGAGGATCTCGCGGCTGAGCTCGACGAGGAAGAGGCGCGTCTTCCGCCGCTGCCGTCCGGCACCAAGAACTACATGACCCCGGGCGGCTACGCGCGCTTGAAGGCGGAGCTCGTGCACCTCACGCAGGTCGAACGACCTGAGGTCACGCGCGTGGTGGCCTGGGCCGCCGGCAACGGCGATCGCAGCGAAAACGGCGATTACCTCTATGGCAAGCGCCGCTTGCGCGAGATCGATCGCCGCATACGGTATCTGATCAAACGGCTCGATGAGGCCGAAATCGTTGATCCGGCCTCGCGCGACACCGATCAAATCTTTTTCGGGGCGACCGTCGAACTGGCCGATGCGCGCGGTCAGTCGAAAACGATCTCAATTGTCGGCATCGATGAGGTCGATCCGGAGCGTGGCTACGTGAGCTGGCTTTCGCCAATCGCTCGGGCGCTGATCAAACACCGCGAGGGCGACACGGTACGCGTGCCGACCCCCTCCGGGGTGGAGGAATATGAGGTGCTTGCCGTGCGTTACGTGCCGCTGGCCACCGATCAGACCCCGCGTGCGCTTGCGGCGCTGGCCACGCCAAGCGAAGGCAATACGAGGTCGTGACGGAACGGCTCTCCGCAGCAATTGATCGGCTCGAACGCGCGCTCGGGCAGGCGCTTGCGCGGCTTGCCGAACTGTCTGCCGAAAACGCGCGTCTGCGCAGCGAATTGGCCGAGCGCGAGGAGCGCCTCGCGCGCGCGCGCGAGCGCTTGCGCGCGCTCGTGGAGCGTCTTCCGTAAGCGAGCCTGCCATGAGCGCTGACTCTTCGAGCCTCAACCTTACGATCCAAGGCCGCACGTTTCGCGTCGCAGCGCCAGCCGCGCAAGCCGAGCGCCTGCATCGAGCCGCCGAGCGCGTCCAAGCGCTCTGTGAGCGCATCGCTCGGCAAAGTCCCCGCACCGAGCTCGAACGCGTGCTGTTGCTGGCCGCGCTCGAATTAGCCGCCGAGACCTCGGTGCCGCGCCCCGAAGACAACGCCACCGCCCCCCTTTCGGCGCCGCCGCCGGGCGAGCGCGAGTTGGTCGAACGCATCGAGGCGCTGCAGATGCAAGTCGCGCAGGCGCTCCTTCAGACGCGTGCGTGAGACCCCTGCAGACCGGCTGCCCTGTCGTGGCACCGTTTCTTCTTGAGGCGCCGTAGAATTAGTGCGCTCCTGCGTCGTGCGTGGCGGTCGTAGAGTTCTTCGAACCAACAGCGCAGTGCGCAAGGATGCCTGTCTACGCGCGGCCATGCGCGCGGCTCCTGAGGCGGCCCGTGTCGCCCTTGCCAGCTGTACCTACGACGCGCGTGCAGGCAACCGCTCTTGAACCTCGGTTCAAGATGCCGGCCGACACGGCGAAGGCGGGGCACCCGAATTCCACGAAGGGAGCGTGCGCTCCCTTCTTTTTTGCGCGCTCATTCGAGAAAGTACGGCCGTGTACTGGCTCATGAAATCCGAACCGCAGGAGTACTCGATCGACGATCTCGCGCGAGAGGGGCGATCGAGCTGGTTCGGTGTGCGCAACTATCAAGCGCGCAACTTCATGCGCGATCGCATGCAAGTCGGGGAGCTAGCCTTTTTCTACCACTCCTCATGCCCCGAGCCCGGAATCGCGGGCATTTGCCGCATCGCAAGCCCGGCACATCCGGATGCCTCGCAATTCGATCCGGCCAGCCCCTACTTCGACCCCAAAGCCACACGCGAACGGCCGATCTGGTGGTGCGTCGATGTGGAATTCGTCGAGCGCGTGCCGCTCATTCCCCTGGCCGCGCTACGCGCCGTCCCGGAGCTTGCCGATCTGATCATCCTCAAGCGCGGCAACCGGCTCTCGATCACACCGGTGGAAGAAGCCCACTGGCGCTTGATCTGCGAGCGCTTCTTGAGGCGGGCCGATTGATCGGCTCCGGTCAGCTGTGTTTGAAGCCTTTCTCACCCCCTGGTTTGCGGCCTACCTCGCGCTCGGGGTCGTGGTGGGTTTTCTGGCGGGGCTTTTGGGGATCGGCGGCGGCATGACCATGGTACCCATCCTGACCATGCTGTTTGCCGCGCAGGACTTTCCCTTCGAGACCAAGATGCAGGTGATTTTGGCCACGTCGATGGCCACGATCATGCTCACGGCTAGCTCCTCGGTGCGCGCGCATCACAGCCGGGGCGCGGTCGACTGGCAAACCGTTGCGCTCATGAGCCCAGGCATCTTGCTTGGCAGCCTGGTCGGAGCACGGCTTCTGGCGAGCTTCTCGACGCTTTTTCTGGGGGTGTTTTTCACCGGGTTTCTCTTCTACACCGCAACCCAAATGCTGCTCAATTTCAAGCCCAAGCCGTCTCGGCACCTGCCCGGCGCCTGGGGCCTGACGCTAGCGGGCTTTACCGTGGGCGTGCTCTCGGCGCTTGTGGGCGCAGGCGGCGGCTTTTTCTCGGTGCCCTTTTTGACCTGGACCAATGTACCGATGCACACCGCCGTCGGGACCTCGGCGGCGCTCGGTTTGCCCATTGCGGTGTTCACAACGATCGGCAACATCTGGAACGGCTGGGGCCATGCGCAGGTACCTCAGCCCTCGCTTGGCTTTGTCTACCTGCCCGCGCTTGTGGGCATCTGCGTAACCAGCGTTCTTCTGGCTCCGATCGGAGCGCGGCTTGCGCATCGGCTTCCGGTGCTGACGCTCAAGCGTCTCTTTGCCGCGCTGCTCTATCTGCTTGGCGCAAAGATGCTGCACACGGTCTGGACCGGGGCTTGAGGCCCACTCAACCCGAACCACGCCACGGGCGAAACACCTCGCGATCCTCGTAGAGCGCCGGGTGCGCGCTTTCTGCGAACCACCCCGGCACGCCGATCAGTGGCAGCGGCCAGCGCGGCTGCTCCGGCCTGAGCAGGCCTGCGCTTGCAATGCCCTCGGCCAGCAAGCCATCGAGCTGTTCGAGCGGCGCACTCGGATCGGCCTCGAGCCACAGCCCTGTCAGCGTGAGCGTGCGCGGAATGCGCGCGGCCCCGGTACGTGCAAAGCTTGCCGCGATCTGTTCGAGCGCGCCGTGCCCGAACACGATCACGCCAATAGCGGTGTGCCAGCACGCCCGGCGGGCCACAAACAGCTCGGTCCAGTCGTGTCGTGCATGCGCGAGGGCAAGCCGCTGCGCATCACGCGCCACAAGCAGCACCCCGGCTTCATCGAACAGTGTGAGTCGATCGCGATGCGGCGAGCGGCCGTTCGGGGAAGCTGGATCGTGACCAAGCGCGACATGCAGCCGGCTGATGGCCCGTTTGGCGCGCGGGAAAAGCCGCCAAATGAGGGCATTGAACGCATCATGCGCATTGCCGGGACGCATCCACAGCTCGTCGCGCTCAACCACTGCGCGCTCAAACGCAAGCGCCCCTTGAGCGCGCAGGGGTGCTGAGACGAGTCGCGGCGAGCCCTCGATCTTCGGGGGCCAGCCGGCCGCGTGGGGAGCAAAAAGCGGATGGGTGAAAAAGTGCTCGACCGAGGGCAGTGTTGCCGGGAAAGCCACGGAGGCGCTCATCGCCCCTGCATCACAAGCAAAAGCAGTACGAGCCCGAGCGCGCTGAGCGCGGCAAGCGTGATCTTGAGCGCACTTTTGGGGTATTCGCCGGCGATCTTTCCGGTGACCGCGTTGACGACGGCTTGGTAGGCGCGCCCGCGGTAGAGGTAGCTCAGGAGCCACACCGGGGCCAGAATGTGCTTGAAGCTTTGACGCGAAAAATCGGCCTCGACTTCGAGGTTGCGATACAGATCGCCGGGAACTTGCCGGGCACAAAGCTCGCGCGTGGCTTCAAGCATGCGCTCGCGGGCAAGCTTGGCGGCTTGAATCAAGTCAATCTGGTAGCGCTCCACCGTCCAGCCGGCCACATAGGCCGGATCGTAGGGCTTGAGTGCGCCGGCGCCACGCTCGGTAGTCGGAAAGGGCTCGATCGCACGCAGAAGGGCTGCATGTACGCCCTTTGAGGCGCACACGAGCGTGTCATCAAAAAAATGCCGCACTTGGCCTGAAGCCGGCTGCCACCGGATGCGCTGCTCGGGGCGGGTTTTGAGCTGCCCGTTTTCCCAGACGCTTTCCATCGTTGTTTCGCGGTAGCCCGCCTCGGCCCGCCAGCGCGCCTCCACCAGCGCATCGAAGGTCCAGTAGGGCAGATAAACCCCACGCGCCGTGTCGGTGAGCGCTTGCTTCTTGAGCGCCTGAGGCGCCCACCAGAGCTTGCCGAACCAGGCTCGAATGATCTCCCGCGCTCGCGCCTCGCTCAGCTGCGCCGGCAAGACCGCCTGGGGACGAATGACCGCGTCGTCGCCCTCGTAATCGAGCAGGGCCGCGGCACCGCAGAACTCGCAGAGCTCGCCTTGTTTTTCTGCGGCAAGTACGCTGATGGCGCGGCAGTGTTGGCATTGGATCATGCGCGCCTGGCGCGCCCAGCCACGATGTTCGCCTTGCAATTTGCGCAGCGCCGCGGCCAGGTCCTGCTCGACGATGTCGCTTGTCTGCAGACCTGCCGGTGCCTCGCCGTGCAACGGCAACGCGGCCTCGGTTCCGCAGAACGCGCAGAGCAGCTTCTGCTTCGCAGCGTTCCAGACCGCCTCGCCGCCGCAGGCCACGCAACTGAATTTGCTGCGCGCCTGCCGCTCAGGCGCCGTGCTCGGGCCGTGTGTGGCAGTGGCCGGCGGCATGAGCTCGCTGCGGCCCGTCTGCGCTAGCCGCGCAGAAAGGCGTCCACCGCCTCGCGCGTCACACGCCACTGCGTGCCGATGCGGCGACCCTTGAGATTTCCGGCCTCGAGTTCGGCCATCACATCGGACTCGCCCACCCCAAGCAGCTGGGCCACTTGCGCCGGACTCAGAAGTTCGATCGCCGGGGCCGCGGCGGTTGCGGGTGCGGCTGCCATCACCCCGGGCACCATCCCGCGCGGCGCGTTCGGATTGGCACCGACCGGGCCGCCCGGCTGATTGAGCATCTGTTGACCGAGCGCCAAGGCCGCTGCGAATTCCGCGCCCATGCCCATGCTGCCGGCTTTGCCTTCGGCAATCGCGTTGCCGAGGTTGTAGCGGATGTATTCACCCATGTCGCCAATGGTGGTCATGGCGCCGCGTTTGTCGATGGCCTGTTCGACCTCCGGCGGCAGCGAGACGTTTTCGATGTTGAAGGCGGTGATCTCGAGTCCGTACTTGGCGGTGGTGAACGGATTGATGCCGGGCAAAAGCGCCTGACCGATCTCGCTGTAGCGCCCCGCGATCTCAAGCACCGGCACGCGTGCCCTGGCGATGGCTTCGCTGAAGACGGTCACGATCTTCGAGCGCATCACGTCGATGAACTCGTCGAGCCGAAAGTGGTGATCGGTGCCTGCGACTTCCTTCAAAAAAAGCGGCGGGTTGACGATCTTGAAGTCATACTGCCCATAGGCGCGCACACGCACCACGCCAAAGTCCGGATCGCGCAGCATGATCGGATTGGCCGTGCCCCACTTGTTGCCGGCAAAGACGCGGGTGGTGACGTAGTAGACATCGGCTTTGAAGGGTGTTTCAAAGCCGTACTTCCAGCCAAGCAGCGTCGAAAGCACTGGGATGTTGTCGGTCTTGAGCGTGTGTTTGCCGGGGCCCAGGGTGTCGGCGAACTGCCCAAGGTAGACAAACTGCGCGACCTGCCCTTCGCGCACGATCAGTTGCGCGCCGTTTTTGATCTCTTTGTCCTCATCCGGCCAGCGATAGGCAAGCGTATCGCGCGAATCATCGACCCACTCGATGATCTCGATGAGCTCCTTGCGGATAAAGTCCATGAGCGGCATGGCAGTCTCCTTCGCTGGCAAAGACGCAAAACGGCCAGCTGGTGTGCCTGGGCGGATCCGGCTTATTTGGGCTGAGCCGCCACACGCGCCTGCGCGGCGTTGAGCAGCGCCTCGAGCCGCTCCCTCGGCAGCGCCCCCGAGACCATGCGTCCGTCGGCGAGAAAGAACGTGGGCGTGCCCCGAATCCCAAGCCGCTGGCCAAGTTCCACCGTGCGATCGACCGGGTTGTCGCAGTCGCCCTTGGCGTTCGGGTCGAACTTGCGCCGAAGCACCGCATCCTGCCAGGCCGCTAGCGGATCTTTCGCGCACCAGATCGCCTTCTGCTTGGATCGCGCTGCCGGATGCAGGCTGTCGATCGGGAACATGAAGTTGTAGACGGTGATGTTGTCCATCTCCTGCAGGGTCTGCTCAAGTCGCGTGCAGAACGGGCAATCCACATCGGTGAAGACATAGAGCACGCGCTCGCCTTTGCCCCGCACGAATTTGATGGCATCCTTGACGGGCAGCTGCTTGACATCGATCGCGCGGAGCTCGGCCGCGCGCTCTTCGGTGAGGTTTTTCATCGTGGCGGCCTCAACCAAGGTCCCAACGATGAAGTGACTCACTTTCGCGTCGAAGTAGATGAGATCATCGCCGACCATCGCCTCGTAGAGGCCGGGCAAGACCGAGGCGCGCAGACCCTTGATCGGTGCGCCGCGAAAGCGCTCGGCGAGCGCTTTTTCGATCGATGCCAGCTCGGCGGCCGGAGGCTGAGCGGGGCTCGTCGCGGCCGAGCGCTGGGCGGCCGAGCGCGCGGGGGACTGGGCATCACAAGCCGAAGCGATGAGCCCCACGCAAGCGGCCATCAGCAACAGGGGAAACACAGTGCGAATCATCGGGAAGAACCTCAGAAAAGATCAGTCGGCTAGAGCGCCGTTTGAACGGCTGCGCGCGCCAAGCATTGACGGAAGGCGGAAGAGCAGGACAGACTCCGCATCGCGGGGCCCGAAAGAGCCGAAAGCCATGCCGGCGATCGATTGTAGAGACGCCAAAGCCCGTCAATCACCGCCTGCATCATGAGCACCGCCGCCTGTCGGCGTCGCCGGTACGCCGACAAAAGCAAGCGATGTCCCAGATCACCGCCGGTGCGCTCGCACTCGCGAATGAGCGCCTGCCACACCCGCGCATCGGCAAGTCCGAGGTTTACGCCTTGTCCTGCGAGCGGATGCACGGTATGCGCGGCATCGCCCGCGAGCATGAGGCGCTCTGCGACCGGATCGGCAACCCGCGTCAGACCGAGCGGAAAGGCCTCGGCGGCGGTGAGGCACTCGGTCAAATCGATCCGCCCCCCGGCAAGGCAGCGGATTTCCTCAACCAGCGCCTCGGGGGCGAGCGCGATGAGCCGCTGCGCCGTCTCGCCTCCACAGGAGTACACCATCGAGACGCAATCATTGCCGGAATCGGCTCGCAGCGAGCCCGGATCGGCAAGCGGCAAAAGCGCAAGGATCGAACCGTCGGGCAAAAACCACTGGCGTGCGATACCCGGCTCACGACGAGCAAGCCGAAAGTGGGCGACCAGGCCGAGTTGTCCGTACTCGCGCACGAGCCGCTCGATGCCGAGCGGCTCGGCCAATCGGGCCACGCGACCCTCGGCCAGGACGACGAGCTTTGCTTCGAACACTTCCCCCGATTCGAGCTCGACCCAGCGCGCTTCGCCGTGCACCGGCGAGACGGCACGCGCGATCCCTGCTCGAAACTGCACGCCGAGTTGTCTCGCGCGCACGGCCAGCGCCCGCCGCAGCTGTTCATGCTCGAGCACGACCCCGAGCCGCTCGGCCCCCGCGTCGCGGGCTTCAATGATGAGATCGGGCGCACCCGCCGTCGTGGCCACCTCGATCCGATTCACCTCGCAGACGCGCCCCGGGGGGAAGGAAACGCCACAAGAGGCAAGCCATCGCCGATTGCCCTCGGCGAGCAGGACAACCCGCGTCGCCATCGGAACCGAAGGGGCTTCTGCTTCGCCGACCGCGGCAGCCGGATCGAGCGCATCGATCAGAAGGACGTCTGCGCCGGAGCCAAGCGCCTCGCAGGTGGCCAGGGCAAAGGCCCAGCCCACCGGGCCGCCTCCGATGACCAAGACCTCGGCGCAGGCGCCTCGGCTCACTCCGAGAGCTCCTCGATCGTGTGCTCTTGATTCGTGTAGATGCAAATCTCGCCGGCGACTTTGAGGGCTTCGGCAACGATTTCCCGCGCGGTCAGCGAGGTGTGTGCATAGAGCGCGCGCGCGGCCGCAAGCGCATAGCCGCCGCCTGAGCCGATGGCCAGGATTCCGTGCTCGGGCTCAAGCACATCCCCCTGCCCCGTGATCACGAGCGATGTCTGACGGTCTGCGACCGCGAGCAAGGCTTCAAGCCGACGCAAGATCCGGTCTTGCCGCCAATCCTTTGCAAGTTCGACGGCGGCTCGCGTCAAATGGCCCTGGTGTTTTTCGAGCTTGGCTTCAAAGCGCTCAAACAGCGTGAAGGCGTCGGCCGTGGCGCCAGCAAATCCCGCGAGCACTCGATCGTGATAGAGCCGCCGGACCTTGCGCGCAGTGGCCTTGACGATCTGCGTCCCCAGCGTCACTTGTCCGTCGCCACCAAGCGCCACGGTCGCGCCGCGGCGCACGCTCACGATGGTGGTGCCGTGAAAGTGGCTCATGGCTAGGCCTTAGCGCCGCGTTGCGACCCGCACAAAGAGGTGCGACGGCACGCCGGTTAGTTGCAGAAGCGCTTGAATGATTGGCGAGGCGTTGACCAAACGAACCTCGACCGACCGAGCCATCACGCGCACAATCGCGTTGGCAAGTTCACCCGCGCAGATAAAGTCGATCCGGATCACGCGCGACATGTCGATCGACAACGCGTTGCCCTCGATGCGCTCGGGGTCGAGGCTGCGCAAGCGCGGGTCATGCGCGCCGCGCAGTTCGCCTTGCCAGCGCACGAGATCGCCGGATGGGGTCTCTGGCGGCGATTGAGCGGGGGTTGCTTCGCTTGCGGCCGACAGCGCCGCCCGCTGCGCGGGCGTGAGCGGCTCCCAAGACGGCGGCGACAAGCCAAACTGCACGGCGAATTCGACCGCGAGGTCCTCGAACGGCCCCTCGCGATCGGCCCATTGCATGAGCTCGAGCGTCAAATACCATTGCCCGCGCGCAATCGAGGCCTTGTTCGTCTCGAGCGCGGCGCTCAAGCGATTGACAAGGGGCGAGAGGCCACGAAACGCGATCACGGCCCCCTTGCGTCGCAGCGCCGCAAGCGCGCCGGCCACCAGCGTCCCGCAGACGTCGTCGGCCGAGCGCAAATCAGAAACATCGATGGCGATGCGGCCCCTGAGCGCCTCCGGTTTCTTGCGCGACAGTTCGGTCAGCGCGGCGATGTTTGGCGCACGGGGATCGCACAGATCGCCGCGCAGCAGAATCTTTCCCTTGGTGGGGGAGGCCGACGGGTCGGCGGCTGGCGCGGAGCCGTCCGAGACGGTCGCCAGATCGTCCCACGCCGGCGCCGAGCGCTCAAACTCCACGACATAGCGCAACGCAAGTTCATCGAACGCCGCCCGGTCACCGGCCCGTGCGAGCAGATCGAACAGGCAAAGCCAGACGAAGGGTTGTTTACGATCTTCGCCCTCGATCGCGTGGCGCAGCGCGGCAAGCGCTGCAGCAGCGTTGCCGTGCGCAAACATGAGCGCCGCGTTTTCGAGTGAAGGGCTGGCAACTGGCGGCTCAACGACTTCGATCAGGCCCTCCGGAATCGCCCACAAGTCCGCCGATAGCGCGCCCCCTTGCGTGGTGCCGCGATCCGGCACCGCCCCGCTGTCGACCGGCTTCGGGCGGCCAAGGGCATCCCGGTGCTCAATGCGTGGCTCTTTGCCCGCGCCAGAGCCAGACTGAGGCGGCGCTGAGCTCGCATCTCGCGGGAAAAACTTGAGGGCCATGGACGCTTTGAACAGAAAGTACGCTCGCGGCGGATCGGGTCGGACCGAACACGTCGTGATCAAAACCGTGAGCTTGAAGATACCGCAAAAAGCCTTCGAACGGCTTCTCTCAAAGAGGCTGAGCCTTACAGTGTCGTGACCGCTTTGCCGGCGTTGGGTTCGGACGCCTCGATGCGAGCCTGAGGCTGCCTGGACGGCCAAAGCCTAGGGCCGGATCGCCTCGGCATCGACAAGCCGATAGTAGAGCCCCGCGGGATCCTCGCGCAGCACTTGCAGCCGTCCGGAAATCGCGACCAGATCGATCGTGTAGCGCACGGGGTCTTTGGCCCGGACCTCAACCATCGATTCGGGCCCGGCCGGCAAACAAAATGCACAATGCGGCGGAGCTGCCGTGAGCAAAAAACGCCGCTGCCGGTCACCGATGTCAAGCGGCATCATGAAGCCTTGCAGGCGAATGCTTTTCCCGTCCAGTTGCAAGACCTCCGGGGAAAACTGCGGCACGAGGCGATTGTTCTGGCGAAGTAACCCCACTTGCGCGAGCAGTTTCCAGGAGACAAAGCCCGGTCGTTCGGGCAGAAATTGATACGGCTGCAGAAGGCCGCCCGGGGGGGGATGTACCCCTGAGGGTGGAACGGAGGTGACAGCCTCACTGAGCCACGGCGTGAGAAGACCAGCCACCAAAAGCGCCACGCAAAGACGCCGTCCCTTTCGCGGGACCCTTCGATCCATCGTCGCGCGCATCATCCCACGAACCCTTGTTGTTACCGTCGCACCAACTGTTCGACGACATCGACACGAAGCGCTCGCCGCAGGGCGGGAAGCGTCGCCACGAGCGCGGCCAGAAGCGTGAGCGCGACCACGAGCACAAACCAGCTTATACCGTCGACGGCCGACCACGGCAAACCCGTGCCGGCCACGCGATCGGCAACCGCGGGCAAAGCGGCCAGGGTCAGCGCGGCAAGCAGTGCAGCAAAGACCACAAGGGCCAGCGTCTCGAGACTCAGCAGCAACGAGAGCTGCCAGGGACGCGCGCCGACCGCCTGCAGCATCGCAAGATCGGGCTCTCGCCGTGTCACGGCCTGCATCAGGGCTCCGACGAGGCTCGCAAGCGCCGCGGCAAGCATGACCAGGGCAAAAAACTGCACGAGCGCGACCACCCAGGCAAAGGCCGTGAGCAGGCGCGCGGCCTCAAGCGCGGGCACCGCCGCTTGGAGGTTGGGACGCGCATTGAGCGCCCGCGGCAAGGTCGTCATCGCCGCAGGACCGCGTGCCCCAATGAGCGCAAAGCTCACCTCGGGTTCTGTGGCGGCGGTGTGGCCCTCGTGCACGATCCAGACGCTTTCGAGGGCGGTCAGGACCAGCTGGTCGACGACGCGTCCCGTCGGCGCGAGGATACCCGTGACGGTATAGGGGTGCTCATCGTGTGCTTCGCCGGCGCCGGAAAGGCCATGGACGCCGATGAATCGATCCCCGACCGAAAGCCCTGTGCGGCGCGCAACTTGGGCGCCCAACAGGGCGTTCATCGGGGCGAGCTCTCGCGTTCCGCGCTCCGCACGCGCGCCGTAGAGATCAAGAAACGCCGCTGTGGTGCCAACGATACGAGCGCCGGCCACCGAGTCGCCCAGCGCAATCGGGATCGCGTAGGCCACATCGGGTCGCGCCGCGATCGCCTCGACTTCGGCCAGGGGGATATTGCCGCTTGGCACATCGACGTGATAGATGGCCGCAAGGACGTTTTGCAGCGCCGATCCCTTGGCGCCCACGACAAGGTCGATGCCCTCGGCTTGGCGCGCCGCGTGGGTCTCGATTGTGTCGCGCAACCACAGGATCGCCGTTGCGCAAAGGATCCCGAAGGCCGCCAGCACGACCGAGAGCGCGAATTGGCTCGGACGTTCGCGCAAGAACGTGCCGAGCAACCGCAGCCCGAGTGCGACGCGCTCCATCATCGTGCGGCGAGAGGATCAAGTCGCCTGTGGCTGCGTTCGGCACGGGCCTCGATCAGCACCGGCGCGCGATCCTGCCACGAGGCCTGCCAGGAGGTTTCGTGTGCAGCAACCAGCACCGTGGCCCCGCGCTCAAGCTCGGCCTCAACCAGTCGACGCGCAGCCTCTGCGCTTTGCGCATCAAGCGCCGCGGTCGGTTCATCGAGCAGGAGCACAGGCGGCTCAAGCACGAGCGCCCGCGCGAGGCAAACGCGCGCGGCCTGTCCCACCGAAAGCGCCGAGGCCCGCCGCGCCGCGTCGGCCCCGAGCCCAAGCGCTTCGAGGAGCGCCTTTGCTCGTGGCACAAGCGAACCTGTCCGCCGATCCGAGGGCGCAAAAAGGCTTGGCAGCAGAACGTTGTCGAGCACGCTCAGCTGCCCCTGCAACACGGGTCGCTGCGGCAACCAGCCAACTGGAAGCGGCCGAAGCCGCCGTCTGCAACGCCGCGAGGCCTTCAGCAGATCGACGGTGGCGAGCTTGAGTTCGGCGGCTGAGCCGCCGGGGGGGTTTGCCGTGGCTGGCGTGAGTACGCCAGCCAGGAGGTGAATCAGGGTCGACTTGCCGCTGCCGCTTGGACCGCGCACGAAGCCAACCTGCCCTGCCTCTAGCGCGAAATCCGAACAGGTGATTCGCGTGCCATCGTCAAAACAGTGGCTCAGGTTTCGCGCCCAGATGCGCGGCTGCGCTTGAACCGCCCCCATCGCTTGTGTCGGAGGAGCGCTCGCGAAGCGACTCAGGCAGAAGGGAGGTTTCTCTCCGCGAAGTCCCAGTTGAGCAGTCGATCGATCAGCGTCTCGACGTACTTCGCACGCAAGTTCTGATAGTCCAGGTAGTAGGCGTGCTCCCAGACATCGATCGTCAGCAGCGCGCGTTTGCCGTGCACGAGCGGCAGATCGGCGTTGCCGGTCTTCATGATCGCAAGGCGGCCGCCATCCTCGACGAGCCAAGCCCAACCCGAGCCAAACTGCGTCACGGCCGCGTTGGCGAATTCCTTACGGAAGGTCTCATAGTCGCCGAAGGAAGCCTCGATCATCGACGCGAGGGTGCCGCTCGGTTTGCCGCCACCGCCCGGCTTGAGGCTGTTCCAATAGAAGGTGTGGTTCCAGACCTGTGCGGCGTTGTTGAACACGCCCGCCAAGTCCGGCTTGCCGGCCGAGGCCCGAATGACCTCTTCGAGCGACAGCTGCGCGAGGTCCTTGCCTTCAACCAGTTTGTTGAGGTTGTCGACGTAGGTCTTGTGGTGCTTGCCGTAGTGATAGCCGATCGTATTGGCCGAGATGACCGGCTCGAGGGCGTTGTCGGCGTACGGCAACGGGGGAAGACTAAAGGGGGCACTCATGCCAGAAACTCCTTGCTTACGGAAAAAATCGGGCGCCGCGGCTCAACCGCAAACCACGCTCGGGCCGCCGGTCTCGGATCTGGGACAGGTTCAATCGCCATAGAGCCGCTGCATGCGCTCGCGACGCTCCTGCGCCTCGATCGACAGGGTCGCCGTGGGACGAGCCAGCAGGCGCGGGATGCCGATCGGTTCGCCAGTCTCTTCACAATACCCGAAGGTGCCCTCATCGATCATGCGCAGGGCCTTTTCGACTTTTTTGAGGAGCTTGCGTTCGCGATCCCGCGTGCGCAGCTCGAGCGTGTATTCCTCCTCCTGTGTGGCCCGATCGGAGGGATCCGTGGCGATTTCCACCTCGCGCAAGTGATCGCCCGTATCGCTCGCATTGGCGAGGATTTGCTGATAGAGCTCGGTGAGCTTTGCGCGAAAGAACTCGAGCTGATCGCGATTCATGTACTCCGACTCGGGCATGGCCAGAATTTCCGCCTCGGTCAGTGGCCCGTAGCGCTTGTTCGGATCAACGCGGATCTGCGGCGGTGGCGGATCTGCCCACCGCTCCAGGTCCACAAGCGGCTGTTTCGAAGCCGTCTCGGAGGCAACGGCCTCAGCGGAAGCGCGCCCTTCTGCGGCAGCCGGCGCGAGCGCTGCGCTTGGCGCAGGTGGCCTCATTTCCACTCCGGAAGACGGGACTGGGGTGCGCAGCGAAGCCTCAGGTAGCGCTGCGCTGTCCTTGGCGCGCCCCGTCTTCTCGGGGCTGACCGTTGGCAGGGCTTCTTGCGAAGCTTTCACGCCTTCCGGGACATCCGACGGCGCCATGCTCTGGCCACGCTTCTCGGACTTCGCGACTTTTTTCTCTTCGCTGTCCTTGCGCGTCAAACTCGGGCGCCGCTTCGTGTTTGCGCTAGCCGCCGAGGAAGGCAGCTTCTTTTTCTTCGTCGTCGCAGCGTTCTGGGTGCGGCTCTGAGAACCGCGCGTTTTTGGAGCCTTGGTCGCGCTCTTGCGCTTGGGTTTTTGCTTTGCGGCCTGGGACGCAACGCGCCGTGCACTGCTGGTTGCTGCATTGCGCGCTCGCGCGCGCCGCTTCTGAGATTGCTTGCTCGTAGCCATGGCCGTACTTGTGAGTTGTTCGAACGTCGATTCATGCACCCTCATCCGCCCAGAGCCCTCATTGGAGCATACAAGGCGGATGTCCTGCGATCAGAGCCTCCGACAGGGCACACGCCTGGGCGAGACAAAGGCTCTTAGCCGTTGTCGGTCGATCGGGGGCCGCGGATTATAGGCACGAGCCGCTCGCGTAGACTTTGCGCATGAGGCCCGCCCCCGCACAGCTCCAAATCGGCCGACCCGACGATTTTCACCTGCATTTGCGCGATGGACCAGCGATGGCCTCGGTGGTTGCGCACTCCGCCGCCCAGTTCGCGCGTGCACTCGTCATGCCCAACCTCAAACCGCCCGTCACGACGGTCGAGCAAGCGCTCGCTTACCGAGCGCGGATCCTCGCCGCGCTGCGAGCAAGCATGCCCGAGGCGCGCTTCGAGCCGCTGATGACCCTTTATCTCACCGATCGGACCGCGCCCGAGGAGGTCGCGCGGGTGGCTGAGACGCCCGAGGTAGTGGCCTTCAAGTACTACCCCGCCGGGGCGACCACGAATTCCGAGTCCGGCGTGACCGCACTGGAGCGGGTCTATCCGGCCCTTGCCGCGATGGAGCGCCTCGGTGTGCCGCTTTGCCTGCACGGTGAGGTCACTTCCCCCGAGGTCGATGTCTTCGATCGCGAGGCGCGCTTTATCGAAGGGCCGCTGACGCAGATCCGGCGCGACTTTCCGGCCCTTCGGCTGGTGCTTGAGCACATCACCACACGCGAGGCGGCCGACTGGGTCTGGGAGGCACCGCCCAACGTGGCCGCAACCATCACCCCGCAGCACCTCCTCTTTAGCCGCAACGCCCTGTTCACCGGCGGCATCCGCCCGCACTTCTACTGTCTGCCCGTGCTCAAGCGGGAAAGCCACCGCCAGCGGCTGCTGGAGGTGGCCACCTCAGGCAATCCGAAGTTTTTCCTCGGCACCGACAGCGCCCCGCACGCGAAAAACAGCAAAGAAAGCTGCTGCGGCGCGGCCGGCTGCTACAGTGCCCACGCCGCCCTTGAGCTCTATGCCGAAGCCTTCGAAAGCGTCGGGGCGCTCGAACGGCTCGACGATTTTGCAAGCCGCTTCGGTGCGGCTTTCTACGGCCTGCCGCGCAACCAAGGCACCGTCACGCTCGTGCGCGAATCCTGGAGGCCGCCCGAGGAGTTCCCCTTCGGTGAGGAAACCGTTGTGCCGCTTACCCAGGGTCGATCGCTTGCCTGGCGGCTTGTGGCGGAAGCGCCGTCCTGAGCGGGTTTGCCTTGGCTCGTTTGCTTCGCGCGCCCGGGCTTGAGTGGGGCTCGCCGCCCGTGGTCACCTTTCCTAGAATCGGCCGCATCCAATCGATCCGCTTGGTGTCGCCGTGGCCCATCCCCCGTTTCACCTCGCCTTCCCGACCCATGACCTCGCTGCCGCGCGCGCCTTCTACGGGGGCGTGCTCGGCTGCCCCGAGGGTCGCTCAAGCGAGCGCTGGGTCGATTTCGATTTTTTCGGCCACCAGATCGTGGCGCATCTTGCGCCCGAGGAGTGCGCACCGGCTCAAACCAATCTGGTTGACGGTGATTGGGTGCCCTGCCGGCACTTCGGTGTGGTGCTGTCCATGGAGGCGTGGCGGGCGCTTGCCGAGCGGCTACGCGCCGCCGGGGTGAGGTTCTTGATCGAACCACACGTCCGCTTTGAGGGCGAACCGGGCGAGCAGGCGACGATGTTCGTGCTCGATCCCTCCGGCAACGCGCTCGAATTCAAGGCGTTCCACGATCTCGGGCAGCTTTTTGCGAAGTGAGCGCGCAAGAGACGCTCTCGTTCGCCGACATCACCGCCGCTGCCGAGCGTTTGCGCGGGGTGGCGCATCGAACGCCGATCCTCAGCAGCCGCAGCCTCAACCGGATGTTCGGCTGCACGGTGCTACTCAAGGCTGAGAATTTCCAGCGCGGCGGGGCGTTCAAGTTCCGAGGCGCGTACAACGCGATCGCCAAGCTCACGCCGGCCGAACGGGCGCGAGGAGTCGTCGCCTTTTCCTCCGGCAATCATGGACAAGCCGTGGCACTTGCCGCCTCGCTTTTCGGCACGCCGGCAACCCTGGTGATGCCCGCGGATGCGCCTGCCCTCAAGATCGAAGCCGCGCGCAGCTACGGGGCCGAAGTCGTGCTCTACGACCGCTACCGAGAAGACCGACAAGCGCTTGCCGAGCGCATTCAGGGCGAGCGCGGGGCAGCGCTGATTCCGCCTTACGATCATTGGGATGTGATCGCCGGCCAGGGCACCTGTGGGCTCGAGATCGCGCTCGATGCGGGTCCTCTCGATGCCCTCATTGTTTGCACAAGCGGTGGAGGATTGCTCGCCGGCTGCACGATTGCCATCAAAACCCTCTTGCCGCGCTGCGAGCTCTACGGTGCCGAGCCTCAAGCAAGCGGCAAGCTCGGGCAGTCGCTTGCCCGCGGCGAAATCGTCTCGATCGAGCTGCCCCGCACGATCTGCGATGGCTTGCAAACCCGGGCGGTGGGCACGCGCCCCTGGACGATCATCTCAAAGCAAGTGAGCGGCGCATTGACCGCCAACGACGAGACCGTGCGCGCGATGATGCGCCTGCTCTTCGAGCGGCTCAAGATCGTGGTTGAACCTTCAGGCGCGATCGCGTTGGCCTCGCTCTGGGAAGCGCGGGAACGCTTCGCGGGAAAACGCGTCGCGGTCACGCTCTCCGGCGGCAACGTAGAGCTTTTCGACCGCAGCCTCGGCGCCATTTGAGCACCCCATCGAGCGCCGCGCGTTTCAGCATTTTCTTGGGCCCCAAAGCCAGGCGCGGTCATTACGATGCTCGCTTGCCTCGAGGTGAGCTGTCCGCTGTTTGAGTGAGAAGTCCGCTGTATGAGCCACCTGTCCGCTGTCCACCCGAGTCGTCGGCCCGATTTTTTTTGGGGCATGCACGCAGTCGAGCGCGGTGCCGACGTCTCAATGCCTCATTTCTTCCCCTCCCGCCGCGAGAGACCTCAAGCGGTTGCACCTCATCCCGGTTCGATAGAGGGTTATCACGCGCTTGACTTATCGACCTCGGCGGCACTTGCCTACGTTCAGGACCAGATCACACATTCGCTACCGGGTCTGCGTGACCGGCCCGACGCTGAGACGTTGCGCCGCACGGTCGTCGTTGTCGACAGCGCTTGTGACATGCCGCAGGCTTGGCTGGACTACCACGGCATCGTCGTTGTTCCGCGCGCGATTCAGACCCCAGCGGGCGAGGCGCTCGAGACGCGCGAACCAACCTCGCTGAACCGGTTCCACCAGCAGCTGGCGCAGCTGCTCGCGCTGGCGCCCACCACCGTTCCCACCTCGCCCATCGCGATCCGCGATCGCATTCAACGGCATTTGCGGCGGGATACCACTGGCGTGGTGTTCGTGACGAACTCGGCGCGCCGAAGCAACTTCTATGGCTACGCGCTGGCCGCCGTGCAGTCGCTCGTTCTAATCCACGCCAAAGTGCGCCGTGCGATCGATCCGGCGCGCCCCATGCTGCGCGCCTGGATTGCCGACTCAGCCAACGCGCTGACGGGCTGCGGACTGCTTTTGACCGAAGCGGTCCGCATGCGCGAAACCCATGCGCCGTCGGCCTCGATCGCTCAAGGGATCAACGAGTTTCGTAGCGCCGTGCATACCTTCGCGGTGCCTGGCTCGATGGGCGATCTCGCGCGCTCGGCCCGAGCAATCGAAATGCGCCCGATCGCGCGGTGGAAACAGCATCTGGCCGAGTTGCTCGGAATGCTGCCCGTTCTCCACATGCACATGGATCGTGTCCGTGTGTCCGAGCGGGTCCGGGGCTCTCTGCGGGGACGCGTCGCAGTACTGCGTCGCGCCCTCGAACACGTCCAGCGCGAGGCGATTGCAACCCCAACCATCGTCGCGAGCTACGCCGGCCCGCTCTCGGACATTGAGGAGTTGCCCGAATTTGGCGAACTTCGCCAGCAATGCACGCGGCAGCAGATCACCTTGTGCCTCTCGCCGATGAGCGTCACGGGCGCTCTCTGGCTCGGGCAAGGGGCGTTTTCGCTAAGCTTGGCGACGCGTCGATTCGTTCACTGACCGCCGCGCTGCGGCGCTTGCAATTGGGCGGCGGTCGGCAGGCGCCCGCATGTCCGCCGAATCTTTTGCCCGCGTGGTCCGTTTGATTGGTGTGCCGACCGATGTCGGCGCCGGGGCACGCGGAGCGTCGATGGGTCCAGAGGCCCTTCGTGTGGCGGGGCTTGCGCAGGCGCTGCGCGCGAGAGGCCTCATCGTGCACGATGATGGCAATCTCGCTGGACCGCCAAACCCCTGGCAGCCGCCCGTGGATGGCTATCGCCATCTACCCGAAGTGCTCGCTTGGAACGTGGCCGTGCGCGACGCCGTGGCATGCGCTCTGCGTGCGCACGAGTTGCCGATCGTCATGGGCGGCGATCACTCGCTTGCGATCGGATCGATTGCCGCCGTGGCCGAGCATTGCCGTCGTTGCCAAAAAAGCCTTCGCGTGCTCTGGCTCGACGCGCACGCGGACTTCAACACGAACGCCATCACGCCCTCGGGCAACATCCACGGCATGCCGGTCGCCACGCTCCTCGGCCACGGTGCGGCCGCGCTTGTCAACCTCATCGATCCTCCCCCGGCGATCACCGCGGCGCAAATCGTGCTCATCGGCATCCGCAGCGTCGATCCCCAAGAAAAGCGGTTCGTTCACGAGCAGGGACTCGAAGTCTTCGACATGCGCTCGATCGACGAGCTGGGCATGCGCACGGTCATGGAGTCGGCCCTTGCCGGCCTTGACGAAGACACCCACTTGCATGTGAGCCTCGATGTGGACTTTCTCGACCCGGAGATCGCCCCGGGCGTTGCCACCACGGTGCCGGGCGGCCCCACTTACCGGGAAGCGCAACTTTGCATGGAGATGATCGCCGACACCGGACGGCTCGGTTCGCTCGATGTGATGGAGCTCAACCCGGCCTTCGACATGAAAAACCGCACCGCGCTGCTTGCGGTCGATCTGATCGAAAGCCTGTTTGGCAAGTCCACGCTGATGCGCCGAAGCGAAGGCGTATAGAAAGCCCGCGGCTGAGCCGCGCTCCCGCGCACAGCGCAGCGCAAGCCCGGCGGGTGTCCGGGCTGTCCTGCTCACCGGGGTTCGCGGACACGGTAGACTGTACAAACAAACAGCATTTTGGAGAGTCCGTGTCGAGCGCCATCAAAGGCCGCGGCGCAACCTCGAATCTGCCGGGCCGCTTTGAGACCGTTGTGCGCGGAAGCGTTGACGACGATTCCGCCGAGCCGCTCGTCGATGAAGCCCCTCGGCCGCTGACACAGCTTCATGTCGAGCAGGCCCGCACGATTCTCTCGCGCAACGACTCGCCGGATTTGCGCTTCTCGCAAACCCTCAATCCGTACCGCGGCTGCGAACACGGTTGCATCTATTGCTACGCGCGTCCCACCCATGCCTATGTCAACCTTTCGCCGGGGCTTGATTTCGAAACCCAGCTATTCGCGAAGCGAAACGCGGCCGAGCTCCTTCGCAAGGAGCTTTCGCGCCCGGGCTACCGTGTCACACCGATTCAGTTGGGCGCGGCCACCGACCCTTACCAACCGATCGAACGGCGCGAACGGATCACCCGCGCGGTGCTTGAGGTGCTTCTCGCGGCCCGGCACCCGGTCACGATCGTGACCAAGAGCGCACTCATCACGCGCGATCTCGATCTGCTTCAAGCGCTTGCCGAGCAGCGGCTCGTGCAGGTGTTCCTCTCGATCACGCAGCTTGACAACGGGCTCACGCGCGTGCTTGAGCCCCGCGCTTCGAGCCCCGAGCGGCGACTCGAGGCCCTCGCCGCACTTGCGCGTGCGGGTGTGCCCGTGAGCGTGCTTGTTGCTCCGATCATCCCGTTTCTCAACGACGCGTTTCTTGAACGTGTGCTCGAACGCGCCAAGCAGGCCGGCGCCCTCGGGGCCGGCTACACGACGATACGTCTGCCTTGGGAGGTCCGTCCGCTCTTTACGGCGTGGCTTGCGCACCACTTTCCCGATCGCGCCCAGCATGTGCTCACGCGCATTCGCGATTTGCACGGCGGCCGTGACAACACCAGCGAATTCGGCTCGCGCATGCGTGGCCAAGGCCCATGGTCCGAGCTGATCCGCCAGCGCTTTCGTGTGGCTTGCAAGCGTCTGGGCCTGCTCACGGGGGAGGCGCTTGCCGCGCGTGTGGCGCTTGATTCGACCCGCTTCGACCCGGGGCGGCTTGCCGGGCAAGCACGGCTTTTCTAATGCGAGCGCAGCGAAGCCCCGAGCGATGACGCCGGCATCGAAGGAGGCGCCGCCGGGTGGATCACCCGCTGCGGATAGGGAATTTCAATGCCGTTTTCCCGAAGCGCCGCATAGATTGCGCGGTTCACATCCGAGCGCACATTGAGTTGACCGTTTTCCGGATCGCCAATCCAAAACACGAGGCTGAACTCGAGCCCATCCGGGGCGAACTGGGCTAAAAGCGCCCGCGGAGGGGGCTCGGCAAGCACACGCGGTGTGGTGCGCGCGGCGGTCTCGAGCAACTCGATCACCCGGTCGACCTCGCTTGCATAGGCAACCGTCACCGTGCAGGTGAGGGCTACCTGCCGGTCGGCGAAGGACAGGTTTTCAATCCGCTGGGTCAAAAGCGTCTCGTTGGGAACGATCGATTCACGGCCATTCGGAGCCCGCACCACGGTGTAGCGGGTGCGGATGTCGGTGATCTGCCCTTCGAATTTGTCCTCGATGCGGATCACATCGCCCACCCGGACCGAGCGTTCGAGCAGGATTGCAAAACCGCTCACATAGTTGGCTGCGATGCGTTGCAGCCCAAGCCCAAGCCCAACCCCAAGCGCACCGCCAAACACCGAGAGCACGGTCAGATCGATGCCGGCAAAGGCAAGCGCCATGAGCAGCGCGAGCGCAAAGAGCACGGCACGCAGCGCTCGCGTCAATACGAGCCGCAAGCTTGTGTCCAGGTTGAGCTGCATCAGGCGAGCCTCAACGAGCGCCGACAGCCACAGCGCCGCCACGACGGTGAGCGAGACCAGCGCGAGCCCCTGCAAGAGGGCCAGCACCGAGACGCGCGCTTTGCCAAGCGGCAGGATGAGTTGATCGAGGTCCTCCGCAAGCGGCGCAAGCAGCCCGAGCGCGTTGAGCACGATGCCGGCCCAGACGAGCAAGCTTGCCCAGGAAATGAGCGCGCGAATTCGTGCCGAGCGTGGAAAGAGCCGGCGCAGAAGCTGCGCCACGAGCCGCAGGAGGGTGAGCGACCCGAAAATGGTCAGCGCAAGCAGCACAAGCGTCGGCAAGCGCCGGGCGCCGAGCAGATAGCCGCCGGCAGCCAGGATGGCTGTGGTTGCGGCCGGGAACGCCACGCCATGCACGAGCGCCTGGATCCAAGCCGAGCGCATCCCCTCGCCCAAGGCCGAAGCTCGACGCCGGGCCGCAAACCAAGCCGCGAGCGCCCCGCCGGCCAAGGCAAGCAGCACGAGCGCGATCTGCAGCGCCTCGCTACCCTCGATTTGGGCAAATTCCTCGAGAAGACGCTCAATCGGAGACATGGGGAAGCATTATCCGCACGCAAACGGTCGAGGCGACCGCAGCCGCCGCCGCAGACCAGCGCGCCAGAGCTCAGGGAAACCGACGCGCGACCGCCGCCCTTCCTACAATCCCCCGACTGCCTGCCCGGTGTTTATTGCCCCACCCGCTCCACGCTATGAAATTTCGCTTTCCGATTGTCATCATCGATGAAGACTGGCGCGCCGAGTCTTCTTCCGGCCTAGGCATCCGGGCGTTGGCCAAGGCGCTCGAGGAACAGGGCATGGAGGTCGTCGGTGGCTTTACCTACACCGACGTCGGAATGGTGGCCAACCAGTCCGCCCGGGCCAGCGCCTTCATCGTCTCGATCGATGATGAAGAAGTCGGCGAAGACGGCGCGCAAAGCCAAGCCATCGAAGAGCTGCGCAAGTTCATTGCGGCCACACGAAAGCGCAATGCCGATGTGCCGATCTTTCTCTTCGGCGAAACACGCACCTCGCAGCACATTCCGAACGACATCCTCAAGGAGCTGCATGGCTTCATTCACATGTTCGAGGACACGCCCGAGTTCGTCGCGCGCAACATCATCCGCGAAGCGACCAAGTACTTGAACTCGCTGCCACCGCCCTTTTTCAAGGCGCTGGTCGACTACGCGCGCGACGGCTCCTACTCCTGGCACTGCCCGGGACACTCAGGCGGGGTGGCCTTCCTCAAAAGCCCGGTCGGGCAAATGTTCCACCAGTTCTTCGGCGAGAACATGCTGCGTGCAGATGTCTGCAACGCGGTCGATGAGCTCGGTCAGCTGCTGGATCACACCGGGCCGGTAGCCGCCAGCGAGCGAAACGCCGCGCGCATTTTCGGGGCCGATCATCTGTTTTTTGTCACCAACGGCACCTCGACGTCCAACAAAATCGTCTGGCACGCCAGTGTGGCCCGTGATGACATCGTGCTAGTGGATCGCAACTGCCACAAAAGCGTGCTGCATGCAATCGTGATGACCGGCACGGTGCCGATCTTTTTGACCCCCACGCGTAACCACTACGGCATCATCGGTCCAATTCCACGTCGTGCCTTCACCCGCACAGCGATTGAACGACAAATCGCCTCACATCCGCTGGTTCGGGACAAAAGCGCTCGGCCGCGCATCCTCACGATCACCCAGAGCACCTATGATGGTGTGCTCTACAACGTGGAGACCATCAAACAAGAACTGGCGGGCTACGTCGAGACCTTGCACTTCGATGAGGCGTGGCTGCCGCATGCAGCGTTCCACCCTTTCTATCAGGACATGCATGCCATCGGGCCGGGGCGCAAGCCGTGCAAGGACACGATGATCTATGCGACCCAGAGCACGCACAAGCTGCTCGCCGGTCTATCGCAGGCCTCGCAAATTCTCGTGCAGGAGGCCGAGACCCTCAAACTCGACACCACGCGCTTCAATGAAGCCTACTTGATGCATGTCTCCACCTCGCCGCAGTACGCGATCATCGCAAGCTGCGATGTCGCGGCCGCGATGATGGAGCAGCCCGGGGGCGGGGCGCTGGTCGAAGAGTCGATCTCTGAGGCGCTCGACTTTCGCCGTGCGATGGACAAGGTCGACCGCGAGTTTGGACGCGACTGGTTTTTCAAGGTCTGGGGGCCAACACGCTTTGAGCATCAAGGCGTGGGCAAGCGCGAGGACTGGTTTCTGAAGCCCGGCGACAAATGGCACGGCTTTACCGATATTGAGCCGGGCTTCAACATGCTCGATCCGATCAAGGCCACCATCGTCACCCCGGGTTTGGACATCTCCGGCAAGTTTGCAAGCCGAGGCATCCCGGCCTCGCTGGTCACCAAATACCTCGCCGAGCACGGCATCATCGTCGAAAAAACCGGGCTCTACAGCTTTTTCGTGATGTTCACGATCGGCATCACGCGTGGGCGCTGGAATTCGCTGGTGACCGAACTCCAGCAGTTCAAAATGGACTACGACCAAAATCAGCCGCTTTGGCGGGTCATGCCCGAGTTTGTGCAGCATTATCCGCAGTATGAGCGCATCGGCCTGCGCGATCTGGCGCAGCGCATCCACGAGGCTTACCGCCGCTACGACATCGCGCGGGTGACCACCGAGATGTATCTCTCGCCCATGGAGCCCGTGATGAAGCCGATCGATGCCTTCGAACATCTCGCCCGGCGCAAGGTCGACCGGGTGCCCATCGACGATCTTGCCGGACGCATCACGGCGATGCTGGTCACGCCTTATCCGCCCGGGATTCCTCTACTCATCCCGGGTGAGCGCTTCAACACCGCAATCGTCAATTACCTGCGCTTCGTGCGCGAGTTCAACGAGCTCTTCCCCGGCTTCGACACGGATGTGCATGGCCTGGTCACCGAGGTCGCCCGCGGCGAGACGCGCTACTACGTCGACTGTGTGCGGACGGGCTAACTGCCCGCCCCGGGAGTCACTCAATCCCGCTTGAAAAACACCTGCCGTGCGGCCCAGGCAAGCACCCCGAGGTCATCGAGCCAGCCGATCAGCGGGATCGCCTCGGGCAGCAGATCGAGCGGCGAGAGGATGTAGAGAAAAGCGAGGATTACGATGATGACGCGCTTCCACGTCGCCTGCTGCTTGAGCGGCTGGCCCGTGGCGGCATCGATGGTGACTGGCCTGGTGTTTGGCATCGGACGAATCCTCCAACGAAGCGGTCATCGACCGCAGACTCATCAACCGCGCGCGAGCATAACGCTCAGGCGCCCCGCCGGTGGACAGCCGCGGAACGGCTTCAGACGGTCAAGGCCTGTCCCATCCGCGCCCGATACCACTCATGGAAGTGCTGCATGCCATCTTCCATCGGGCTCTGGTACGGACCTACTTCGACCCGACCCTGCTCGAGAAGCGCACGGCGCCCGGCATCCATGCGAATGGCGATTTCATCGTCCTCAGCAGCCGTTTCCATGTAGGCCGCCTGCTCGGCCTCGATGAACTCGGGCTCAAAGAGCGCCACCTCTTCGGCGTAATAAAACTCGACCACGTTGACGGTCTCGGTCGGGCTTTTGGGCCAGACGGAAGAAATGACCAGCGTGTGCGGATACCACTCGATCATCAGGTTCGGGAAGTAGGTGAACCAAATCGCACCGTATTCGGGCGGCACGCCTTGACGGAACCGCAACACTTGCTCGTGCCAGCGACGGTAGACCGGCGTGCCGGGCTCGGCAAGAGCGCGGTGCACCCCCACGGTTTGCACCGAGAACTCAGCCCCGAACTCCCACCGCAGATCGTCACAGGTGACGAAATGCCCAAGGCCCGGGTGAAAGGGCGCGACGTGGTAGTCGTCGAGGTAGACCTCGATGAACGTCTTCCAGTTGTACGCGCAGGGGTGAACGATCGCTTTGTTGAACACGTAGCCCGAGAAATCGAGCGCGCCGCGCGTCTGCTCCGATAGTGCAGCCAGATCGACCACCGGATCGCGCGGCCCGTCGAAGAGCAGGCCGTTCCAGCGCTTGAGCGGGCGGTTTTCCAGCGAAAGCGACGGATTGCACGGAAAATGCGGCGCCCCGAGGAGTTCGCCCTCGGCCGAGTAGGTCCAGCGGTGCAGCGGACAGACGATCGTGCCACCGGTCGAGTTGAGCGAGCCGCGGCCCTTGAGCATGACGGCCTGCCGGTGGCGGCAGAGGTTGGAAATCAGATGGACCCCGCGCTCGGTGCGGGTGAGCATCTGCGCCTCGTTGCGTGCATCCAGCACGAAGTAGTCGCCGACTTCAGGCACCATCCGCTCGTGCCCGACATAGCCCGGCCCACGTGCAAACAAGAGCTCGCGCTCGCGCTCAAAGAGCGCGGCATCGAAATACACCGAGGGCGGTAGTTGCGACGTCGGCACAGCAAGTTCGGCAGCCGAAAGGAGGCGTGACATCGTCAAACCCTTTCCCGGAAAGGCAAAGACGGCGCGTGGGCTAAACGAACGCCGATTGAACCCAATACTGTGGCGGTGCAAGTGGCGGTGCAAGGATGCCCTTCGCGCACGGGCTGCACCCACCCGTCGCTCACCAACCTCAGCACCGCGTAGCCGTTGCCCCGGTTAGGACTCGAAGCCGCGGGCTTCGATCCCAACCCGAGCGCTACGGGCGGAAGCTCGTTTCGTCAAGCATCGAATTATCCCATCGATCGAAACACGAGCTGCCGCGCCCACCAACACTTCCTGCGCATGAATCGGATCACGCCGGTCTTGAGATGACCGATCGCGCTTTGCCGCCTCGGCAAGGCAAGCGTGCGCTCACCGAGACGGCTCTGTTGTCGCCAACCACCCGCTTTGTGCCCGCAGCGCCTCGGCTTGGACGCTTGCAACACGATCCCACGACGGCTGCCTACAATCCCGGCAACTCGATCACAAGCCGCTCGACGATCATGGCCCCCCCACCCGCGCAAATCGACCCGCCAGCCAGCTTCGAGGCCGCGCTGGCCGAGCTGGAATCCCTCGTGGGACAGCTTGAGCGGGGGGAACTGCCGCTTGCGGAATCGCTGGCCGCTTACCGGCGCGGCGCCGAGCTGATCCGTTACGCCCAAGCTGAACTCGCTCAAGTCGAACAAGCCGTGCGTGTCCTGGAAGGCGAGGTGCTCAAACCCATCGACGAGCCGCCCAACCGCAGTGAGGCTGACGGTCGCGCATGAGCGAGCCGATTTCGGATCAGGCGCTCCTCGCCGCGGTCGCGCAAGGCGACGAAAGTGCGCTCAAACAATTGCATGACCGTCACGCGGCGGCACTCTTTCGCTTTGTCGATCGGCTGCTCGACGATCGTGGCGCAGCCGAGGATGTGGTGGTGGAGACCTTTTTCGATGTATGGCGCCTGGCGGGCTCGTTTCAAAGCCGCTCCAGTGTGCGCACTTGGATTTTCGGCATCGCCCGGCACAAGGCGCTCGATCAGTTGCGCGCCCGTGGACGTCTGCCCGAGCCAGTCGAGGAAGAAAGCGCAGAGGAGGTTCCAGACCCCGCCGCCACGCCGTTTGAACGTTTGCTTGCGCAGCAGAGCGCGGAGCGGCTCTCCGACTGCGTCGATGCCCTTTCCGAGCCGCTCCGGGAGGCCTTCTGGCTGCATGTGGTCGACGGGCTCAAGCTTCGCGAGTTGGCCGAACTGCTCTCCATTCCTGAAAACACCGCGGCCACTCGGGTCCACCACGCCAAGCGGCGCTTGCGTGAGTGCCTCGAGCGAAGCGGCGTCGACCGATGAAGAATTGAACTTGGAGCAGCGACCCAGAGGCATGAGCATCCCCGAGGATCCCCACCGCTCCGAAGCCGAAGGCCTGGCCCGTGCTGGTGAGCTTTTGCGTAGCGCACGGCCGCCGCTTGACACCGAGCGCTCGTGGCAGCGAATCGCCGCGCGAATCCGTGCCGAGCGCGAGTGGCAGCAGGCACTGGCTTTGGGACGGAACAAAAAACCCCACGCGGGGTTTTGGGCCTGGTTCGGGAGCTTTGCCCTTGGGGCGGCTGCGGCCCTCGTGGTAGTCGGGCTTCTGCCTCGTGGGCTTTGGCAGCCTTCTGAGCAGTCCGGCCTGGAAGCCCTCGGGGGTCGCCCCGAGGTTGTGCAGAGCGCCGAACGAAGCGTCCTCACGGTGGCTTTTCGCCCTGGGGTAGGGCTTGCCGAAGTCGGGCGGCTCGTCCGCGAGCTTGAGGGCGAGGTGATTGGCGGCCCGAGCGCGCTTGCGCTTTGGCGGGTGGCGGTACCGGCTGCGCGGCGCGACGAAGCGCTTGCCCGGCTGCGCGCCTCGCCACTTGTGGAAGCTGTTGCCACCGAGCCATGAAGCGGGGCATTCGCGCACGGGCCTGCACGGGAGTAAGCGCAGCCGTTCTGGCCGCCCTTCTTTGCGGCACGGCGCTCGCCCAGGGCACGCCGGCCCGTCCGCCGGCCGAGCCGCGGGGCGGCGGCGCAATCACGGGCGGCGTCGGAATCACGATCGACCTGGGGAGCCTGTTTCGGCGGCTTGCCTCGGGCCTGGCCCCCCAGCCAGCGGTCGAAGCCGAGTACTGGCCCGGACGGGTGGCGATGCTGGTCGAGGTAACCGGGGGGTCGCAGGACATCCCGACGTTGTTGCCGGCGGGGCTCGCCCGCGAACGCGCCCGCTACGCGCTTGATGCCTTGGGCTTGCTGCTCATCGAGTTCGAGACCCCGCCGGGCGGCGAGGAGGAGGCCATCGAGGCTCTGGAGCGCCTGCGGCCGGGGGCCATCGTCGATCGCATTGCCGCGCTTCGACCGCAGGCAACGCCCGGGCGGCTTTATGCGCTTCGTGCGCTTAGCTGGCCTGAACCGCTCCGCGGCCTCAAGCCGCAGCTCGGCATCATCGATGCCGCCCCGACCCAGCCGCTACCCCTCGATGCGCAGCTGAGCGTTGAGCGCTTGGACGGCGCCTCGCCCGGGCATGAGCACGGCGATGCCGTGTTGTGCCTGCTGGCCTGCCGGGGCGACCGGGCAAGCGGCTTTCGTGGCCTCTTACCCGATGCCGATCTCTCGCTCGTGGCCATTCTTGAGCCGTGGCCGGATGGGCGCTTGCGCGGCACCACCGTAGGGCTTGCGCGGGCGCTCGATCGCTTGCTCACGCGCCGGGTGATGGTTGCGAACCTGAGCCTTGGCGGGCCCGGCGACCGGGTTCAACGCGCCGTGGTTGAACGCGCCCTCGCGCGGGGAATCACGCTTGTGGCAGCCGCCGGAAACTCGGGGCCGGAAGCAGCGCCGGTCTACCCTGCAGCCTATCCGGGCGTGATTGCGGTGGCGGCGCATGATGCGGAAGACCGTCCCTACGAGCGCGGCAACCGTGGCTCCTACATTGCCCTGGCCGCACCGGGCGTCGAGTTGTGGCTGCCGATCGGGGGCGGGCGTTATGTGAGCGGCACCTCCTACGCCGCGCCGTTTGTGGCGGCCCGGCTCGCCTGGGCGCGCGCGGCCGGTGAGCCCGCGAGCCTGGATGCGCTCTGCGCACGCGCTCGGGATCTCGGGCCGCCGGGGCGCGATCCGATCTTCGGCTGCGGCGGCCTGCGCTGGTAGCTGCGCCGAAGGCGCCCAAGCACTGCCGCTCGCAAGAAAACCTCTCCCCCGGGCCGAGCGGCCCGGCCAAGCCCTTACTTTGGCTCCGGCGCCTGCGGGCCGCGCAATCGGCCGCCGCGACCCAAATGCTCGGGAGCGCGTTGAGCCGTGTAGTTTTGAGCCGCAGCGATCAAGCGGCGGTAGGCATCCAGCAAGGCGCCTGCAACCAGTTTGCCTTGCGGCGTCTGCATGTAGGCATTGACCCCTGCGGCAAGGCCGCCGAGCAAGCCGATGCCCGCTCCGAGCGTGACGTTTTTGGCGCTGCCCTGCGCGGCGGCGATCTGCGCACCGCTTGTGTTTTCAAGCAAAAGCAAACTTGCTGAGGCCCCGTGGCTGCCAACCTGAAGCGAGGTGTCGAGTTTGTTGGAACTGCGTCCCAACAAGCCACCCAAGCCGGTGGTCAGCGCAAAGCCAGAGGGTTCGGCGAAATTCACGGTCACCACCAGGGTGTAGTCGGAGGCGAGGAGCGTAGGCTCGCTCGAGGCATTGGATCCGCGGGTGAGGCCTCCTTGGCGCAGTTGCCGCTCGGTATCGAGGGTGGCAAATCCGCGGCCGCGCTCGAGCACCACGAAGCAGTTCGATTGCTGAATGAGCACCCGAAGCAGCGGCAGGTGCGGTTCATTGGTCTCGGCCAGCGCAAGGGTTCCGAGGGGCGCCTCACAACGCGGCACAAGCTCGCCCGCCTCGGCCGGCACGGAACCGGCCACGGCGCCGCGAATCATCGGATCATCCGCGCCGAGCATCGGGCCGGTTGCACAAGCCGAGAGCAACATCCCGGCAAGCGCCCCCGCAGCTGCAACGCGAAAACGCAGCCGCTTGAGAACAGGACGTGTGGGAGCATGAGACATAGCAACTTCCTCCGAAAGCCATGCGCCGGGCACCTTCGTGCCGGGCGCATGGAGGGACTTCAGCGTGCTCAGCGCTTTACGTTCGGTGTCACGCAACAGCCGCGCAGGATCAGGCGTGCCTCCTCAACCGAGTGGTCGTCTTGCACCTGGAAGCTCAAACGGCAGCCATCGAGCCACGAGGGCCGAATCGGGATGTTGATCGTCTTGACTGTGCCTGGCGTCACCGGGAAGCTCGAATGCAGGTACTGCCAGTGCACTACCGTGCCGTTCTTCCAGATCGAGATCGAATCGTTGCCAGCATCCGGGCTTTGGTTCGACGAGCCGCCCTGCAGCGCTTTCACCCGAACACGCAGCACCCCGCGGGTTACTTGACAGCACTTCTGCGCCGCGCAGAACTGTTGAAACTGAAAGCTGTGCCGCACATGGCGATCGGCCGTATTCCCACCGAACTTGGGCTCAATCCATTGCGCAGCCGGCTGCGGCGGAAAGTCCGCAGCAAAGGGGCTGGTATTGCTCGGTGCTGCGCCGACCAAATTGAGGGCTACCGGATCCGGACACGGCACGCTTCTGGCGCGACTGTGATCCCCCACGTCTTCATTCTCCGGCTCCCCAATCGCCACATCGTCCGGTGCAACTGCGCGCATGACCGGTTGCGGCGGGTTTTCGACCTCATCGGGGACCAGCTTCGCGGGCGATCGTAGCTTTGCGCTTGCATCGGAGGTTTGTGCGAGCGGTTCGCCGGTTGGCAAGAACGTTGCCATCGCGGCGGTCGTCAACACTGCGGCTAAGGCTTTGGGCAAGATTTTGAATGTCATGGCTCATCTCCTTTGGTGACCAGATGGACGATTCGCGCGCCCCAGGATCCTTGATTTCCCGAGCCCCCCGAAGCGGAGGACGTTGAAATTCCGTAGGGCTCGCCGTGAGCTGAGTCGTGCAGGCAAGTCCTTTTCTTCACTATGCACAACAAGCGGCTGCTTGTGGTTCTTCTTGCCCCCGGGTTGGCGGGGATGCTCACGCCGCGCGGGATTGCATCCGTTGCATCTCAAGCGAGGCCAAAAAAGAAGCGGTGCGCGGGCTGGCCCGGCACCGCTCAACGGGTTGCTCAATCACGATTGAGGGCTCTTGACCCAATCAGCACGAAGGAACAACTGGTGCCGGGTTGAGGTGGGTCGTCCCCGGAGGCACGGGCGGCCCCCACTGGGGCGGTTTGCAGCCCAGTGGCGGCGGCGCAACGTTTTGTGGAGCCGCGGCGGCAGGCAGAACCTGAATCGTCCCCAACGCCCGGCTCCCACTCTCAGGGCCTTTTGGCAACGCATGCCTGGCGTGGCTCGGAGCCTTTTCGCGCTTCTGCGTCCTTGAGTAGAGCTTTGCCCCTGGGCCTTGGATGCGATCCGCGGCCGCCTCGTTGTTCGGCATCGGGTTGGGCGTGGCCGGCGTTACGGCGGCTGCAATCCTCGGCGGTGTCAGTGACACGGAGACGCGATCGAGACGTGCGCGAGAGTCATCGACGCCGCAAGCGCACGGGCTTTCATCAGATGATCGCTCACATTGGCCGCAAGCTTGAATCTCTTCATCGAACCTTGAAGGCTTGGCGCCGCGTCGGTTGGGAGCCGCCCGGCCACACGGCTCGGCGCTTCTCAGAAAGCATTCGGCTCAAGTCCTCCGGCTTGCCCCTGAGTCGTTCGAGCGCGCGACGTTCTTCACGTTTTTTGGGCGGCTTCGATGGCCCTTTGCAGCGCAATGCAACTTAGCTGCGCCGAAGCTAGGCCCATACAGGCCGCCTCCGTACAATCCAGGCGGTTTTACTTTGTCCTTGCGCCTGACGGTCGGCGCGAGGTGGTTGCTTGTCTTCCTTTCTTGCCGATCCCGCGCGTTTGAGGCCTGCCGTTGCTGACGGCCTTACTTTCCGTCGCTGGTGCGAAACGCATCGGGCGCGGGTCGAGCAGGCACTGGCCCAGCATCTGCCCACAGGCGAGCTTCCTGCTGGACGCCTCCTCGAGGCGATGCGCTATGGGGCGCTTGGCGGCGGCAAGCGCCTGCGCGCCCTTCTGGCCTATGCGAGCGCCGAGGCGGTCGATTGCGCCATCGAGTTGGCCGATCATGCGGCGGTGGCCGTGGAGCTCATCCACGCCTACTCGCTCATCCACGACGATTTGCCGTGCATGGATAACGACGCGCTGCGCCGCGGCAAGCCCACGGCTCATATCGTGTTCGGCGAGGCCACGGCCATGCTTGCGGGCGATGCGATGCAGCCGCTCGCTTTTGCCGTGCTTGCTGAAATGCCTGCGCGCGCCGAAGGGCGGGTGGCGGCGATTGCCGAACTGGCGCGGGCCTCGGGCGCCTTGGGGATGGCAGGCGGGCAGGCCATCGACTTGGCCTGCGTGGGGCAGTCGCTCACGCTTGAGGCGCTCGAAGCGATGCATCGGCTCAAGACCGGGGCGATTTTTGAGGCGGCGGTGGTCTTGCCCGCGCTTGCATGCGAAGTCGAGGGTTCCACCCTCGAGACGCTGCGCGCGTTTGCTCGGCCGCTCGGATTGGCCTTCCAGGTGATCGACGATGTGCTCGATGCCACCGCAGACACAGCCACGCTCGGTAAAACCGCGGGCAAGGACGCCAAGGACGACAAACCGACCTTCGTGTCGCTGCTCGGGGTTGAGGAAGCACGCGCCTACGCGGCTCGGCTCACCGAGCAGTGTCTTGAGGCCCTCGAACCGCTTGTGGCCACACGCCCGCGAGCGCAGCGGCTGGCCACGCTCGCGCGGGCGATGGGCGCGCGCACACACTGAGCCGCATGAGCTTGCTTGAGCGCATCGACAGCCCAGAAGATCTTCGCCGTCTCGCGCCGGAGGAACTGCCCGCGCTCTGCGATGAACTTCGCCACTTCGTGACCGAATCGGTCGCCAAGACCGGCGGGCACTTCGCCTCGAACCTCGGGGTCATCGAACTCACCGTGGCGCTGCACTACTGTCTCAACACGCCGCATGACCGGCTCATCTGGGATGTCGGGCACCAGTGCTACCCACACAAGATCCTGACCGGCCGGCGCAAGCGCATGCACACCCTGCGGCAATGGGGCGGGCTGGCGGGCTTTCCGCGGCGCGAGGAAAGCGAGTACGACACCTTTGGCACCGCACACTCCTCGACCTCGATTTCAGCCGCGCTCGGCATGGCGGTTGCCGCCAAAGCCAAGGGCGAAAAACGCCGGGTCGTGGCCGTGATTGGCGATGGAGCGATGAGCGCGGGAATGGCCTTTGAGGCGCTCAACAACGCTGGGGCGATGGATGCCGACCTGCTCGTGATCCTCAACGACAACGAGATGTCGATCTCCGAACCGGTGGGGGCGCTCAATCGCTATCTCTCGCGGGTGCTGGCCAGCCACAGCTACGAGCGGGTCCGGGCGGTCGGCAAGCGGGTGTTGTCTGTGGCTCCCTCGGTGGCGCGTTTCGCTCGGCGCGCCGAGGAGCATGTCAAAGGCATGGTTCTGCCGGGCACGCTCTGGGAGGAATTCGGCTTCAACTACATCGGGCCGATCGATGGTCATGATGTGCAGCTGCTGGTCGACACGCTCGACAAGATCAAGAACCGCCCCGGGCCGCAGTTCCTGCATGTCATCACCAAAAAGGGCGCGGGCTACAAGCTCGCGGAGGAGGACCCGATCCTCTACCACGGCGTGGGCAAGTTCGACCATGCGGTGGGCATCCCCGCGGGCAGCGGCAAGGCGACGAAGAAAACCTACTCGGAGGTCTTCGGCGACTGGCTCTGTGAGGCCGCCGCGGCGGATGCGCGTGTGGTGGGAATCACCCCGGCCATGCGCGAGGGCTCGGGCATGGTGCGCTTCTCGCAAGAATTTCCCGAGCGCTACTTCGATGTCGGCATCGCCGAACAGCACGCGGTCACCTTCGCGGCGGGGCTTGCCTGCGAGGGCATGCGCCCGGTGGTGGCCATCTATTCAACCTTTCTGCAACGCGCCTACGATCAGGCCATCCATGACGTGGCCTTGCAAAACCTGCCGGTGGTCTTCGCCATCGATCGCGCCGGGTTGGTCGGCGCCGACGGGCCCACGCACGCGGGCAGCTTCGATGTGGCGTATCTGCGCTGTGTGCCCAACATGACGGTGCTGGCGCCGAGCTCCGCGGCCGAATGCCGCGCGATGCTTTCCTTTGCCCTCACCTTGGCGGGCCCGGCGGCGGTGCGCTACCCGCGCGGCGCGGCGCACGGGCCTGAAGATGCCGCGGTTGCGCCGTTGGAACTCGGGCGCGGCTTGATCCTGCGGCCGGCCAGCGCAAAGGCCCGCCCGCGGGTGGCCCTGCTTGCCTGGGGTTCGATGCTGCATCCCTGCGCAACCGTGGCCGAGTCGCTCGATGCGACGCTTGCCAACATGCGCTTCGCCAAGCCGCTCGATGTGCCGCTTGTGTGTGAACTTGCACGCACCCATGATCTGCTCGTGACGGTCGAAGAAGCTTCGGTCATGGGTAGCGCTGGCAGCGCGGTACTGGAAGCCCTTGCCGCGGCCGGGCTTTCAACCCCCGTGCTCACGCTCGGCCTGCCGGATCGCTTCATCGATCAGGGCGATCCGGCCATCATGCTCGCCTCGGTCGGACTGGATGCGCCGGGCATCGAGCGCTCGGTACGGGAACGTCTCGCGCAGCTTGCCGCATGAACGCACCCCGCCCGATGGGGCTTATCACCTGTCCGGCTTGCGGGCATCGAGCGGTGGAGCCGATGCCGATTGATGCCTGCCTCTTCTTCTACGACTGTCCAGGCTGCGGCGCGCGCCTGAGCCCCAAGCCTGGCGACTGCTGCGTCTTTTGTTCCTACGGCGATCAGCCCTGCCCGCCCGTGCAGGCCGCCCGCGCTCGCGGCGAGGCGGGTTGCTGCAGCACGGGGTGAGCCGACGGGCTGCCGTGGCCTTGCGCGAGAACGAGGGGACTCGATCAGCGTAAATACGCCCCGCTCGTCACATCGATCGTTGCGCCGTTGACGTACTCCGGCGCATCGAGCGCGAGCCATTCGATCACGCGCGCGACCTCATCGGGTTCAGCAAAACGCCGTGCGAGCACGAGCCGCTCGAATTCCGTGATGCGCTCAGGCGGTAGGCGCTCGAACATATCGGTCTTCGTCGGCCCGGGCGCCACAGCATTGACGAGCACGCCTTCGGGCCCATAGCGCTTGGCCAAACTCTTGGTGAGATTGATGAGCGCTGCCTTGCTCGCCCCATACCACACATCCGGATGCCCGCCGAAGGCGGCCACCGAGGCCACATTCACGATGCGCCCTCGCTCGGTGGAAGAAGCGTTTTGCGCCGCTTGCGGCCGCGCCAACCAGCGCGCAAGGCATGCGCGCGCAAGTTCCGCCGGGGCTTCGAGGTTGACCGCGATCAGATCGCGCCGCTCGGCTAGAGGGTAGCGATCAAACGGCTGAGCCGTCAGCATCGCGGCGTTGTTGACAAGCACATCGAGAGGCGGCAGGCCTTCAACGAGCGATTCGATCGCTTCGAGCCGGCGCAAGTCAAACGCGATCCGTTCGACCGCCGGTGAGCGCAGCTCGATCTCGCGATCAAAGCGTCGAAAGTCGCGGCCGAGCGCAAGCACGCGACAGCCCCGGGCAAGCAGGCGTTTGGCGGTGGCCAGGCCGATGCCTCGTGTGGCCCCGGTCAGCAGGATGGTTTTCATCGGTGGGTGGCTTGGCAAAAATGTCGCGCATGTTCCCACGAATCGAGCTTTGCGGCGGGCCGTTTGAGCGTGGCCGTTGGCACGGACTGCAGGCGCGGCAGGCCATCCTCGGGTCGCTGCGTGTCTATCGCGCGCTTTTCGAACAGGTGGGGCTTGCCTGGCCCGATGCCTGCGCACGTGCCTGGCGCTATCGAGAACCGATCGCCGATCTGCATCCGTCCCTCTACACCGAGCTGCAAGGAATAGCCGCCGGCTGTGGCGTCTCGCTCGATGCGCTGCTGGCCCTCAACGCCCGCACCGAGCTGCTGCCGCAAGGGTTTTTCGCGGCGACGCGAGCGCAGGACAGCGCACAGGCACAATCCGCGGCGCAGCCGGCCGAGTGCACAAGCGTTGCCGTGAGTGCCTCACGGATGGCGGATGGCCGCACACGGGTCGCGCAAAACTGGGATTGGCTGCCTGCGCAGCGCGAGCATGTGCTCGTACTCTCGATTCGGCGTGCGGAGGGCCCGGATCTCATCGTGCTCACCGAGGCGGGAATGCTGGGCAAGATCGGCGTCAACGCGCATGGTCTTGCAATCGGGCTCAACATCCTGCGCTCGAGCGAGGATGGCATGAAGCTCGGTCTGCCGGTGCATGTGTTCCAGCGTGCGGCACTTGACTGCGAAAGCGTCTCCGAGGTGGTTGCCCTTGCCGAGCGCACAGCCTTTGCGGCCTCGTCGAATGCCATTCTTGGGGATCGCTCCGGGGCAGTTGCCTGCCTCGAATACAGCCCGGGCGGGGTGGCGGCGCTTGCCCCCGTGCACGGCGTGGTGCTCCATACGAATCACTTCTGCGCGGCCAACCTCGCCGAGCGCGCGGGCTGCATGCCTGCCAGTGCCACCTCGGCGCCGCGGCTTGAGCGTGCGCGTGAGATCGTCGCCCGCTGGCCCCAAGCGGTCGCACCGGAGGCCATCGAGGCGCTCTTGGCCGATACCTCCGGCGAGCCCCTCGCGGCCATCGCCCGTGAGGCCGATCCAAGCGAGCCGCCCGAGACCCGGGTGGAAACGGTCTTTGCGGTGGTGATGGATTGCGCCTCGCGAACTCTGCGTGTGGCGCCGGATGTTCCTTCGCGCCACCCCTTCGAGACGCTCGCTTGGTAGGTCCGCGCGCACAGCGCGCTCGATGAGCGCGCCAATCGAGCTCGAGCCACACGGACGCAGCATGACTTCCGTCCCGCGGGCGCTCGCGCGGGGCGCTTAGGCACGCTCGCATCGGCTCGCGCGCTCATCGCGCCGGCTCGTTAGCTCAACCCCCAGGCGCGCCTCGCGCCGGCGACCGTGCCGATCCGAAGCGGTCGCGATGTTGCGCTCGGCACGGGCCAAGCACAGCCGTGCATCCACCCGCCGCGCACCCGCCCGCGCGGCAACCCGCAGCGCTTAGGCCCAGGCAGGACGCCGCGGTGAAAGCAGAGGTTTTCTCGGGCGATGCTCGGCCCATCCGAGCAGCACGCTCGGCCCCACTGGCGGGAGCCTGATCGAGCTGGCCGCATTGGTGGCCCCTCACCACCTTCGAGGCGTTGTTGGCACCGCGGGGCGCAAAGACGGCCTATCGCTCGTGCGTCGAGACGTTTTGCCAAGAGCAGAAAAAAACGCTCGCCCTGGTTGCGTGGGTCGGACGCGGAAAAACCCCAATCCCTACACGCTTTACTTGGCCGGTCTCTTGTCGGATCATTCCGAACCTCAGGCAAAAACTGCTCGTGGTCGCTGTATGAACGCTCACGGAGTCCGTCGTTTCCTTGCGGGGTTTGCCGCGACGCTGGTGGTAAGCGCCGCCGTATCGGCGCAGAGCCTGTCGGCCGACAGTCCCTCGATTCGCCTGATCGCGGCGACCTGCCAGACTTGCCACGGCGTTGAAGGGCGTGCCCAAGGGGTGGGTTTGCGCCTCGTTGGGCAGGGGGCGGCTGAGCTTGAACGCAAGCTGATCGGCTTCCGCAACGGCACGCTTCCCGGCACGGTCATGCCGCGCCATGCTAAGGGCTACAGCGAAGCCGAGCTCAAGGCGCTCGCCGAATATTTCGGCCGGTTCAAGTAAATGCCGAGGAGGGTCAGCTCATGGATCGTCGTGCTTTTCTCTCCACCGGCGTGATCGCGATGACGGGCTGGCTCACGCCCGCACGCCTCCGTGCACAAGGCCGCGCCAATGTCGTGGTCATTGGCGGGGGCTTCGGCGGCCTCACCTGTGCACGCTATCTCCGGGAGTTCGCCCCGCGCGTCAACGTCACGCTGGTTGAGCCGGCGGCGCAATTTGTCTCCTGTCCGATGAGCAATCGCGTGATTCAGGGGGCCATAGGGCTGCGCGATCTGACCCGCAGCTATGAAGCCTTCGCAGCGCGCTTCCGCATCAGCTGGATTCAGGATAGCGCAACGGCGATCGACCCCAGTCGGCGCGAAGTGGCCACCGCGGGCGGCAGACGCCTCGCCTGGGATCGGCTTATCGTTGCGCCGGGCATCGATTTCGATTTCGACGCCGTGCCGGGCTTGTCGCGCGAGGCTCAGGCGCGGGTCCTGCACGCCTGGAAAGCGGGGCCGCAGACGATCGAGCTACGGGACCGCCTGGCCGAGCTTCGTGAAGGCGGCGTGGTGGCGATGCACATCCCCAAAGTGCCTTATCGCTGTCCCCCCGGCCCCTACGAGCGAGCGAGCCTGATCGCTGCACGCCTCAAGCAGCGAAACCCTAGGGCCAAGCTGCTCGTGTTCGATGCCAATCCCGAAATCCAGTCGAAGAAGGGACTCTTCGAACGGATCTGGGCGCGGGAGTACAAGGGACTCATCACCTACACGCCCAACGCCGAAATCGCCAGCGTCGGTGCCGATGGCGAAATCGTCTTTTCCGCACAAGGCAAAGTCAAAGCCGATCTATGGAATCTCATCCCGCCGCAACGTGCCGGGCGCATCGCGATGACCTCCGGCCTTGCGAACGCGGCCGGAGGCCGCTGGTGTGCGGTCGATTTCCGCACGTACGAATCCACCGCGCTTGCTGGCGTGCATGTGGTGGGCGACAGCATCCAGGGCGCCCCCGGGATGCCCAAGTCGGGGCACATGGCCAACCAGCAAGGCAAGGTCTGCGCCCTCGCCATCGCGCGGCAGCTCGCGGGAGAGCCCCCACTGGAGGACATCGCAATCGCCAACACCTGCTATAGCTTCGTCACTCAGAGCGATGCCATCCATGTTGCGGCGGTCTATCGCTACGATCCGAAGGAACGGACGATGAAGCCGGTTCAGGGCGCCGGCGGATTGAGCGACCGGGAAAGCCCGATCGAAGGCATCTATGCGATGGGCTGGCTTACCAACATCCTCGATGAAATGCTAGGGCCGGCAACCCTCTGAAAGCGCAGCGTGGCGCGAGCGCCTGCGGCCTCTCGACACCACGGAGAGCGGCCTTGCCCGGTTTGCCTCGTTCGCCTCGACATCGCAGCGTGAGGGAAGCGGTCGGTTCGGATCAAGGGCTTGCCTCGACCGCCGACTGAACCGGTGCCGCAAGCGCACTTGATCGCGGGAATCAAGCGCAACGTCGATGACGGATTGCTCCGCGCTCGCGGCAGGAACGCCTGGACAGTGGCCGCACGAAGCGCCGCGTGTGTGCTCGCCGGATCGACTTTGAGCTTCTTGCCGCGCAGGCTCGCTTAGGCAGTGCTTACTGCCGACAGCCTGGCCATCGCCACCTCACTCGCCGAAGTTCTCTCGCGCGCTGCCGTCATCGAAGGGCGTTATGCTCGCGGGTGATCGGGACGACTTGCCTCATTCATGCTTGATCCGCTGCTCTGGTCGGGCGGGACGCTTGCGCGTGTTCTAAGCGTTGCTTCGCTCGCATTCTTGATCGTCGGCTGTGCCACCGTGGAACCGGCAAGCACCCCCGCCCCTGCGGCCGCGCGAGGGGTTTTGCGACTGCCCAACGACCCCACCCAAGCCCCGTGGGTGCATGCGCCGATCCGCTTCAAAACCGAGACCGTCTACCGCGCCGACATCGTCGAAGGTGTGCCCTGCATTCGCGCCGACGCCTTCAGCTCGTGGTCGGTGCTTGCGGTACGGGTGCCGCCTGAATTCGCGGGTGCCTCGAAACTCTCCTGGCGCTGGCGCACCGAGGCCTTGATCCCCAACGCCACAAGTGTCGGCATGGGCCGGGATGATGCGCCGGTGCGGGTGCTCGTCGGGTTCAAAGGCGACATGAATCGGGTCCCCGCGGCCGACCGGGCGGCGATGAACATGGCCAAGCTCCTGGGTGGCTGGGAGCTGCCGTTTGCGTCGATTCAATACCTCTGGGAAGCCGAGGTGCCCGCCGAGACGGTGATCGATCATCACACCGTCAGCCGCATCAAAAAACTCGTGGTGCGCTCGGGGCCGGCGGGTCTGGGCGAATGGCTTAGCTTCGAACGCGATGTTCGCGAGGACTACCGGCGGGCCTTTCCCGGCGAAGAACCCGGCGAGATCGAATCGATCGGCATCATGACCGACACCGAAACCCTGGGCGGCACGGCAAGCGCCTGCTACGCTGACATCACGCTGCGCTAGGCGCAGGCGTTACGCCGCGCTCACCACACCCCCAGCTTGCGCAGCACCTGCACGAGCGCACGCGAGTGGCGCTCGATGTCCCTTGCGTCGATGTGGGAGGTGTCGGGAGTCGGGATGTTGAGTTCGGGGTGATCCTGAAAATCGATCATCGGCGCGGGCATACGGCGCGCAAGCTCATCCCAGGTCCGTGCGCGCGGAAAACGCGCCTCATCCATCTCGAAATGCTCATCCGAGACCGGCTCGCGGTAGAACACCACCTGGCCGCCCCGCGCCTGGATGCGTCGCACCCAGTCGATCACGTCGAGGTTCGCTGCGAGCCACGCCTCGGGCGTAGGTGGCGTGAACATGGGGTAGTACTTGCGAAGCTCGGCCACGCGAGCTTCGCGGATGGCCCGGAGGTCGCTTTTGTAGTAGTCGGTCGCCCCTGACCGGTCGCGTGCGAAGGTCACATACTCCTTCCATGGCGGCCCGAGGCCATCCCACCAGCGGTTGAGCAGCGTCACCCAGGCGAAATCTGGCCGCGCGGCGATAAAGCGCTCCTGCAGCGGCGTGAGCAGCCGCCGGTGTAGGGCCTTCGCCGGCGTGAACTCCTGGTGGTAGTAGTCCACATGCTTTTGCTGCATGTCGCGCCATTCGCGATGGAAACCTCGGGCATCGATGCCCACGATGGCAATACCTGTGAACTTTGGGTCGTCCGAGAGATCGCGCAGCGCTGCAAGCGGATAGTGACCGTTGACCGCCAGCATGATCGGGTCGATGTCGAGCCCAAGTTTGCGCGCCTCATCCCGCATCGCGGCGGGGCTCAAGCCGTACTGAATGCGGGAAGCCCCAAGTAGCGCCACCCGTGTGGGCGGTGCCGGGCGAACCGCGCGCGCGCGCTTTAGCGACCAGAGGTTTTTGTCATCGACCACCGTAGGCACGTAGCCCTGCGCGCGCCAATAGCGCTCAAAGCCCACCCAGGCGGCCCCAGCGATCGCAAGCGCCGCCGCCCAAATGAGGAGCCAACTGCGCGCTTCGTTCATGATCAGAACTGAAAGTAGATGAAGGTCTGCCCCTTGCCGGGCGAAAACAGGATGGCCGTGAGCAGCACGGCCAGCACAAGCGCACGCGCTGCCAGCGGTGTTTCACGCAGCCACTCCCAGCCCTTGCGCGGCTTGAGCCACGCCTGTACGGCAAGCATCACCACCAAGCCGGCAAGCGCGGTCTTGACCTCGCCGTTCCACGCGAACTCCGCCACCTTCGTGGGCTCCATGCCAAACATTGCCGCCAGGCGCTGCCAAGCCACAGCCAGATCCGGCGCGCGAAAGAAGACCACGGCAAGTGTGAAGAGCGTGAAGGTGAGAAGCGCAAGCAGCGCCCGCACGAGCCGCACGTCCCAGACCCGCCAAGCCCCGAGCGGGGAATCCTTGAGCATGCGCTCGGCCACGAGCAGCGCCCCGTGCGTCACGCCCCAGGCCACGAAGTGCCACGCCGCACCGTGCCAGAAGCCGCAGGCCGTGAAGGTGATCATCACATTCGCATAGCCGCGCCAGCGCCCTCTGCGATAGCCCCCGAGCGGATTGAACACATAGTCGCGAAGCCAGGAGGAAAGCGAGATATGCCAGCGCGTCCACAACTCTGCGATCCCGACGCTTGCGAAGGGTGATTCGAAGTTCGCCGGCAGATGAATGCCGAACATCCGCGCAACCCCGATCGCGGTCAGCGAATAGCCGCCAAAGTCGCAAAACACCTGGCCTGAGAACGCAAAGGCCCCGATCCAGGCGGCCGCCGTGCCTGCCGCATAGTCGGCTGCGAACACCCGATCGGCCACCGGCGCGAAGACATGATCCGCACCGACGATCTTGAGAAACAGCCCCGCGACCGCGAGGTAGAGCCCCATGAGCGCATCCTCGACGGTGAGGCGTCGCGGGGTGGCGATCTGCTGCGCAAAATCCCCAAAGCGCATGATCGGCCCGGCCACGAGATGCGGAAAGAAGGTCATGAAAAGCGCGTAATCGCGCAGCGATTTCGTGGCCGCCACCCGTCGCTTGTAGACGTCCACGATGTAGCTCACCGATTCGAAGGTGTAGAAGGAAATGCCTAGCGGCAGGATGATCCCCAGGTCGAGCGGGCGGTAGGTGATGCCGAGATGCGCCGCCCATTCGATTGCGGTGTTCGCGAGAAACTGCGCGTACTTGAAAAAGCCAAGGATCGCGAGGCTCGCCCCAACAGCGGCCCACATCCAGGCGCGCCGCGTGCGCTCGCTTGTGGATGCCTCCATGCGCTGCGCTGCCCACCAGTCGAACACGGTCGTAAAGGCCAGCAGAAGCAGGAAGAACGGATTCCACGCCCCGTAGAACACGGCGCTTGCCGCAAGCAAAAGGTTCTTCCGCGCCCCCCAGGCGCGAAGCAGGCAGTAGGTGGGAAAGACGATCGCGAGAAAGAGCGCGAAGGTCAGCGAATCGAAGGTCATCCGTGCTGGCAGTTTAGCCAGCCGCCGTCGTTCGCCGCGGCTTCAGCTAAACGAAGCCCAGCTGCGGGTAACGCCCACCAAGCACCCGCTCGGCGACTTCGGTCGGCAGTCCCCACCACGCGCAAAGCACGGTGGCGTAAAGGCTCCGAAAATCGGTCGTATGCGGCGGATTGCCGGTACCGTCGAGGACCGCCAGGTTCGGCGCAGCGCCGTAGAGTCCTGCCTTGAGCGCGCCGCCGAAGGCGAACTGGACGTTGGCGGTGCCGTGATCGGTGCCGGCGCTTGCGTTCTCGCGCACGCGGCGGCCGAATTCGCAGTAGGTGAGAATCAGCGTGCTGCGCCAGCGGCCAAGTTCAAGAAGCCCTGCGCGCAGCGCCACGATGCCTTCCGCGAGCTGTTTGAGCAGCGCCGCGTGGGTTCCAGCCTGCCCTCGGTGGGTGTCGAACGATCCAAGGCCGATGCGCAGCGCCGCTATCCCGGACGAGCCAGCAAGGAGCTCGAGTGCGGTTTTGACCTGCTGGCCGAAGGCGTGCGCGGGAACCTCGGTGGTGAGCGCCGCGCGCGTCCGATCAAGCCGCGCGCCGGCGGCATGCACGTCGGCCTCAAGTCGGAGCAGGTGCGCAAGCGCTCGGTTGTTCGAATGGCCTTGGGGTGCGGCAAGCCGCGCTTGACGCACGAACGCTTCCAGCGAGTTGATCGCCAGCGTGCGTGCACCGCCGGCCAAGGGCCCAAGGTCGCCGGCTCCAATCGAGACCGCATCGGCCAGATAGTGCGCAGGCGGCGCAGCCAGCGCAAACGCGCGCGCAAGCCAGCCTTCGGTCAAGTACTCGTGTGCGTGGGAGGCCGTGTCCCAGATCTCGATCGAGCGGAAGTGCGAGAGGTTCGGCTGCGGGTAACCCAGACCCTCGATCACAGCCATCTCGCCGCGCTGCCAAAACGCGGCCAGCGGCTCAAGCGACGGATGCAGGCCGCTGGTATCGGTGAGTTGGATGATTTGATCGGGGTTCAGGGCCAGCGTGGGTCGATAGCGCCGGTAGAGCTCGGCTGCTTGGCCCGCGTAGGGCACCCAGGTGTTCAACCCGTCGTTGCCACCGCGCAGCTCGATCAACACCAGCAGACGACGGTACGGGTTGGCAGAAGCAGCGGCCCAGAGGGCGGAGGCGCCACCCGCACTCCAGGTCACCACGGGCACTGAGAGCCCGGCTTTCAAGAGCGTTCGTCGGCCGACGGACACGGAAAGCATCTTCCTTATTTGAGTTGGTAGGCAGGGTCAAGCGCAAGCGCACGCACGAAGGCAAGCGCTTCGCGCGCTTGCGCAAGCTGCGCTGCATGAACCGGCTTGAGCGCAAGCATGTGCTCGATTGCGCGCTCGCGTGCTTCGTCTTCGCCGCTGACGCCGAAGCGCGCAAGAAAGGCCTGGGCGTCGAAGGCGACCGCCGCGCCCATCGGGCCGGCCGCAGCCCTCAACGATCGTCGCATGCGGGCGCGACCCGGCCGGGAGCCGGCAGCTTCCAGATCGACGAGCGCGGAAGCGGATCCCGCCACGCGCCCGCCTTGAGCCTCGCTCATGCGTGAGCCGAGCATGGGCTGTTCCTCGGCGCGGAAGAGGCGGTCGAGAAAGCTTTTTCGCGCCATCAGCGTGCTTGTGGTCAACCAGGCCTCGCCGCTTGGCCAGCCTTTGACATTGGGTGGAGCAAACAGATCTTGGCCCAGCTGCCTGAGCACGATCGCAAAAGGCATGGGATCTTCCACGACGACGCCAAAGCCGCGCAGCGTTCCGATCACGAGGTCGACCGGCGATTTCACAAGCGTGCCGCGCCGCCCGGGCAACCAGAATCGTTCTGAGAGCAAAATCCCGCGCACGAGCGGCTTGAGCTCAAGCCCGCTGGTGCGAAAAGCCGCGGCAAGCCGCTCGATTTCGGCGCGATCTTCGGGCAGCGGCTCGCCGACGAACTCACGCCAGAGCTTCGTGGTGATGAATTCAGCCGTTGCTGGCTGCTCGGCGAGCAGCCGAACCAGGTCTTCGCCCGTAAAACGTCCGCGTTGCCCAAGGATGGTTTTTTCGCCCGGATCGTGCAAGGCTGGGCGGAAGCGAAACTGACCTGTCTCGAGATCAACCGACCAGCCGGTAAGCGCCCGCGCAGCCTCTTTGACGTCTTGTTCGCTGTAGCGCCCCTCCCCGAGCGTGAAGAGCTCCATCACCTCGCGCGCGAAGTTTTCGTTCGGCGCGTCCCGACGGTTCTGCGCGCCGTCCAGGTAGATGAGCATGGCGGGATCCTTGGCGAGCTCGCGCAAAAGCACCGCGAAATTGCCAAGCGCATGCTCGCGCAAGAGCACGTTTTGGCGATACATGAGATACGCCGAGCGCACCTTTTGCTGCGAGGTGGCAAAGTGGTTGTGCCAGAAAAGCGTCATGCGCTCGGTCAGCGGCGAAGGCGTGGCAAGCATCTCGGCCACCCACCAAGCGCGCAGTTCGAGGCCGCGCTCGAGCAGTTCGCGACGATTGGCCTGCTGGCGCTCCTCGGGCGTCATGTCGGGGCGAAAGACGCGCTCGTAGCGCTCCGCCCAGGCAGGCGGCGCAACAACGGCACGACGCTGCACGCGCGCAAGCAGCTCGTCAACGGCCTGCTCGCGCCTCAAGCGGGCAAAGCGGGCAACCTCGGCCGGCGCGACACCGAAACCCGTCCTCTCGAGCAGATGACGGGCCTCCTCGATGCCCATGCCGGCCCAGACGAGCGGCGATAAGAGGAAGGCGCCGAGCCCCGCTGCAACCACCACGAACTGGCGAATGAGTCGACCCGCAATCCGCATCGCTCGGCAGATTCTTGGCGCTCGTCGGCACAAGGCAAGCGCATGGTGCAAGCAGTTGTAAGCGCGGGCGGTGGCAAGCCATGCCGCCGCCTGTCTCGAATACACGACTCAGCCCATGGACTGCTTGCGCGCGCGTCGCCGTTTGGCAACACGCGAAACCTCGTCGAATCAAGCTTTTACAAGACACCATCGGCAAACTGTCGCGCGTTTGCGACAGTGGCGACTCGGAAAAGCGCCCGTTCAACGGCTTGCGGGCGCTCAATGTCACGTAAGTGGTTGATTATCCGTCCATACCGTGAGATGGCACGAAACTCGCTCCGGAAGTAGTGCGTCAGTAGAGGTTAGCCATGGATACGCAGTTGCTTGACTTTGCCAATCTGGGTCGCACTCCGATCGCGGAAGAGGTGTTGCTCGTCTCCGGGGCTCGAGCCGATGACGGCGAGATCGAGACACTGCGCGAGTTTGAACGACTCAGCGATCGCGTCGCCGCGGCGCGCCTCGTGTACTGACCTCGCGCAGCGGGTGCTTTCCTCCCCCGGTCACCCCTCGCGAATCTTCTCGTGATCCCTTCGGCCCGCCTCGCGCGGGCCTTTTTCTTGGCGGGTGTGAGTGGCTTTTGCCCCGCGGTGGCTGGCGCGGCTGTCGCGAGGCGAGCGCAGGTCTTGTGTGCGGGTCTGTCCGGGATATCAAAACTCCGCGCGTGGCTCGCGCTCAAGCAGTTGGCGAATCGCGGCCTGCGCATCGATTCGCGCTGTTAGCAGCGCGGCCACGGTTTCGGCAATCGGCATCTCCACGCCGAGGCGTGCGGCGTATGCGCAGGCGTGTGAAGCGCTTGCCACGCCTTCGACGACGTGTCCGAGCCGCGCCGCGATCGCCTCGACGGGTTCGCCGCGCGCAAGCGCCAGTCCGAGCTGTCGGTTGCGCGAGGCATCACCGCTTGTGCTGAGCATGAGATCGCCGACGCCTGCGAGCCCAGCCACTGTCTCGGCGCTGCCGCCTGCGGCAAGGACCAGTCGCCGTAGCTCGGCCAACGAGCGCGTCACAAGCGCCGCGCGCGCATTCGCACCGAGGCCCAGGCCATCGGAGACGCCGGCACCGATCGCGTAGACGTTCTTGAGCGCTCCGCAAAGCGCAACACCCGTGCGGTCCGCCGTCGCGTAGATGCGCATCCCCGGATCGCGCAACCAGCGGGCAACGGTTGTGGCCTCCTCGAGCCGCTCAAGCGCGCACACAAGCGCAAGCGGCAGCCCCTGCGCGACCTCATGCGCAAAGCTGGGGCCCGCAAACAACCCGGCGCGCGCGCACCCCGCCCGGGCCAAGGCCTCGTGCGCGAGCGCAAGCGCTGGCGCGTCGCGCGCCTCGGCCGGCGTTGCCACAAAACCCTTGGCCAGCGAAAGCACAAACGCCTGCGGGCGAAGCCGGGCCACCGCCTGCGCAAGCGGCTCCGTAGCGGCAATCGGAGCCGCAAGAAGCACCACATCCGCACCCTCGAGCGCTTGCTCGATCGCCACACACACGTTGAGGCGCTCTGGCACCGCGATGCCGGGCAAGCGCGGGTTGAGTCGGCTTTGTGCGATCGCGCGGAGAGCCTCGGGGCGGTGCCCCCACAGACGAACGCGGCGCGCCGGCTCCGCGGCAAGCCGAACCGCGATCGCCGTGCCCCAAGCGCCGGCGCCCAGCACGGCCACGGCGAGCGTCTGCCGATCAGAGACCAAAGAGCGCGTCGGTTCGGATGAACCCGGTCGTGCCGTCACGGTGGCGCACTTGCGCGTAGCGCCCACTTGGCGGCGCAACCAGCGTGAGCAACAGCCCCGCCTCGGCGCGGTAGAGCACGGCCGCTGCGGGGTCGGGCGCGGCAAGCACCTCCGCCAACGGTGTGATTACTTGCACCTGCGTGCGCTCGCCGAGTGCACGCCGCTCGACCCACGTGAGCGCGCCTTGCGCGTCGCGCACCTTGACCCAGCCCTCGATTTGCACGACCACCTCTAGCGGCGTGCCGCGGCTGTAGAGAAACTGCTTGTTCGCGCGCGTCGAGGGGCCTTCGTAAGAGATCGTGACGGGCTCGATGGTCTGCCGGAACTCGGCCGCAAGCGCGCTCGCGACGCCTGCCAACACCCCCGAAGCCACAACCGTGACGTGCCAGAGACGCCTGCGCATCCCGCCCCCCTTTTTTGCGCCGCTACTGCAGCGTCGCGGGCCCTCCGGCAGCGGCCTGCTGCGCGAGCTCGCGCTGAAGCCGCGCCTGATAAATCGCCTCGAAATTGACCGGCTGCAGATAGATCGAGGGATATCCCATCCGGTTGACCGCGTCCGAGATGACTTCGCGCAGGTAGGGAAACAAGATGTTCGGACAGTGCACGCCAAGCACTGGCGCAAGATCGGCTTGGGCGATGTTGCGGATCTGAAAGATCCCGCCTAAAGCCCCTTCGACCAAAAACAAGGTTCGATCGGCAATCGTGGCCGTCACGGTGGCCTTGATCAGCACGTTGTAGAAACCTTCCTCGATCGGCGTGCTTTCGTGGTCGAGGGTCACTTCGACGCTGGGCGCCTCACGCCAGAGATAGCTCTGAGGCGCGTTCGGGTTTTCGACGGATAAGTCTTTCACGTAGAGCTTCTCAATCGTGAAGACCGGAGCGTTCGGATCGGACTGCAGAGGAGGGGTATCGGCCATGAGAGGTAGCGATATCGCGCGGATGCGCCAAAGAAACGTCGCGATTCTACGCTGCGGCGATGGGTCGCCCGCGCAGGCAACGCGTTTGCACGTCCTCCCTTAAGTGTCGGCAAGCAAGGGATCGAGATCGCCGCGACTGTTGAGCGCGTAGAGGTCATCGCAGCCGCCCACGTGAGTCTCTCCGATGAAAATTTGCGGCACGGTCCGGCGCCCCGTGAGGGCGATCATCTCCTCGCGCCGTGCCGGATCGAGATCGACGCGGATTTTTTCAATCTCGGTGACGCCCTTGGCGCGAAGCAGCTGCTCGGCCCGAATGCAGTAGGGGCAGACCGCCGTGGCGTACATGCGTACCGGTTTCATGCCAGCTTCTCCACCGGCAATCCGGCCTCGGCCCAGGCCTTGAAGCCACCGTTTAGGTTGTAGAGCCGCGTGTAACCGGCCGCCTTCAAAATCCCCCCGGCCATCAGCGCCCGTTGCCCGCGCGCGCAGTAGACGATCACCGGCTTGTCTTTGTCGGCCTTGAGTTCGCCGACACGGTCCTTGAGCTGAGACAGCGGAATGTGCACCGCGCCGATGATCTTGCTGCCGGTGAGTTCGCGCGTCTCGCGCACATCGAGCACCGCGGCCCCTTCGCGGTTGATCAGATAGCTCATCTGCGCGTTGCCGATCTCCTTCATGCCCGAGGCGCGCCGCTGAATCCACGGATAAAGCAGCATCGCGCCCGAAAGAAACATGATGAGCACGAGCATCCAGTTGTTGGCGAGAAACTGCATAAGCGCGGTCGGTTGCGAATCTGAGCCGCCAAGGCGGCCGGTCGAGCAAAACTAGAATTGTAGGAAGACCTGCCTCATCGACTGCATGCCCGCTCCCGCCGTCACCCCGGTCATCCTCATCATCCTCGATGGTTTCGGCTATCGCGAAGCGGCCCCCGACAATGCGATCTCGCTGGCCCATACGCCCACCTGGGACCGGCTGCTTGGCAGCTGCCCCTGGGGCACGATCGATGCAAGCGAACACCACGTGGGGCTGCCGCGCGGGCAGTTCGGCAACTCGGAGGTGGGGCATCTGAACCTCGGGGCGGGACGGATCGTTTACCAGGACCTGACCCGGGTCGATCGGGCGCTTGAGACCGGCGAGTTCGACACCAACCCCGCCCTCGTGGGGGCGGTGGAGGCCGCCAAGGCTTCTGGCGGCACGCTGCATGTGCTTGGCCTTCTCTCCCCGGGCGGCGTGCATTCGCACGAGCGGCATATTCACGCCATGCTGCGGCTGGCGAAGTCGCGCGGACTCACGCGCGTGGCGCTTCATGCCTTTCTGGACGGCCGGGATGTGCCGCCCAAAAGCGCCGCCGGCTCGCTCGCTGCGGCCGAGGCGGTTTGCGCCGAAACCGGCGCGCGGATTGCCACCGTGAGCGGCCGCTTCTACGCGATGGATCGGGATCGGCGCTGGGAGCGCATCGAAGCGGCCTGGCGGGCGATCGTCGAGGCAGCCTCTGAGCATCGCGCGGCCACAGCGGCCGAGGCGCTTGAGGCGGCCTACGCCCGCGGCGAAACCGATGAGTTTGTCCTGCCGACGCTCATCGGCACCGGCGCGCGGGTCGAGGATGGCGATGCGGCTGTCTTCATGAACTTCCGCGCCGATCGCGCGCGGGAGATGACAAGCGCGCTGACGGAGGCCGATTTCTCGGGTTTCGCCCGCTCGCGCTTCCCGAAACTCTCCGCCTTCGCCTGCCTCTCGTTTTATGGCGAGGCCTACGCACACTTGCCCACCGCCTTTCGCAACGAGGTTGTGCAGGAGAGCTTTGGCGAAGTCGTCTCGCGGTCGGGGCTCAAGCAATTGCGGCTCGCCGAGACCGAAAAGTATGCGCATGTGACCTACTTTTTCTCTGGCGGGCGCGAGCAGCCCTTTGAGGGTGAGGAGCGAATCCTGGTGCCTTCGCCCAAGGTGGCCACCTACGACTTGAAACCCGAGATGAGCGCGCCGGAGGTAACCGACCGGCTCGTTGAAGCGATCGCCTCGCGCCGATTTCATGCGATCGTGGTCAATTACGCCAACGGCGACATGGTCGGCCACACCGGAGTGCTCCAGGCGGCGGTGCGTGCGGTTGAGACGCTCGATGCCTGCCTCGCGCGGGTGCTTGAGGCCGCCCGCGCGGCCGGCTACGAGGTGGTGATCACCGCCGACCACGGCAACTGCGAACAGATGTTCGACGCCGAGGCCGGGCAGCCCCATACCCAGCACACCACCGACCGCGTGCCCTTCCTCTACGTCGGGCGTCGCACGCAGGTGCGCGTTCGGGACGGCGGGGCGCTGCGTGATGTGGCCCCCACGCTGCTTGAGCTCATGGGGCTCGAAAAGCCCGCAAGCATGACGGGTCAGAGCTTGCTTGTGGCCTCGTCGGCAGGCTCGATTGACAGACTTCGGCAGCCCGATTGACGTTTTTCGTCAGCTCCAAGTGCACACCCCTTTGGCCCTGAGAGCTCTCAACCGCAATTGACAGCCGCTGTCGGCCGATGAGCGTGCGCGCGCAAGGGAATCAACGGCAAGCGCCTGGCCAAGGCCCGCTTTGGCAAATTTTTTGCGTCGAGGTAGGTCGTTCGTCTCGTCGGAGGATCTCATCATGGCTTTTCGCAAAAACTTGATTGCGGCGCTGGCATGTGCTTGCGCATCCACCCTAATCGCCCCGGTGCATGCCGAATCGCAGTTTGTGAGCGGGGCTGGCTCCGCCACCGCCCGTCTCGACATCCGGGTCGTGATCCCGCGCATCCTCTACCTCGCGGTCGGCACGGGCCACGCAACGCTAGCCAACAACAACACGATCGATCTGCTCACGTTCGACTACACCACGGCTGCGTCCACCGTCGGCAACGGCACGCCGTCGGCCGCGCAAAGCGTGACCGCCCGCGTGCTTGGCAACAACGGGCAAATCACGATCGCTGCCTCCGGCACCACGGGCGGCCTCTCCACCGGCGGCAGTAGCCCCGATTCCATCCCCTGGACACAGATCGGCAAGAGCTCTTCGGACGCCACGAACTTCAATGTCCCGGCGGTTGGAAGCAGCGCACAGCCTGTGATCAACTCAGGAAAGGTGACCAACCGCACCGCGACCTGGAGCTACCAGTACCTGAACTCGAACGTCGTGCCGCCGGGCACCTACGACGGGCGGATTACCTACACGGCCTCGATGCCCTGAGGCCATTGATTTTCGATCGGACCTCTCATGCCATCGCGGGCCGATTGGCCCGCGTCTTTCTTTGGCCGCCTATCGATCACCATGCGGGCCGCAGCGTTCGATGATCGCCGCAGCGCTCATGCCAAGCTCGGCTGGGCGGCCGCAAGTGCGCTTGCCTTGAGTGTGGCCCTGCCCGCGCAGGCGTGGGTGCTTTCGGTGACGCCCGCGCCCCGTAGCGTCTTTTTGCATGTCGGCAACGGCGTGCTCTACGGCAACCTCGCCACGATCAACCTTGTCGAGGCTAACGTGCCCGCCGCACAGCTCGGCAACGGAACTGCGGTCACGATGACGACCACGAGCACGCAGGTCAACAGCCTGCTAGATAACTGGCCGACTTGCGCCGGCGTGCCCAACAGCGTGCTCATCGGCGCGGCCTACCGCCGTAACAATTCGGCCGACGGACCCGCCTCGGCCACGCTGCGTGTTGCCTCACCGGCCAACCTGGTCTCAGCGGCTGGGGATACGATTCCCATCAGCCAGGTGAGCTGGACGGTCTCAGCCCCGGGGAGCGGGAACCCCAACGTCATCCCCGCGGGGACGTTTTCCGGGAGCACGCAGACGCTCACGACCGTGAACGCGAACACCTACATCGAGAACTGCCACGTGTTCAGCTACGCAAACAGCGCTCTGCGAGCTGCGGGCACCTACAACGCGCAGGTCTCCTACACCTTGAGTAGCCCCTGAGCATGAGCACCGCTTCGCGCGCCTTGGTCTTATCGCTTGCTTGGGCCCTTTCCGCGGGCCTTACGCTTAGTGCCGAGGCCAAGCTCAAGGGTGTGCGCTTGGATGACAGTGGCACTGTGGCCGCACCGCTTCGCCTGCAATGGAGCACCACGCGAACGCTCAACCGATCAAGCGCGCCTGATCGCTCGGCCTTCGTGATGGAAGCAAGCGGCGAGGTGCAGATTCGCATCAACACCTCCCCCTACGCGGGGCGAAGCGGCCGTATCTTGCTTGCGCTTGCACCCGATGCGCCGAGCGGGCTCACCGTGGAGTGGCAATCGCTCGGGCGGCTCGCCTCGGGTCAGCTTCAGCCGGGCGGCCGTGCGCTCGTCTACACTGGCGCGCTACCCGAAGAGGGCTTCTCCGAGCGATGGAAGTTGCGGCTCACGGCGCAGCCGAATTGGTCGCGCGCTCAATATGATCTTGAGTTTCGCTTCGACTTCGACGAAGACTAAATCTGCACCAGGATGGGCCCGGTTCTTCCTCTGGGTGGTCGTTTGCGCAGGCAAGCTTTCAATGTCGGTGGCGCCTGCGAGCGCGCGTGCCGAATTCGCGGCACTGGTCTCCCCGCCGCGCTTTGAGCTCAAGGCGCGCCCCGGCGAGCGCCTGCGGCAGGTGTTCGACATCGAACACGCGGGCGCGAAAACCGGCCGCTATCGCATCTACACCAACGACTGGCAGCTCGATGCAAGCGGCGGGCCGGTCTTTCAAGATGCCCTTGCCCCCGAGTCCTGTCGCCCCTGGGTGGTGCTTGAGCGGCGCGAGCTGGCACTGGGCCCCGGGGCCAAACACCGCTTTCGGTTCGAAATCGAACCGCCGGCCGAGACCCCGGCCCGCGAGTGCCGCTTCGCCATCATGATCGAGGGGCTTGAGGCCGCGCAGACCGGCGGAGCCTTGAACGTCAGTGTGGCCGGGCGTATCGCGGTCATCGTCTATGTGTCTGTGGGCGCGGCTGCACCGCGGCTTGAGCTTGTCTCCTCCGGGGTCAGCGACTACGGCGGTGCGCTGCTTCCGATGCTTGAAATCGCCAACCGCGGCAACGCCCATGGACGTCTGGGCGGGTATGTCGAACTGCGTGCAGCCGATGGCAGCCGCATCGAGGCGAGCCCCCAGGATGTGCCGATCCTGCCCGGGACGACACGGCGGGTGCTTCTGGTGCCCACCGCCCCGCAGGAGCGCTGGACAACTCTGCTGCGCTACCCGCTTCGGCTTTCGGGAGCGGTCGAAGCCTCGGCCGGGAAGCTTGCCCTTGAGGTCGAGTTCCGGCCGTGATGCCGCGACCGTCTGCGGCGACGGCACTTGCGCTCGCACTGGCCTGCACACAAACGGGCGCAAACACGCCCGCCGCCTCGTATGTCGACCGGGTGCTCGATGAGCGTCCGCTCAGCGTGCCCGGCGCCGAGCGCGCCGCCGATGCCGAAGCCTCGGCCACCGAGCTGCCGCGAACGTTTCGCCTGAGCTATGGCCTGCATCGAAGCCGAGAGCAAGACCCTCTGGGCCAGCAAGCGCTCCTGGCCGCGCAGCTAGACACCGTCAACTTCGGTGCGCTGTCGCTGGAGGCGCAACTCATCCAGGGGCCGCAAAGCGCGCAGCTTTCGCTGCGCCAGCGCCAGTTTCCGCTCTCCGGGACGTGGTGGGCCCATCATGAGCTCGGGGTGGTAGCCGGGGCGCCGCTCCCGGTGGTGCGCCGTGCCGCGCGCGTAGGCCTTCCCACCCCAGTGCTTTGGGGGGCAAGCGGCGAATGGTGGAGCCCCGCACTCGGGCTGCACATCCAAGCCAGTGCGGGCACGCCCGGGCAATTCGAGGGGGCACCGTTTGCGCGCTGGCGACGGCTCGAGGGCCTGCGCTCAAGCTTTGGTGTTGAGTGGCAAGGCAAGCCGCTTGCCTCGGCATTCTCCGGCACCTGGACGGCGGCTCTACAGCTCGATGAAACCCGGATCGGCACCACCGGCCTTGCGCTGTCGCCGGGCCGCTCGGCACTGGCCGCCGTTCGTCATCAAGGGCCTGAGCTCACGCTTTTTGCTCAACAGCTTTTCTCCAAGCCGCCGGGACAGGCGCAACGCCTCGGCACCTGGCTTGAAACCGAGTGGCGTCGCAACGGGTGGCTTGTCGGGGCCAGTGCCCTACGGCTTGACCCGGACTTGCGCTGGGCGGGCACGCCGATTGTGAGCAATGTGGAGGCCTTGCAGGCGCGGCTTCAGTGGAGCGGAGGACAGCAGGGTTTCGAAGCAAGCCTCGAGCAGCTGAAAAGTCGTAATCGAAACACCCCGGCCGGACGCTACGCCACGCTTTCGGGCTGGCAGCGGCTTGGGCCGCACGCCCAATGCCAGGCAGGCCTCGCCTTTCGCGACTACCGCGAGGAAGCGTGGAGCGGCCAGCTTGACTGCCGCAGCCGAAGCACGCTTGGCGAAACCGCAGCCCGGCTCGCGATGCGAGATGCGAGCGTTTTCGAGCGCGAATGGCGTGCAACGCTTGAGCAGCAGTGGGCCGGGCTCGAGCTCTACGGCCTAAAGCTCGCCACCTCGGCAACCGGCGGGTTGTGGATCGACCGGGGGCGTTCCGAACGGCTGCCGCTCTTCGGAGCTGCGCTCAACCTTCAGTTTTCGCCCACGGGCGGAATGCTCCTGCGCGCGGTGGCGGATTATGAGCGGCGCGGTGAGCGTGAGCGGCGCGCGGCGCTCCAAGCCTTCGCCGAGTGGCGCTTTGCGCCGGGCTGGGTGCTTGAGCTGCAGGGCAGCCTCACCCGCGGGCGGCTCGATCCGCGTCCCTCGATCGATCCGCTTGCCCCGGTGGCCACGGTGCCGGTGCCGCTTGCCGGAAGCCATGTGATCGCGTGGTTACGCTGGAGCGAGCAGCGCGGCCGCGCGCCGCAGGTCTTGGGCAACCCCGCGGTGCCGGGCGCCGGCTCAATCGAAGGCGAGGTGTTTTTCGATGAAAACGACAACGGCCGCCGCGATGCCGGCGAGCGTGGCGCCGGCAATGTGCTCATCGTGCTCGATGGACGCTACTTCACCCGCAGCGACGCCGATGGGCGCTTTGAATTCCCCCTGGTGCGACCGGGGCGCTGGCGGGTGAGCGTGCGCGAGGACACGCTGCCGCTTCCGTGGCAAAGCGGCATCGGGGAGGGGCTCACGATAGAGCTCGCACGGCGCGACAGCGTGCGCCTCACAATCCCGCTCAAGCGCCTGCCCTAGGGCAACACCCGCCCGACGAGCTCCGGTACGAGGGTGGCAACCGGCCGCCCGTCAAAGTGCAAACAGAGGTTTTCCACGCAGAGCCGGCCCATGGCGGCGCGGGTTTCTTCGGTCGCGCTGCCCACATGCGGCAAAAGCACCACGTTGTCGCGGTGGAAAAGCGCCTCAGGCACACGCGGCTCGTCCTCAAACACATCGAGCCCGGCACCGGCGATGCGTCCTGCCTCGAGGGCGGCCACAAGCGCCGCCTCGTCGACCACGCTGCCGCGGGCGATGTTGACCAGCACGCCCTCGGGTCCCAGGGCTTCAAGCACGGAGGCATCGATCAGGTGACGGGTGGCCGCACCGCCGGGCGTGGCCACCACAAGCACATCGCTGTGGCGCGCCAGCTCGAGCACGCAGCCGTAGTAGGGCCATGCCACCGGCTTGGGTGTGCGCGCGTGGTAGGCGATCTGCGCTTTGTGAGCGACCAAGCGCTCGGCGATTGCACGGCCGATGCGCCCAAGCCCGACCAGACCCACACGCTTTCCGACAAGCGTTCGCGTGAGTGGAAACTGGCCCTTGAGCCAGTCGCCGCGCTCGATGAACTTGTGTGCCGCCACCAGCCGTCGCAGCGTCATCAGGATGAGCGCAACAGCCGTGTCGGCCACCTCATCGTCGAGCACGCCAGGGGTATGGGTCACTTTGATGCCGCGGCTTGCGCAGTATTCGACCGGAATGCCGTCGTAGCCGACGCCAAAGACCGAAATGATCTCCAGCGCGGGCAGCGCCTCGAGCTGCTCCGGGGTGACTTTCGAGCCGCCAAAGGCCACCATGCCGCGAATGCGCGGACCCACCTGCGCGATGAGCGCGGCGCGGGCTTCGCGGCTGCCGGCCCCGTAGAGGTCATGGAGCACGAAGCGCTCGGCCAGCGGCGCTTTGATGAATGCCGGAAGCGGTGCGATGTTGATCAGCTCAGGCGGCATGCTGGGCAAGAAGCGCGCTGATGAGTCCCGCATCGCCGGCCTCGGTGGTGGTGACCTTGGCAAAACCGAGCGCTTGGGCGCGCTCGGCAATGCGCGGATGGCTTGCGTAGAGCTCAAGCGCCCTGAGGCGCGCACGCTCTGCCTCAGGTACAAGCGCCACTAGATTTTCGAGCGCCTCCGCGCTCATGACCGAGACTGCATCGATACGCCCGTCCCGCAGCAGCTCGACCAGCCCGGTCGGAGCGCTTTCGGGGGCGCGACTTTGGTAAGCGGCCACCACCTCGACCGTTGCGCCGCGCCGCGCAAGCTCTTCAGGCAGCAGATCGCGGCCGGTTTCTGCGCGAAAGATCACCACCTGTCGCCCGGCCACGGAGGCAGCCGACAGCTCGGCAAGTGCAAGCAGGCCTTCGCTGTCAAAGCGCGTCTCGGGCATGCGTACGGGCTCGACGCCGCACGCGGCAAGTGCCTCCGCCGTGCCCGGGCCCGGGGCAAAGGCGGTGACTCCGCAGGGCCAAGCGAGCGGCCGGGCGCCGTAGGGCGCAAGGGTCATCTCAACCGCACTGGGGCTCACAAAGACTGCGGCATGAAATTCGGCCAAGCGTGCGCGCGCCCGCTCAAGCGGCGCCGGATCGCTCGGCGGTTCGATGACAAGCGTCGGAAACACAAGCGGCTCGGCGCCCAGGGCCGCAAGGCGTGCGGCGGTGCGTGCGGCTGGCAGCGCCGGGCGCGTCACGAGCACCCGCACCCCGGCAAGCGGCCCCAAGGGCGGCACCGCACCCGGCGAGGGTTCGAGATGAAAATCAAAACGCGAGCTCATGAGGCACTTTCTTCTCGGATCTGACGGATGAGATCGTCCGCCCCGGCGGCGCGCAGGCGATTGGCCACTTCGGCGCCAAGCGCCTCCGGGGCATCGGGGCTGCCGAAGGCCTCGGCCTGCACCAGTTGTCGGCCATCGGGGCTTGCAAGCAGTGCGCGCAAGCGAAGCGGCTGGGGAGCTTCGACCCACTCGGCATAGGCGGCCAGCGGAAGCTCACACGAACCGCCGAGCTGTCGGGACACTTCGCGCTCGGCGAGACAGCACACCGCCGTGGGTGCGTGATCGAGCGCCGAGACAAGCTCAGCGGTTTCTTCATCCTCGCTGCGCACCTCGATCCCGAGGGCGGCTTGGCCGGGTGCTGGCAGCGACACCTCCACCGGCAGCACCGCGCCGATGCGCTCGGCGAGGCCCAAACGCTTGAGCCCCGCGGCGGCGAGAATCAGGGCATCGACCTCCCCGCGGTCGAGCTTGGCAAGCCGGGTGTTGACATTGCCGCGCACCGCAACAAAGCTCAGGCTCGGGTAGCGACGCTTGAGAAGCGCTGCCCGGCGCAGGCTCGAGGTGCCAACCCGCGCGCCCGCGGGTAGCTCCTCAAGGCTTGCAAAGCGCGTGCAGACGAACGCATCGCGCGGATCCTCGCGCTCAAGGATCGCCGCCAACGCAAAGCCGCGCGGCAGCACCATCGGCACATCTTTGAGCGAATGCACGGCCAGCTGTGCACGACCTTCGGCCATGGCCACTTCGAGCTCCTTGATGAAAAGGCCCTTACCCCCAACCTTGGAGAGCGCGCGATCGAGAATTTGATCGCCGCGCGTGGTCATCGGCGCAAGCGTCACCGGACGCGGTGCGGCTACACTGGCAAGCAGGTCTTGCACGTACCGGGCTTGCGCCAGAGCGAGCGGACTCTCACGAGTCGCAATCACGAGCGGTTCAGACATCGACGAGGAGCACGATCTTGCGAAGGGCGTACGGCGTGAAGGGTCTGTGTCACACGGCCCTGGGCGCAATCGTATCGGGTCTCGCGCTCTTGAGCGCCGTCACGACCGCGAGCTGGGCGCAGTCAGTTTCGGCTTCGGGGCGAGAGCTCGAACAGATTTTGCCCACCGCGCAGAACCTCTCCGCCGATGCGCGGGAGGCGCGCTTGAGTGGCAAACCGATCTTGCTGTTTTTCAGCCTCACCGGCTGCCCGTATTGCCGTGGGGCGCTGCGCGAAGCGCTCGTGCCCATGTACCGCGATCCGAAGTGGGGATCGCGCCTACTGTTTCGGCAGATCGTGATCGACCGGAACACACCACTCATCGACTTCGACGGCAAGCGCGTGCGGCCGCTCGATGTTGCCGAGCGGCTCGGCGGGCGCTTCGCTCCGACGGTGGTCATCGTTGACCCCGCGGGGCAGCCGCTCGGCGAGCCGCTCGTCGGCCTTGCCAGCGTGGATTTTTACTCGACGTATGTCGAGCAGCTGGCCAAGGCCGCTGTCGATGAACTGGCACGGCGTGGGCGACGATGACTTGGTTTCTTTACTTCGCCTGCACGCTCACCGGGGTCCTCTCGGGCGGGGCGTTCGGCTATCTGATCGGCTTTCTACTCTTCCCGAAGCAAAAAGCCTGGCAGCTTGCAGCGGGTGTGGCCGGCGCGGTGCTGCTGACGCTCCTGCTGCTTCGATTCGCACGCTGGTTACAGCGCACGCTCAACGAGCGCGGCTAAGCTGCCCCGCTGCGCGTCCGGCCTTGTGCAGGCTTAGAAGCGCCGGTTACCGCCGCGCCGCAGGCCACCGCGGGAAAAGCCGTCCGCGCCCCCGCGAAACGGCTGCGGGGACCGGGGCTCGGCCGGGCGTGCCTCGTTGACCACCAGCGGCCGCCCCTCGATCGGCTTGCCGTTCATGCCGGCAATCGCCGCTTGCGCCGCCGCGTCACTGCCCATCGTGACAAAGGCAAACCCACGCATGCGCCCGGTCTCGCGATCGACGGGCAGGTGAACGTCGGTCACCTCACCGAAGGCGGAAAACGCTTGACGAATCAGATCCGCGTTGGCGCGAAAGCTGATATTGCCCACAAACAGTCGGATACCCATAGCCTGAATCCTTGAAACAAACAGTAGAACGGACGCGCATTTCAAGGACTCTGCAGTAACAGCCGGGCACAAAGGCGCTCGGGGCAACTTACGGGACCTGAAACTCGCTGACTTTCCGGCGCAGGCTTTAGAGGCACCGCACCGCGGGTGTAATCATGCCACAAAAATTTATGCGGCAGGCCAGCTGCCGAATCGCCCCACGCACCCGCGTCAGCACCGCACGAGCCGCCGGGAACCCGAGGAAATGGGACCCGGTCAATGGCGGTTGCAAGGGTCACGCGCCAGACGTACATTTCGCGGCGAAAGGACGGATTTGGAGGGAGGTTTTTATGCGTAACGACTCTGTTTTGGCGCCTCTACCGCGGTCAGGCACGCTTTCGGCGAGTCAGAGCCGCGTTCTGAGGAACACCTACCTGCTGCTTGCGCTGTCGCTTGTGCCCACGGTGGCCGGGGCGGCGCTTGGGCTTGCGCTCGGCTTTCGCGGCTTCGGGGCCTGGTGGCTGAACCTGCTCGGCCTCTTGGCCCTTGCCTTTGGCTTTAGCTACGCGATCGAGCGCACCAAGAACTCCGGGGCGGGTGTGGCGGTGCTGCTTGCCTTCACTTTTGTGATGGGCTTTTGGCTCTCGATGCTGCTCGGGCGGATCTTTGAGCTCAAGAACGGAGCCACGCTCGTCATGTACGCCTTTGGCGGAACGGCCGCGATCTTCGCGGGGATGGCCGCCATTGCGAGCTCGATCAAGCGCTCGCTCACCGGCATGGGCAAGTTCCTCTGGGTAGGGTTCCTTGTGATCCTGCTTGCGGCGATCGGCGCGATCGTGTTCCAACTGCCCGCGCTCATGCTCACGGTCACGATCCTCTTCATCGGCCTTTTCTCGGCCTGGATCGTCTACGACCTGAACCAGATCATCACCGGGGGCGAGACCAACTACATCACGGCCACGCTGTCGATCTACATCAACCTCTTCAACGTGTTCTCGAACCTGCTGTCGCTGCTCGGGATCACCGGGGGGGACGACTAAGCGCGGCCCTGCGTCGAGGGTTGGAAAAGGCGCCTGCGGGCGCCTTTTTCGTTCGGGCCGCGCCCCGCGAAGATCACAAAATCGAGCGCAACGTCTGTGCCGCCTCGCGCAGGTGCGGCAGCAGCTCCCTGACCATCCGTTCGGGGGTGTAGAGCGACGCCAGTACGGTCGTGCTCATCGCGCCGTGGCAGTGCCCACGTCGATCGACGAGCGCCACGGCAATTCCGGCAAACGAGGCATCGTATTGCCCCACGGTCACCCAGAAGCCTTGTTCCCGCGCTTGCCGTACTTCATCGAGAAAGACATCGCGTTCGATGACCGTCTTGGCCGTGAACTTTGTGAAGGGATGCTCGGCGATCCAACGCACGAGTGCCGCCTCGCTCCACGTCGAAAGAATCACCGGCCCCGGGGTCACCACGTGGGCCGGCACGCGCGCACCCACCGCGTAGCCCACCGCCAGGTGACGCGGCGGATTGCTGCGCGCGATGTAGACCACTTCGTGGCCATCAAGCACGCTCACGTTGACGGTCTCGCCGGTGGCTTGTGAGACGCGCTGCGCAAAGGGCTGCACGAGCCGCGGCAAGCGCGCACTGCTAAGGTAACTCTGCCCGAGCCGGAGCACGCGCGGCAACAGCCAGAAGCGGCGCCCGTCGGTATCGGCATAGCCGAAGTGCACGAGACTCAGCAGGTGCCGTCGCGCGGCGGAGCGCGAAAGGCTCGCGCGGCGCGCAACCTCGGCAATGCTTTGCCGCGGGTGCTCGTCGTCAAAGCTTTCGATCACCGCGAGCCCGCGCGCGAGCCCCGCGACTAAATCGCCCTGCGCGATCGACACCGCGGCAGCCTCGCGTTGGCCGCCTTCTTGGACGGGGGCTTCGTTGCCCGCAGCGTTTTCGTGCGCCGACATGGGTCACAACCTGTTTGCAATACTAGAGATTGCCCGAATTCTGTGCGATTACCGGATTATTGTGCCCGATAACCGAACACCGGTTGTTTGTCGCGGGTCCTTGTTTCGGTATCGTTGCTGGCGAGCGCCGACGCGTGAATGGATCGGTCGGTTTTGAACGTTGCGAAGCATCAAGGAGGAGTCTCATGGTTCGATTGCGTCTTGTGTTGGCGGCCGCGCTTTTCTGCGGCTTGGCCGCGCCGATCGCGGCACAGAGTTACCCCGAACGGGAGTTGAACGGCATCATCCAATGGGGCGCGGGTGGCGCCACCGACGTGGTTGCGCGTGCGATCACTCCGGGCGCGGAAGAGGCACTCGGCAAGAAGATCGTCCTGCAAAACCGCCCCGGCGGCGTCGGCGCGATCGCCACGAACTTCGTCTTCCAGCAACCGGCCGACGGCTACACCCTGCTCTACGGGGCGGAAAACCCGCAAATCCACCCGGTGCTCGGGCTGAGCGATCTGGACTATTCGAAATTCTTCCCGGTCAACATCATCGCGCGCGGCACACCGCTCTTGGTCGTACGCGCGGACAAGCCGTGGAACACGTTCCGCGACATGCTGACTGAAGTCCAAGCCAACCCCGGCAAGGTCAAAGCCGGCTCGACCGGTGCGGGCGGTCTGCCCTTTACCGTCACCTCGATGATCAGCACGGCCACTCGCTTCCCCGTGACCCAGGTGCCTTTCGACGGCGACGGCCCCGGCATCACGGCGCTGCTCGGCGGGCACATCGACTTCATGTTCGTGGGTGCCGGTGCTGCGGCCGAGCATATCCGTGCGGGCCGCCTCAAGGCGCTCGCGGTGATCGATGAGACGCCCTATGGCAATGTTCCGCCCATCACGCGCGACTTGCCCTCGCTCGAAAAATACCTGCCTTGGGGCCCGTTCTACGGCGTCTTCGTCAAGCGCGAAACGCCTGAGCCGATCAAAGCGCGTTTGGTCGCCGCCTTCAAGAAAGCAGCCGACGACCCGAAGTTCAAGGAAGTCATGGCCGCGCGCGGCAACGTGGTCATGAACATCTCGGGCGCTCAAGCCGAAGCGTTCTTGAAGAAGTGGCAGTCGGTCACCGCGTGGATCTATCAAGAGGTCGGCGCGGCCAAGAAAAACCCGGCCGAGCTCGGTATTCCGAAACCCTAGACGCCCGGGGTCGCGATGCCGTTGCCCTCAGCCGCTCCCCGCGCCTCATGGCAACGGCCGCACCCGCAGCTCCCCCATGAACGATCGCCCGGTCTTCTCCGCACTGCGCGGTGAGCTCGCGCTGGCGGTGGTGCTGCTACTTGCGAGCGCGCTCTTGCTCTGGCAGGCGTACCGAATCTCCGGGTTCGCCTCGCTCACTTCGGCGGGTGCCTTTCCGATGCTTGCCTCAGCCGTGATGCTCGGCACAGCAGCGATCACGCTGGCGCGAGCGCTACGAGCACGCATCGCCACAACAGCCACCCCGTCGGCGGCGGCGCCCCCGACGCGTGCCCCACTCATGTCGCGCACGCTCGTTGTGTTTCTCGGCGCGATCGTGCTCTATCTGCTTTTGATCGAGCGGCTCGGCTTTGTCGTCTCCTCCTACCTCTTTCTCACCGGGTCGATGTGGCTACTCGGCAGCCGCCGCATCGGCTTCAACCTGCTCGTTTCGGCCGTTGTGCTCGGGATCATCCTGCTCGTGTTCCGAGTGATCTTCTCCGTGGTGTTGCCCAAGGGCAGTTGGCTTGCGACGTGGTGGCCATGACTGAGGCGCTCGGCTACTTCCTCATCGCTTGGCTCGACCCGAAGCTGCTCGCCCTGACCGCGCTCGGAACCTTCGCCGGCATCTACATCGGTGCGATTCCGGGGCTGTCGGTCACGATGGCGGTATCGATCCTGATTTCCTTCACGTTCAAGTGGCCGGTCAACGATGCGCTCGCCCTCATGGCGGGCATCTTCCTCGGCGGCGTGTACGGGGGCTCGCGCAGCGCCATCCTGCTCAACATCCCCGGCGCCCCAGCCGCGATCGCCACGGCGCTGGACGGCTACCCGCTCGCCCAGCGCGGCGAGGCCGGCGCCGCGATCGGTCTGACCACCGTCGTGTCGGTCATCGGCGGTTTCATGGGAATTCTCGCGCTCGCCGTGGCCGCACCTGCCGTGGCCGAACTTTCCCTCAAGTTCTCGCCGCGGGACTACCTGCTCCTTGCCATTTGGGGCGTCCTGCTCGTGGGCGGACTCTCAGGCGGCTCGCTTGCCAAGGGCATCTTCGCGGGTGCGCTCGGCGTCATCGTGGGTTCGATTGGACTCGATCCGATGACCGCCGAGCCTCGGTTCACCTTCGGCTCACTCCAACTGACCGCTGGAGTGAGCTACGTGGCCGCGATGATCGGGCTCTTCGGGGTAGCTGAAGTGCTCGTGCAATTGCGTCACCTGCACGTCACACCTGTCCGCCAAGACGTTTCGAAGATCGTGCCGCCTTGGTCACTCGTGCGGCGCTACCTGCCCCTGTCGCTTCGCAGCTCCTCGATCGGCGTGGTGGTCGGCGCATTGCCTGGCGCGGGCGGCGACATCGCCGCGCTCATGGCCTACGACGACGCGAAGCGCACGGTCAAGCAGCCTTCGCGCCCGTTCGGGCAGGGCGCCTACGAGGGGCTCGTGGCTCCCGAGTCCGCCAACAACGCGGCGGTCGGCGGCGCCTACATCCCGATGCTCACGCTCGGGATTCCGGGTGATGCGGTGACCGCCGTCATCATCGGCGCGCTCTACATCCACGGGCTCAAGCCGGGGCCGATGCTCATGGTTGAGACACCGCATCTGTTTTGGTTCACGGTCGGCTGCCTAACGCTTGCCAACATTTTTCTGCTGGTCTTTGGGCTCACGGGCATCCGCCTTTTCGCCAAAATCGTCGAGACGCCGAAGCCCGTCCTGCTGCCGCTCATCCTCGTGCTCTGCGTGGTAGGCACCTATGCGATCAACAACAACCCGGTTGATGTCTACTGGATGCTCGGCTTCGGCGTCATTGGCTACCTCTTGCGGCAATTCGGCTACCCCGTGGCGCCGATCGTGCTCGGGATGATCCTTGGCCCGCTCATGGACAAGAGCTACCGGCAAGCGATGATCTCGGCCGAAGAAAATGTCGGCGCCTTCGCGCTCGGGTTCGTCACCTCGCCGCTCTCAGCGATCATCCTCGTGGCGCTCGCCTACACCGTGTACCGGCAGGTGCGCAGCCTGCACGCGTCGGCCGCGCATTGAGCCAGCCGTCATCGGCGCGTGTTCACGGCAAGATGCCTTCGGGCGCCCTGTCTTCGCTCGTGGGTCAGGGCCTATGCTTGCCCTCGCGCCGCCCCGCGAAGGCCTCGATCTTGCGCGTCGGGCCGGAGACGATCAGGATGTCTCCGGCGGCGGGGGTCGTCTCGCCAGTGGCATGCACAAAATCGGTCTGCGGGCGCTTGACCCCAACCACAGTCACCCCGAAGCGCTCGCGCACCCGGCTCTGCGCGAGCGGTAGACCAACCACCTCCTCGGGCGCGTGAATCTTCGCGATCGCGAAGCCGTCATCGAACTCGATGAAGTCCATCATGCGCCCGGTGATCAGGTGCGCAACCCGCTCGCCCATGTCGGCCTCCGGGTAGACCACATGATGCGCGCCGATCCGAAGCGCCAGTTGCCCGTGCTGAGGGGAATTTGCCTTGGCCCAGATATCCCGAATGCCCAATTCGGCCAGCGCCATCACGCTCATGAGGCTGGCGGAAAGGTCGCTGCCGATGCCGACCACCGCGTGGGCAAAATCCGCCGCGCCGAGCTGACGCAGCGCCTGCACATCGGTGGCATCCACCTCGACCGCGTGGGTCAAGTGATCGGCCCAGCGCTGCACGACCTCAGCACGCGCGTCGATCCCGAGCACATCGTGGCCGAGCCGCATGAGCGAATCGGCCACCGCTCCGCCGAAGCGCCCAAGCCCGATCACAAGCACGCTGTCGCCGCGCGCAAAGGAAAACTGTTCGGTAAACAACCTAGCCAACAAGGGGAGCCTCCTCGGGGTAGCGGTAGGACCGGCGGCGCTCGGCGAGCATCAGGGCCGCCGCGAGCGTGATCGTGCCCACCCGTCCGACGATCATGAGGGCAATCAACACCACGTGAGCGAACGGCGGAAGCTCAGCCGTGATGCCCGTGGACAAGCCCACCGTGCCGAAGGCTGAGATCACTTCGAAGATCACGCGATCGATGGCGTGATCGCTCACGGCAAGGATCGCAAGCGTCCCGGCGGAGACGCAGGCGCTTGCGAGCACAAGGACCGTGATCGCCTGGCGCTGGGCGGCTGCACCGATGCGTCGACCGAAGAGCTCGGCATCGGGGCGGCCCAGCACTTCCGCATAAGCGATCCCGAGCAAAACCATGACTGTGGCCACTTTCACGCCGCCGGCCGTGCCGCCGGTGCCGCCGCCCACGAACATGAGCAGATAGTGAAGCCCCAGGCTCTCGTGCGTTAGTGCACCGATGTCCACCGTGTTGAAGCCGGCGGTGCGCGCCGAGACCGACAGAAACGCGGCGTTGAGTAGGCGCTCGGGTAGGCCCATCGGGCCGAGGGTGGCCGGGTTTGCGCTTTCAAAAACGAGCATCACGACAAAGCCGAGCCCAAAGAGAAGAAGCGTGCCGGTGAGCGTGAGCTTGGTGTGCAGCGACCAACGACGCGGCACCGCGCCGCGCTGCCGCAGGTCGTAGTAAACCGGAAAGCCGATCCCCGCCGCCACGATCGCGAGCATCACGGGCACGAGCACCCAAGCGTCACTCGAAAAGCGCACGAGATTGTCCGGGTAGAGCGAAAAGCCGGCGTTATTGAAGGCTGAAACCGCGTGAAAAAGAGCGCTCCAGAGCGCCTCGGGCCATTCGAGGCCGTAGCCCACGCGAAGCCGCGCCACGAGCAGGAGAGCGAGCAGGCTCTCCGCCACGAGTGTCACCGCGAGCACGGTGCGCGCCACCCCGACCACATCCCCGAGGGCCAGGACGTGCGCTTCGGTCTGCGTGGCAAGTCGCGCCGAAAGCCGCAACGAGCGACTCATCAGCAGCCCGAGGAGCGTGGCTGCGGTCATCATGCCGAAGCCGCCGAGCTGGATGAGCCCAAGGATCACGGCCTGTCCAAAGCCCGACCAGTAGCCCCCGGTATCGACGAGCACGTGGCCGGTGACGCAGACTGCCGAGGTCGCCGTAAAGAGCGCCACCAACAGGGGCGCAGCCCCCGGCTCGGCCCGCGCCACCGGAAGCGCAAGCAGCATCGTGCCAAAGGCGATCGCGCCCAGAAGGAGCAGCGCCACCGCACGCGGAGGATTGAGTATGCGACGCAAAACGGCCGGCAGAGGTCTAGTCGCTCGACAACGCCGGCAGTGTACGCGCGCCTAGAATCTCCGTGTGAGTGTCGCCGTTCGCACGCACCGCAGGCTGCCTTTTTCGCTCTCGCGCGAAGGCAAACGCCTGCGCAACATCGTGGGCGCCGCCGTGCGCGACTTCGGCATGATCGAGGCGGGCGACCGCGTGATGGTCTGCCTCTCGGGCGGCAAGGACAGCTACACGCTGCTTGACATGCTGCTGGCGCTTCGGGTGATTGCGCCCGTGGAGTTCGAGCTGATCGCGGTCAACCTGGACCAGAAGCAGCCGGGCTTCCCGGCGGAGGTGCTGCCGCGCTACCTCGAAGAGCTCGGTGTGCCCTACCGCATTGTTGAGCAGGACACCTACTCGATCGTCGAGCGCGTGCTGCCGGAGGGCAAAACCAAATGTTCGCTCTGCTCTCGGCTGCGCCGCGGCATCCTCTACCGCACCGCGCGCGAGCTCGGCGCAACCAAGATCGCGCTCGGCCACCACCGCGACGATATCCTCGAAACCTTCTTTTTGAACCTGTTCTACGGCGGAAAGCTCAAGGCCATGCCGCCCAAGCTCGTCTCCGACGACGGCGCGCACATCGTGATCCGGCCGCTTGCCTATGTGCGCGAGAAGGACATCGTCGCCTACGCCAAAGAGCGCGGCTTTCCGATCATCCCGTGCAACCTTTGCGGCAGCCAGCCCAACCTCCAACGCGAGGTGATCGGGCGCATGCTCGCCGAGTGGGACAAAAAGCACCCGGGGCGGCTCGAAACCATGTTCCGCGCGCTCCAGCATGTCGTGCCCTCACACCTGGTCGATGCAAGGCTCTTCGACTTTGCCGGCCTTACCCGCGGCGACGCCGAGGCCTGGGCTGAAGGCGGGGATCGGGCCTTTGATGAGATCGAAATGCCGATCGCGCCCACCGGGGCGGCGCAACCCGACCCCGTCGTCGTGCGCGTGACGCGCTGAGTCGCTCAGCTCGCAAGCAGTATCCGCAGGGCGGTGTCGACCGAAGCCTGATCACGGGCTGACAGCCGACCCACCACGCCGCGGACGACTCGGATATCAAGCGTGAACAGCTTCATGCGTACGACCGAGGGCACAGGCAGTCCGGCCGCGGCAAGATCGGCGATCGGTTGGTCGAGTGGCCATGGAGCGTTGGCGGCCGAGGTGATCATCGCGAGCAGTAGATGCCCGCTCGGCGCATTGAAGGTGTCGCGTCCGGAGAGGACGAGTGCCGGGCGATTCTTCGCCGCGGCGCGATCAGTGAACGGAAACGGCACCCGTATCACGTCACCGCGGTCAAAGGTCACGGTACGCCTCTTCGTCCGCGGGTGATGCCCACTCGGTCAGGGTGCTCTCAAGGGCACGCAGAAACTCGAAGTCAATCGGCTCAACTTTGCGCACCCGAGCGGTCCCGTCGGACGCGAGCTCCCAGGCGACGAAGTCGCCGGGCTTGACTCCGAGCGCGGCCCGGATTTCGGCCGGAATTGTGGTCTGGCCTTTGACGGTGACTTTAGCGGCAGAACGCATTGCCGTAATACTGTAATACGTCCTCAAAGTCTACCTTGCCGTTCAAACTTTGCCTCACCCCTGCAACTGCCGCGCGGCAAGGCGTGCGTAGAGGGGGTTGGTGGCAAGGAGCTCGGCGTGGGTGCCGCTGCCGACCACACGGCCCCGGTCGATGACCACGATGCGGTCGGCGGTCTGCACGGTGGAGAGCCGGTGCGCGATCACGAGCGTGGTCTGGCGGCGGGCGAGCCGCTCGATCGCCTCGGTCACGAGAGCCTCGCTTTCGGCATCGAGGGCGCTCGTGGCTTCATCGAGCAGCAGGATCGGCCGCGCGGCGAGAATCGCCCGGGCGATCGCTACCCGCTGGCGCTGACCGCCTGAGAGCAGCACGCCGCGCTCGCCAAGCCGTGTGGCGAAACCCTCGGGCAGGCGCTCGGCGAATTCGGTGACATGGGCCGCGTCGCAGGCGGCGCGCAGCTCGGCCGCGCTTGCCTCCGGGCGGCCATAGCGCACGTTGTCCTCGAGCGAGGCGGAAAAAATGACCGGATCCTGCGCCACAAGCGCAAACTGCCTGCGCCAGCGCGCGGGTCAGCCGCGCGTGCATCGACGCCGTCGACGCGGATTGCTCCCGCCTGCGGGTCGTAGAAGCGAAGCAGAAGCTGAAAGACGGTGGATTTGCCGGCTCCGCTCGGCCCCACCAGGGCGACCACTTCCCCCGGGGCGACCTCAAGCGAGAAGTCATCGAGCGCCCAGTGGCTTGGGCGCGTGGGGTAGGCAAAGCGCACGCGCTCGACGGCAATCGCCCCGGGGCCGTGTGCGGCAATGGGCACCGGGGAAGGCGGTGCGGTGATGTCGCTTGGCGTGGCCAAAAGCTCGCGAATGCGCTCGGTGGCCCCGGCGGCACGCTTGAGCTGACCGTAGACCTCGGCGATCGCGCCCACCGCCGAGGCCACAATCACCGCGTAGAAGACGAAGGCTGAAAGCTCGCCCGCGCTCATGCGGCCGGTGAGCACATCATGGCCACCGACCCACACCACAAGCGCGACTGCGACAAAGGCAAGCACGATGGTGATTGCCGCAAGCGCCACCGAAAGCCGCTCCCGCGCGACGCTCTGCCGGAAAAGCGCCTCAAGCGCGGCGTGGAAGCGATGCCGCTCCTCAGGCTCGCGCGCGAAGGCTTGCACGGTGCGAATGCCGCCGATGGCCTCGCCCGCGCCGGCCATGACCTCGGCGAGGCGATCCTGCGTCGAGCGCGCCAGACGCCGCACACGGCGACCCAGCAGCACAAAGGGGGCAATCACAAGCGGGGTACCCACCAGCACGAACGCAAGCAGCTTGGGCGAGGTCAGCGCGAGCATGATGAGCGCGCCTGCCATCATGACCAGGTTGCGCAGCGCCCAGGAGAAGGCGTTGGCGATGAGTCCGTCCAGCGTGGCCGTGTCGGCGGTCAAGCGCGAAAGCAGCTCGCCCGAACGCTCGCGGTCGAAATGGGCGGGCGAGAGCGCAAGCAGGTGCGCATAGATGCGCTCGCGTAGATCGGCAATCACCCGCTGATTGACCCAGGCGATGTTCGCCCAGCGGATGTAGACGCCCAGTCCCTGCGCAAGGGCGAGCGCGATCATGACAAGCAGGACGGTGTCGAGCGTGGCCGCATCACGCGCGGCAAAGCCCCCATCGACCGCGCGCTTGATGCCCTCGCCGAGGGCAAGAAAAGCGGTCGCCGCCAGCATGAGCCCGAAAAGCGCCGCGAGAAGCCGCGGCCAGTACGGTCGCATGTGTGCCCAGAGGAAGGCAAGTGTGGCAACCGGAAGCACGGAGCTTCGGCTCGAGCCAGGCGGCGCCGGGGGCGTTGGCTCGGTTGGCGCGTGTGTCCGGCAGTCGGTTGCGCTCGAGCTTGGCTCGGCGGGCGGCGGGGTTTGTTGGCGGTCTAGCAGGCGCTCGTTCAACGCACGACGATGCAATTGCGGCCGCCTGCCTTTGCCTCATAGAGCGCGGCATCGGCCTTGGCCAAGGCTTGCTCGGGCGAAAGGTTCGCGCCCTCGCAGACACAGTATGCCCCGATGCTGACGGTCACCGGGCGCTTCTGTCCCGCCACGCAGTAGGGCTCGCCGCTCAGCGCGCGATGCAGTTGTGCGAGACGGTCGCGGGCAAGCTCCGCCGAGAGATTCCGGAACAAGAGGCAGAATTCTTCGCCGCCGTAGCGAGCGATGAAATCGTCACTGCGACAGGCGTGGCGCAGTCGCGCGCCAAATTCGACCAAGACCTGATCGCCGGCCTGATGTCCAAAGCGATCGTTGAGCTGCTTGAAGAAATCGATGTCGATGAGGGCGATGACCAGCGGCAATCGCGATGAGGCGTCGTCCCGCAATTCGCGAACCAGCAGACGGTCAAGCGCGCGACGATTGGCCAGGCCCGTAAGCGGATCCTGCTCGGCCTCGCGTCGAGCCCGCTCGATTTCGGCTCGTGCCTGCGCAAGCTCGCGGTGAAACTCAATGGCGCGCCGGCGAAGCTGCGCCTCTTCCTGCTGCAGTGCCTGCTGCGCGCTGAGACTTTGTTTGAGGGCGTGCAGCGCCTGTGCGCTGTCGCCGAGCAACTCGTAGACGAGGCTCAGTTCGCGGTAGAGCTCGACAACGAATCGCTTGCGATCTTGGGCGGCGGGCACCTGCGCGGCGTCGAGCAATGACGCGCGCGCTTCCTCCAGTCGTCCGATCAGCCGCAAAGCGCGGCCGCGGGTGGCCAGAAGGTCAGCTTGTACTTCGTGGCTCGGCAGCAAGGGCAAATTGGCCATCAGCGCTTCGGTTTCGGCCAGCGCCCGTTCGGGCGCCCCGGTATCGACCAAAATTGTGGCGAGGTTTTCCAGACCGCGAACCTCGGAGACGCGATCGCCGATTTCGCGCGCGATGGCGATCGCCTCGCGATGCACGGCCTCGGCCTCAGAGGAGCGGCCGAGCTGATGCAGGACCACGCCAATGGAGGTCAGCGTCCGGCCCTCGCCTTCCCGATCCCCACGCTCGCGGTCAATCAGCAGGGCGGCCCGGTAGGCTTCCAGCGCACCGTCGAAGTCGCCGAGTTCGCGGCGCTGAATGCCGAGGTTGTGCAGCGTGGCAGCTTCGCCGGCACGGTCGCCACTGCGAACACGCAGCGCAAGCGCCTTTTCGAAGTGCTCGATGGCTTGCGCAGCGTTGCCGAGACGCAGGTGCACGACGCCAATGGCGTTGATGATGCGTCCCAACAGACGCTCATCGCCAAGGTGTCTGGCAAGCTCGGCAGCCTCATCGAGTTCGAGCAACGCATCGCGATAGCGCGCAAGCCACAACAGACAGATGCCGTGTTGTGCACGGGCTTTTGCCCGATCCGCGTATTCGCTCGCGGTCGCAAGCGCTGTCTCGGCAAGGCGGCGCGCCACCTCGGGATCGCTCGCCAGGGCGCTGTCTGAGGCTTGCAGTAATTGTTCAAGCTCTTGACTCATCGGGGATCGCCATCACACCGGGCAAGCGGCCCTCACCGCAGCACGCTTCGAGGGGCCCTCCAAGCGCCTCGCATTCGCTTCGTGCCAGCGGCAACAACGCGCCGGGCGCGGATGACCCAGTCAGGCCCGCTGCGCCGTGGTCCGCTTGAAACTCTATGCGCTCAGAAATTCTTGACAAGCGTTTGACGGCTTGGACACCGGGCTCTCTGGCCGGTGGCCGCCCCGACTCAGCCAACGTCGACCGTCGGGGGAGCGTTCCGTCTCGGCAAGGCTTTTGGGTGACCATCACGGGAACTCTTTGCCTTGTTAGCACTCTCATGCGTTGAGTGCTAAAGTAACGTTTACGGCGGCTGCGGGCGGCGCCCCGCCGAAACAGGTGGCGACGCCGCCCGGTTCGGGGCGCCGTCGACGGGGGAAACCGTGGCAAAGGCGTTGCAGGCCGAACGGGAGGTGACAAGCCGTTTGGGCGCGCCAGGCGGCCGATTGAGGCGCGATCGGCAAGCTGCCGATGCAGCGCGCAACTACAAGCGGCCCGCGGACGCGACTTTTGCTGCGGTTTTCTCAGCATCCAGTCCGGCAGAGCCCGGGCGGCCTGGCACTGCAGGCCGACTCGTCCGGCGCTTGCCGGATGGGCAGATCGGAGGTCGAAGGAGAGCAAGCACATGTCAAACGCCATCGCGACACTCAACGTGCCGGTGCCGAGCGCAGTCGGCACGCTCGACCAGTACATCGCCGCGGTCAACCGCTACCCGATTTTGACCGCCGAGCAAGAGCGCGAGCTCGGGCTGCGCTGGAAGTATCAGCAAGACATCGAGGCGGCGCGCCAGCTCGTGCTGAGCCACCTGCGCCTCGTGGTCAGCGTGAGCCGCCAGTACCTCGGCTATGGGCTGCCGCACGGCGATCTGATCCAGGAGGGCAACGTCGGCCTCATGAAGGCGGTGCGCCGCTTCGATCCCGAGCGGGGCGTTCGGCTTGTCTCCTTTGCGCTGCACTGGATCCGGGCCGAGATTCACGAGTTCATCCTGCGCAACTGGCGGCTCGTGAAAATCGCCACGACCAAGGCCCAGCGCAAGCTGTTTTTCAACCTGCGGGCGCTTCGCTCTGAGGAGCAGCCCCTGACGCTCGGTGAAGCCAAGCGCATCGCCCGCGAGCTCGACGTCAAGCCTGAAGAGGTGATGGAGATGAACCTCCGCCTCGGGGGCCACGATGTGCCGCTTGAGGGCTCGCCCGAGGAGCACGAGGAGGAAACGCTCGCGCCCATCGCCTACCTCGCCGCAGACGAAGACAACGATCCGGCACGCATCCTTGAAGCGAGCGAAACCGAGGCGCGGCACAGCGAGGGCTTGAAGCGTGCGCTCGAGAAACTCGACCCGCGTTCGCGCGACATCATCACGAGGCGCTGGCTGGCCGAGGACAAGGAAGAAACGCTGCAGCAGCTGGCCGACAAATACGGCGTCTCGGCCGAACGGATCCGGCAGATCGAAGCCAAGGCGCTCAAGCAGATGCGCAAGGAGATCGAGGGCTGAGCCACCCACCGAAGCAAGCCTCACCCAACACGGCCGCTCAACGCGGCCGTTTTTTACGTTCGCTTCCACCCGACAGGCGCCGCTCCATCCCGTTGGGCCCCTTGCGACCGTACCGTTTCGGCGCCATAATGGATGCGTTTTGAATGCGTCGGGGTTCCCCATGCCCAATCTCTCGATCAAAGCGGTGCCGGAGTCTTGGGCCGAGGCCCTACGGCGGCGGGCCGCGCGCAACCATCGCTCGCTCCAGGGCGAGCTGATGGCGATCATCGAGCAGGCCGTGCAGGCCGAGACGATGCCGCCCCGCGCGCCGCTTGCCTCGGCCGGTGGCGCGGCGCCCATCTTCGGTGCGGAACCCTCGGGTCGGGCGACCGTGCGACAGGGCTGGAGAACGGTCGAAGAGGTCGTCGCCGAACTGCGCGCGAAGTTTCCCGAGCCGATTCGCGATCAGGCGGCAAGCGTGGCGCTCATCCGCGAAGACCGCGACCGCCGGTGACCGCCCGCGCGCCCCATGTTGCGGAGCCGCCCGCGAGGTACGACCTCCGGCCGCCCAAGGTCGTCGATTGCAGCGCGATCGCTGCGCTCGTCTTCCGTGAGACGACGTTCGAATCGGCAGCGCGGCTCCTCGATGGCGCCGCGCTTCATGCGCCACACTTGATTCAACTCGAGTTGGTCAGCGTGGCGCTCAAGAAGCACCGTCGCGGCGAAGCACACGCGCTCGCGGGGCTCGATCTGGCGTTGAGCCTTGAGCTCTACTTGCACTCGGTCGATCCGGCGATGGTCTTTGCCCTGGCCGAACGCTACCAGCTCTCGGCCTATGATGCGGCCTATCTTTCGCTTGCGGCCGATCTGCGGTGCCCGCTTGTGACCTTCGACGAGCGGCTCGCTGCGGCCGCGCAGACGCATCTTGCGCAGCTCTCCGGATAACCCGCACACGAACCCGATGGACGCCTCCACCCTGCTCTGGATCCTCGCCGCCCTACTCATCGTGATCGGCCTGGCTGGGACCGTGCTCCCAGCGCTGCCCGGCGTGGCCTTCGTGCTTGCGGGCATCGTGCTTGGCGCCTGGATCGACGGGTTTGGGCGCGTTCCCGTCTGGGTGGTCGTGCTGTGCGCGTTCTTGGCAGCGCTTGCGTGGCTGGCCGACTACGTGGCCACGGTGCTTGGCGCCAAGCGGGCCGGTGCAAGCACGCTTGCGCTCATTGGCGCCGCGCTCGGGACGATCGCCGGACTCTTCCTCGGCTTGGTCGGCGTGCTCGTGATGCCGTTCCTCGGCGCCGTTGCGGGCGAACTGATCGCGCGACGGCGCGCGCCCCAGGCGGTGAAGGTGGGGCTTGCCACCTGGATCGGGCTGCTCGTGGGCACGATCGTGAAGGTGGTGATCGTGTTCACGATGGTGGGGATCTTCGTGGCGGCGCTTCTTCTCTGATCAAGCCATGCGCCGACGCAGAAAACGCATGAGCGCACCGATCACGGGCAGCTTTTCGTAGAGCTCCTCGGCGGCATCCCAGTAGTCGCGGTGCATGGCTACGCGTCCGTCGGGCGCGAGATGGACATGCGTGGCGCCTCGGATCAAGCGCTCGACCTCGGGTTGATGGCGCCGAATGCGGAAGTGGAACTCCCAGAGCAAAAACCCTTCGCGCGCATCCGGCGTGAGCGCGGCCGAGGTCACGACGAAGCGCGGGTCGAGCGTCGTCGCATACATGTGGCGAAAGATCGCCGCGATTGCGGCGGTGCCCGTGACCTCGTTGAAGGGGTCCTTGAAGCGCGCATCCGACGTGTAGATGCGGTCGAGCCCAGTAAGCGCATCCTCGGTAAGCGTCTCGTAGAAGGTAACGAGCGGCGCGAGCGCCTCGGGAATGGCCGCCTTCATAGGCCGGTGGCGCGCTTGATCGCGCGGAAGTAGAGCCCGTAGGGCAGATGGCGGAGCAGCTTGAGCTGGCGGCTGAACGCCTTCGGAAAGTGGATCTCGAACTCGCCCGCTTCGTAGCCTGCGATCATCGCTCGGGCCGCCTCCTCCGGTTCGATCAAAAACGGCATTTTGAAGTCGTTGCGCGCGGTGAGCGGCGTCTTCACGAAGCCCGGATTCACGACTGATACGGCGACGCCCTTGTCCGCAAGGTCGAGCCAGAGCGTCTCGGCAAAGTTGATCATGGCGGCCTTGGACGGGCCGTAGACCGCGGCCTTGGGCAGGCCGCGGTAGCCTGCGACCGAAGAGACGATCGAGAGATGGCCCGACCCTTGCGCGAGGAAGCGCCTCGCGAGCAGTGCGCTCGCATTCATCGGGCCGTAGACGTTCGTCTCCATCGTGCCGCGGATCGTCTCGGGCGTCAGCTCCCAGGCGCGAAGCGGTTGGTACGTCCCGGCCATCACGACACCCAGATCGAGGCCGTCCCAGGCCGCCACGATCCGCGCGAGCGCCGCCTCGAGCGCCGCCGGGTCGGTGATGTCGAGCGGCAGGCAAAGCGCGTTGGCCTCCCGGCCGAATTCGGCCTCTAGCAGCTCGGCCCGCCGCGCCGAGACAGCCACCCGCGCGCCGCGCGCAAGCAGCTCGCGCGCAAGCGCAAGGCCGATGCCGGTCGAGGCACCGATCACCCAGACGCGCCTGCGCGCCCAGTCTCGGAGCGGAGGATTCAGGCTCACGGTTGCTTCACGAAAGTGATGATCACCTCGCCGAAGCGAATGCCGAATTTCGAGAAGACCGCGCGGTTCACCATCACACGCTCATCGATGAGCCACATCCAGTCGTCGAAATCGAGCGTCCAGCCGCCCTGCGCTTCGGGCAGCCGCAGCACATAGCGCCAATTGAGCGCGTTGCCGGAGGCCTCGCCTCGGGCCTCTCCGACCACATCGGCCGCCGTGCCGGTGTAGCGATCGCCGTCTTTGACGATCGTCCAGACACGCTTTTCCTTGGTTCCGTCAGCGTAGGTAAAGTCCTCATCCAATGTCAGCGTGTTGCCAGACCAGGTCGCCGTCATGTCCACGCGCATGCGCCGGATCACCCGGCCCGAGCGGTCCTGAACGACCCCGTAGGCGACCAGTTTGCCGTCGAAGTACGTGCGCAGATCGAGCTTGGGCCGCTCGGCCGCGTAGTCAGCCACCTGGACCGAGGCGCAGCCAAGCAGCCCGAGCGGAAGGATCGAAAGGATCAAAAGCAGCAGGCGTTTCATGCAAGACTCTCCGATAGGCGGTGTCGAAAGCGAACCAGAAGCGCAAGCGCCGCGAGCTTGAGCGCACAGGGCAACAGGGTGTAGGCCGCCGTCAGGGCCGCGAGATTCGAGGTGGGATCGCCCTCGCGATAGCCAAACCAGGCCACCGCCGGCAGCGCAAGCCCTGCGGCAAGGGCAAGGTTCACTTTGGTGACAAAGGCCCAGATGCCGAAGTAGCTGCCCGAATAGGCCTGGGTGCCACGCCGGGCGATGGCATCGGCCAGAAGCGAGGGGGGCAACGCCAGATCCGCGCCGAGGGCCACGCCGGTGGCCATGCAGACGATGAGAAACGGCACGCGGTCCCCGGCTCCGAAGCTGGCCGCCCAGACGAAGGCCGCCACGGCGAGGGCCATGCCAAGCGCCCAGGCAGCCACCTTGCCGAGGCGCTGCGAAAGCAGCACCCAAGCGGGCATCGCCAGCGCCCCGGCGAGAAAGTAGACGACGAGAAAGAGCGCCTCCCAGTCCTTCGCCTCGAGCACATCGTCGATGAAAAACAGGATCAGCGTGGCGGGAATGGCCGAGGCGATCCCGTTGAGGGCGAAGACCGCAAGCAAGCGACGAAAACGCCCGTCGCGCAGCACGATCGATAAGGCGCGCGCATGCGGCTGCAAGGGCTGCTTGCGCTCGCTCACCCCCCACAGCGCCAAAAGCGCGATCGCAAGCACGCCGACAAACAGCCAAGCAAACCGCGCCAGCCCGTCCGCGCTGGCCCCCTGCCCCGACGGTCCAAGCAGCGACGGCAGTGCGGCGGCAACGAGCACGCCCACCAGGCCCACGGCTTCGCGGCTTGCGGTGAGAGTGGTGCGTGCGCCGGGGCTGTACGGACGTTCGGCGCCCCAGGCGCCATGGGCGATCGAGGCGAGGCTAAAGCCGAGGTAGACGAGCACGAGGCTGCCGGAAAGCCAAATCGAGAGCGGCAAGCCGCGCCAGCCGGGATTGAGCAGCAGCAGCATGCCCAGCGCAAGCAGGAGGGCGGCCAGCGCGCAGGCCACGAAGCGCGAGGGCAACTGATCGCTCCAACGACCGAGCAGCGGATCAACGAACGCATCGGCAAACCTCAGCACGAGCAAGAGCGCGCCGAGCGCGGTCAATGGCATTCCGAGCTCGGCGTAGAGCTTCGGCACGTGGACATAGATCGGCAGTGCCGCCATGGCGAGCGGCGCGGCGAACAAGCTGTAGCGCGCCAGCTCGCCGCGACTCAGCTCAGCCCCTGCACCCGGTGCGGGGGCCGCCCGCGAAAGCCGAGCCAGGGGATCGCGCATCAGCGTCCCCCGAGCAGCAGCTCGCGCAGACGCGGTTGCGACGTGCGCTCCGAAAGCCAAATGGCGAAAAAGGCGTCGGTGAAGGCCGGATCGGCGATTTCGCCCGTCAACGCCCCGTTGTAGTAGAAGCGCGCGTGGCGTGCGGGTGTGGCCACCCCGGTCAGACGATCGCCGGGCTTGACATCTCGGAACACGCGCCGCATCTGCCTAAGCCAGTGTGGGTAGAGCGCCTCGCTGCCGCGGCCTTGCGCTCGCATCTCCTCGATGGAGCGCTCGGCGAGCACCTCTTCGCTGAAGCTGCGCAGGTATTCGATGTCGAGCGCAAATGGACGCGCCGGATCATACGGCGCCCCGCCCGGCGTCCACAGCCAGGCGTAGTAGACCTGAAAGCCCCAGTAGCGAAACAAACCACCGCCGCGCAGCCGCAAGTCAGGCAGGAGCGCCGCGACCTCGGCCGGAAGCGGCTTGGGTTGCGCATCGGCTAACACCCGAAGCGGCAATAGCGCAAGCCCCGGCAGCAGGGCCCCGAGGGCAAGCATGTCGCGGCGGCGTCGGCTCATGCCGCGGCGGCGTCGGCTCATGCGAGGTTAGACCGCCTGGCGCTCGAAGGTGTACTGTCCAACCTCGATCGAGCGGGCGGTAAAACCCGCGATGCAGTAGGCGAGATAGAAACGCCACAGGCGAATGAAGGCCTCGTCGTAGCCGAGCGCGCGCACTTCGGGCAGCCGCGCCTCGAAAGACGAGAGCCAGCGTCGCAGCGTTTCAGCGTAATCAGCGCCGAATTCGTAGCGATCGAGGAGCCGCAGGCCGGCCGCTTCAGCGTGCTCAACGAAGCGCCTCGGCGAGGGCAGCATCCCGCCCGGGAAGATGTACTGCTGGATGAAATCGCTCGTCTTTGCGTAGCGTTCGAAGCGCCGCTCCTCGATCGTGATCACCTGAATCGCCGCGCGCGCACCGGGCTTGAGGGCCTGTGCGACCGAAGCGAAAAAAGTGCCCCAGTAGCGCTGCCCGACCGCCTCGAACATCTCGATCGAGGCGACCCCGTCGAAACGCTCGCCGGCAAAGCGCTCGGCCACGTCGCGGTAGTCGCACAGCTCGATGCGCACGCGCTCGGAAAGACCCGCGCGCGCCACGCGCTCACGCGCGTAGGCCTGCTGGGACGGCGAGAGGGTGATGCCGGTCACCCGATAGCCGCGTCGCGCGGCGCGCTCGGCAAATCCGCCCCAACCGCAGCCGATTTCGAGCAGATGCGCGCCCGGCGGGACGTTGAGCGCCGCCAAAATACGGTCGTACTTCGCGTTTTGCGCAGCCGCGAGATCGCGCTCGCGTTCGCCGGCAAAAAGCGCCGCGGAATAGGTCATCGTCTCATCGAGCCAGAGCCGATAGAAGGCATTGCCCAAGTCGTAGTGCGCCTCGATGTTTTTGCGGGCTTGGCGCTTGGTGTTGGCGCGAAGCCGGTGCTTGAGGCGCAACCACCATTCGACGAGGCCGCGCGCATAGTAGGCCTCCCCGAACGCCTCGGCGTTCATGGCCAGCACGGTCAAAAGCGCCGGCAGATCGGGCGTGCCCCACTCGCCGTCGCGATACGCCTCGGCAAAGGCCACATCGCTGCCCAAGAGCACCCGGCGCGCGAAGGCGGGCTCATGGATGCGAAGCAGCGCTTGCGGGCCGTCGTTTGAGCCCACGATGCGCTCGCTCCCGCCCGGCCATTCGACCGTCAGCGCGCCCACACGCAAACGGCGGAGAATGGCGAGCATGCGCTGCGCCGACCAGGGGAGCCGGGCCCGGTCGGTCTCGATCGATGAGGCAAGGGTTTCCAGGTCTGCGTTCATGAGCGGGACAGTCCGATGTCTTTCGAGGCGAGCTTTCCATAAAAGGGCACGCGCTTCCACCACAGGCGCAAGGCGTGCGCATGAATGCGGATCGTGACGAGAAAGGACTGCAGCGGATAGCGCGCCACAAGCCCGAGGAGCCTGCGGCGCGTCAGTGGGACTTCGCGGCCCGTCAGCGCCGTCTGAAGCAGCACACCATCGCCGTCGTCGTAGTCGATGCGCACGACAAAGCCGCGCGCGGGCGCGCCCAGTACGAAGCGGAAGCGGTAGCCGCCGCGCACCTGATTGAACGGCGAGACGTGAAGTCGTTTGGCGATCGTCACTTCGGCGCAGTCGTTGAGGGTCGCCTGCGCACCGCCAAGCAGGTAAGCGTGCCTCTGGCCGAAAGTGTTGTTGACTTCCGCAAGCACCGCGTAGACCACGCCATCGGCGCGACGACAGACCCAGAAGCTAACCGGGTTGAACACATAGCCGAAGAGGCGCGGCTGGGCGTAGAGCGTGACCGTGCGGCCCTCGGCAAACGGATCGAGGCCCAGATGCGGACCGACCTCGCAACGAAACCAGTCAGCAAGTGGCGTGCCATCGCGCGCGCCGTGGTCGCGCTCGTGAAAACTCACCACGCCCGCGCGATTGATCGCAAGCACTGAGGCACACGCAGCAAGCCGGTCCACCGGCAGGGCAAGCAGAAACAGCGGATAGCGAAACGCATGGACGACCGGTCTCAGCCGTCTGTGCCACACGCGCCCCACAAGCAAGCCGCCGGCCATCGCTTACTCCGCGGCCAGTGGCAGAGGCTCGCCTCGACCCGCCGCCGCGAGAATGCCGCGCGCGGCGGCAAGCCCGCTGTTGAGCCCGTCCTCGTGAAAGCCATAGCCCAGCCAGGCGCCGGCAAACCAGGTGTTGCGCCTGCCCTGCCGCGCGCGGAGCTGCGTCTGGGCGGCCACGGCTTGGGCGTTGAGCAGCGGATGCTCGTATTGGAACTCCGCGATGAGCGTCCCCCGCGCGGGCTCAAACGGTGGGTTGAGCGTCTCAAACAGCGCGCTTCGAAACGGCAGCGGCTGCAAGCGGTTGAGCCAGTAGGTCAGCGTCACGGGCCGCGTGGCGTCTCGATCGCCGTCGACTTGCAGGTAATTCCACGAGGACCATGCCCGCCGACGACGCGGCATGAAGCGCGGGTCGGTGTGAAGCACGCAGCGGTTTGCCTGATAGCGAATCGCTGCGAGAGCCCTGCGCTCTTCCTCCTCGGCCTCCGGGCCGAGGAGGGCAAGCGCCTGATCACTATGGCAAGCCAAGACGACCCGATCGAAGCGCTCGCGCCCATGCCGCGAATGCACCCACACCGCGCCGGCGCGTCGTTCGATGCGCTTGACCGGCGAGCCCGCGCGGCAGTCGGGCAGCGCCGCCACGATCCGCTCCACGTAGGTCCGTGCCCCTCCGCGCACGCTCATCCAGCGCGGCCGATCGTAGATCTTGAGGAGCCCGTGGTTGTGGGCAAAGCGCAGCAACATCGCCAGTTCGAAATCAAGGACGTCGCGCTTCGGCGATGACCAGATCGAACCCACCATCGGCCAGAGATACCAGTCGAAGAGCTCGCGCCCGAAGCCGGCCTCGCGCAAGTAGCGCTCGAGGCTGACCGGGGAGAGCCGGCCGGTTTCGACAAGTCGCGTCGCCTCGCGGTTGAAGCGCAGGATGTCGGCCAGGAAACGCCAGAAACGCGGCCGCACGAGATTCGCTTTCTGGGCAAAGAGCGTGGCAAGCGAGGTGCCCGCCCACTCGATGCCGTGCTCATCCGCGCGCACGGAAAACGACATGTCGCTTGCCGCAAGCTCGATGCCCAGTTGCGCAAACAGCGCAAGCAGGTTCGGATACGTGCGATCGTTACAGACCAAAAAACCCGTGTCGACCGGAGCGGTCACGCCATCGAGGGTCACATCGATCGTGGCCGTGTGGCCGCCGAAAGTCGGTTTTGCCTCGTAGAGCACGGTGGCCACCCCCGCGCGGTCGAGCGTGCGCGCGGCAGCCAGTCCCGAGATTCCGGATCCGATCACAGCCACCCGCATCGCTCGTTGCCCTCAGCTGTGCCCGCCGCGCGACGGGGCGCCCAGCGGGCTCGACTCCACATGCGCGCGCCCAAGCCGGCGTCGCGCGCAACCGGTCCCCGCCGCGCTAGGCGGCAGCTTCGGCTCGACCGCCCCGGCCGCGCAATTCCGCATACGCAGAATGGTTGTGAATGGATTCGAAGTTCTCGCAGGCAACAAAAAACGCCTCGACTTGGGGATGAGACGTCAAGGCCAGCGCGAGGTCGCGCACGAGATCCTCGACGAACTTCGGGTGGTCGTAGGCCCGTTCCGTCACGTATTTCTCATCGGCGCGCTTGAGCACTGCGTAGAGCTCGGCCGAGGCCTGCGCTTCGGCAATATCGACCAAGTCCTCAAGGCACAACTGCGGGCCCGCCTCGGCCCGGATGGTGACGTGTGTGCGTTGGTTGTGCGCGCCGTAATCGGCAATCGCCTTGCTCGAAGGGCACAAGCTGGTCACGGGCACAACCACCTCGAGTTCGAGCCGAGAAACGCCATCGGCGCCCGTCTCCGCGATCCAGGCCGCGTCGATGTCAAGCAGGCTTTTTGCGCGCGACACCGGCGCACGTTTCTCGTGAAACCACGGAAAGCGCATCTCGATCCTGCCCGTGGGCGCTTCGAGCCGCCGCCGCATTTCGGCTTCTAGGCGACGAAACGCTGCGGTGTCGAGCGGCTCATCGATTGCGTTGACCAGTTCGGCGAAGCGCGACATGTGAGCGCCCTTGACCGTGGCCGAGAGCCCGACCGAGAGGCTCCAGCGCGCCACGGTGGCCTGCACCTGCCCCGAGCGAGCGCGCACGCGCACCGGATGGCACAGTCCGCGAATACCCACGCGGTCAATTGCGATGCACCGCGTATCGGGGCGGCCCTGAACGTCCTCAAGCAACGTTGCAGAGGTAGGATCGAGCGGCTCAATTGCGTTCATGCTGACAGTGTAGGGGCTGCGCCCGGCGCCCCGGCGGCCGTGCCCGGGCAAGCCCCGGTACGGCGCGCGGGGGGGCGCGGCGAGCGCGGTGCGAAAAAGGCGGCATCCGTTGCTTGTCCAGTGCATCCCGCCTCCGACCCCCGAGGCATCTCCGCGCTGCGGCATCGACAATGCCCGCTCGGACGTTCGGCCGGCATGCGCGCGAGGGAAGCTGAGCTCGGGAACGACTGCGGTGTCAGGGATTGGCCTTTTTTTGATCAAGGAACGTGCGTAGAGTTCTACGGTTCGGGTCGAGCGCCGCCACCGTGCGGGCCGCTTCGCGTCGAAGGCCTCGGGAAAACGCGTATCGCGGTGGGGGCGGCGGGGAATGTGACACGAAGATGACAACGCCTCGAGGGTGGGGCGGTTCTATCATCTAGGCCCTGCGGTTGATTTCCTTTTGGCATGCTCTACCCCGAACTGTTCAAAGACCTCGAAGCCGTTCGCTGGAACATGGCCACCGATGTGCCCTGGGAGCGGTTCGAGGCCTCAAAGCTCACCGATGAGCAGGCGCAGACGATTCGCATGAACGCGATGACCGAATGGTCCGCGCTTCCGGCCACCGAGATGTTTCTCCGAGACAACCGGCATGACAGCGATTTCTGCGCCTTCATGTCGATTTGGTTTTACGAGGAGCAGAAGCACGCGCTCGTTTTGATCGAGTATCTGCGCCGCTTCCGACCCGAGCTCGTACCGACTGAGGAGGAACTGCACAACGTACGCTTTGAATTCGACCCGGCGCCGCCGCTTGAGACGCTGATGCTGCATTTCTGCGGCGAGATTCGCCTGAATCACTGGTATCGCCGGGCCGCCGAGTGGCACAGCGAGCCCGTCATCCGCCACATCTACGAATTGATCGCGCGCGACGAAGCCCGGCATGCAGGGGCCTATCTCAAGTATCTGAAGCGCGCTTTGGCGCGCGCCGCGGCCGACAAGGTCAACGAGCTCAAGGCCGGCATCGCGCGCATCGGCTTGCTGATGGCCTCCAGCGGTCGCGCCGGCAAGCCGCTGCATCCAACCAACCTGCACGTCAATCAAGCGCTCTTTCCGAACGATACGGTGCAGAGCAGATTGCCGAATCCGAATTGGCTCGAGCGCTGGCTGGACGAACAGATCTGCTTCGATCAAGAATGGGAGGGGCGCGTGGTCAAGATGATCCTGCACAACCTCTCGCAACTCTTCGGCCGCTCGTTCGAGTCGGTGGCCGAACTCAATCGCTACCGCAAATCGTTAGTCGCAACGAGTTGACTGCGCGCGCCGTGTCCGCGCGCTTCGACGATGCAAAGAGCGTTTCGAAGAGACACGGCGCAAGCCTCGTGCCGCGCTTGGCGGACCCCACACCACACCGGCCAAGATTCGCATAATCGAGCGTGCACTTGCGCGATCCAGGCTTCTGCCGCGGAAGGATCGACGGCTACATCAAGCGCAAGCTCAAGGAGGCTAGCACCCGCTTTCAAACCGAGCGCAAACTGCCAGTCGACGACGGTCGGGTGATCAGCCTTGAGACGCTTAAGGCGCTCAACGTGTCGCCGTTCTAAACCGGGCGTTCCCCACCCCTCAAAAAGCCCGCCCGAGTGCGGGCTTTTTTGCGGCAACTTTTGTGCCTGCTCGCTTACTATCGCTCTCAAAAACCGCACTGGCACGGACCAACGTTCGCAAGCGTTTTCCATCGGTTCCGCTCATGTCATCTGAGCGTCCGACGCTGCCGGGAACTTTTGATCAGCTATTCGGCGGCTTGAACGCAAAATGGCGTCTTTCGGGCGGCAACCGCTGTCACGAAGTCAAAAGGGATCAATAACGCAACCTGACGCCCGATCAACCTCGTACTACCTCGCGGCGTAGCGCAATCAGCAAAGCTGCGGCTTTTTTGTCTATAAAAACTGTTCCTCTTGAGCCTTCGGAATGAGTTACCAAGGCGCTCGGCTTTGACAAGCCGAGCCTTGACAGAACGCTGCATGACACTCCATCCCGGCCATCTTCTAATTGGCCCGCTCTTCAACGAGCCCATGCGGATCGAGACGGTTCAGGAAAACGGTCCGTCAAGCTGGGTGGTGGGACTGGTCGGCACGCGCTCAGAACGCTTTCGACGCGTGACGCTGACGGAGGCTGATCTGGCGCAAATCACGGTCATCGACGTCCAGCGTTCCTTTGCTGGGGATGCCCGCCTGCTGCGCCTCGGGCTGCAAGCGTATGCGTTGGGAATTGCCTATGAGTTCGACCCGTACTTCGGCCTGTCGATCTCGCGCGTCGATCCTCTGCCGCACCAATTGGAGGCGGTGTACGACTACTTGCTCAAGTCGCCGCGCGTACGTTTTTTACTCGCCGACGATGCCGGTGCCGGCAAAACGGTCATGGCTGGTTTGTTGATCCGCGAGCTACAGCTGCGCGGACTGGCGGAGCGGATCCTGATCGTCTGCCCGGCAAATCTGACCTTTCAGTGGCAGCGGGAGCTGAAGGAGAAGTTCGATGCGACGTTTTTGGTGCTGAAGGGCAGCGACATCCGCGAGCAGTTCGGCGTCAACCAGTGGCTCGAGAACCGCCGTGTCATCACGTCGCTTGATCTTGCCAAACGCGCTGACATCCTGCCGGGGCTGCGGCAGGTGCGATGGGATCTGGTCATCGTCGACGAAGCGCATCGCATGTCGGCCGCCGACGAGTCGCATAAAAGCCTGCGCTACAAGCTCGGCGAGCTCTTGCGCGACACGACCGATCATCTGCTGCTGTTGACCGCGACGCCGCACAAAGGCGATCCGCAGAACTTCAGCTTGTTTCTACAGCTGCTCGATGCCGACGCCTATGCCGATGTCACATCGATCCGGGAAGCGATGAACCACCGCCGTGCGCCGTTTTATCTGCGCCGAACAAAGGAGGCGATGATCTATTTCCCGGAGCGGCAGGCCGACGGTTCATGGGCTGCGCGGCCCATCTTCACGAAGCGGATTCCGCATACGGTTGATTTCGCGATCGACGGGCCGGAGTTCGAGCTTTACCGCGAGGTGACGCGCTTCGTCCAGCGCGAGAGCGCCCGTGCCGCGGCGCAGGGCGAGGATCCGCGCGCGCGCGCGAT
>JANWWI010000049.1 GCA_025056355.1 Casimicrobiaceae bacterium | reverse complement strand
GGATGCCGTGCGCGAGCTGCGCGAGGTCGGTGATGCCGAGCAGCGCATCGCCGCAGACCAGGTGATGGTCGAGAAAGCCGAGCGGCCGGCCCTCCTCGAAGCCTTCGAGCCAGAGCGCAAAGCGCGCAAGCTCGAGCGCCATCGGGTTGCGGTCCACCCCATAGATGCAGTGGGTGATCACCTCGCGCAACGCGTGCCGGTAGTCTTGCGCGCGCACGGCGCCGTCGGGCGCGCGCAGCGCCGCCAGCCGCTCGGCCAGCCGACGCGCGGCGGCGAGCAGGAAGTGGCCGCTGCCGCAGGCCGGGTCGAGCACCTTGATGCCGAGCAGCGCCTCGGTGGGGCGCTGTGGGTTCTCCGCGAGGCGCGCCTCAATCACCGGGTCGAGGGCGCTCTTGATGAGTTCCTGCACCAGGCTGTCGGGGGTGTAGTAGCTGCCAGTGGTCTTGCGCGCGTGGCCGCGCGTGTCGCCGTCGGCACTGGCGTTGACGAAGGCGAAGGTGCGCGCGTGCGGATCGGGGTCGGGCACGAGCTCCAGCAGGCTCTCGTACACCGAGCCCAGCTCCTCGGGACCCATGTTGCGGTAGTCCACCGGGGCCAAGGTGCCCGAAGCCAGCGACCAGCGCAGGTGCCGTATGGCATCAAGCAGCGAGCGGTTGTCAAGGCTTGCAACATCCAAATGTGGACATTGGCTGGGCGTGAACAAGCCGCCAAGGGCCGGCAGCGCTAGGCGCGGCTCACCGGTGGCAAGGGCACGAAAGACGATGCGCTGCGCCTGCCACAGATCATCATGCCGATCGTGAGCGACTCGTCGCAGGCAACGTTCGCGCAGCCGGCGGGCGCTATAGCCCTGGTCGTAGATGCGGCGCGCCGTGGCGGCTGCGGGCGAGTCATCCGTCGGGTGCAGCAGACCGCGTTCTTCGACCGCAAACACGAAGATCAAACGATAGACGAGGCGCAGAAGCTCCTCGAAGTAGCCCTGGCGGGAAAGCTCGCCAGCGATGAGCGCGCGGCGCAGCGGTTCATTGGCCGGGTGCTTGAGAAAGCCTTCGCCGAGGGTGACGAGCGCGGCCTCGACACCGATGCGCAGCCCCTCGCGCACGCGCGCGCCTTGACGCTGCCCGTCGGCGCGCCAGATCTCCCACACCGGTTCGGGGGTGTGCGTGGCGCGGCTCGCGTGCAGCAGCCGCCACAGGGCGGCGAAGTCGGGGTAGCGCGCCTGGCCGAGCAGGGTCTCGAGGTCGAACTCGATGAAGCTCGGGCGCGTGAGCGTGGCGGCATCGCGCGCAAGGCGCAGCCTGCGCCCGTTGCAGGCAAGCCCCCAAAGCACATCTGGCGCAGCATTCAGGTATTCCTGCAGCAGCTGAAACGGGCTTTTCTTGCGTGCACCCCCACCTCGGGGAGCAAACGCTGGGTCGGGCTCGTCGAGGTCCAGGGTGGCCGGAGCGACCACGACCGGGATGTTCGGCGCGGCCTGCAGTGTGATCGGAAACGTGCGTTCGCCCACCTCGATCGGGGCGATGTTGCGAAGCTCGCCATAGCCGAGCGCATCGCGTAAGAGCTCCACAACAAAGGCGCGGGCGCGCGCGGCGGCGTCGAGGTCGGTGCGCTCCAGGCTGGCGCTGTAAGCCCGCCACTGCGCCTGGGCGATGCGGAAGGCGCGGCCGATTTCCTCCTGCAGCGTGTAGCCGCGCGGAACGTGGTAGTCCGCGGGCTCCTGGCAGCTCGCCTGACCCTGCGCAGCTTTTTCCAAGACATCGGGCAGCAGCAGCGCGCCTTCGAGGCGCAGGGTGTCGAAGCCGAGTGCGCGCGAGTGACGCAGGCTCACAGGGCAACCACTTTGAGCCCGAGCTGCGTGGCGGCTGCACATTGCCGCGCATCGGCCGAAACGAACACCTCGGCCCCGGCGACGAGCGCTGCGCCGACGTGCAGCGCGTCCATCGCGCGCAACGGATGCGCTTCGAGCGCAGCGATGGCACGCTGCACAACCTGAAGCGAGACCTCGCACAGCAAGGCGTCGGCAAGATCGGCGCGCAGGTCGGACTTCAGTGCAGCGTACTGGAGCTCGCAAATCCGGCTCTCGCGCACCAGACGGCGGAATGCGGAAATGACCTCCGGCACGGCGATCACGGCGACGGCGAGTTCGGTCGCCTTGTCGCACCAGGCAAGTACCTCGTCAGTACCCGCCTCGCGGATATAGCGCTTGACCAGGGCCGAAGAGTCAAGGAAGACGCGCACGGCCGAACCCCGGCGATCCGGCCGCGCTCACTGGCTGCGTTCGTCGACGATCAGACTGCTGACCATCTCGCCGCCGATGACCAGAGGGCGGGCCGCACGTCGCTTCCATGAGGGCAGATCGCGCGGGATCGGGTGGATCTCCGCGATCGGCTTGCCGTTGCGCAGCACGCGGACGATCTCGCCGGACTCCACCAGGTCGAAGTAGCGCTTGGCTTGATTGCGCAGCTCAGTGAAGGTTGCTTCGTGAATGTGCATTTTGCGCTCGCTATTTATACATCCGGCTGTACATCATACCGCCTCCGGGAGCAAGACATACACGCCGAGCACGTCTACAGGCAGGTGAGGCCGCACGACGTACTGGCCGATGTCGCGTGCGGCCTCGCGTACGCGCCGATGGTCGGCAAGCAGAGCGGCGGCGCGATCGTTGGCTACACGCTCGAGCATCTCACGTTGTGCTTGGAGAAAGTCGAGCGCTTGCTGCACTTGATACGTCGCCGCGGCTGAGTCGAGGTTGGCCGTAGGTCGGACGGCGAGGAGCGGCGTCGCCTGGTCCCCAAGCAGCCACTGCGGCTGGGTGCGCCCGCGCACGCCGAGCGTCACAGCCTCTTCGGCCATGAGGTGCTGGCTCCGGCCGCGACGGGTGACCTCCAGGTGGTGGCGCACACGCAGCAAGTACAGCGTGGTCACCCTGTCGACCTCAGCCGTCACGGTGACGGCGGCGCGTGCAGCCATCGGCGTGTTTTGGGTCAGCGCGCTCTCAAGCACATGCTCGGCGAGGCATGCTACGAGCGGATGGCTACGGTGGATAAAGCATGCGCCCTCGCTGGGCGGGTAGTGAAAGTCAATCGCGAGGGGCCGACCAATGCCTAACTCGTTGAGGCGCTCGCGCAGCGTCTGCGGCAGGTGCTGCGGCAAGAGGCGCCAGCCGCCGCGTGTGCGCGGCTCCAGTGGTGCGTTGAGTCGCGCACAGGCGCTCGTGACAAAGCGCTGTACGTCTTCGGCGTTACCCAACGCTGCACGCTGACGCTCCCACTCGGGGAGCACCTCCTCCGGGCGAAGGCGACGCTGCGCGAAGACCGTTCGGTTGGCACGGGCCTTTTCAAGCGCGTCCTGCCAACTCAATGTGAGCGGACTGGGAGCAGCCGTTTCCTCACCGAAGTCAAACAGACTTTGCTGTGTTTTACGTTCGATACGCCGGCGTTTGAGCAGCGCCGCTTTGACGATCGCTTGGTTGATTCGACCCTTGTCCTCAGGTATCGGCACGAGTACACCGAGTTCGCGACGGATGGCCTCCGCCTTGCGCAGAATGACGTTGAGGACGAAGCCATCTACCGGATTGTCCTCGCCATAGAGCATGGTGCAGCGGACTTCCGGCGCTTTCTGTCCGAAGCGGTCGATGCGGCCTTCCCGCTGCTCATGCCGTGTGGGGTTCCACGCGAGGTCGTAGTGCACAACCGCAGTAAAGGTGTGCTGCAGGTTGATGCCTTCGGAAAGGCAATCGGTGGCAACGAGCACAAGCCGAGAGTTCGACGAGGCGGCGAGCGCGGCTACCCGTTGCTCGCGTTCTTCGGGCGTGTATTCGCCGGTCACGGCATCGACGGTCGCGTCGGAAAGCTGCTCTCGCAGGTGGTTGGCGACATAGTGCGCAGTGGCCACGTAGCGACAGAAAACCACGGGCCGAAAGCCATCGTCGAGCAAAGCACGTAAATGTCCAATGAGGGCGGCGAGCTTTGGGTCGCTACTGTCGCCAGCCAAGGCTCGTGCTTCACTGATGAGCGCGGTCAGGCGCTCGTTGTCTTCCAGACGCGCCGCAGGTTCGAGATCGGTCGAGGCAAGCGTATCGGGGTCGCCGTCGAGTAACGCTTCCTCCTCGGTCAGGGCTTCAAGCTCATCGGGCATGCCTGTCAGTCGAGTGGTAAGCGCCCGCTCGGCGGCGGCGGGGGAGGAGCCCACACAGCGCAGCAGTGCGAGGGTGGCATACCAGATCAGACGGGCGGCGCCAGTCTCCTGCCCCTCGATGCGAGCGGCAAGCTCGATGCAGTAGTTCTGCACGGCATCGAAAAACGCCCCCCAGCGTCCGGTGAGCCGATACGTCAGCTCGCCGGTCATCCGACGCGGGAAGATGCGCCGGGCTTCCCCGTTGTGCTGCCACGCCTCAATGTCCTTGCGGCGGCGCTGGACGAAATGCCGTGCAAGCTCTTGTCGAAGCGGATGATCGGGGGAGGCAACGCCTTGAAGCTTGGCAAACTCCGGGCGCAGCAATCTTAGGAGGTTGAAAAACGCGGCCTCATCCCCGGAGTGCGGGGTCGCAGTAAGCAGGATCAGGTGTCGGGCCTCCTCCGCCGAGAGCCGCTGCAGCAGCTCGAAGCGCAACTGTCGGCCCTGACCGGAAGCGGCACAGGTATGCGCCTCGTCGACGACGACGCACTCGGGTGCGATGGTGAGGAAGTGTTCGCGATGCCGCTCGCTCTTAATGTAGTCAAGGCTCACGACGATGAACGGGTGCACATCGAACAAGCTCGCACCATGTGGCAGCTCGCGCTCGAGGCGACTCGCGGTCGCCGAGGTCAGTGCGACTGCGCGCAGGTGAAAGCGCTCGGCAAGCTCCTGCTGCCATTGCTCGACCAGATGCGGCGGACACAGGACGGCAAAGCGCGCGATTTCGCCTCGGTCAAAGAGTTCGCGGATGATCAGTCCCGCCTCGATGGTCTTGCCGACGCCGACATCATCGGCAATCAGCAGCCGCACGATGGGCAGTTTGAGGGCCATCAAGAGCGGCACGAGCTGGTAAGCGCGCGGCTCGAGGGCGATGTTTCCGAACGAGCGAAACGGACCCGCACCGGCGCGCAGTTTCAGGCGCACCGCGTCGTGCAAGAGGCGCGCTGCGTCGTGTGTGCCAAGTTGCTGTGGATTAGGCCAGGGGAAGGTGGCGGGTTCCGGGGGGGTCGGCTCGAGCGATGGAATTAGGGTGACGACGTCCTCATCGGAACCCCCGAGCGGGCGCAGATGCAGGCAATCCGGCTCAGAACCCGGCTCGATGACCCACTCACGTCCGCGGGCACGCACCAGGGCGCCGGGCAGGTACTCCACGGCGGAGTTCATGCGCTTTCTCCGATCCTCGCTCGGCCAAACACCTCCGGGTGCTGGGCAAACAGCCTCGGCCAGGACGACTCTTCGCCGAAGACGAGGACTCGGTAGCCGAGGTCGGTTGCATACTGCATGAGCTCAGGCGCGGGCGGCGTCAGGAAGACGAGCGCGCGGGCCGACTTGTATTGCGCATCAGCAACACCCGCACCCTCGTTGAGCGAAACGGCGGTTGCGTCGGGGCGCCGTAAGCCAAGCCGCTCGACGCTGTCGAGCCAGCGGCCAAGCAGACCCTGCGGAGCGGACGCCACGGAGGCAGGTGCAACGTTCACAACTTCCGCGTTCGCAAGCGCAACCAGCAGCCGCAACGCATCCGTGTCGAGCCGATTGATCAAAGCGTGATCGGGCTGGTTGTAGTAGGACAGAAGGCATCGATAGCAGCCGGCTTCGCAGACGCGCTGGGCTTGGCCGTAAGCGTTGTGCTTTTCCTCTAGTTCGCGTAGGTGCTCGACATCCTTGATGCCTTCATCGGGTACGTTGAAGTGCATAAGCCGCAACGCCCGCTTCGATACCTCGGCGAGTGTGTCGCGTTCGCTGGCCAGACGCGAAAGCACACCGGCGCCGCCCTCCGCTGCCTCGTAGAAAAGCAGCGCACGCCGTTCGTCCTGGTTCGGCAGAGGTTCGGCAATGAGCTCCGCTTCTTCGATCTGAAAGGTCTGTTCGATGCCGCGCCGCAGCGCAGATTGCAGCGTAGCCATCGTCGAGGCGCTGAAGTCGCGGCCAGGGGTGAGGATCAGGACATTCCGGTGATCTTCGACAAAGGGCACAATGCGCTGATTGGGCACCTTGTCGAGCAAGGCCTCCTCGGGCTTGTCTTCTGCGTTCGCCTCGTTGGGGCTATCCTGCTTGCTCCAGACCCCGCTGACCGGATTGATGTAGAAACCGAGTTGCTTTTTGTCCTTGCGTCGGCGCCAGCCGCGGTTGATGCGCCAGATGCGCGCGGCCGGAGCGTAGGTCAGTCGCGCCAGTACCTCCACGCCCAGTCTCACTTCGGCATCGGTGCGCTGGATGAGGCCGTCAGGCCCTGGAAGGAAGCGATAGGTGGTTTGCAACTCGTAGCCCTGACGCTGCCGCTCCTCGTCGTTGATGGAGATGCGTTCGACAAGTATCGTCTCGACCGCTTCGATGCGGTAGAGCTGAGTGACGAGATCGTTGTCGGTGAGTGCCGTGCCGCAGTGCTCACACACGTTTGCCAAGGGCTCAGCCGTTCCTAGCTCCCCCATGTGTCCATAGCCGCATCGCGAGCAGATGCGCGCCGAGACCGTAGCGAGCTTGCTGGCGGCCCTGACATGATCCGCGGCGCCAACGTTGAGCTTGGCCCGGATGACGCGGAAGGTGCGCCCTTCGTGATAGATCAGGCTGCGCGGCCCAAACTCGGCGAGCGCGATAAAGCGCGGCCGGCTCACCATCGTGCCTTCGTCTTCCTGGCCGTCCGCCGTCGTGCCGCGCCCGGGAATCCAGGCCAAGAGCGGCAGGCGCGGGAAGTTGTAGCCGGGCAGGAAGCCCTGGCTGGCCAAGTAGCGGTAGGTATAGAAGTCGGAGTTCTGCGTGTTGCCGGACTTGAGCAGCACGTCGTGTTGGCGAGACGCATCGGTGTAGCAGCGGCGGGCGATTTCACGCTCGCGGTTGCTGACCGCGTGGCTCTGCACGACCTGGTCGGCAAGTTTCATCTGCTGGAGCGTTGCCTCGTAGAGCTTGCGCCAACGGTCGAGCGCACGGTCGAACGCCGTGGGTGCACGGGATATGACCGCCTCGACGTAGCCATCATAGAACCATGGCGCGGCGTTGGGCGTAAGCAGTGGCCGGACGCTGTCAATGACCCCCTGCGCCTGCGCACGCGCGCGCTCCATGGTTGTGGGCGCGCTGAATGCAGCAAGCAACTCGGGCTTGAGCGGCTTGTCAGGCTGGTCGAGTTCGAGCAGCGGCGCGATGCTGGTGTCGAGCTCATGTTCCACGTTGGACAGCCACACGGCTTGGATGTGACTGTCGATCAGATCGCGGTTGGCGAGCTCGAGGGTCGGCGCACGCACCACCCCATGCACCATCTCCCGCGCGTGGTGGAAGAACCACTGGTCGTGCGGGCTCTGCGAGGCGCAGTAGGTGAGCACCAGTGCTGCCTGGCCGGAACGCCCGGCGCGGCCACTGCGCTGCGCGTAGTTGGCCGGTGTCGGCGGCACGTTGCGCAGGTACACCGTGTTGAGCGCTGAGATGTCGACGCCGAGTTCCATCGTCGGCGAACAGAACAGGACCGGCAGGCGCTTGAGCGGCGTCTCGCGCGCAGGCTCCTTCGCCCAGTCGTCCCGGTCCTTCTTCGAGAACCGGAAGCGGGCTTCGAGCAGCTTGCGCTTGGCCGCATCGACCTGCGCGGTGTGCTCGTGCGCCTCGAACTCGAACAGCGGGTGAGTCGGCAGGGTGAGCAGCTCGGCGGTGACGAGGTAGAGCTGCCGGAAGAACGCATTGGCCGAGGGCTCGGACGCCTCTGCCGCGGTGTCGGTCAGGCGCCAGATCATCGACGAGGCCTTGAGCTGCCAGCCGACCAGGCGGTCGTCGAGCTTGCGCTTCTGCACGTAGCCATAGTTGCTGGCAGCGCTGAGGAACTGCTCGAGGATGTTGGCGTACTCCTGCTCCCCCCAGAAGCGCGCGGCGTCGGCGAGGCCGGCCTCGGCCCAGAAGTCGGCCGTCTTCAGCAGCCGCACCAGTCGCGAGCGCGGGCCACCGGAAACCACGTCATCGCGCGGCTTGCCCCGGTACTCCGGCCGGTTGCCGAAGATGAGGTGCCTTGACGTCGCCAGCTGCTCATCCCGCGCAAAGGCCCAGCGCTCGTTGAGGTAGCTGAACACGCTGTTGCGCGCCTTGTCCTGTTCGGCGCCGTTGAGATAGCGCGTCTCCAGGCACAGGCTGCGTCGCATCTCCTCGAATACGAGCCGGGCGAGCGCTTCGCGACCGGTCGGGCCGAGCCGCTGCAGGGCGGTGTGCAGTATCGCGAACTGCGATTCGTTCGCCGCGAACTTGCTCAAGTCCCGATAGTCGATCGCCAGCAGACGGAGTTGATCGAGATTGGGGTTGTTGAACCGCCACCCCTTGCGCAAGTCGCGCATGAGGCGGTAGCCAATGACGAAGCGAACAGCACGCTGGGCTTCCTGGCGCGCGAAGCCGACCCTCTTCGGGCTCTTGAGGTATTCGGCGAGTGTGGCCTCGTCGGTGCGTTCGAAGCCCAGCGCCTTGAACACTGCATCGGCCAGATGCTCTTCCGTCAAGGCGCCCCCCGAGGCTTTCAATGCCGCCAAAAGGGCAGAACGCAGAGTAAGCAGATGAACAAAATCGTTGAAGTGCCCCGCCTGCAACGCGGCGTCTTGTCGGTTGTCGCAAAATCCGAGCAGCTTACGTGGATCAGGCAGGCCCTCAGGCAACTCAGCTTCGGCGAAGAGCTGCCGCAGCAGGCTCAAAGTCAGAATGGTGGTGGCAGAGGAACGCCCCTCGCCCGACAGGCTCGAAAGGCGGTTGACGTCCCGGCCGTACGCCTCGTGCACGAAGCCACAGTTGAGGCAGAAGCGGAACTTCCCTGGGATGAACCAGTACGCTTGTCCGCGGCCGGCTCGACCACTTGCGTCGACGAGGATCTCCTGTGGAACCGCATCGCGGTAGGTGGGCTTGACCCTTGGCTCTGCCCGCGAGAAGTCGAGCCAGTTCTCGGGCAAGTCCTCAAGCCGCCCACCATAGCTTTGCGTCTGCCGGCGCGGCGCGAGGAAGCCCCAGGTCGGCTTGGTGCCGCCTTCTGCGTCGTCGGCTGCCAGGTCATCGATCTCGCGTGGCTCGAACTGCCCATCCTTGCTGCGCCAGACCGGGTGATATTCCTGCCCGCACTCGCGGCAGAAGTAGGCCGCGAAGAGCAACACGCCTTCCTGCCGGCGCCCCGGCGCGAAGCGCTGAGCGTCGAGGGTGATGTGCCGCGTTCCCTCAGGCTCCAGCGTGGTCATCACTTTACCGGGGCCGCTGATGAATTGGTGCAGCTTGAAGGCAAAAGGCGCGCGCCCTTGCGGGGTTTTCACCTGGCTCGCGGCAATCAGAAAGCGTTGCAAAGCCTCTCTGGCGGTATCGACGTCTACGCCTGAGTCGTCACTGAGCTTTTGCGCTGCCTCGGACAAGGTGCAAGGCTTCGCGCGCTTCGGTTGATCCAGGTTGGACAAGTCGATTCCGAGCGTGAGCTCCAGCCAGACCGCGAACGGATCGCGACGAAAATCGTCGAACTGCTGCCACTCGTGTTTGCCGGACGTGATCCGCTCGGCCAGCAAGGGACGGATGGCGTTCAGATCCAGGGTGTCATCGGTGACCCGCTCGAGCGTCTCGCCGATCACGTCGTGCGCGGTGATCTCTGTACCGAAAAGCTTGCTTGCTACTTCGGCAACCGTCTTGTTCTGGTCTTCAGTCGTGCCTGTACTCGACATCGTTGCTGAGGTGCCGATGCAGATAAGCTTTTCGGCCGCCAGCCGTTGCCGAACGCGGCGCACGAGCATGGCCACATCAGCCCCCTGGCGACCACGATAGGTGTGCAGTTCATCGAGAACAAGAAACTCTAGCCCGCGACAGTTTTCCAGCACGCGACGATCGATCGGCTCGTAGCGCGTGAGGATCAACTCGAGCATCATGAAGTTGGTGAGCAAAATATCGGGCGGTGATTGGGCAATTCGCTCACGCTCTGCGCGCTCCTCCTGGCCGGTGTAGCGCGCCACGCTGAAGGGCCGGTTGCCCTCCGGGTAGTCACACAGAAATTTGTCCAGTTCTTCGATCTGGCTGTTGGCCAGCGCGTTCATCGGATAGATGACAATCGCGCGTGTTCGCGGGTGCGGGTCGTTGGCGCGCGCGCGCAGGATGCGGTCGACGATGGGCAAGAAGAACGAGAGGGACTTCCCTGAGCCTGTTCCAGTGGTCACGACGAAGCTTTTGCCTGCCTTGGCCTTTGCTAAAGCCTCGACCTGATGGGTGTACAGCTCGACGGGACGCGGAGCTCGCTCGGCTTTATTGACCTGAAAAATCCGTTTGCACTCGTGGTGGAGCGTTCCATCCAGAACGAGATCGGCAACGGTGGCGCTGCGGCGGTAATTCGGGTTGATTTGGATGAGGGGCTCGGGCCAGTAACGCCCAGCCTTGTACTCATTCTCGACGACGCTCTTGATATCGGCAGCCGCGATGCGCGTAAAGCTGCGTGAAAAAGCCTCGTAATCAGCGATGACTCGTTGGCGCAGTTCAAAGACATCCAGCAAGATAACCTCCCGAAGTCGCAAATGCAGCCCGGGCCATCAAGCGACACGCAATTGCGGGCTAGCTTCGTGGGTTCGCCATAGGCGCTATCTTGGGGCAGAGTGTTTTGATCTCTTACCTTACGTATCGCCGATGTCCGAGTCTTCTCTCAGCACGACAAGCCGTCGATCACCCTCGGCAATATAGGCGCTTCGCACATCTTTCGCTCAAGTCGAGATACGGTTCCCTTTGCGGTCGTCGAGTCGCTCAACGCGGACAATGCAAACGCCGCAACCACGTCCGAAGGGGTGCCGCTGCACGTTCGAGCTGTCTGAGAAGTTGTTTTGACGGTTCGGGTCTGGCGCGCGATTCGGATGCAACAAATGCGCAAGTGCTGGGGAGTCGAGCTGCGTTTGCTGTTCGTTTACGCGGGGCTGATCGTGAAGTGCTTGAGGTCAAGTTCGTAATTGGATGCGTGGGTTGGGCAAGGGGTAACCAGCCGATGCACGAGACAGGTCGGGTTGACCACGTTCAAAAACCCGGCGTAACGCTGCTCGTCTTCGTACGAGGCGTTTCGATCCCCGCTGTTCGTCGACCACTGTCGTAGGCTGGAGGCCGAGCGCGTGTTTAGAAGTTCGCATTCGCCTCACGCCTTGCTTTGGCTGTGATGCCGCGGGTAGGTGGTTTACCCCCGCCTGGTGACTACTATGCCCCCGCAAGCTCCCGGATCAACTCTACAAGCGAAATCGCTTCGACGCCCTCGCCCAGCGGGAAGCGTTCGCTGCCGCTGTAGACCACGAAGCGCCGCTCCGGGCGGACTGTGTCGCACGCGGCATGAAAGCCGCGCTCGACGCGTGGCGCGAGGCCCCGCTTCACCTCGACCGCCCATGAGTGGCCTCGTCCGGGCAGCTTGAGCAGCAGGTCGATCTCGGCCCCGGCCGCCGTGCGGAAGAAATACGGCTCGGTGCCC
>JANWWI010000048.1 GCA_025056355.1 Casimicrobiaceae bacterium | reverse complement strand
GACCTCCCCTTCGCGAGCGAAGGGGAGGACTTGATCTATTCTCCCCTGCGCCGCAAGGCCGTAGGGGAGATGCCGACGAAGGCGGCAGAGGGGTCTCGGTAGCCACACTGAACAATTCGCCTCAACCTGCATGCTCCCCGTCTACGCCGAGCTTTGTGCGCAGTCGAGCTTTAGCTTTCTGACCGGCGCTTCGCAGCCCGAAGAGCTCGTGCGACAGGCGCATGCGCTCGGGTATCGGGCGCTGGCACTGACCGATGAGTGTTCGCTCGCTGGTGTCGTGCGCGCGCATCTGGAAGCCGCACCGCTTGCCGCACCAGGCAGTCGGTTTCGCTTCATCGTCGGCAGCCTGTTTGGCCTGCCCACGGGACTGCGCTTTGTGTTGCTCGCCCAGACGCGCCGCGGCTATGGCGACTTGTGCATGTTGATCACGCGCGCGCGAAGCCGCTCGGCCAAGGGCTGCTACCAGCTCGAGCTCGATGATCTGGCTCCGCTACGCGACTGCCAGGCCATCGTGCTGCCTGAGCGCAGCGCCACCCCAGAGGCCCATGATGCGCTTCTGGAAGCGCTCAGCCACCTGCCTACCGCAATCGGCTACACACGCCTTCTCAGCGGCGATGATGCCGAGCGCTTTGTCGAAGCCCAGGCCCTGGCCGCGCGTCACGCCCTGCCGCTCACGGCGGTCGGACAGGTGCTCATGCATGAGCGTTCGCGCCAGAGGCTTGCCGATGTGCTTGCCGCCACACGCGAAAAAACCACGGTCTTCGAGCTGGCCGCGCACGCGCAACCGAACGCCGAGCGGGTGCTTCGGCCGCTCTCAGCGCTTGCCACGCTCTATCCGAGCGAGCTGCTCCTTGAAAGTGCCCTGATTGCCGAGCGCTGCCTGTTTTCGCTCGATGAGCTGCGCTACGAATACCCCGAGGAGATCGTGCCGCCCGGCCACACGCCAGCGAGCTACCTGCGCCAAGAAACCTACGCCGGCGCACAGCGTCGCTATGGCGCCGAGCTGCCCGATGCGGTGTGCGCCCTCCTGGAAAAAGAGCTCGCCTTGATCGCCGAGCTTGGCTATGAGCCCTATTTCCTGACCGTCTACGACATCGTTTGCTTTGCCCGCTCGCGCGGCATCTTGTGCCAGGGCCGCGGCTCGGCGGCCAATTCCGCGGTCTGCTATTGCTTGGGCATCACCGAGGTCGACCCCTCACGCATGGCGATGCTTTTTGAGCGCTTCGTCTCCAAAGAGCGCAACGAGCCGCCCGACATCGATGTGGATTTCGAGCACGAACGGCGCGAGGAGGTGATTCAGTATGTCTACGCCAAATACGGCCGCCACCGCGCCGCGCTCTGCGCGGCCGTGACCACCTACCGGCTCAAGGGGGCGCTGCGCGATGTGGGCCGTGCACTGGGGCTGGCTGCCGATCAGCTCGATGCCATCAGCCGCCAAATCTCCGGCTGGGACCGCGAGGACGATCTGCCCGCGCGGCTGCGTGAGGCCGGCTTTGATCCGGAGCAGCCGCGCATAGCCACCTGGATCGCGCTCACACGAACGCTGATTGGCTTTCCGCGCCATCTTTCGCAACACACAGGCGGCTTTGTGATTGCGCGCGACCGGCTCGACCGGCTCGTGCCGATCGAAAACGCGGCGATGCCCGAGCGCACGGTCATCCAGTGGGACAAGGACGACATCGAGGCGCTGGGGCTGCTCAAGGTCGATCTGCTCGGTCTCGGGATGCTCTCGGCGCTTCGGCGCGCGCTCGATTCCCTCTCGGCCGAGCGCGGAAGGCCCTTCACGCTTGCCGACATCCCGCCTGAGGATCCCGCGGTCTACGACATGCTCTGCCGCGGCGAAAGCACCGGGGTCTTTCAGGTCGAGTCACGCGCGCAGATGAACATGCTGCCGCGGCTTCGTCCACGGAACTTTTTCGATCTCGTGATTGAAGTGGCCATCGTCCGCCCCGGCCCGATTCAAGGCGGCATGGTGCACCCTTACCTGCGCCGCCGGCAGGGGCTTGAGCCGGTGAGCTATCCCTCCAAAGCGGTCGAAGGCGTGCTTGCGCGCACGCTCGGCGTGCCGATCTTTCAGGAGCAGGTCATGCAACTGGCCATGGTGGCGGCCGGCTTTAGCGCGGGCGAGGCCGATCAACTGCGCCGCGCAATGGCCGCCTGGCGGCGCAAGGGCGGGCTCGGTCATCTCGAAGACCGGCTCAAGCGCGGACTGCTGGCCAACGGCTACACGCGTGAGTTTGCCGATGCGATCTATGCCCAAATCCAGGGCTTTGGCACCTATGGCTTTCCGGAATCGCATGCGGCGAGCTTTGCGCTTCTGGTCTACGCCTCGGCCTGGATCAAGTGCCATCATCCGGCGCACTTTTTGGCTGCGCTGTTGAACGCACAGCCGATGGGCTTCTACGCCCCGGCCCAGCTCGTGCAGGAAGCCCAGCGTGCGGGGGTGACCGTGCTGCCGGTCGATGTGAACGAAAGCGCCTGGGATTGCCGCTCCGAGGAGCAAAACGGGCAGCGGATCGTGCGGCTCGGGCTTCGGATGGTTGCAGGCTTGCCCGAACGCGCAGGCCGTGCACTTGAGGCTGCGCGCGCCGCAGGCGGGCCGTTTCGCTCGATCGCCGAGGCGGTGGAGCGCGCTGGGCTCGATGCTCGGGCCGTGCAAGCCCTGGCCGCTGCCGATGCGTTTCGCTCAGTGGCCGGGCACCGTGTCGCGCAGCGCTGGCAAGCCGCCGCAGCACGGCTGCCCGCGCTGCCGATCACTGGCGGGGTTGAGGCCAACGCGCCCCCCGCGCCGGCTCCGCCTGGCCTTCCCGCCTTGAGCGAAGCGCAGGAGGTGGTGGCCGACTACCGGGCGCTCGGGCTTACCTTGCGTGCGCATCCGCTTGCACTTCTTCGGCCGCGCCTGGCCGGCATCCGCCGCGCGGCCGATTTGCCCCGCCTGCCGCATGGCATGCGCCTGCGTGTGGCCGGCCTTGTCACCTGCCGCCAGCGTCCTGGTACGGCCGGCGGGGTCACCTTTGTGACCCTGGAGGATGAGACCGGCAACGCAAACGTCATCCTCTGGCGCCACCTGGCCGAAGCGCCGCAGGCGCGCCGCGCGCTCGTGACCGCACGGCTTTTGATCGTGCACGGCCGCCTCGAACGGCAAGGCCCGATCACGCACGTCATCGCCGAAACCCTTGAGGATGCCTCCGAGCTGCTCGGAGCGCTCGTGGTGGCCTCGCACGATTTTCACTGACTGCGGCAAATCCCTGAGCGCCAAACCCGATCGCGGCACCGACAATGCGTCCTACGTGTTTCCGCCGCGCCCGTGCGCCATGTCAGCCACTCGACCGACCGCTGCGTCGCACGACAAAGCGGCCGACCCGCCCGCCCGCCCGGCCCGTCGCCGCGCCTTACGCCGTGCCGCACTTGCTGCAGCCGGCATTGCCGGCGCGCCCGCCGTTTACGCTGCGCGGCCGATCCTCATGCGGCTACAGTCGGCCTGGCCCGCGCGCGATGTCTTTCACGAGTATGCGCGCGATTTTGCGGCCAAGGTGGAGCTGCTCTCTGGCGGCCGTTTGCGTTTTGAGGTCCTGCCGGCCGGTGCCGTGGTCAAGGCCTTCGACCTGCTCGATGCGGTTTCGCGCGGCGTGCTCGACGCTGCGCATGCAACGCTGGCCTACTGGACGGCCAAAAACAGCGCGCTTGGGCTCTGGAGCTCGGGCCCGGCTTTCGGCATGGATGCCAACACGGTGCTCGCCTGGCACGAACACGGCGGCGGCAAGGCGCTGCTTGCCGAAATTTACAAGGGTCTCGACCTCGACGTGGTCTCCTTTCTCTACGGCCCCATGCCGACCCAGCCCTTGGGCTGGTTCAAAAAGCCGGTGCGCTCGCTGGAAGACCTCAAAAACTTGCGCTTTCGCACCGTAGGGCTTGCTGTGGAGCTTTTCACCGAACTTGGCATGCGCGTCACAAGCCTTCCGCCCGCTGAGGTCGTCACCGCGCTCGATCGCGGGCAACTCGACGCGGCCGAATACAACAACGCAACCTCCGACCGAGCCCTTGGGTTTCCGGAAGTCACACGCTATTGCATGCTCAAATCCTTTCACCAGTCGTCCGAGCAGTTTGAAGTCCTGGTCAATCGCACTCGCTTCGAACGCTTGCCGCGGGAGTTACAAATCGTTCTGCGCGAGGCCACACGCGCCTGTTCCGCCGAGATGAGCTGGAAGGCGCTCGACCGCTACTCAAAGGACTACGAGGCCATGCGCGAAGCAGGGGTGCAGTTTCTGCCGACACCGACCGACATCCTCGAGGCCCAGCTCAAGGCCTGGAACCGGATCGTGGCGCGCCGCAGCGCGCACAACCCGATGTTTGCGCGCGTGGCCACCTCGATGGAAAGTTTTGCCCGGCGCGTCTGCCGTTGGCAGTTCGACACGAGCATCGACTACGCCATGGCCTTTCAAGCGACCGCCGGACGCCCTCGCAGCTGAGAAGCCCAAGGTGAACTTCGATTTTTCACGTCCCTACCCCTCGGGTCGCTCGCCGCTGCTTGCGCAGAACGTGGTGGCGACTTCCCAACCGCTCGCCGCCCAGGCCGGGCTGGAAATGCTGCGCCGGGGCGGCAACGCGATCGATGCCGCCATCGCCGCTGCCGCGGCACTCACGGTGGTCGAGCCCTGCAGCAATGGCATCGGCGGTGATCTTTTCGCGCTCCTTTGGCATCCCGCGGAAAAGCGGCTTCGCGGCTTGAATGCCTCGGGTCGTTCGCCGCGCAGTTGGTCGCCCGAACGGTTCCCGAACGGCATTCCAGAGACAGGATGGCAATCGGTTACCGTGCCGGGCGGCGTCTCGGGTTGGGTCGCGTTGTGGCGATACGCGGGGCAATTGCCTTTTGCCGAGCTACTGAGCCCCGCCATTGAGCTGGCGGAGCGCGGCTTTCCCGTCTCGCCCGTGATCGCCAACCAGTGGCAACGCGCCGCAGTGCGTGTGCGGGCCGAACCGGGATTTGCCGAACACTTTCTGCCGGGCGGATGCGCACCTCGCGCCGGCGAGCGTTTTCGGAATCCCGCCCAGGCGGAGGCGCTACGGCTCATCGCCGAGACCGAGGGTGAGGCTTTCTATCGCGGCGTCTTGGCCAATCGCCTTGTCGCACACGCCAAAGCGCACGGCGGAGACCTCACAGGCATCGATCTGGCCGCCCATGAGCCCGAGTGGGTTGAACCCCTCACACTCGACTATCGGGGCTTCACCATCTGCGAGCTTCCGCCCAACGGGCAGGGCATTGCTGCGCTGATTGCGCTCGGCATCCTGGCGCACTTCGATCTGAGCGCCTGGGGGCCCGATCATCCGAACTACTGGCACACGGCCATCGAAGCGATCAAGCTCGCCTTTCGCGACGTGCATGCGCAAGTGGCCGACCCGGCCTGGATGCGCGTGGCGCCCGAAGCGATGCTGAACCCGGCGTTTCTCGCACGACGTGCCGCACTCATAGAGCTCGACCGCGCGCAGGAGTTCTCGCCGTCGGCGGAACTGGCCGGCGGCACGGTCTATCTGGCCACCGCGGATGCTTCCGGCATGATGGTCTCACTGATCCAGTCAAACTACCAGGGTTTCGGCTCGGGTGTCGTCGTGGACGGAATCGCGCTGCATAACCGCGGGGTGGGCTTTAGCGCCGATCCGAAACACCCGAACGCGATCGCCGGCGGTAAACGGCCGTTCCACACGATTATTCCTGGCTTCGTCCTGCATCGGGGTGAGCCGCAATGCGCCTTTGGCGTCATGGGCGGTCCGATGCAGCCGCAAGGACACCTGCAGGTGCTCACGCGCCTGCTTGACTTTCACCAAAACCCGCAGAGCGCCCTTGACGCTCCGCGCTTCCGGGTCGAGCGTGGCGGCGAGGTCTACCTTGAGCCGAGCGTTCCTCACGCGCTGCGCGAAGCGCTTAGTCAACGCGGTCACCGCCTCTCAACGCCCGAGGACCCCTTCGTCGGACATGGGCAAATCATTTGGCGACTGCCTGGCGCCTACGTTGCCGGCAGCGAGCCGCGCGCGGACGGCGCAGCGGTCGGCTTTTGAGGCGCGCCGGTCGTGCCCGAAACCTTTGTCGCGCGGGACTCGTAAACTTGTGTCTTCTGAGGAGGCGCTCGTGTGCTGCCCGAGCGCAAACGCGGTGCTGCGCGCCGGGAAAGATTTCGCCAGCGACATGTCAGACAGCCCCGGGCAGACCGAGCAACTCATTGCACGGGCTTCGGCCGGCGACGCCGAGGCCATGAATGCCCTTTTCGCAAGTCTTTACCCCGAAATCAAACGCGTCGCCCGCGCCCGGCTCGCACAGGCCGGTGGCGTGACGGGGTTGAACGCGACCGCGCTCGTGCACGAAGGCTTCATGCGCATGGCCGAGCGCGAGGGTCTGCGCGGCGAGACGCGCGTGCAGTTTTTCGCCTACGTCGGCCGCGTGCTGCGCTCGATCGTCATCGATTACCTCCGGGCGCGCAGCGCAGAAAAACGCGGCGGCGGTCTGACACTGCTGACCCTTTCCCACGCCGAAGAGGCCGCCGATGGTGCGCTACCCGTGGTCGATGTCATCGCCCTCGATGAGGCGCTCAGACGACTCGAAGCGGTTGACCGCGGGTTGTATCAGACCGCTGAGCTGCACTTCTTCTGCGGCATGTCGATTGAGGAAACAGCAGCAGCGCGTGGGGTCTCCACGCGCACGATCAACCGGGAAATCTTGAAAGCGCGTGCTCTGTTGGCTGAATGGCTCGGTGTGAAACTTCCACAGTGACATCGCCAGGATGCTCCACGGCAAGCGCCGACGAGCTTGGCTTTTGGCGACGCGTCAACACCTGGCTCGATCGCCTGCTCGAACAAAGTCACGAGGAGCGGCGCGCCGCGCTGATGGAGCTCGGGCATCGAGATCCAACGCTTGCCTCAACCCTCGAGCGAATGCTCGCGCAGACAAGCCACGGGGCGCCTGCCCGGGAGTGCGGCGCGCCGCGCAGCACCAGTTGGCCAGGCGGGCTCTCAACGGTTCTCGGAACCGAGCGGCACAGCGCATTCGAAGCGTTACTGCGCGCTGCCCTGACCGATCAGCAATCGTCGCCGTGCAACCGCCGACGTCACGCGGGCGAGCGTTGTGGCCCGTGGGTGCTGGTCGAGCCCCTCGGCTCAGGCGGCATGGGTGAAGTCTGGAGCGCCGAGCGCGCAGATGGACTCTACCACCAGCGTGTCGCGATCAAATTCCTCCACGAGGATGTCGCAAGCGATCGTTTCGTGGCGCGTTTTCAGCAGGAACGAACCCTGCTTGCGCGGCTCAACCACCCGAACATCGCACGGTTGCTCGATGCCGGTCAGCACGGCACGACCCACTACATCGTGCTCGAGTGGGTTGCAGGCCGTCCGCTTCTCGAAGCTGCCAAGCAACGCTTCCGCAGTCTCGACGAGCGCCTCCGGCTCATCGAACAAATCGGCGAAGCACTCGCCTACGCCCACCGCCAACTGGTCGTCCACCGCGACGTCAAGCCGAGCAACGTCCTGGTTACGGACGAAGGTCAAGTCAAACTCCTCGACTTTGGCGTGGCCGGTTGGCTCGATGACGCGGTGGCGGCCACGGAGTCGCCTTCGGGCCCTGCCACGCGCGTTGCCGGACGCGGACTGACGCTCGAATATGCAGCCCCCGAGCTCATTACGGGCGAAGCAAGCGGTGTGGCTTGCGACGTCTACTCGCTCGGGGCGGTCGCGTTTCACCTGCTGGCCGGACGCCGTGCGCACCTGTTGCCGAAGCGCTCGCGAGCCGCGCTTGAACATGCGATCGTGCACACCGATCCGCCGCGCGTTTCTGAGGCGGCGCGCCATCCCCCAGCCGTGGAGGTGCCGGACTGGATCCCGCCCGTGGCCGAAATTGCACGCCTGCGCGGCGACCTCGATGCGATCATCGCCACGGCGCTGCGGCGTGATCCGACGGATCGGTATGGTTCGGTCGAACTACTGCTGGCCGATCTGCGCCGGTGGCGCGCCCGGCGTCCGATTGCAGCGCGGCGCGACGATTTGCGTTATCGCTTGCGCCTTTGGTTACGCCGCAATGCCGTGGTGGTCGGACTCGCGACCCTGTGCTTCATGAGCCTGGTCGGCGGGCTGCTCGCCACGTGGATGCAGTTTCGCATTGCGCGCGAGGAGGCGGCCCGCGCCGAAAAAACCACCCGCTACCTCGCCGAACTGCTCCGCAGCGCCGACCCGGACCTCAATGGCGGCTCCGCCCTCGGCGTCGCGGATCTTCTTGATCGAGCTGCACGTGAGACTTCGACGCGGTTCGCGGACGACCCCGCCATCGAATTCGAGCTCACGCACTTACTTGCCACGACCTATCGTTCGCTGAGTCGCGACGCGGATGCGCTGCCGCTGGCGCGTCGGGCCGTCGAAATCGCACGGACCCATTTTGGCCCGCATTCCCTCCAGGCGCTCCATGCGGGCCGAACCTTGGCCGAAATTCAGTACTGGAACAACGACTTCGCGGGCGCGCGGACAACGCTGCACAGCGTCACCCCGGCCCTTCGTACGCTCGCTGCAGCCGATTCCCTGGCCGCCTTTGAGCTCGAACGGCTTGAAGCCGAGGTCGAGTGTGCCAATTTTGCCTTCGAACAAGCGCACGCGGCCTTTGCTCGGCTCTCTTCGGCACCGGCCTTGCAGCGTCTGGACGAGGTACAGCGCGCCTGGACGCTGGCCGATCTTGCCGGACGCGAGGCTGTGTGTCTCACCCGCAGCGGCAATTGGGTCGCGGCGTTGGCACTGCTTCGTCAGCATGCACCCGCCTATGCCTCCCCGCCTCCCGCGCAGCGCAAGACTGCGCTCTACCACCGCGAGTGGCTGCTGACCGCACAAGCCCTGCTCGGGGATGCCACCGGAGTTGACGCCACCGCTCGCGAGTTGATCGAACGCTGGCGCGAACTTGCCGGCGAGCGCAGCGATCGCATTGACCAGCTCTTGCACACGCTCGCGAGTTTTTACATGACCCAAGGCCGCGCGGCCGAAAGCCTCGAGCTGTGGCGCGAGATGGAGCGCCGCGTACAAAGCAAACCGGGCGCAGACGCGCTCGCGCGTCTAACCCCCTCGCTCGGACGTCTCGAAGCCGAGGCGCTTTTCAATGTCGTTCCCGGCGAAGTCATCCTCAGCCGTCTCGCGGCCCTCGTCGAGCAGTTGCTGAGCGAGGCCGAACGCGACTCACCGCGTTTCCGGCAGCATTTGTACCGCGCCGGGCTCCTTGCGCTCACCTATGGGCAAACGAACCTCGCCGAACAGTATTTGCGAATGGGCCGCGAGTTGGGCCGCGATACCGCCCCCTCGAGTGCGATCCGGGAACTGCAGCTCGAAAGCCAGCTCGCCTCCGCGCGCGGCCAACATCGGCGCGCCGCCGAGCTCTACGCACGCCGGATCGCCAGTCTCGATGAGCGCGGGGAACGCGTCTCGCTGCGACGGGCCAGTCTGGAACTGGCCTACGCGTACCGGCTGTGGCTGGCCGGTGAACGCTCCAAGTCCGAACTCAAAGCCCTGCTCACCCGAGCTCGGGAAAGTGCCCCGCCGCAGTTGCCCGCCGAGGCTCTCTTTCTTGCTCAACATCGCTGGCTGTCGGCGCTATTCGTCGACGGTGAGGGCGCGATGGCCCATCAACAGGCCTGGCGCGCGCTCGCCGAGCGTTATGGCCGAAAGCCGGACGAGCTCCCGCGCCACCTGACCGGCGTGTTCCTCCCGTAAACGCCGGGAGTCCGGGGCAACACTCCCCCGCTAACTTTGAACCGCTGCCCGCACCCAGGTGGCGTAAAACGGCGCTCGCGTTCGTCTTTTAGGCGCATGGACCGCAAGGCACCGCTCCATCGTCGAGCCGGCGACGCGTTTGACGCTGCCTTCTGGCGTACCGCCAACGAGCTGCTCGACCAACTGCTCGATGCAAGTGGCGACGTACGCGCACAGCTGCTCGCCCGGCTCGAGCGTGAACAGCCGAGTCTCCACCGCACCGTTTCGACGCTGCTCCAACGCGTCGAAAACCCCGCCGCGGGACTTCCGCTCGGTACGCAAAACCGCGGCATCTCCTTCAACGCGCTGCTCGAAGAGGCACTCGCGGAACCCGATCCTAGGCCAGTCTACCGGCCACGGCCCGAAGACCGATGCGGCCCCTGGCGTCTGATCGAACGACTCGGACATGGCGGCATGAGCGAGGTCTGGCTCGCAGAGCGTGTCGACGGTCTGTTTTCGGCACGCGTGGCCGTCAAATTCCTGCGTACCGACGGCGACGCCTCACGCTTTCTCGCCCGCTTCGCACGCGAACGCGAACTGCTCGCGCGGCTCAACCATCCCGCCATCGCACGCATGCTCGACGCCGGGTTCAAGGAAGGGACGCCCTACCTCGTGCTCGAGTACGTCGAAGGCAAACCCTTGCTCAACTACGTTGCCGCTCACGCACCCAGACTGCGGGAACGGATGGAGTTGATCCGCCAACTCGGTGAGGCGCTCATTCACGCGCACTCGCAGCTGGTTGTGCATCGCGACATCAAGCCCTCCAACGTTCTGGTAACCGCCGAGGGACGCGTCAAGTTACTCGACTTCGGCGTTGCCGGGCTGCTCGATGCGAGCGATCCTCAGTCGACCACCGAGTCACCGGCCACCCGAATTGCCGGTCGCGGACTGACGGTCGAATACGCCGCGCCCGAGCAAATCCGCGGGACGGCTTCGGGGGTAGCAAGCGACATCTATTCGGTGGCCGCCCTGGCCTACCACCTCTGCACGGGGCGGCGCGCGCACCTCTGCGAGCCCGGCAATCGGGTTGCGCTCGAGCATGCGATCCTCCACACCGAGCCCGTGCGTGCCTCGCTTGCCGCACGCACCACGCCACCCTTCCCTGCCTCCGATCTGATTGCGCCGCCCCTGGATGCGGACGCCATCAAGGGCGATATCGACGCGATCTTGGCCCAGGGCATGCGCCGCGATCCGCGGGCACGCTACACCACCATGTCGGAGTTCGTTGGCGATATCGATCGCTGGTTACGTCACCTGCCGATCTCGGCGCGCCGGGAGGATCGGCGCTATCGGATCCGCAAGTGGCTGCGACGCAACTGGCTTGCCGCCACACTCACCGCGGGGTTGCTGCTGGCGCTAAGCCTTGGCTTAGCCGTCTCCCTCTGGCAGGCCGAGCGCGCCCGAGCTGAAGCGGCGCGGGCCTCGAAAACCTCGGCGTTCCTGATCGAGATGCTCAACGGCGCCGACCCCGACGTCCACGGCGGCCAATGGCCGTCGGTGCTCGCGCTCATCGAGCGGGCACGAGCCGAAGTGCCCGTGCGCTTTCGCGACGATCCACAAGTTGAACTGCAGGTGAGTTTCCATCTGGCCACCGTGCTGCGGCGCCTGTCGCGCTTCGCGGACGCTTTGCCGCTTGCGCGTCGCAGCGTGGAACTGGCCACTGAACGGCTCGGCTCCCGCGCGCAGCTCGCACGCCAAAGCCGCGTGCTCTTGGCCGACATCCTCTACTGGAACGACGAAACCCGCGAGGCCTTGTCGCTGCTGGATGGCGCCCTGGCCGCAGGTCCGCCTGAGCCCAACGAGCGATGGTGGCAGGAGGCGATTTTGCTGCGTGCCAATATGCTCGGCGAACTTCGCCGCTTCGATGAAAGCTACGCCGAGTTCGATCGCTACCTTGCGCTCATCGGCGATGCGCCAGAGCGGCTGTGGCAGCGCATCGAAGCCGACATCGATCGGGCGCTGATTCGGGGCCGCGAAGGCCGAATCGAAGAGGCTTACCGTCTGCACTTGAAATACCGATCGCAGCTTGACGCCCCACCGCAGCACGCCCGCAGGACCGCACTCAATGCACTCATGAGTCTGGCGCATTTCCAGATTCGACTCGGCATCCCGGATGGCATCGAAGAGATCCTTCACCGCGTCATCGACGGCTGGGATCAACTGGCCGGTCGCCGCAATCGCCACAGCCTCGAAGCACTCGACGAACTGGGCTTGTTCCACTTGCGCTTTGGCGATGCGCAGAAGGCCCTGGCAGCCTATCGCGAGCGGGCCGTCCGTATTGAAGCGGGGGCCGCCGTGCAGACGGGCGCTGCTTTGCAGATCCCGCTCGATGTGCTCGAAGTGGAATTCAAGCGCGGTCTTCGAGCACCACGAGACCTCCTGCCGCAGCTGAGCGTGCTCGAAGCGCGCATCAGCCGCGAGTTGCCGCCCGAAACGTCGCTGCGCAATGCACTGCTTGCCCGCCTCATCCCGCTTGCCTTGGCAGCCGGTGAAGTGGCAACCGCGCAGCGCATCTGGCAAACGCTGCCGCCGCTCGTGCCCGAAAGCGCAGAGCCACGCTCCGTTGCCGCGCGGATCGCCCTTGGGGCGGAGCTGCAGATGGTGCAAGGCGACTGGATCGGAGGATGCCAATCGGCGCTTCGCCTGCTTGAGACCGCGCGCCCTTTCAACGAGGGCCACGAAGGCGCGATCAGACATCTTCGCGCGGCGCTTTACTGCACCTTGGCGCGCGCACCGGAAGCCGAACGCTTGCGCCTCGAGGCGGCGCGGCGCCTTCCCGCCACCCTTCCAGCCGATCATCGACTGAGACGAATTCTTGCCTACGTCGAACGCGCCGCGCAGATGAACACCGAGCCAGACCGTCTACGCCGGATCGCCGCTGAAAGTCTCGCCCTGCCTATCACGAGCGTCGCACATCCCGCGCTACCCGGCCTTTGGCTCTAGCGCCACGGCGGTGTCTCGGATCGGATCCGTAACGGGCCTCTCAAGGCACCTCGCCCTTCGATCGATTCGCTCTCCCGCGTCACCAGATACGCCTGCCCCCTCGCGACCGATCCTTTTCGCGGGTGGCGGGCGCGCGTTGTGACGGCCCGCTGCGCGCAAGCGGCGCCGTCTCGATTGATAAACTATCGGTCTCGGCGTATAGCGCAGCCTGGTAGCGCACTTGCATGGGGTGCAAGGGGTCGCGTGTTCGAATCACGCTACGCCG
>JANWWI010000047.1 GCA_025056355.1 Casimicrobiaceae bacterium | reverse complement strand
GACCTTCACATTCACGCGTAGCGGGACGCCGGCACAGATTGCATCGGCGTTGACGATCAACATCACGCCTCCTGGGCCCTCAACCCGCTACACCACGACCTGCAGCAATACGATCAGTTTTGCGGCGAATTCAACGACTGCGACCTGTACGGTCACAGGGGTCGGTAATACGAACATCGACGGCAGCGTCACAATCGGTGTGGCGATTGCCGCAGGCACGGGCTATGTGGCTGGCAACCCGTCGACCGCAAGCGGGACGATCACCGATGATGACGGCCCGCAAACGGTGACGATCTCGGTCGCTCCGGCCAGCGTGGCCGAGAACAGCGGCACACCGCTTGTCTATACGATCACCCGCTCGGGTGGCAGTGCAGGTCAACAGGCGGCGCCGTTGACGGTCAATCTGACCGGCTCGGGGACTGCGGCGACGTCGCGTTACAGCACCACGTGCGGGACAACGATCACCATCGCGGGCGGTCAGACCAGCGCGACGTGCCAGGTCACGCCGATCAACAACGGGGTTGTCGATGGCTCGACGACGGCGGTGGTGACGGTTGGCAGCGGCTCCAACTACACCGTGGGCAACCCGGGAAGCGCCACCGGCACGATCACCGACGATGACATTCAAATCACCGTCACGCCGGCCGGCGCCGTCGAAGGCGGCAACGTGACCTTCACATTGAGCTGCAGCGGGCCGTCGGGTGTGACTGTAAGCAACCTTGCCTACACGCTGAGCGGGGTGGATTCGGGCGCGGGTGCGGCCACGCCGGCCTCGCCGGTGAGCCTGACCTGCGGGACGCCGCTGACGATTACCGTTCCCACGGTCGACGATACCGTGATCGGCAACGGCCGCAACGTCAGCCTGACCCTCTCCGGCGGCACGGCTTCAAACGGTGGCACCGTGGTCTTGCCGGCGGCGCCGAGCATCGCGCCGGTGGCCGACAATGATGCGCCGACTCAGATCCCGACGATGGGAGCGGCGGGCCTTGCGATGCTTGCACTCTTGCTCGCTGGGCTGGCCGGTTGGATGCGCCGCCGCATCGCCTAAGCATCTAAGGGCGTGATCAAGGGGCCCGCTTCGGCGGGCCCTTTGTTTTGGGGCATCCCTGAGCGCGAAGCTTTGCTTGCTTTTTAGGCGGGCAAGGCTTGCGCGCCAAATGCGTGCGCCGCGCTAGCCGAGACGTAACGCCCGGCGCTCCAAGCGCTCGCGGCCTGGCTTTCGAGCAGGCGTCGACCCAGGCCGCGAGGCAGACCGGGAGGGGCGGTCAGTCGCGCGTAAAGAGCGCGATCGATTCGACATGCGCGGTGTGCGGGAACATGTTGGCCACGCCCGCGCCGCGCAGGCGGTAGCCACGATCATGCACAAGCACCGCCGCATCCCGCGCAAGCGTGGCCGGGTTGCAGCTCACGTAAACGATCCGCTCAAGCGGCGACTCGGAGGCGCGGGGCAGACGCTTGGCAACTTCAATGGCCCCATCACGCGGGGGATCGAGGAGCAGCTTGTTGAGCGCGGGAAGTTGCGCAAACCATGTTTGAGGCAGCTCGAAGAGATCGAGCACGCGAAAGCTTGTTCGCTCGGCCAGTAAATGGGTTTGGGCGTTGGCCTGCGCTCGCCGAACAAGGGCTTCCGAGCCCTCAATTCCGAGTACAAATCCAGCGCGCTGGGCAATCGGCAGCGTAAAGTTTCCAAGTCCACAGAACAGGTCGCCCACACGGTCACTGGCCCGCAGTTCGAGCAAGCTGACCGCCCGCCGAACGAGCATTGCGTTGACATGCGGGTTGACCTGGGTGAATTCGGTGGGCGAAAAACGCAAGCGCAGCCCGAACTCCTCGAGCCGATAGCCGAGATCGTCATCGCTGCCCGGCAGCGGATGGGCACTTTCCGGGCCCTTGGGTTGCAACCACCAACGCACGCCGTGCGCGCTTGCAAAACGCCGGAGCTGCTCGAGGTCTTCGGCGCTCAACGGCTCAAGGTGCCGAAGGACGAACACCGGCGGCCCGTCGCCTTGCGCGTATTCGATCTGCGGGACGCGGTCGCGGATCGAAAGCGCTTCGACCAGCCGCCGCAGCTCGGGCAGAAGCGCCGATACAGGGGGCGGAAGGACAGGGCACTGCCGCATGTCGGCCACATAGCTTGAGCGCCGTTCGTGAAATCCGACGAGCACTCCGCCTTTGCGTGGCACATGCCGAACCGAAAGCCGCGCGCGTGTCCGGTAACCCCAAGCGGGCCCTTGGATCGGTGGGTAGATTTGCTCGGGGCGGACGTTGCCGATCCGCGCGAGGTTGTCTTCGAGGACGCGTTGCTTGGCGGCAAGCTGTGCGGCGGGCTCCAAGTGTTGCAGACTGCAGCCGCCGCAGAGGCCAAAGTGCGGGCAGCGCGGCGCCGTGCGTTGCGGCGAGGGCTTGAGCACCGCCTCGGTCTGCGCGAGGTCGTAGCTCGGTTTGCGGCGCGTGATGCGCGCTTCGACCACCTCACCGGGCAGCGCGCCCTCGACGAAGACCGTCTTGCCCTCTAGCCGCGCAATGCCGTGGCCCTCGTGGTCGATCGATTCGATGATGAGTTTCGCGTTCATGGCTTGCGTGGCACGCAAGGTGCGCGATTGTGCCATTGCACGAGACGGGCGGTGGGATCGCTCGCGCTCGAGCGCCTTCCTAGAATGCACGGCTGTCGATGCGCCATCACGGGCCGTCGGCCCATTCGATGTCCGATACGCTTTGCCTGACTCTTGAGACTTCGACCGAGGTGGCCTCGGTTGCGCTCATGCGCGGGGCGGAGGCGATTGCCTGGTCGAGCCACAAGGGCGCCGCAAGCGTCTCGGAATGGCTTCTGCCGACGATTTCTCGCCTCTTGGCTGAGGTGGGGGTGGAGAAGGCGCAGGCCGTGGCCTGCGGACGCGGCCCCGGGGCCTTTACCGGCGTTCGTACGGCATGCGCGACGGCGCAGGCGCTCGCTTGGGGTTGGGGGGTGCCACTCTACGCCGTCGGCTCGCTCGAGGCCCTGCTTGTGGCCGAACTTGGGACGGCCTCCCCGCGGCCACGCGAGGCGGAGGTCGCCTTCGCCGTTCTCATGGATGCTCGCCAAGGCGAACTCTACGCGGCGGCCTGGGGCGTGAATGCCGGCGCCGGACGTCGGCTGCTCGTTGCACCGGAGCTTGTTGCGCGACACGATGCCTCTGCCTGGTGCGAGCGACACGGTATCCAATGTGCAATCGGCACTGGCGCAGCGGAGGCGGCCGAGCGGGTCGAGGTGCTTGACGCGTGGCGCGAACCGCGGTTACGGGAGCAGGCGCTCGCGCGGCTTGCCCTTGGGGTGGGCTGCATCGCTGCAGAGCTGCACGAGCGGGGCGAAGCGACGAACCCGCTCACGCTTGAGCCGAGTTACGTACGAAACCGCGTGGCACTGACCGAGGCGGAGCGTCGCGGGCAGCACAGCGCTCGATTTGCGGGACTTGGCGCATGAAGGCCCTCGATCGTTGTCTGGCGACGCTTGATTGCGCGACTGAGGCCGATCTGCCGGCTCTTGCCGCAATCGAGGCCATGAGCAATTCGCATCCGTGGCAGCAAAGTGACTTTGCTGCCGCGCTACGGGCGGGCCATTTGTGCCTTTGCGCGCGGTGCGATCAGGGCGAACCGATCGGCTTTGCAGTCGGTCGCCTGCTGGTGGAGGACGCCGAGCTTCTGCTGCTGGCCGTGCGGCCCGACCAACGTCGTCGTGGGATCGGTCGCGCGCTCCTGCGCCGGCTGGAAGAGCGATTGGCCGCCCAGGGAGCGCGCCGAATGTTCCTCGAAGTTCGGCGCGGCAACTGGCCTGCGCAGCGTTTCTACGCCGCGCTCGGGTACGCGCCGGTCGGACGGCGTCCGCGCTACTACCCGAGCGGTGCGTCTTGGCACGAACGCGAGGACGCACTGATCTATTCGCGCGCGCTCGAACCGCGTGATGGCTCATCCGCGCAAAGGGTCGGCGAATGATGGACCGGATCCAGCTGCTTCGCGATATGGGGCTCTATCCCCTGTGGGTGCGCCGCGACCAACCCGCTCGCCAGCCGCAGGAAACGATGCCGACCCGCCCGGACGAGGCGCCGACTCAAGGCAATCCGGACCTCGCCCAAACGCCGATTGATCGGCTCGACTGGCCGGCGCTCGAGCAGGCCATTCGCACCTGCACGCGCTGCAAGCTTTCGGCGACCCGCACTCAGGCAGTGCCGGGCGTAGGCGATCGGCAGCCGGAGTGGTTTGTGGTTGGCGAGGGTCCGGGTGAGCAAGAAGACCTCAAGGGGGAGCCGTTCGTCGGTCCCGCGGGTCGATTACTCGACAACATGCTCGCTGCGATCGGCAAACGGCGCGGGGAGGGGGTCTACATCACCAACGTGGTCAAGTGCCGACCGCCCGGCAATCGCAACCCGGAGCCGGATGAAATCACGGCCTGTCGGCCTTTTCTCGAGCGGCAACTTGCACTTGCCCGGCCGAAACTCGTGCTCGCGGTGGGCAAATTCGCGGCGCAGACAGTCCTGGGCCGCGAGGCGCCCGTGTCCGAATTGCGTCTCCAGGGTGGCCGTTGCGTGCTCACCGAGGACGTGGTTCCCGTTGCGGTGACCTACCATCCTTCCTACCTTTTGCGCAGTCCAACGGAAAAGGCGAAAGCCTGGGACGATTTGCAACGTGCCTTGGCGCTTGCCGAGAGCGAGCGCTCCGGTTCCCGTGCCGGCGTCAAGCCACGCGATTGAAAACGAGCCTTCGCGCGGGCATATTCGAAAGCGATGTTCAACCACAACCGAGGGTGCCTTTCATGACTCGACGTCTTCGCAACGCTTGGCTGGTTCTCATCTCGGCTGCCGCTGTGCTGAGCCTTTCAGGCTGCGGCTACAACGATATGGCCCAGGGCGAGGAAAACATCAAAGCCGCTTGGGCTGAGGTGACCAACCAGTATCAGCGCCGGGCGGATCTCATCCCCAACCTGGTCAATACGGTCAAAGGCTTCGCCGAGCAGGAAAAAGAGGTGCTTACCCGGGTTGTGGAGGCTCGCGCCAAGGCCACACAAATCACGGTCACCCCAGAGATGCTCGACGATCCGCAGGCCATGCAGCGCTTTGCGGCAGCCCAGCGCGAACTCGGAAGCGCGCTTTCACGCTTGCTTGCGGTGGCGGAGAACTACCCGCAGCTCAAAAGCGATGCGGTTTTTCGGGATCTGACCGCCCAGCTTGAAGGCACCGAAAACCGGATTGCCGTGGCCCGCAACCGCTACATCAAGGCAATCCAGGCCTACAACAACACGGTGGTTTCCTTCCCGACCAACATCACCGCCATGATCTTCGGCTTCAAGAAAAAAGAGCAATTCCAGGTCGAAGATGAGGCGGCGATCAAGAAGGCGCCGACGGTGGACTTTTCCAAACCCGCGGCGCCGGCGAAGCCCTAACCCGTTCGTGCACGCCTCCGGGCGTCGGCCGCTAGGCTGCCCGGCGTTTCTGATCGTGACGATCCTAGGCCCCATGCCGCTTCCTGTGGCCGCTTGGCTCAGGCGCTTTTGCCTTGGGCTGGTCGTTTGGCTTGCCAGTGCGCTCAGCGTTCTAAGCGCGGCCTCGGCGCAGGAGGGCCTGGCGCCGATTCCGCCGCTTGGCGCCCGTGTGACCGACACGGTCAACCTGCTGCCGGCGGCGGAGCGAAGCTCGCTCGAGGCGCGCTTGGGCAGCTTCGAGCAGAAAACCGGCGGTCAGTTGGCCATCTTGATCGTTGCAACCACCCAGCCTGAGACGATCGAGCAGTATGCCCTGCGTGTAGCTGAGACCTGGAAGATCGGTCAGGCCAAGCGCGACAATGGGGTGGTGATCGTCTTGGCCACCCAGGACCGCAAGGTACGCATCGAAGTCGGCCGCGGCTGGGAAGGCGCGCTGCCCGATGTCGAGGCCAAGCGCATCATCCGGGAGGTCATGGCGCCTTTTTTCAAGCAAAACCAGTTCGCGCAAGGCCTGAGCGCCGCGGTCGACAAAATCGAACTGGCGGTTGCTCGCGAAGCCGGTCCGGGCGACCCGGCCTGGCAGCCGGCACCAAGCGCTGGCGGCGAGGATCTCTGGAGCGATGTGCTGCCGATTGCGGCCGGGGTGTTTCTTGCCGCAACCTTTCTCTTGCCTGCCCTTGTGGTGGGGGTGCTCTCCGGCGTGGCGGCGTTTTTCCTCACCGGCGCCCTCGGTACTGCTGCGGTGGTTGGATTTTTCGCCTTCGTGATTGCCGGCATCCTGCGCGGTATTTTCGGCAGCTTCAATCGACCTCCGCTGGGCGGCCGCCGCATCTACCGCGACAGCGGGGGCATCGGCCCGTGGATTTCGAGCGGCGGAGGCTCCTGGGGCGGCGGGGATTTCGGCGGTGGCTGGTCGGGCGGCGGGGGTGAATTCGGCGGCGGCGGTGCCTCGGGGGATTGGTGATGGGCTCAAGTTCGGCAAAAGCGCCTCGCAGCCTTCGCGAGCGACTGTGGGCGCACCTATGGAGCTCACGGCGGGCGGTCAACAAGGCGCTGCCTGAGGCCGCGCTCGATCGGATCGAGCAGGCGATTGCTCGGGCCGAGGCAGGCAGCAGCGGGCAGCTGCGCTTGGTGGTGGAAGCCTCCTGGCCGCTCGCCCAGGTGCGCCTGCAGCGGCCGCGTGAGCGCGCGCTAGATTGGTTCTCGCGGCTTCGGGTCTGGGACACCGAGCACAACAACGGCGTGCTCGTCTACCTGCTCTTTGCCGAGCATGACATCGAAATCCTCGCCGATCGGGGCTACAACGGCCGAGTGAGCGCGGCCGAGTGGGAGGCGATCTGCCGTCACATGGAGATGGCCTTCGGTCAGGGCGACTTCGAGCGCGGCCTCACGGAGGGGATTGCCGCTATCGGTGCGCTCATGCGAAAACACTTTCCCGCTCAGGGCACAGACAACAGCCAGCCGGACCGGCCACTTCTCGTCTAAGCGATCAAGGTTGTGTGCCGCCGCTGGCGCGCGGCCTAGCTTCGCAGAGGTCGAACTGCGCCAACCGCGAAAATGTCGGGCTCGGCGCACGCGGGCCCGAGCTCAGCGCCGCTCTCTGTGTGTTTTCTCACCTGTTTCATCCAACATGACTGCTCAGACCCCCGATCTCACCACGGCTCATCTGGAGGAGAACCACATCATCGCCGAGCGGCGGGCCAAGCTTGCTGCCCTGCGTGCGAAAGGAAACGCCTTTCCGAACGATTTCCGCCGCACCCACCTGGCGGCCGACCTGATCGCGGCGCATGGAGGAAAGAGCAGGGAAGCGCTCGAACAGGAAAAGCCCCAGGCGAGCATCGCCGGCCGCATGCTTCTGAAGCGTGTGATGGGCAAGGCGAGCTTTGCCACGGTGCAGGACATGTCGGGCCGCATCCAGCTCTATGTCAACGATGACGGCGTGGGGCCAGAGCAACATGCCGCCTTCAAGCATTGGGATCTGGGCGACATCGTCGGCGCTAGCGGCACCGTGTTCAAGACGATGAAAGGGGAGCTGTCGATTCACGTCAACGAGATTCGGCTTCTCACCAAGGCGCTGCGGCCGCTTCCGGAGAAGTTCCATGGGCTGACCGATCAAGAGCAGCGCTACCGCCAGCGCTATGTCGACCTGATCGTCAATCCCGAGTCGCGGCGGGTTTTCGAGATTCGCTCGCGCATGATCGCCTTCATCCGGCAGTTCTTCCTTTCGCGCGGGTATCTCGAAGTGGAGACGCCGATGATGCAGCCGATTCCGGGCGGGGCCGCGGCGCGGCCGTTCGTGACCTACTACAACGCGCTCGATCAGCAGATGTTCTTGCGCATCGCGCCTGAGCTTTATTTGAAGCGCCTCGTCGTCGGCGGCTTCGAGAAGGTCTTCGAGATCAACCGCAACTTTCGCAACGAAGGCCTCTCAACCCGGCACAACCCCGAGTTCACGATGCTTGAGTTCTACGAGGCCTATCAGGACTATCGATACCTCATGGATCTGACCGAGCAGCTGCTTCGCGAATGTGCCGAAGCGGTGCTTGGCCGCCTTCAATTGCCCTTCGGTGAGCAGCTGATCGACCTGTCGCGGCCGTTCGACCGGCTCACGATGGCTGAGGCGATGGCGCGATACAACCCGGGCTACGACCTGCAAGCGCTTGGGGATGTGGCCTTCCTTCGTGCCGAGCTCAGCCGACTCGGGGAAGAGGTGCTGCCCAGCGACGGGCTGGGTGTGCTGCAACTCAAGCTCTTTGAAGCCACTACCGAGGCGAAGCTCATCCAGCCGACCTTCATCGTGGCGCATCCAACCGATGTGTCCCCCCTGGCTCGCGCCAACGATGAAAACCCTGAGGTGACCGACCGCTTCGAGCTCTTTATCTCCGGACGCGAGATTGCCAACGGGTTCTCGGAGTTGAATGACCCTGAGGACCAGGCGGCGCGCTTTCTTGCGCAAGCGAAGGCCAAAGAGGCCGGAGATGAAGAGGCGATGTACTACGACGCTGACTACATCCGCGCGCTCGAATACGGACTGCCGCCGACCGCCGGGGAAGGGATCGGCATCGACCGGCTGGCGATGCTCTTGACCAATTCCCCCTCGATCCGCGACGTGATCTTGTTCCCGCAATTGCGCCGGGAGGAATAAGCACGATCCTGCTTGCGACAGGCTCGTTGCGGCTTTGACGCGGTTCCCGCCTCCGCAGGAGGAAAGGTGCTTCGACGCCCGTGACGGAAGGGCTGCGGCGCCTCAGATCTCAAGCAGTCCATGCGGCGCATATCGGCTGACGCGGAAGACACGCGCGGCGCAACGTCGAATCGCCACGCAGCGATTGGCGTTGGCTGACCTCACCGTGGAGGCCGGTGCGTTGCGTTTGCCCTTTGGTTTTGCGCGCTCGGGTGAACGCGCGCGCGGTGGGGTTAGGCCGCCGCAATCACCATCGCCGTGGCCGCGGTCACCTTCTTCGCGTAATCGAGGTGCAGGAACTCGTTCGGGCCATGCGCGTTGGCCTTGGGGCCGAGCACGCCGGTAACCAGCATCTGAGCGTTCGGGAACTTGGCTCCGAGCATGCCCATAAACGGGATCGTGCCGCCTTCGCCCATGTAGGCTGCGGGCTTTCCAAAGTAGTGCATCGAGGCCGCATCGAGCGCAACCGTCAGCCACGGCGCAAACGAGGGTGCATTCCAACCCGTGGCTGCCGCTTCGATCTCGAAGCGCACATCGGCGTGGTAGGGCGGGTTCTCGGTGAGCAGGCGCCTGAGCTCTGTCGCTGCCGCCTCTGCATCCACCGTCGGCGGCAAACGCAGCGAAAGCTTGAGCGCGGTGTAGGGCCGAAGCACATTGCCGGCGTTTTGGGTCGGTGGCAAGCCGTCCGCACCGATCACTGAAAGCGAGGCCCGCCAGGTGCGGTTGAGGATCAACTCGACCGGATCGCGCGTCGTGGGCAACGCGAACTCGTGCGCGCCGGCGCAACTGGCCCACGGGAAGCGCATCCAGAGCACATCGCCGAGGATCTCCGCGGCCTGCCGCGCCTGCGCGAGGCGCTCCTCGGGGATTTCGACCGAAAACACCGGTGAGCGCGTCTGGCCGGTGGCCGAATCATCGATGCGGTCGAGCAACTGTCGCGCGATGCGAAAGCTTGAGGGCACCACACCGCCCGCATCGCCCGAGTGCACGCCCTCGGTCAGGATGCGCACGGTGAGCGTGCCGTTCACGATGCCGCGCAGCGAAGTGGTGGCCCAAAGTTGCTCGTAATTACCCGCGCCGGAGTCGAGCGCCACCACGAGCCCCACATCACCCATGCGCGGCGCAAGCGCATCGAGATAGGCCGGCAGATCGTACGAGCCCGACTCTTCGCACGTCTCGATGAGACCGAAAACCCGCGGCCGCGCAAGCCCTTGTTCATCGAGCGCAAGCACCGCCGCAATTGCGGCGAAGACCGCGTAGCCATCATCGGCGCTGCCGCGGCCGTAGAGCTTGCCGTCTTCCACGATCGGCGTCCACGGGCCGCCGTCTTCGCGCCAGCCGCTCATCTCGGGCTGCTTGTCGAGGTGGCCGTAGAGCAGCACCGGCCGCCCGTTTGCTTTCGAGCCTGTGCCGGGGATGTCGAAAAAGAGCACCGGCGTGCGGCCCTCGAGGCGGATCACCTCAAGCGTCATGTTCTTGACCGGTTGCGCGGCCACGAACCGGCGCGCAAGCTCCACCGCGCGATCGATGTGACCCATGCGGTGCCACTCGGGGTCAAAGACTGGCGACTTGGCGGGTAGACGAACGTACTCGATGAGCTCGGGCAGGATGTCGCGCTCCCACTGACGGCTTACACGCGAGAGCACGCGGCTTGCGGCGTCCGGGTCGAAGGGCAGGGCGTCGGGGCGGGCGGTCATAGGGTTGCTTGCCAGATCCATGCGAACTTTGCAATTGTGCGCCCAAAGTGTCGGCGTTGCATCCTCGCTGCCGCGACGTGAACGCGCTCGCTCGGGAGCCCGCTTGTGTGAGCGAGCCACCGGCGTGACTTCACGCAACCCCTCCGGCGCTAGCGCGCCACCTCCCCTTCGCAGGCGAAGGGGAGGACAGATTGACGCAGTTCTCCCCTGCGCCGCAAGGCGTAGGGGAGATGCCGCCGCAGGCGGCAGAGGGGTTTGCGCCGAAAGGCGTGGGGAGATGCCGACGAAGTCGGCAGAGGGGTCTGTGCCGAAAGGTGTAGGGGAGCTGTCGTCAGAGCTGACAGAGGGGTCTTCGATTGCCACCCAACCCCTCCGGCGCTAGCGCGCCACCTCCCCTTCGCAGGCGAAGGGGAGGACAGATTGACGCAGTTCTCCCCGCCGCTACAACAGGCCTTGGCCCCGGCGATGTTGAAGGTGAGGGGGAGGACAGATTGACGCAGTTCTCCCCTGCGCCGCAAGGCGTAGGGGAGATGCCGACGAAGTCGGCAGAGGGGTTTGCGCCGCAAGGCGTAGGGGAGATGCCGACGTAGTCGGCAGAGGGGTCTGCGCCGCAAGGCGTAGGGGAGATGCCGCCGCAGGCGGCAGAGGGGTCGGCTAGGGCCGTGCCGCGCGGCTTTCGGCGACGTACCGCGCGATCCACTCGCCCACTTCGCGTGTGCTGGCTGTCCCGCCCAGGTCGCGAGTCTTGATGCCAGCCACGAGCGAGGCTTCGATCGCGGCAAGGATCGCATCATGCGCGGCGCGCGAGCCGAGCCAGTCGAGCATCATCGCGCCGGCCCAAATCTGGCCGATCGGGTTGGCGATGCCCTGGCCCGCGATGTCGGGCGCGCTGCCATGCACCGGCTCGAAGAGGCTCGGGAAGCGCCGCGTCGGGTCGAGGTTGGCCGAGGGCGCAATGCCGATCGTGCCGGTGCAGGCGGGCCCCAGGTCGGAGAGGATGTCGCCGAAGAGGTTGCTTGCCACGACGACATCGAAGAAGGCTGGGCGCTGCACGAAGTGCGCGGTTAGGATGTCGATATGGAACTTGTCGACCGTGACCTCGGGGTAGTCGCGGGCCATCGCCTCGACCCGCTCGTCCCAGTAGGGCATCGAAATCGAGATGCCGTTTGATTTGGTGGCACTCGTGAGGTGCCTCTTCGGCCGCGAACGGGCGAGCTCGAAGGCAAAGCGCAGGATGCGATCGACACCCGTGCGGGTGAAGATGGCTTCCTGCAGCACGAACTCGCGCTCGGTCCCGGGAAACATTCGTCCGCCGATCGAGGAGTACTCGCCCTCGGTGTTCTCACGAACGATCAGGAAGTCGATCTCGCCGGGGGCGTAGGGCGAGCCGTCTTTCTTGACCACGGGGGCGGTCACGCCGGGCATGAGCCGTGCCGGCCGCAGGTTCACATACTGATCGAACTCGCGCCGGAACTGGATGAGCGAGCCCCAGAGCGAGATGTGGTCGGGAATCTTTGCCGGCCAGCCGACCGCGCCGAAGTAGATCGCATCGACTCCGCTGAGCCGTGCTTTCCAGTCTTCGGGCAGCATGCGGCCGTGGCGCTCGTAGTAGGGCCAGCAGGCCCAGTCGAAGTGCTCAAACTCAAGCGCAAGGCCGAAACGCCGGGCGGCCGCCTCGACGACGCGCAGGCCTTCGGGCATCACTTCCGTGCCGATGCCATCGCCGGGGATGACTGCAATCCGTTTGCGCATGATGACTCCGTGCTGAATGATCGAGTCCAGTCTAGGATCGTAGCCTGTCAGGCACTTTGAGCGTCTGCATGCTCGCCGTCCGGCCATGGCTCCAGCAAGGAAGCTGTTTGCCCTTTGTGTTGCGGCCCTGCTCGCAGGCTGCGCCGTCACGGCGGTCGACCCGGGCCGCGCGGGAGGGGGCGGTGAACCGCAGCCGACGCGCGTCACGGCGGGCACGGCGGACGTGGGCACGGTGCGGATGAGTGCGTATCTGCCGCTCGCCTTCGAAGTGCGCTTCGATTGCGGCGGCGAACTCGTTCGCTTCGGCATGGTCGGTGATCGGCCAACGCTTGTGATCGGCGCCGAGCGCATCTCGCTCAAGCCGGCGGCCGCCGCCTCGGGCGCGCGCTACGAAGGCGAGGCCGATGCGTCGGTCGAATTCTGGAGCCGGGGGCGCGAGGCGACTCTGCGTGCTCAAGGGCGCAGCTGGCCGACCTGCCGCGCCCTCGGGTAGCGCGCGTCAGTACGTGCGCAGGCCCGGCGGCGTCGCTGGCGCCGCCCGTCCGGGCGCGCGGACGACGCTGCGCGGATCGCAGGGCGCGAAGAGGTCCAGATCGCGGCGGTAGGCGTCCGTTTCGAGGTCAAGCAGCCCGAGGAGCGTGTGGTAGAGGTTGTCATGACTTACCGCACTGGTCGGTGGCTTGCGGACGCAGGATTCGCTCCACTGTTCGAGGCTCAGAAAGCTCGGCGAGAGCCAGGCGAGCATCGGCACGCGCGTCTGCTCCTTCGGAGCGATAGCGTAGGGCGCGCCGTGCAGGTAGAGTCCGTGTTCGCCGAGCGATTCGCCATGGTCGGAGGCATAGAGCATGGCCGTGGCAAAACGATCGGACAGCCGTTCGAGCATGGCGACCACTTCGCCCTTGATGTGGTCGCTGTAGAGGATCGTGTTGTCGTAGGCATTCACGATTTGCTCGCGTGAGCAGGCGGAGAGTTCATTGGATTGGCAGGCGGGCGTGAA
>JANWWI010000046.1 GCA_025056355.1 Casimicrobiaceae bacterium | reverse complement strand
GTGGTTCTGAACCCGGGTGTGACTGCGGGCTCCGAGGCGTGACGGCAAGACCGAGCACGCAAAACCCTCGGGGGTGGCTGTGCAAGGCTTGCTAATGTTTTAATGTGCGCAAGCGGGCATGCGAGAGTCTCTCGCGCCCTTACGAGCGTTTCTATTCGGATAGGCGATTCCCGGTAAACCGCGCGATCCGCGTGCCAGCGAGGGTCAGAGACCACCCGTCGCTGAAAGCTTCGCCCAGCCACACGAACGTCCCGCGCCGCTTGGCGATCTCGCCGCGCAAGACGAGTCGCTCGCCGCCATCGGCGCGCTCACGCCAGGCCAGATCGAGTCGCGTGCCCGTCAGCCGTGCCCAGCGCACCTCACCGCGGTCAGCGCGGACGCTCAGCCGCTGATAGCGCTGCTCGATATCGAGGTTCAAGGCGAGCGGCCCGCCGCGTCGTTCGATGCGCACCGCCCATCGCCCCGCCACCTGTGCCGGAACGACCCAGAGAAACACGCGGTGTTCGCGCGTGGTGCCGTGAGGCTTTTCTTCGTTGTAGATCGTGAGCGTCTCATCCGGTGGCCAGTCGCCCATGTCCCACTCGTGGCTCACGATGCGGCTGCCCGGACGCAACTGCGAAAGCAGCCGCGGCCGTAGCTGCAAATTGGCCTCAGGCAGGAGGTAGAGGGTGACCACGCTCGGTGCGGAGAAATCGAGGGTGAAGAGGTCCCGCTCGATAAACACCGCGCGTTGCGCCACACCGGCGCGGCGCGCGTTTCGCCGCGAAAGCTCGACGAGCGAGCGGTCGATCTCGTAGCCGACCGCTCGGGCACCGAAATCGCGCGCCGCCGCGATGACGATCCGGCCGTCGCCCGAGCCCAGATCCCACACGACGTCCCGCTCCGTCACCTCAGCCAGCTGCAACATCCGCCGCACCACGCGCTCGGGTGTTGGCACGAACGGCACCTCTTCGCCCGAGGCGGAGGCGCCTTCATCACGTGCTCTGGGCGAGGTGGCCCCAAGCGGCGAGGCAAGCCACACACCGCCGGCCCAGGCGGCAAAGCGCGCGGCTTGCTCGAGGAAACTGCGTCGAGCCGAGCCGCCCGTACTTCGTAAGGGCGGCTCCAAAGGCGCTTTCTCAAGCGGATTTTCGGGCACGCTCATTGGCGCGCATTCTGCATGGGTGCGCTCCCCCCGCATCGCGCCGGGCCCTTGCGTGAAGGCGCTTGCTGCTACTTCTTCTTGCCCACCGCTTCGCGCGCGATCTGATCGAGCAGCTTGTTGACTTCAGCCACTGCCTTCTGCGAGGCGGCTGATTTGACCGGGCTCACAAGGGGGCGATAGGCCACGACCACCTCGTTCGGCTTGGCGGCAGTGGCGTGAACCGAGATCGAGTACGGACACAGGGCCGCGTTGGCCACGTCGGCTTCCATCATCGCGCGCGAGAGCTTCGCGCTGCAGAAGACGAATGCCTGCGCATCCACATAGAGCTTTTTGGTTGAGCCCACATCGGCGCCGGTGCGCTCGAGCATTTTGTTGACGTGGGAATGAAAGTCGATGACCAGCCCGCGCGCCTCGATGGCGGCTTTGAGGTCATCGCGCACGTCTTCGAACCTGCCTTGTTTGGTGTAGGCAACCACCGGTCCCGCGCCTTGCGCTGCAGCGAGGGTTGCGGTGAACCCAAGAAGGATTCCGACGAGCACAGGCTTGAGCATTTTCAACTCCTTTCTGGCAGCGCGATGTACGAACAAAGCCAAGTCTAGGCGAACTGCCTGCGCTTATCCTGCCAGAGCTCGAACGAAAACGCCAATCCATTCGCGACGACGCACGAATGCATGCACCTGCATCGATGGGCTGGCCGCCCCGCGGAAGTGCCTGAGGCGAGAGCGGATCGGGCAACTTCGGGCCCGTTGCGTCGCCTTGCCCAAGCACGCGCAAACATGAGCTGCGGCACGTCTGTGCTAGTGTCGCGAAACGCGCTGTGGCCGAGAAGCAAATCCATTACATGCCCCTGCCGCCCCCCTCACCTCCGCCACACCCGTTCGGCAGCAGCCTCGCCGATTTCGAACAACTCCTGCCCGCAGAACAAAAGCTTCTAGACGCTGCGCAAAAAGGGGAGGTTGCGGTCATCGGGGAGGAGCGCCCGACCGAGCGCTCGGACGATCGCGTGATCCGCGCAGGCTTTCTGCGCTTCCTTCTCCTCGGTGGGGATGAGCGCGCGCCGATGCATGCATGTGGCGTCCAGGTCGTGGGGGCGTGGATTCAAGATAAGCTCGACTTGACCGGTTGCTTGTTGCCGCATGGCTTGCTGATTGCGAACTCGGTCATCGCGCAGGAAATCCTCTTGCAGCATGCAAGCGTGCAAGGCGTGATTTATCTTCGGGGCAGCGAGCTTCGCGCCGGTCTGAACGGGGATCGAATGCGATGCACGGGCGGGCTCCTCCTCAGAGACGGCTTCCTATCCCGCGGCGAGGTACGGTTCCTGGGCGCCAAGATTGGCGGTGAGCTTGATTGTTCGGGCGCGACGTTTGAGGTCGGGAAGGGCGCTGCACTCTCGGCCGATGGTGCGGAGATCAACGGCGGTGTGTTCCTGAGAGACGGCTTCAAGGCCCGCGGCGAGGTGCGGTTCGTTGGCGCCAGGATTAGCGGTCAGCTTGATTGTTCGCGCGCGACCTTCAATGCGGGAGGGCGCGTGGCGCTCAACCTTGTGGAAGCGCTTGTGCGGGATGCTTGGGTTCTTCGTGACCTCAAGGCGTCGGCGGTTGTAGACGCGTCGTTTGCCGAAGTGAAAACACTTGCTGATTGCGTGGATTCGTGGGCGGAGGGCTCGGCACTCGACGGCTTTCGTTATCGCGCGTTTGGTGGCGAGGCGGAAACCGACGCTCAAGCTCGGATCAAGTGGCTGCGCAAGCAACCCAAGGCGCACCTTGGCGAGGCAAGCGAGAAAAACAGTTTTCGCCCGCAGCCCTGGCGGCAGTTGCAGCGCGTGCTCCGCGAGATGGGGCATGAGGCCGAGGCGCGCGCGGTGGGGATTGCCTTTGAGGAGCAACGGCGTCGCGCCGGGCTCATCGGCCGGACGCCGCAGGGCACGCCGCGGTGGATCGCTGCGCCGACCCGTTTTGTCGCGCGGAGCCTGCACGCTGCATTCGGCCTGCTTGCCGGTTACGGCTATCGCCCTCTGCGTCTGCTTGCGATTGCCGTTTGCACGTGGTTGATCTGTGCCCTTGTGTATTGGTCCGCGGCGCTGCCGCCGTGGCATGCGATCGGTCCCTCCGATCCGCTCGTCTTTCAGAACCCGCGTTATGCCGAGTGCGTGCCGGGGAGCGCCGCGGCAGCCGAAGCGCAGCAGCGCGGCGTCGCGCACGCGGGAAACTGGTTTCTTTGCAAAGCGCTACCGGGGGAATATCCGACCTTCAGTCCGCTTGCTGATTCGCTCGATGTGTTCTTGCCGTTGGTCGAGCTCGGTCAGGAAAGAGCGTGGGGGCCGCTCGTGCCGACACCTCAGGCCGATCCGGTTCGCGAGTTCTTCGCGGTGAGCGTCGGTCACGCGGTTCGGCTGCTCGTGTGGCTTGAGACGTTGTTCGGCTGGGTCGTGAGCTTGTTGTTTGTGGCGATTGTGACCGGCCTCGCGCGCCGGAGCGACAGCGATCCTGAGCCGCGCTGAGATGCTTTGCGCAGCGGCCACGGTGCGATGGTTACCCGTTTAGCGCCTTGGCTGCCGCGAGGGTGTTTTTCATGAGCATCGCAATCGTCATCGGCCCCACGCCGCCCGGCACGGGGGTGATCGCACCGGCAACCTCGCGCACGCGCTCGAAGTCAACATCGCCGACGAGGCCTCCGCCTTCGCTTGCGGGCAGGCGGTTGATGCCGACATCGATGACGACCGCGCCGGGCTTGACCATCTCGGCCGTAACGAAGCGCGGACGGCCGACGGCGGCCACCAGAATGTCGGCGCGGCGCGTGTGCTCGGTAAGGTTCGCGGTGGCGCTGTGACTAAGCGTGACGGTGGCGTTTGCATGCAGGAGGAGAAGCGCCATGGGCTTGCCCACGATGTTGCTGCGACCGATCACGACCGCGTGCTTGCCGCGCAGATCGGTCAGGCCGATGGAGGCGAGCAGTTCCATGCAGCCGGCCGGTGTGCAGGGCGCGAAGCGCGGCCGACCGATGGTAAGCGCCCCGACGTTGGCTGCGTGAAAGCCGTCGACGTCTTTCTCGGGGGCGATGGCTTCGATCACCCGGGCTTCCGCGATGTGCTTGGGTAGCGGCAGCTGCACGAGGATCCCGTGCACCGAGGCATCGGCGTTGAGCCGCGCGATCAGGGCCAGTAGCTCGGCCTCAGAGGTGCTGGCCGGCAAGCGATGATGAAAGCTTGCCATGCCCAGTGCCTCGCAGGTGGCGATTTTGTTTTTGACGTAGACCTGCGAGGCCGGATCCTCGCCGACCAGGACCACCGCAAGCCCTGGGGTGAGACCGCTTGCTCGCAGGGCGTGGACTTCGGCTGCAAGTTGTTGCTTGATCCGCTCGGCAAGCGCTTTGCCGTCGATCCGAAGCGCGCTCATGGCTGTGGCTCCGTGCGGCGAGCCGCCTCAGGAGCCGGCTCAGCGACTTGGGTCGCTCGAGCCGCGGCGGCGGCATCGGGGGCCGGGGCGGTCGCGTAGGGGTAGAGGCTCGCTTCGGTGACCACCCAATGCATCTTGGCGTCGTGCGGCTCGACGGGGAGCGCCTCCGCCATTTGCACTTCGAAGGCAAGCCCGATGCGCACGCATTCCTCCGGCAGGCGCGCGCTCAGCCGGTCGTAGTAGCCGCCGCCGCGGCCGAGTCGGTCAAGCGCGCGCGTGAAGGCGAGACCCGGATAGATCACCGCCTCAAGCGCAAGTGGCTCGATCGGCGTCGCACGCGTGATGTCCGGAGCGCGGATGCCGTAGCGATGCGGCACGAGCGCCTCAAGCGAGCGCACGAGCCAGAGCGTCATCAAGCCCGGCGTGGCGGTCATCTTCGGATACGCGATCGCTTGGCCGCGGCGCAGCAGCTCCCGCCCAAGCTCATCGGTGGAGACTTCGCTGCCGTGGCTTGCGTAGAGCAGCACGGTGCGGGCCCGCATGAGCGCGGGGTGCTCGAGCAGCCGTTCGAGAATGCGTCGTTCAGCGGCGCGTCGTTCCCGCTCCGGCAAGGCATCGCGTACTGCGCGAAAACGTGCCCGCGCCTCGGCCTTTTGCTGTGCAAGGGCGTGCGCGGGGAGCTCAAGTTCGGGTTGCAGTGGGATGTCGGTGGCAATGGCGAGCGCTCGTTCGGCGCCTAGCTCATCGAGATCGGACACAAGAGGGCTTCCTATAATCGAGTGGCCATCGTCATTTGATCGGATTTTCGCATCGCCCTATGAACGCGCCCGCCGATGTTGCCCCGTATTTGGCGCGTCGCAGCCGCCTGCTGGCAGCGATCGGCGAGGGCGTTGCGGTCGTGCCGACCGCGCCGGAGCTGCCGCGCAATCGCGACACCTTCTACCCTTACCGCCACGACAGCTACTTCTACTACCTGACGGGCTTTCGCGAACCCGAGGCGGTGCTCGTGCTCTTGGGCGGCAGCAGCCCGCGGTCGGTGCTGTTTTGCCGCGAGAAAAATCTCGAGCGCGAAATCTGGGACGGCACGCGGCTCGGGGTGGAGCTTGCCCGCGAAGTGCTTCGCATCGACGAAACCTATCCGATCGCGACCTTCGAAGAACGGCTGCCGGAGCTGCTGCGGGATCGCGACACGCTTTACGCGCCGCTTGCGCTCGGTGGAGCGCGCGGTGCCGACTGGGATCGACTGATCGCGCGCGCGCTCGAGCGCGTGCGCGCGATGGCCCGCGCTGGGGTGGGCGCGCCCAAGGCGCTTGTGGATGTCTATTCGATCCTCGATGAGATGCGTCTCATCAAGGACGAGCACGAAATCGCGCTCATGCGCCGGGCCGCTGAAATCACGGCGGCCGCCCACGTGCGCGCGATGCGCTTTGCCCGCCCCGGACAGTGGGAGTATGAGGTCGAAGCCGAACTCATGCACGAGTTCATCCGCTCGGGCGCTCGCGCTCCCGCGTACAACCCGATTGTGGCCAGTGGGCCGAACGCCTGCGTGCTGCACTACAGCGCCTCGAGCCGGCGCATGGAGCCTGGGGATCTGCTGCTGATCGACGCAGGCTGCGAATACGAAGGCTATGCGGCGGACATTACGCGCACTTTCCCGGTCTCGGGCAAGTTCACCGGGCCGCAGCGCGATCTCTACGAGGCGGTGCTTGCGGCGCAGACAGCCTGCATGGAGGTGCTGCGCCCCGGCGAGCCCTTTCACCGCTACCACGAGGTGGCCGTCGAGCAGCTCACGCGCGCGATGATCGATCTGGGCTTGCTTCCGTGCAGCTACGAGGAAGCGATCGAAAAAAAGACCTACGAGCGCTTCTACATGCATCGCGCCGGGCACTGGCTCGGGATGGATGTGCACGATGCAGGCGCCTACCGCGTGCGCGGCGAAAGTCAGATCCTGCGCCCCGGCATGGTGGTCACGAACGAACCCGGGCTCTACGTGCGGCCCGCGCCGGATGTAGCCGAAGCGTTCTGGAATCTCGGTGTGCGCATCGAAGACGATGTGTTGATCACGCCGGAGGGGCACGAAGTGCTGACCGCGGCTGCGCCAAAGACGGTGACCGAGGTCGAGGCCGTCTGCGCGCGTTGAACCTGTTGCCCGAGTTGATCATCGTCGGCGCGGGGCCCGTCGGGCTCGCGGCGGCGCTTGCCCTTTGTCGTGAAGGCGCGGTGCGCTGCGTCACGGTACTTGAAGCCGATCCGCCCGAGGCGCGCTCGGGCGATCAGCGAAACCTCGCGCTATCCTGGGCCTCATGGCAGTTTTTGCGTTGCCTCGGGCTTGAGCTCGAGGCGCTGCCGCGTGCACCGATTGAGCGCGTCGAAATCACGCAGCGCGGCGTTTTCGGGTGCTGCCGGCTTGCCGGCGAAGAGCTCGGGCTGCCCATGCTCGGCGCTGCGGTGCCCTACGGAGCCCTCGTTCAGGCCTTGCGAGCGCAGGCGCGCGCGGTCGAAGCCGAAGGCGCAGGGCTGTCGGTGCGGTATGGCACGCGCGCGGTGGCCGTCGAACACGACGGGCGCGGCGCGGTGGTCGTGCTTGAAAGCGGCGAGCGGCTGCGCGCCTCGGGGGTCGTGCTGGCCGAAGGTGCCAGCGGCGCCGAGCGCACCCTCGTGCCGGGGCTTTACACCTACGAGCGCGCAAGTGCTCAAAGCGCCGTGCTCGCGCGCGTGCACGTTGAGCGGGAGCACCACGCTGCCTTGGCCGTTGAACGCTTCGCCGCGGGCGGCCCGATCGTGCTTGTGCCGCGGGTTGTTCCGCCAGGGGCGCGGCCGGAGTGGACGCTCATCTGGGTACGGCCGCATGCCGAAGCTGAACGGCTCATGGCGGCCGGGGAGGCAGCGTTTTTCGCGCAAGCGAATGCACAGGCAGCCTCCTCGCTCGGGCGGCTTTCCCCGGTGTCCGATCCCACGGCTCGACGCACCTGTTATCCCCTCGCCTGGCGGGTCACTGAGCCGCGCGCGTGCGGTGCGGTCGTGGCGCTCGGCAACGCGGCGCAGGCGCTTCATCCGGTGGCTGCGCAGGGTCTAAACCTGGGGCTAGCTGATGCGCGCGAGCTTGCGCTTACCCTCACTGCGTCCGGTGCAGCCGGACTCGATCTGCCCTTGGCCTTTGCGCGTTACGCGCGCTCGCGTGCGCCGGATCGGCTGCTGAGGCTCGGACTGACGGGACTGCTTGCCTACGGCTTCGACCGCGGCGGATGGCTTTTCGATGTTCCGCGCGGGCTTGCGCTTCAGGCGCTCGATCTGCTGCCGCCGCTCAAAAAGGCGCTCGTGCGCGGGCTCGTGGCAGGCTGATGAGCCTCGCCGCGCGGTCAAAACACGCTCTCTGGTCTGGCGTGTTGCTCGATTACTCGTAGGGCCGGAAGCGCAACACGAGACGGCGCTGGAACAGCTCCGGATCGCTTGGCCGCGGCAGCGGCGAGGATTTGAGGATTGCCCGCTCGACCGCCTCATCGTAGGCGCGATGACCGCTTGAGCGGATGAGCTGCACGCTGACCACCTCGCCCGTGGGTAGTTGATTGACCTCGAAGATGGCCTCAGGATTGCCGGGAATCTCGGCCGCCAGGATGATGTTGCTGCGCACTTTGGTTCGGATGCGATTGACGTAATCGGCTTCAGCGCGTGCCCGGGCTCGTGCGGCGGCTTCTTGGGCGGCCCGTTCGGCTGCGGCGCGTTCCGCGGCAGCGCGTTCAGCCGCGGCGCGCTCGGCTGCGGCGCGTTCTTGCGCCGCCCGCTCCGCTGCGGCCCGCTCGGCGGCCGCGCGTTCTGCCGCGGCGCGCTCGGCAGCGAGGCGCTCCGCCTCGGCCCGGGCCTGAGCCGCGCGCTCAAGAGCGGCCTTTTCTGCGGCGGCTTTTTCTTGGGCCGCTTTCTCTTGGGCCTGTTTTTCCGCGAGTTTTTTCGCCTCTTCGGCTTTCTTGCGCGCGATGTCGGCCGCGCTGGGTTGGGGAGCCGGTGTCGGGGGCGGCGGGGCCGGGCGTGGCGCAGGCGGAGCCGGCATGGGCCGGGCAACCGGGGCCGGTGGTGGCGCAGGCGGCGGTGGTGGTGGGGCGGGAGGGGCGGGAGGGGCCGGAGCGGGCGGTGGCGCCGGCTTCGGCTGCGCAACCAGATCGACCGAGATCGATGCACGCTCCGGCCGAACCTGCTTCCACTGAACGGAAAAAAACAGAACGGCCGCGAGTACGGCGTGCACGAGAAGCGTGCCGATCCAGGCGCGCACCTTCGCAGCGCGGTTTGGCCTCATGGTCCGCTTGCGCCTAATCGCTCTCGCGCGCGGCCAGACCGACGCGCTTGACCCCGGCCGCATGCAGCGCGCCGAGCAATTCGACCACCTGCTCGTAGGCTACGCGGCGATCGGCCGCGATGACCACGGCGCGGTTGCCCTGGCCTTGCAGCGTCCGCACGCGCTCGACAGCTTGCGCGTGCGTGAGCGCACGTTGTGCGCCGCTGCCGGAGCCAATGTCGATGCTGCCGTCGCGCCGCACGATCAGCTCGATCGGGTCGCTAGCTGCCCGAGTCAGACTCTGCCCAACGCTTGGCAATTCGATTTCACCGACACGAAAGGTCGGCGTTGCGATCATGAACACGATCAGCAGGACGAGGATCACGTCGATGAAGGGCACGACGTTGATCTGGTTCATGAGTTTGCGCTTGCGCATGGCGGCAGGATGTTAGGCCTTGCATCATGGCGCGGCGGCGGCGCGCGCGGCAGCATTCGCGGGCCGCCGGAGGCGCCGCTTGGAGCTTGCGGCCGCGCCAGGGGAAACAACCCCGATGCGGCGTCTTGTTTGTGGCCCCGGCGCCCGAGCGAGCTTGCCGAATGCGATCGAACCGTGTGAGCTCATGCCTGGCGTTGGAGGATGTTCAAAAACTCCTCGGCGAAGGTCTCAAGCTGCGTGTTGATGCGATCGAGCTCGGCCTGGTAGCGGTTGTAGGCCACCACGGCAGGGATCGCCGCGAACAGACCGATCGCCGTGGCGATCAGCGCTTCGGCGATGCCCGGGGCGACCTGCGCGAGCGTGGCTTGCCCGACGCTTGCCAAGCCGCGGAAGGAATTCATGATTCCCCACACGGTGCCAAGCAAGCCGATGTAGGGAGCCACCGACGCTACGGTGGCGAGTCCGGGCAGGCGGTGTTCGAGCCGATCCATCTCGCGCTCGACGGCCACTTTGAGCGCGCGGCGCGTGCCGTCGACGATCGCCTCTTTGGTGGCGTTGGCTTGCCGTTTTTGCTTGACGAATTCGCGAAATCCGGCCACGAAGACCTCGGCCTGCGCCCCGGCGATGGCATCGGCTTGCCCGTCGCGCACGCGCTGGTAGAGCGCGGTCAGATCCGAGCCGCTCCAGAACGCATCGTCGAAGGCGCGAATGCGGCGCTTGGCCTGTTTGATGAGGCTGCCCTTGTAGAAGATGAGCCACCAGGACCACAGCGACATCAGGACGAGCAACAACATGACCGCCTGGACCGGAATCGAGGCCTGGGCGATCAGATGCACGATGGAAAGATCAGCGCTCGCTTGCATGGGCTCTACGATCAAGACGGGGAATCGGGGGCGGTGAGCCTTCGAGCCTGCACGCGCGGTTCGTCCTGCAGGCTCGAACGCATGCGCTCGGGCATGCGTCGCGGTCGGCCGTCGCTTGCGCCGATATATGCGGCGATCACGCGCGCTTGAAGCAGAAGTTCGTGACCACGCAGCACGCGTTGCCGGATGTCGATGCGCGAGGCGCCCACCGCCTCGGGCTCGCAGGTGACGCTGAGCAGATCGCCAAGCCTGGCCGGTTGCAGGTAATCGGCTTCGATCCGACGCACGACGAATACGGCGTCGTCGTTGCGTTGCAGCGTCGCGAGGTCCCAGCCGGCGGCGCGCAGCCACTCGGTCCGGGCCCGCTCGAGATAGCGCAGGTAGTTGGCGTAGTAGACCACTCCGGCCACGTCGGTGTCTTCATAGTAGATGCGCACCGAAATCGCGAAGGGGCCCTCTGAGGAGGGTTGCGTTCCGGCCGAGGGTTTCAGCGCGGGCGCGCATGGGCCGAACTGATGCGCTGGTGCGATCGGGGCGCTTGGCGCGCCGGGGCTTGCGCTGGCAGGCGCTTGTGAGGCCTTTGCCAAGGATCGAGTGGATTCGGGCATGCGTCGCAATCAAGCGTTCGGATCATCGAAGAGTTCCGCCGTGCCCATCGCGGCGGGTGGCACGAGCCCGAAGTGCCGATAGGCACGCGCCGTAGCGATGCGGCCTCGGCTCGTGCGCTGCAAGTAGCCCTGCTGGATCAGGAACGGCTCGATCACATCCTCGATCGTCTCGCGCTCCTCGCTGATGGCGGCGGCGAGGCTTTCGACGCCGACCGGACCGCCCGAGAACTTATCGAGGATGGTCGAGAGCAGTTTGCGGTCCATCAGGTCGAGACCTTGCCGGTCGACATCGAGCATCGTCAGGGCTTGATCGGCCACCGCCGCGGTGACCACACCGTTGGCACGCACTTGCGCATAGTCGCGCACGCGCCGCAGCAGCCGGTTGGCGATTCGCGGTGTGCCCCGCGAGCGACGCGCGATTTCAAGGGCCCCCGAGGGTTCGAGGGTCATCTCAAGCAGCTTGGCTGAGCGCGTCACGATATTTGCGAGCTCTTCGTCGGAATAGAACTCGAGCCGCGCCACGATGCCGAAACGATCCCGCAACGGATTGGTCAGCATGCCGGCACGGGTGGTCGCCCCCACGAGCGTGAACGGTGGCAGTTCGAGCTTGACCGAGCGTGCGCCGGGGCCTTCGCCGATCATGATGTCGATTGCGTAGTCCTCCATCGCGCTGTAGAGCGTTTCTTCGAGCACAGCCGAGAGGCGGTGGATTTCATCGATAAAGAGCACGTCGCGCGGCTCAAGGTTGGTGAGCAGCGCAGCCAGATCGCCCTTTTTTTCGAGCACCGGCCCCGAGGTCTGATGCAAGTTCACGCCCAGCTCGCGCGCGATGATGTGCGCAAGCGTTGTTTTGCCGAGACCCGGCGGACCGAACAAGAGCACATGATCGAGCGGCTCACCGCGTTGCTTGGCCGCTGCGATGAACACCGAGAGCTGGTCGCGGACTTTCTGCTGGCCGACGTATTCGTCGAGCCGCCGTGGCCGCAGCGCGCGTTCGAGCGCTTCTTCGTCGCGACCCTCCGGGGCCGCGGCGATCAGCCGATCGGCCTTGGCCGGGGCGCTTGCGACAGCGGCATCCTTGTGAATCGCCATGCGGCGATTCTAGGGATCGCGCAAGGCACAAAGCGCCGCCGGGACGGGGCCGGCCTGGCCAGTCCGAGCAGCCGCGCCGCCTGGGTATGCGCGCGGCGCCGTCGCTCCCGGAAGGCGTTTATCGTCCCGAAGGGCACATCGACCCACGCAAAGCCGCCGCCAGCCCCTCTGGCACTTTATTTCCGGATCGTCGTTGATGCGCTGAAAAAGGTCGCTGACTGGTTTCTCGATCGCATCGAGGGTAGCCTCATGCACGGCTAGGCCGCCACAGGCCCCATCGACCCACGGCTAGCCGGGCTCGCGGAAGGTCGGCCCGTTGGGAAAAAGTGGCTGAGGTTGCTCGGTGACGATGGCTAGGACGCGCACCCTGTCCTTCTGCGCCCTGGCGAAGGTCGTGTCGCTCATCGCCGAATCGAGGTGATTGCCGAGCGCGTCGGTGACCAGCTCTGCGGTGCCCTTGAGCGGCACGTCATTGACTTTGACGCCGACGCGGGCCTCGAAGCGCGCGTTTGTGGCATGGCAGGCCGAGTCGAGCGCGCGGGCGCCGATGCCAACCCATGGACACGATCCTCCTTGCAGCAATCGGTGGAGCAAGGTCGCGCACGACCGGGCGCGTTGAGCGGTTGCGCTTTGCGGAATCGATCGCGTTTTGGCGTTTACTTGCGTGGGGGCGCGGCAAGTATCCGTAGGGCGGCGCGAATGGCCTCGGCGAGCGGCAGATCGGCCGGCAGGTCGCGACACGCGGCAAGGGCCTCGCGCTCCGAATAGCCGAGCGCGAGCAGGGCGTGCAAAACATCCTGCGCGTTCGTGTTGGCCTCGTGTCCGGCCACCGGCGCGCAAGCCGCGCCCCCCGCATGGCCGCGGCTTGTCGTCAGCGCGCCGGTGAGCGGTTTGCCGCGCAGTTCGAGGAGCAGACGTTCAGCGGTCCGGTGTCCAATACCCGGAATGCGCATGAGGCGCTTGGCGTCTTGCGCAGCAATCGTCTGCGCGAGCTCGGCAACGCTCAGTCCCGACAGCACGGCCAGGGCCGCCTTAGGACCGACCCCCGAGACTTTGAGGAGGGCACGAAACGCCTCGCGTTCCTCGCGCGTGGCAAAGCCAAAGAGCAGTTGGGCGTCCTCGCGCACGATGAGCTGCGTGAGCAGCTCGACGCGCTCGCCCGTGGCTGGCAGGGCGTAGAAGGTGCTCATCGGCACATCGAGCTCATAGCCCACGCCCCCGGGCGTGTCGATGGCAATCGTCGGGGGCTGTTTGGCAACCAAAGTGCCCTGAATTCGCCCGATCATGGTGCGATTATCGCGGCCCGAGAGGAGCTGCGCCGCGCGGGCCGCGCGATGAAGGAAGCACCTCGAGTGCGCATCCCATGGCCCCTGGGCGTACGAGGCGCGCGGCAGCGACTGTGGCGAAAGCGACCCAAGACGGCACACCGCCTGAGGCGCTCGAACGCGACCTGCGCCCTTGCTCCGACGAGCAGCCTTCGTGGGCGGGCGGTCGCGAGCCGGCTGTGTTGCCGCAGCCGCTTTCTCGGGCGCCGCCCGACCGGGGCTCAGCGACAATTGACGGCTTTGAAACGGCCGCGGAGAGAGTTCTGAGCACGATTGCCCTCGAGACGAGCCCCTCGAATGCGACCGGCCAAGAAGCCGCGTCTCGCTTGCCGGGGGGCAGCGAAAGCATGCGCCAGATGCGCTTGCAGCTTGCCTCGCAGGTTCTTCGCGAGCGGCGCGCGCTTTTCTGGGGCGCGGTTGCTGCAGCGGGATGGCTCGGGCTTGCGCTGCTCATTCAAGGGCTGCTGCTTGCGGCGTGGCGTTTCGGGGCGGATTCGCCCGGGCTTGCCTTCAAGCCGGTCGATGCGGCGCCGTTTCAACCCTTGCCGGAAGGCGACTGGCGGCTGCCGCCCGGTGCGACGGTCGGAGGCTTGCTCGCTAGCGGCATTTCGCTTGATGCCGCGATGTATCCGGCGCTTGAGTGGCGCATCGAGGCCCATGCACAGCCGCTCGATATCGAGGTCGCCTGGGCCACCATCGGCGCGCTCGATCGCCCGAAATCGATCATGTTTCGAGTCCCGCCCGCCAACCACGATCGGCGGGAGCGGCTACAGCTTGCGGGAGCGCCGGGATGGAGCGGCACCATTGCGCGCTTGGGGGTCGTCGTGCGCTCGGCGGGCGGTGGCATGCCGGTGACGGTGGGCACACCGCGGCTCGTCGCGGCGAGCCCCGCGAATGCGTTAGCGTGGCTTCGCGATGAGTGGTTTGCAGGACGGCCCGCGGTGCGTGCCGCTGAGCAGCCGCTACGCGTTGTGCCGCTCGTGCTCTGGCTCATGCTGGCCGTGGCTGGCACGGGCCTTTCGCTCTGGACACTGCGAGCTCGAATGACCCCGGGGGCCTTTGCCGCCTCGCTCGTCGGTGCGGCGGCCGTGTTTGCCGGCGCGGCTCTGATGATCGGGGTGCAAGTGCTTGCTCACCAGGTGTTGCCCGCGCGGCCCACTCTTTCGGGCTTGCTGAGCGTTGCCCTTCTCGTGGTCGTTGCAGGAGCGCGCGGCGCTCGCGATGAGGGTTGGCCAGCGCTCGCGCGCTGGCAGTGGGCGCTCGTTGCTGCCTCGGTCGGTCTGGTCACTGTGTTTGACCGGTGGCTTGCGCTGGGGACGGCAGTGGCCGCCGGCATCCTGGCGCTACCGCAGTCAAAACTGCCCCTGGCAAGGCGCGCCATGTTTGCCGTGCTGTTTGTCGGTGCGCTCGTGCTCGGGGCGGCTGCGCAGGGGTTGCTGGGCTCGCCTGCGTTGCCGGTCGCTTGGGCGCTGCGCGATCCGACGCCGATCCTGGCAAGTCGTCTCGTCGAGGCGGGGCTGCCCGTGACCTTGGCCGCTGCCGCGGGCCTGCTCTGGATCCTGTGGCCGAACCAAGCCGCGCGCAAGGTGGCCATGGAGCGTGCCGGACTTGCGTTGGTGTTCTTCCTCCCGCTCATCGCTCTGGCCCACGCAACCGGTGCACCCGGACACGCCGGATGGTGGGCCACCGTGGCCGGGCTCGTTGCGCTTGGCGCGTGGGCAAGTCTCAGCGCCCCTCTGCCGGAGCGCATGCCGCAACGCCTGCGCGCGATTCCGCTCGAGGAACGCTCGGCCCCCGTGCGTCGGCTCTACGCCGCAGCGGCACTTGCCTTTCGCGACAGCGCCGCCGCAGGGCAGATCAACGAGGCTCGCCGACATCTCGAACGCCTGCGCGAGATCGCCGACGATGCCACCGAGACGCACTGGGCCAGGCTCGCCCTGACGCTTGCAGAAGGTCGCGTGGAGGCGCTCGATGCGCCCGCCCTGGCGAGCTATGCGGCACTGCTTGAGCGGCTGCCGCTCACCGGCGAAGCGATCGCGGCCGAGCAACTGCACTTCACGCTCTTTGAGCTTGCTTGGCAGCGCGGCGACCTTGCGGCCCTTGAGCGTCTGCGCGAGCACCTACGGCCCGGTGCCGTGCGTACGCGGCTTGAGGCGCGGCTTGCCCTCGAGCGCGAGGGCGCCGAGGCGATGTGGCGCGTGCTCGAGGCGGCCGGATTCCCGCAGGAGCTGGTGTTCGAGCGCATCGAGTGCGCGCTGTTGCTCAACGATCTCGAGCGGGCCAAGCAGGCGCTCGATGCAGCAGGGCTTCAAATCCAATCGCTACCCGGGCAGTGTTATCTGGCGCGGCTCAAGCTGCGGGCGCTCGGGCCGGCGGCGGTCGAGCAAGAGATCACCAAGCTGGTCACGTGGAATCACGAGTTTGGGCTGGCACAGGTGGCAGCAGCCGAGCTCTATCGCGCGAAAGGCCAGCCCGAGGCCGCGGCAGTGCGCATCGCATTTGCCCGTCGCTTGGCGCCGGAGTTTTGGATGATCCGCTAAGCCGCCCCGTCTCAAGCCGTTGCAAAAAGGCAAGTCGTTGCGCTGCCTACATCCCCCACACGGTGATGTTTCGGCCTTGGTGGGTGAGTGTTTGTTGCCAGATTTTGTGGTCCCAGGTTTGTTCGGGTCGGCGGTCGAAGAGGATGAGGTGGGCTTCCTCGGCGGCGCAGGCATCGGCGTAGGCGGCGGTTTGGGGCAGGCCTTCGTTGAGGGTGTGTTCGAGGCTTTTGTGCAGGAGTTTGAGTTCGAGCACGATGCGCTGGATGGGGCCGAGGAAGCCTTGGGCTGGGTCCAGGGGCCATTCGATGAGCAGATCGGTGCGGCCTCGTCCGAGGCCGTATTCGCGGCTGATGCGTCCGCCGCCGTTGATGATGCGTTGCAGGAAGGCTTGCAAGAGCAGCTGTGGGCCGGCTTCTTTGTATTGGAAG
>JANWWI010000045.1 GCA_025056355.1 Casimicrobiaceae bacterium | reverse complement strand
TCCGCCGTGGGGGCGGCGGTCGATCCCCGCATGCGCGGGGGAATCCCGGCGGGTTGTGGGGCGGGAGGTTTGCTGTGAGGTCGATCCCCGCATGCGCGGGGGAATCGACACCCCCCCGCGCAAGCGCGGGGCACCCTGGGGTCGATCCCCGCATGCGCGGGGGAATCTCGTTTGCCACCCGCCTTGCGCTGCTCGATCTGGGTCGATCCCCGCATGCGCGGGGGAATCTCCATCGTCTCGAAGAACGTTTCGGTACGATAGGGTCGATCCCCGCATGCGCGGGGGAATCCTCTACGCGGGCGAAACCTGGCCCGCTCCGGCGGGTCGATCCCCGCATGCGCGGGGGAATCGGCCGGCCCGGACAAACTCGAGAAGGGTAGCGGGGTCGATCCCCGCATGCGCGGGGGAATCATCTTCGGCCGCCTGCTCGGCCTCCGCCCACAGGGTCGATCCCCGCATGCGCGGGGGAATCAATTTTCGGCGCGCTGTGTAACCTCGTCTGAACGGTCGATCCCCGCATGCGCGGGGGAATCCCTAAAGCGTAACAGACTGATTTTTATAGAGCATCTTTCGGCAACGGTCGCCGGGCCAAGAGCAGCTGGTCTATCTCAACGAGCTCAACGGGAGAACTGCCAAGTACCCGAACCCCTAGACCCCCAGGAGACTGGGGCTCATGCCACAGCAGCACGATCGAAGCCTCATGCTCGGCGAGAAACCACTGCGCGAGCACCTCCCAAACGCGCTCTCGGACCGCAGGCGAGATGCGCGGCGCCACATACACGCCGGCTGCAATCTCCAGCATCGCCGAGGCTAAAAAGCCTCGCACCCGCGGCGAAACATTACGTGTTGCCACCACGGTCATCGACATCGAACAACTCCTTGATGCGATCGATCATGCGCGCCACAAGCTTTTCGCGGCGAAATGCCTGCACTGCCCGACGACGCACTTCGCGCTCCAGAGTGAGGTCACTCCGGCCCGACACAACCGCTTGTACCGCGCCAAAGGCAAGCGGCAGCGTCACATCGATGCGCCAGAGGTCTGCAATGTCTAGCGTAAAGGCGTTGCTCGAGTCTTCATGAATGAAGCCAAGTGGCGGTAAAGCTCCAACGGCGGCAACAGCTAACTCGGCCGCGGCTTCCACAAACGTGGCAGCGTGGTTGATCGCCTGATTGGGCAAGTCGGCCGCGGTGGGATTGTTGCGGTCGTAGCGTCGCCCATCCCAGGTGATGCCAAAACGCTGAGCCACCAAGCGGTAGCTCTCACGCATGCGAGCCCCTTCTATGCCACGCAAGGTCTCAAGATCACGATGCGGAAGCACCCGCCCGAATCGCCAGGCATAAAGCCGCCGCGCAGTGTCGAGCCGCTGCACGGGATCGGCCCAACGAAGCGCGTGTGCGCGGGCGACTTCCGAACGTCCCTGGCCCATGGGCGGGGCCGTGTAGCACTTGACGCCACCTTCTCCAACGGCCGCAATCAAAGTGCCATGGCGCGCACATAGGCGAAGAACATCGTGCGTGAGACTCGTTCCCGGCCCAAGCAGAATCATCGAGACGGCCTGATATGGAATCGCGTACTCGCCGGCATCGAGCGTTTCGCTCTGGGCGGCAACGAAGCGCAGCGTGCCGTCTTCGACCGAAAGGCGTCCATACTCCAACCACAGCAGCCCATGACGGTCGGCGTGCGGAATACGCGAGGCGACCAGACCGAGCCGCCCAGGTATGAGATTCGGCGCCGGGCTCATCGTGGCGGCGAAAGCAGGATCATGCCAAGGCCAAAGGCGCGGTGCCGACCGATGCCGCGCGCCAGGCATTCTGAAAAACGAACACCGTCAAGGATCACGCCCTGCGCGCTGAAGAGCGCCTGCGGTCGTTCGACGCTGCGAAGACGGCCTTCAGCGCGATGCGCACGGCGCAGCATCCGAACGCGCGCTTGCAAGCCGCGCAGTTCGGTGTGTTCCAGCTCCATCACGCCGTGCCACTGGGCAACAAACCACGTGCGGTAGACCTCGGAGCGGGCCGGCGCGGCTGCGCCCAGTGTTTCTAAAGCGCGCAGGAACAGGTCTTTCTCTTCATCATCCTTGCGTGAGACCGGACAGGCCAGCACTTCAAGCCGCAGGCGCTGGCCCACGTGCCACGAGCTCGGCATCGGCTTGCTGGCGAGGGCATCGACCTCAAGCGCAGCCCAAGCCTCAGGCGAGGCGAAGACTTGCGCGTGGGTTTTGAGGCTTTCGGCCGTAACGCGCGCGTAGCCAAGCACTTCGCTTCGCCGTTCGAAGAACCGAAAAGGCTTCGGCGCCTGCGCGCCAAACAGGGCCACAAGCCAGGCGTGCAAGGTGTAGCCGAGGTCTTCGTCATGAAATGGTATGCGCTGACTGCGCGCAAAACGCATGAGCTCAGGCAAGCGTACAGGTATGCGGACCAAATGCAGAGCATTCATGTCGATACCTCAAGCCAGCCCACGGCATACCGACGTACACCGCGGTGAATGTTGTTCGCCCAGTCGCGCACGTCGTAGCGCTCCTCGGTGCCTGCTGCCTCCCCTTCCTCAAGTGGCCAAAGGGCGGGAAGCCTCTGTCCAAACGACCGCCGCGGACCAACCGCTGCAAGCGGTTCGGCCGCGAGGGCTCCCTTGAGACTCTCCGCCGAACGACGTCCAAGCAAAAGCGGGGCAGCCGGCAGGCAGGGCTTGCGGCCGAGAAAGAGCGGCCGCGCGGGGTGACGCAGAGCGGCTTCAAGCTCTTCGAGACTTGGTGGCTCGCGGCCTTCGAGCGTCAGAGCGATCGTGGCCACGCCGTTGGCCCAATAGTGCCGGAAGCGGATGTGGGTGGCCGAGGTGGCATCTCCCTTACCGCGATCCTCACGGCGGCCACGGGTCGTCCATCCGGTTCCTTCAAGAAACGACTGCCCGAGGTCGACCGTCTGGTAGTCGATGAGCAGTTCGGGCTCTACGTCCCACCGGGCAGCAAAGTGCAAGCGATCCTGGAGCGCCTGAAGGCGGACCGTGTCACTGTGATCCCATCCCAATGCATTGCCCAAGAGCCCGGTGAGCATCGCGGCACCGGGGAAGCGCCACGTGGGGTGGTGTTGATCCACCACGACCGCGCCAAAGCTCATGAGCGGCGCATCGAAGCGAAGGAGCAGCGCATCCATCTTGCCCCGCCCTCAGGAACGAACGCCGAAGAGGCGATCCAGCGCCGCCTCGATGACAAGAGGCGCCGGTTGTTTTGCGGGCAGGGACGCCGGCGGATCGAGGGTTGTTGCGAGGAAGCGCCCTTCCTCTGCCGTAGGGCCACCATACATCTCGTCGAGCCGCCGGAGGTAGTCGGCCAGGCGATGGAGCGCGCTTGCACGCAGGTCGGTGCCGTCGGGCCGGACAGCCTCCAGGAACGCGTTGGCCAGGCTGCGCGGCTGAGTGCGCCCGGTTTCGAGCAACAGCACATCCGACCACGCATAGGGGGCCGTGCTGCCTTTCTTCGCTCCCGGGCTCTGGCGCAGGATGCTCTCGATGAGCGCATGCAGTACGCGCCGTGCGGTGGTGCTGTCCTGCTCCTTCCAGCGCGCGGCTTCGCAGCCTGTGAGGTTGGAGAGTAAGAGCGGGACATCCACGACGACGTAGCCGTAGAACAGGCCCGCACCGAGTTCGGTTTGGTTCGCATGCGCTGCCCCGGTTTCCTCGTCGCGGTTGAGATCATCGACGACGGTGAAGTAGTCCATTTCCGTCTGTGCGGCATGCACGCTGAAGGCATGTGCCACATGCACCGGCGCATCGACCCGAGCGAGGAGGACCGAGGTGACCATGCGGCCAAACAACGCTGCGGTGAGCCCGGCGGCAGATTTGCTCATCGCCTTTACATTCTCCTGCTCTGCTTTGTCTTTGAGCCGATCAGTCAGCGCCTTCGCGGGATCACTTGCCTGACTAGCCTCTTTGATCATGCCCGCGAAATAATCCGCCTCGCGCTTTCCGAACAGGATGGGCTGGTTGAGATCGCCACCCTCCTTGACGCCGCCATCGATGAGCGCTTTGGCCAGCGGCTCGATCAGCTTGGCGGCGACTTCTTCAGCGACCCCCAACTCGACGGCCCGTGGCAGCACGGCTCGTGTGAAAAAGGAGCGGGTGCGCAAACCATCGGGCACGTCGGGCAGCCGCGCGGTGAGGTCTTCACGCCAATGCCGCTTCAGACACTGCGAAGACACGCGCAGACGCACCGCGTTACCAAAGGGCATGCGCTTGGCCAAGCCAGCATCATCGCGGTTGAGCAGGCTGGCCGGATAGGCAGTAAGGGTGTGAATTTGCAGGAACATGGCTTGTCTCCCGGGACACGTCAGTCGTTTTGGGGAAGGTGGCGGTAGAAGGCTTGCGCGAGTCGGCGGTGAGTGCTGTCGCGTTTAGCCGGATCGGTGGCAAGGAGAAAGCGTGCCGCCTCGGTAAGGTCGAAGCTTCCGCCCTTGGTCGCCAAAAAGCGAATAGCGCTCATGAACAAGTCGGCCCGAATATCCTGCGGAGCAGCGAGCAGCCGTTCAAGCCGACCTTCGGCGAACTTTTTTTCCGCAAGCGCCTGGCCCCACGGGCGGCTGGGATCGTGTCCTGCGGAGCCAAGCGTTGCGATGCTCCAGGCGATGAGCATCCAGGCTTCGGTTTGCGCGGGGTGAGGCAGATCCTCGGCCACGTGGCGCAACCACAGTCGGTAAAAGGCGAGCGGCAGCGGTTGCCCCGGGGCCCAGCGGCGCAAGGCGGCGCGGTCCCCGGCTGGGTAGTGCGAGGCGCTGATCGCGCCGACAAGACGGGCCACTGTGGCAGCCAAGTGGGTCGGCGCTGCGGTCGTGGTTACAGAGTCAGTCATACGAGGCTCTCCTCAGAAGAAGCCAACTCGGTTTGCGTACGCGCAGGCTGCGGCAGTCCGGCTTTGTGTAGTAGGCCGCGCCACGCCGATTCGGCGCGCGTGAGGGCGCGCCAGCGGCGGTTCGAAGGCAGCGGCAGGCGCGAGATTGCGCCATCGAGCAGCACCTGCCCGAATTCGACGAGATGGCATTGCCATTCGCGGCGAACCTGCTCGTGCGGTTCGTCGGCTCCGCGCCAGAGCGTGGGGAAGAAGTCCAACGCCCATTGTTCGGCGAATTCACGGCGTACTGAGGCGACCCATGTGTCCACCCGGTCGAGCTGGGGCTGCTCGGGCCCGCCCTCGGTCAGCAGGGTCAACGCCACGCCAAGCGCTTTGTGCACGCTTGCGGCGTCTTTGAGCAGTGCTTGGGAGAGCTCGGCGAGCGAATCTCTTTTGGGGCGATTCAGTAGAGCAAGGCGCACCTTGGGCGGGATGGGTAGTGCCACGTGATGGAACCCGTCCGTCTTGCCCTGCCCGCGCACCAAGCAAGAAGCGACGAACCAGCCAACGCCCTCGCCGGGCTGGGGCTGTTGTAGGCGGGTGAGCCGGAAGCCGTCCTCAAAGAGCAGCGCGCAGAGGCGCTCGGGCGTAAAGCCGTCCTTCGATAGCGTAAGCGCCGAGTGGCCCTTTTTCTTGTCGCGAACGTTGAGCGGCGTCCACGGATCGCCGACGTCTCCGTTTTCGAGTGAGGCCGGGCCGATCTGTCGCGCTTGGCTTGTGGCGCCGAGGGCGACGATCCGGCCCTCCGCGTCGAAGCGAAGGCGGATCGGGCGCACGGCTTCGATAAACCACGGCTCTAGCTCCTGCAGCATGAACTGGTGTGTTGGGCGATGCCAAGGCGTAAGCCAGGTGAGCACAACACCGCGCGGCTGGTAGCGGAAGAGCTCGATGGTTTGCTCACGCAGCTGAACCAGCACTCGAACCTCATCGATGAAGCGTGACGAGGGATTGAGTTCGCGTACGTAAGCCACGATTACGCGACTTGCAAAGCCGCCGTTCATGCGCACGATGCCGTATTTGCCTTGCCCAAGATAGCCGCTCGTGGTTTGGAGCGTGAGCAGCGCATAGATCCACGCCTCGGCGGTGCTCTGTTCCACGCGCGCCATCTTGACGTCGTGATTCTTGGCGGTGACAAGGACATCAAGCTCGTCGGGGGTGCGGGCTTTGGGATCAAGTATGGGCTTCCCACGGCTCAGTTTGACGCCATAGCTCTCGGCGTCGCTTTCCCAACTCGTCCATGGATGCTGCAGAAAAGCCGGCTTGGTCACATCCTCTACAACGAGCTGCCAGGCTTCGGCAACACCGTCGGCCAGGTGAAGCAAACCGTTGCGCCAGTAGGCTGCATCGGTGGGCAGGGTCTCGGTAGGCTCGCGCGCTTGAATACTTGCGGCAAGCTGCACGAGGAACACATGCCAAGGGTCGGCCTGATGCGCACGCAGGCCGGTGTATCCCATGACCGCCCCGGCACTCAGGGCTGAAAACAGCTCTGGCAGGCTCATTGGTTTGCGGCCGTGCCGCGTTTCAACGCCAAGCAAGGGATCGCAAAGCAGATCATGCATCCTCTTTCTCCAGTCCAAGGCGGGTGTAGCGGAACCGTTGGTCCGCAATCTGCACGCGAAATCCATCATCGCAGGGCTCGGCCGTCAAGCGCTCAGGCAGCTCGACGCCTTTCAGCCAGTGCGCTGGAATGCTGAGCCGCTTGACGAACGCCCCAAAGGGGGAGCGCATCGGCTCAGCCAGGGGCACCTCATACGTCGGTTGGCCCAAGCGCGTCAGAACATCCTCTGATTTGTCCGGATAGTGCAGCTCGCCGAAGGGTGTCTCCGTCAGCACCGAGCGCACTGCCTGGCGGATGGAGGCAAGTTCCACGCCTTCGAGGTATGCAGCATGAGCCGACCAAGGGGCGGAAAGACGGGCCAGGTATTCAGGATGCGTCGTCTGTTCGATGTAGCGACGTGCATGCCTGGGCAGTTCAAGCTCCGCGGACGTGTTCAACACGTCGAGTGTGAGGGCAAGCACGCGCCCGTCGGCATAAACCCGCCCTAGACCTGCGGGGCCCTTGAGTTCACCGCGCTCTGTGAGGTAGTCGGCCAAATCGCGCGCGGGAACGCGCACGCAGGCGTACGGTTTAGCAAACGTCTGCGGGCGCCCAGGGCGGTGATGGCGATGCAAGCGACCAAAGCGCTGAAGCAGGACATCCATCGGTGCCAAGTCGGTGACGAGCCAATCGGCATCGATGTCGAGGCTTTGTTCGAGCGTTTGCGTGCCGATGAGCAGTCGCGGCCCCTCAGGAGAGGCTTTGCCCAGCTGAGCGGTGACCGCGGCATCGAGCCTTTCGCGATCCTCGCGGGCAAAGCGCCCATGGTGCGGGCAGCGTACGCCATCAAGGGAAAACAGTGCGGGCAGCAAGTCGGGCCGTTGCGTAGCAAATACGGCTTCAACGCGCCGAAATAGCGTATTGGCGCGGGCAACCGTGTTGCAGACCACGAGGACCCGGGCGCCCTCAGCAAGCGCGGTGATCAGCCGCGGGATGAGTTCCGTGTCATCGTTGAGGCTCGGCGAGAGCTCAACGCGGATGCTGCGCTCACGCGTGCTCGGCAGAGGCCAGACGCACCCGCGCGCTGAGAGCAGTGGGTAGGGGCGAGCCAGTGCCTCGCCAAGCGGAAGCACGTTTCGCCCGAAGAACCGTGCCGCGGCGGCCTCGCCGAGCGTTGCCGAAAGCAAGAGCGCCCAGCTGCCGCGCCGGAGGTGACCTTCGAGTAGCGTGCCCAGCACCTCGCGCATGTACGGGTCGGAGGCATGCACCTCATCGACCACGAGCAGATGGCGGTCAAGGCACACCGAGCGCAGCAAGCTGTGTTTGACTTGCAGCGCGGACAGCAACGCTTGATCCACCGTGCCCACGGCGATGGGGGCGGCCAAAAACCGCTTCGGTCGCTCGGCCGACCAGAGCCGCTCGCGTTGCTGATCTTGCGGGCGGTCATCCCAAAGCGTGCCATGGGGGTCCGTCAGGATCGGGGGCACGCTTTCACCGTCGGCTCGGACATATCCCGGCGCGGCGAGAAGCACCGGGGTGGGACGATGCTCAGGCGCAAAGGCCGCCTCGATGGCATTCAAGACGCGGCCATAAATCTCACGCGCTGCCACGCGGGTGGGCAGCGCAAAGTAAAGGCCGTCGACCTTGCCTTCGCGGTAGAGCCGAAAGAACCAAGCCAGTGCGGCCTCGGTCTTGCCCGAGCCAGTGTCGGATTCGGCAAGGAGCAGTCGCGTGCTGTCATCCGTTGGGACACGCTCGGCTAGTGCGGCTTGCAGCGGGTTGGGCGCAAAGCCGAAGGTGCTCTCAAAGGCGCGGGGCAAGCGCAGGGCTGGCGTCGCAAGGCCAATGGCACGCAACGCTCGCGAGGCTGCCTCTCGGGCCAAAGCAAGGCGGTCTTCTTTGGCGCTCTTGCGGTACGGGAAAAACTGCGTATCTGAGCCGATCCAATCGGCCAGCATCACAAGGCCCGCGAACCGATGCTGCAGTTCGGCTGTGGCATCGATGACAGGCACATCGCGCGCGAATGCATCGGGAAAAGCCTCGCGTGCACGCTGCGCAAGCGCTTCCAGTCCGGCAAGCGGTGAATCATCCGCCCTATCCTCCTGCCACCACCGCCGGGCGAGCCGCTCGGCACCCGAGCCCTCGTAGTCTGAAAGAGACAAAGGTCGGCCATGGTGAGAGAGGCTTGCAAGAAGCATCTGCAGGGCTTGGTCTTCATTTGCAAACCACCCGGCAAGATCCTTGATAAGTTCCTGCCACGCCGGCGGCCAGAGCGCCCTGAGTTCAAGCAGCAAGGCGAGGGCCTCAAGGATGTGCCCTGCAGTTGCGCGAGCGTCAGCTAGTGCCTTGGCCTGAAAGCCTCGATTGCACTTCCCGAAATCGTGCAAGAGCGCAACGACGGCCAAGCGATCGAGCTGCTGAGCCGTCAACCGAAGGCGTTTGTGAAATGGCTGCAGCGCGACGAGCGCTCGGAAAACTACCGCTACATCGAGGCAATGATCGACAAGAGGATGTTCTTCGCCGAAAGCGTTGCGTTTGCCCCAGGGCACGGTTCGAACTGTCTCGGGCATGGGCCATGCAGTCGGACGGAGAGAGACTCAACAATTGTCTTGCTCTCATGGGCTGAATGCTGAGGGCAAAGCGCTCATGCGCGGGCGTGTTTGTTGCGCTCGTACCGTCTGCCCGATGCCCCCCGCGGAGCGAGCGCACGAAGCGCTCTATGACCGAGGACGGTATCAGGACGGCGATCCCGTCACTGGTTCACGTTTGGCGGCCGGTGCGGGGCCATGCGGGTTGTCGCGCAAAGCGCTAGCCCGAGTTGTGGGTCAAGTCAAAGCCTGTGCGCCTGAGTCCCCATCAAGGGCGGACGTGGATTAGGAGCCGACAACCACGGTTGCCTGTTCACCCAACCCCTCCGCGCCGAGCCTAAGCCGATCGCCCGGACGCAGGAATCGCGGCTCGGGCTTTTTTGCCATGCCGACGCCCGGCGGCGTACCCGTGGTGATGAGATCCCCGGGCTCAAGGGTCACAAACTGCGAGCAGTAGCTGATGAGCTGCGCCACCGTGAAGATCATGCGGCTCGTATGGCCGCGCTGCATCGGCACGCCGTTGAGATCCAGCCACAAGTCGAGCTGCTGCGGATCGGGCACCTCATCGCGCGTGAGGAGCCAGGGGCCCACCGGGCCGAAGGTGTCGAAACCCTTGCCCTTGTCCCAGGTGGGGCCGCGCTCCATCTGCCACTGGCGCTCCGAGACATCGTTGACCAGGCAGTAACCGGCCACGTAGTTGAGCGCCGTCTCGGCGGGTACGTGTCGCGCACGGCGGCCGATGACCACGCCGAGCTCGACCTCCCAGTCGGTCTTGACCGAGCCCGGCGGCAGCACGATCGGGTCGTTCGGCCCCGAGAGGCAACTCGTCCACTTGCTGAACACGACCGGTTCGGCGGGGATCGGCAGGCCAGCTTCCTCGGCGTGATCGGCGTAGTTGAGGCCGATGGCGATGAATTTGGACGGGCGCGCAATGGGCGGCCCCAGCCGCGCGCGGTCCGAGACACGAGGCAGGCGCGAAAAATCGAGCCGCCGGATGCGGGCGAGGGTGCGCGGGTCAAGGGTTGCGCCGCACCAGTCGTCGAGGATGCCTTCGAGCGACCGGCGCGTGCCATCTGGGGCGATGAGTCCCGGACGTTCGCGTCCGCGCGGGCCGAAACGGATGAGTCTCAAGCGGCAAGCAGAGAGGTTGTCGCGCAAGTACCCGCATGCTAGCTTTTGCGCTTCGAGCACGAAAGTCGAGGCTTTACCGATGCGACGGCTTGAGGGTTTGTTTGACAGGCGCCCGCGTGTGCGCCCAAGCGCCCGTGTGGCGGTGCTTTTGTGGTTGGGCGGCTTTGCAGGGTCGATTTCGCTTGCTCAGCCGTTCCCAAGCGGCGAGTACGCTACTGTGCCGGTGACGCGCATCGAGCGCGACCGCTACCAGATCGAAAAAACCGACATCATCGTACACACGCGCTATTGCCACGCTTATGCGCGGCGCGAACAGGCCCTCATCACGACGCGCGCTGAGGGGATGGAGAACCTGATTTATTTCGCGGGCGGCGATGTCTGCGAGATCGTTGAGGTCGAACGCCCGAGCGATCGGCGCTTCGGGCTTCTCGACTTCCTCGTGCAGCTGGGGTTGCTTGCCGCCTCGAAAGCCACGGGCGGCCTGGTTCCGATGCCGAAACGCTAAGCGGGCCTGCGACATGAACGCGCAGCGATCCGTTTGGCGATGACACCCAATGGCACACTGCCTGCGCTAGTGCGTTCCCGGCCCGCGGGCCCTCAGGTTGCGTGGCCCACCGTTGAGCCAGCGGCAACGATCGATGAGGCCGTCACTCCGGCTCGATCTTCGCGGCCTTGGTGAGCTGCGCCCAGCGCTTGGTTTCGCTTTCGATCAAGCGAGCAAGTGCTGCACCATCCGTGTGGTCGATGTCGAGGCCGGCCGCGTTCATGCGCGTGCGGACCTCGGGCGAGGCGAGCGTTCGGGCAAGGGCCGTCTCAAGCCTAGCGACCACCTCGCGCGGGAGGTTGGCCGGCCCCACGAGCGCAAACCACGGCACGAGCTCGTAGCCCGGCAACAGTTCGGTGATTGCCGGCAGATCGGGCAACTGCGGCGCGCGGCGCGTGGTGGTGACGCCATAGGCCTTGACCTTGCCGCCGCGGATTTGCGCAAGCGCATTGTTCAAGTCGGCAAAGACCACCTCGATTGAGCCACCGAGCATGTCGGTGATGGCTTGCGGGATGCCCTTGTAGGGCACCATCGTCATCTCGGCGCCAGCCATCGAGGCAAACAGCGACCCTGAGACCCAAGAGCCCGAGGAGCCCTGGCCGAAGCGCACCTTGCCGGGGTTGGCACGAACGTAGGCGATAAACTCGCGCAGGTTGTTGGGCGGGAGTTTTTCGTTGGCAATTAGCACGAAGGGGGTGGTGGCGATTTTGCCGATCGGGGTGAAGTCCTTGAGCGGATCGTAGGGCACACGCTTCAAGAGGCTCACTACGGCGGCCTGTGGTGTCGAGGTGGTCACAAGCAGCGTGTAGCCGTCGGCGGGAGCGTTCTTGACGTCGTTGGCGCCGATCGTGCCTTGGGCACCGGCTTTGTTCTCCACCACGATCGACTGGCCGAGTTCCTTGCTCATGCCTTCGGCGAGGATGCGCCCGAGCACATCGGTGGCACTGCCCGCCGGAAAGGGGACGACGAACTTGATCGGCTTGTTGGGGTAAGGCTGAGCCAGGGCGGTGGCACTGACCAGTGCAACACCAAGGCTCATCAGCAGGGCTTGAAATCGCGACATCGCATTCCTCCTTTCTAGCGGTGTTATCTGTTCTGACCGGCCAGATAAGTGTAGGCTGCCTGTCCGAGACATCAGGGCGCAAGCGCCGATGCCTGGCGCGGTTTCATCAGTGAGATCCTCTCGCGCTTTGGCCGGGGCAACGCGTCGCGCGGAGGATCGGTTCTGCCCGTCAATCCTTGCCCGAGAGCTCGGCGCGTTTGAAAGAAGCGCGGCCTCAAGGGGCGCCTTGCTTGCCGAAGCCAGTTGTCGCGCCCGTGGCGCACTTTGCGTCTTAGAGGCAAAGTTGTGACGGCTGGTACGGCTGAAGCGCGGCGACCGGCCGTATGGGTTTTGGGTCGGCTTGATTGGTTTTGAGGAGGATTTGCATGGTTGCGGATTTACGCTGCGGACGACGATCATCGGTCAGGGGGCGGATTGTGGCGGCGCTGGTGCCGAGCTTGATGTTGGGCGCGCTGGCGTCGGCGCAGGACCTTTCGGGTACGGCCGACCCGCCGGGCTTGAAGCGAATCACGGGTTCGCAAATCGTCTTTCAATCGCGCGCGGATTTCGATCGGCTCACGCTTGCGCTTGAAAAGATCGTTTGGGATGCGCCCAATACGAGGGTACGACCGTTTCGCAGCGAAACGGTCGAAGGCCAGCGCGTGACGACGTACTACCGCTTGCCCGATCGAATGTTGCCCATCGAGGCGCTGCGCAACTACGAACAGGAGCTGCGCGCGCAGGGCTTTCAGATTCTGTTCTCCGGCGTGGGCGAGGCCATCGAGACCGTCGGCTACAACAATCAGATCGCGCGCGAGGTGCTCGGCATGAAAGGCGTCTACAGCACGCCCGAAGAGCGAGCGCAGTGGCCATTCCAACACACGGATGAGGCTCGAGCGGCCTACTTTGCCGCGCGCGGGCGCGGGCCACACGGGGGAGAGCGCTATGTGAGCGGTTACTTCGCGATCAACACGCAGGGGCCGTGGGAGATCACGCGTGGCATGGAGCGCATCCCACAGGGGGTCACGCTGGCCCGCATCGACCTCATCGATGTGCAAGCGCGCGAGCAGCGCATGACGCTTGTGACGAGCGCCGAGATGGCCCAGGCGATCGGCCGCGACGGCCGTGTTGCGCTCTACGGCATTTACTTTGCGCACGACTCGGCCACGATCCAGCCGGAGGCCGAGCCGACCTTGGTCGAGATCGCCAAACTCATGCGCGAACGGCCGCAGCTGCAGATCCTCGTGGTCGGTCACACCGACACGCAAGGCAGCTTCGACTACAACCGGGGCCTGTCGCAGCGGAGGGCCGAAGCCGTCGTGGCGCGGCTTGCGCAGCTTGGCGTTGATCGGCGGCGCTTGCATCCGGTCGGGGTAGGGTTTGCCGCGCCAGTGGCCACAAACGCCACGGAGGAAGGGAGGGCAAAGAACCGGCGGGTCGAGTTGGTCGATCTGGCCGGCGGGCGCATCCCCTGAGCGTTGGCCGCTGCCGGTGTCGAGCTTGACCCGCTCGGAAAGGCTAAAACCGGCGCGCAAGCGCCCGCCGTCTGCGACTCGAGGCGCAGCCTGAGGGCAGCTCTCCCTCAGGCGAGGCGCGCGAGCACCTCGCGCGCGATGGCCAGGGCACTGGTGAGCCCGGGCGATTCGATGCCGAAGAGGTTGACGAGCCCCGGAAGGCCGTGCGTGGTTTCATCCTGGATCATGAAGTCGGCGGCGGGCTCGCCGGGCCCGACGATCTTCGGGCGGATGCCCGCGTAGGCCGGGGCGAGCGCCCCATCGGGAAGCTGCGGCCAGTAACGGCGAATGGCTCGATAGAACGCCTCCGCCCGCAGAGGGTCGACGTCATACCGGAACGATTCAGTGGTTGCAGGGTCGAGCCATTCGACGTCCGGGCCGAAGCGCGCACCGCCAGCCAGATCGAGCGTGAGGTGGATGCCTAAGCCTCCCGGCTCAGGCACGGGATAGATCAGCCGCGCAAACGGTGCACGCCCACCGGCCACGGCCAAGGCGAAGTAGTTGCCTTTGGCAAAGTGGGCTTGGGGCACGAGCGCCGGGTTGAGCCCTTCCGTGCGCCGAGCGAGCGCGACGGCCCCGAGTCCAGCCGCGTTGACAAGTTGCGCCGCAAAGAGCGCTGTGCCATCAGCCGTGGTGAGGATCCAGCCGCCATGGGCGCGCGCGATACGCTCGACACGCACGCGCAGAGCCACCAGCCCGCCGGCGCGCTCAAGGTCTGCCTCAAGCGCAAGCATCAGGCCGTGGGAGTCGACGATGCCCGTGCTTTGCGACCAAAGGGCCGCTACGGCATTGAGAGCCGGCTCGAGACGCTGCGCGGCCGCCCCATCGATGAGCGAGAGCGCTTCGACCCCGTTGGCGTGACCCTGGGCGAGCAACGCTTCGAGCCGGGGAAGGTCTTCTGCTCGCGTGGCCACGATCAGCTTGCCCAGACGCCGATGCGCGATACCACGCTCCGCGCAGTAGGCGTAGAGCAGGCGCTTTCCTTCCACACACAGTCGCGCCTTCAAACTGCCGGTGGGGTAGTAGAGCCCGGCGTGAATGACCTCGCTCGAGCGGGAGCTTGTGCCCCGACCAATTGCGCTCTCGGCTTCGAGGACGAGCACCTCGCGGCCGGCAAGCGCAAGCGCCCGGGCGCAGGCGAGGCCGACGACGCCGGCGCCGATTACGACCGCATCGACCCGATCCATTCCTGCAGGGGGCAGCCGCTTGGCGCGCTGCGCGGCTGCCTTCAGCGGATGACGGCAAGCCCGCCCATGTAGGGCCGAAGCACCTCGGGCACCGTGATCGAACCGTCGGCGTTTTGGTAGTTTTCCATGACCGCGATGAGTGTGCGGCCAACCGCGAGGCCTGAGCCGTTCAAGGTGTGCACGGGCTCGTTTTTGCCCGACTCGCTTTTGAAGCGCGCTTGCATACGCCGCGCTTGGAAGTCCCCGCAGTTCGAGCAGCTCGAGATTTCGCGAAAGGTCTGCTGGCCGGGCAGCCACACCTCGAGGTCGTAGGTCTTCGCCGCCGAGAAACCCAAGTCGCCCGTGCAGAGGAGCATCACACGGTAAGGCAGGTCTAACTTCTGAAGGATTTTCTCGGCAAACCCGGTCATTTCTTCAAGCAACGCGGCCGACTGCTCAGGGCGGCAGATGTAGACCATCTCGACCTTGTCGAACTGGTGTTGGCGGATCATGCCGCGCGTGTCGCGTCCGTGACTGCCTGCTTCGGAGCGAAAGCATGGCGTGTGGGCCACAAGACGCAGCGGCAGGACGTCGGCATCGAGGATCGTGTCGCGTACGAGGTTGGTGAGCGACACCTCAGCGGTCGGAATCAAATAGCGGTGCCGCACCTGGCCGTCTTCGCCGGTCATCGGTACTCGGAACAGATCCTCCTCGAACTTCGGAAGCTGGCCGGTGCCGGTCATCGTTTCGGCATTGACGATGTAGGGCACGTAGCATTCGATCATGCCGTGCTCGCGCACGTGCGTGTCGAGCATAAACATCGCAAGTGCCCGGTGTAGCTGGGCAAGCCGCCCGCGCAGCACCGTAAAGCGTGCGCCGGAGAGGCGCGCTGCCGCTTCAAAGTCGAGTTCGCGCCCCGCAGCGCTTTCAAGGCGTTCGCCAAGGGCGACATGGTCCAGCGGGGCAAAGCCGAAACGGCGCGGTTCGCCCCAGCGCCGGACCTCTACGTTGTCATCACTAGTGCGACCGACGGGCACATCGCCGTGCGGCAAATTCGGGAGGGTCAGCAAAAGGGCTTCAATGCGCGCCTGGACCCGAGCCAGGGCAGCTTCGTTAGCGCGTAATCGCTCCGGCAGCGAAGCCGCCTCGGCCATCAACTGTGCGGCGCGGGCCTCGTCCTTTGCGGCTTTTGCTGCTCCGATTTCCTTCGAGAGGCGATTTCGCGCCTGCTGAAGTTGCTGGGTTTCGATCTGTAGCGCCTTGCGCTCGGCTTCGAGCGCTTCGAACGCGGCACAGTCGAGCTCAAAATTGCGCAGGCGAAGGCGCTCTGCGGTCGGCGCGAGTTGCGAGCGAAGCAAATGGATATCCAGCATGGAGAGTGTGTCAGCGAAGCGGTGGTAGAGCGTCAGCTCAGCCGGGAGGCAGGCGCTACAGAACCAGCGTGCGCCGACCAAGGCACGCCACTTGAGTCATGCCCGCAGAGGCCTCGGTAGGATGCACGTAAGCGCCAACGCGCCTGGCGTAGACGATGATCGGCGATTTGCGCAACAAAAAACGGGCGCAGTCTCTGTCCAGACTCTGCTGCCGTGCTTTTTCTGGGCGGATGCTAACGACCGGGCGTCACGGCGTCAACGCGTGGAGGACCGACGCTCGGCGCGGGCTCAGGGCAGCGGTTTGACCGGACGCTTTTGCTACGTCATAATATAAGACTCGTTTGCGCGGAGAGGTGGCCGAGTGGTTAAAGGCACCAGACTGTAAATCTGGCCTCTTGCGAGTACGCTGGTTCGAATCCAGCCCTCTCCACCACTTGGTTCCGAAAGAGCACGGCGTGGCAAACTGGATCTGGGTCATTGGCCATTGCACGGTTCGGTCGGGCGGGTCACGCCTCGCAAACGTTGCGCTTTCCCTCGAGGGCGTCTTTGCGGTTTTTGGAGGCAGCGCGATCGCCTCGCTGTCTCAAACAAGATCTGCGGGTGTAGCTCAATGGTAGAGCCGAAGCCTTCCAAGCTTAAGATGACGGTTCGATTCCGTTCACCCGCTCCATTTGTGGGCGCGGATCGACAGTCCGCGCCGTGAAGTGCAGCGCCCGTGCGGCGTGGCCTTCGGGCTTTGACGTACTGTCTTCCCGTTGCGGCAAAGCCCGAAGCCCATGTAGCTCAGTGGTAGAGCACTCCCTTGGTAAGGGAGAGGTCGTGCGTTCAATCCGCGTCATGGGCACCACAATTGCGTCACTTCGTTCAATCTGCGTTCTCCTCTGAATAATTCCTCGCGAGCGAATCATGGCAAAAGAGACCTTCAAGCGGACCAAGCCGCATGTGAATGTGGGCACGATTGGTCATGTGGATCATGGCAA
>JANWWI010000044.1 GCA_025056355.1 Casimicrobiaceae bacterium | reverse complement strand
TCGCGCTCGAAGAGGTAGAGACAGTGCCCGTGGCAGTCAGCGAAGACTTGGATTTCGATGTGGCGCGGCCGATCGAGATAGCGCTCGATGAGCACCCGATCGTCGCCGAAGGCGGCGCGCGCCTCGCGCCGGGCCGAGGCAAGCGCATCAGCGAACTCCGCGGCACTTGCCGCGACCTTCATCCCTTTGCCGCCGCCGCCTGCGCTCGCCTTGATGAGCACCGGAAAGCCGATGCGCTCGGCCTCGCGCGCAAGGAGCGCATCGTCCTGCTCGACACCGTGGTAGCCCGGTACGAGTGGCACGCCCGCGCGCTCCATCAGGCGCTTGGCCTCGGCCTTGAGCCCCATCGCTTCGATCGCCTCCGGCGGCGGGCCGATAAAAACGATGCCTGCCTGAGCGCAGGCACGCGCGAAGCCTTCGTTTTCCGACAGAAAGCCGTAGCCCGGATGAATCGCCTGCGCCCCGGTGCGGCGCGCCGCCTCGAGAATCGCCTCGGCACGGAGGTAGGAGTCCTTGGGCGCCGCGCCACCGATCGCCACCGCTTCGTCGCAGACCGCCACATGCAGCGCATCGCGATCGACCTCAGAGTAGACCGCCACGGTGCGCACCCCAAGCCGGCGCGCCGTGCGAGCCACACGCACAGCGATTTCACCGCGGTTGGCGATCAGGATCTTGTCGAACAAGCGGCTTACTCCTTGCGCGAGGCACCTACCCAGCCCGGCACACGCTTTTCGAGAAAGGCCGCGATGCCCTCCTTGGCCTCGGCGGTGACGCGGATCTGTGCAATACGCTCAACCGTCTCTTCGATGAGCTCATCATCAAGGGGCTTTTGCGCCACCGACTGAATGAGCACTTTGGCGGCCTCCATGGCCTTCGGGCCGTTGGCAAGAAGCGCCTCAAGCAACGCCTCAATCCTCGCATCAAGCGCGGCCTCATCGGGCACAAGCTCATGCAAAAGCCCGATGCGCTGCGCCTCCGCCGCGCTCATCCGCTCGGCCGTCAGGAAGTAGCGCCGCGCGTGGCGGGCGCCGATCGCCTCGATGACATAGGGGCTAATGACCGCCGGAATGATGCCGAGCTTGACCTCAGAGAGGGCAAACACCGCGCTTTGCACGCCGATGGCGATATCCGCGGCTGCCACCACACCGACCCCGCCCCCGAAGGCGTTGCCCTGCACCCGGGCAATCACCGGCTTCGGGCACGCGTAGATGGCGTTCAACATGAGCGCAAGCTCCCCGGCGTCCTGCCGGTTTTGCGCGTCGGTGTAGTGAGCGGCGCGGCGCATCCAGTTGAGATCCGCCCCGGCGCAGAAGCTCTTGCCCTGCGCCGCAAGCACAATGGCCCGCACTCGCTCATCTTGACCCAGATCACGGAAGGTCTCGATGAGCTCGCGGATCATGGTCTCGTCGAAGGCGTTGTGCACCTCCGCACGCGCGAAGGTCACCCGGGCCACGCCGCGGGCGTCACGGGTGATGGTGAGAGTGGAAGAGACAGTCATAGGGTATGGCCGTGACGTTGACACAGCGCCTCAAGGCGCTCAAGCGAACGCCCATCATCCTCCTTGGCCTCGAGCAGCCACGGCAGCTCCTGACGCACGATCGAGAGGTTGAGTCGCCGCTGACGTTCGAGCACCCCTTCGATGTCGGCCCAGTCATGCTCCCGGCCGGCGAAGGCCTTGTAGATGATGAAATCCTCGGCGCTGCAGATGCGCAAGCGTCCGAGCCCCCCTGGCAGTTCGCAGTAAGTCGCCCGTTCGATGGTCGCCTCCTCGTAGGGAAAGGCAGCGAGCCCCACATCAAGCGCCACGCCGTTTTCATGCCGCAGCAGCACCACCCGCGAACGCAGCGCGAAATCGCGTGCATCCGGGCGACGCGCTTCGAAGCGATCGAGAAGCGGCTCGATGTACGCCTCTTCGCCGCCGAACCCTGTGAGCAAGCTCAAGTCAGCATCCTCGGTGAAGCGCGGGATGCCCCAGCGCGCATTGGCGATGCCACCGATGAAGCAGAAACGCCAGCCGCGCTCCTCGCAAAACTGCTGCAGATCGAGCGCAGCCTCACTGAGTGGCGATCGGTCAGCGCGCATGGGCACGGCGCATGAGCGCGAGCAGATGTTCAAGCTCTCTCGGCGCACGCTCCGGCCGCCGTGGTTCGCCTGTGGCAAGTCCGCGGGTCAGGCGATCGAGTTCGGCGAGCGCCTCTTCTTCCGTCATGGCTTGCAAACGCGCGCGCCGTTCGGCCGCAAGCACGGCCGCCGCGATCTGCCAATACTCGGCTGGGTGGCGTGGCGTATTCGGTGTGCCCATCGCTACATCCTAAACACACCAAAGCGCGTCTCCGGGATCGGGGCGTTGAGCGCGGCCGCAAGCCCAAGCGCGAGCACCCGCCGCGTATCGGCCGGGTCGATGACGCCATCGTCCCAAAGCCGCGCGGTCGCATAGTAAGGGTGCCCTTCGCGCTCGTATTTCTCGCGGATCGGGCGCTTGAAGGCCTCTTCCTCTTCGGCGCTCCAGGTGCCGCCCTTGCCCTCGATTGCCTCGCGCCGTACGGTGGCCAAGACGCTTGCTGCCTGTTCGCCGCCCATGACACTGATACGCGCATTCGGCCACATCCAGAGAAAGCGCGGCCCGTACGCACGCCCGCACATGCCGTAGTTGCCCGCGCCGAAGCTGCCCCCGATGATGACCGTGAACTTGGGCACGGCCGCACAGGCCACCGCCGCGACCATCTTCGCTCCGTGCCGCGCGATGCCCTCGTTTTCATACTTCCGCCCGACCATGAAGCCGGTGATGTTCTGCAGGAAGACGAGCGGAATCTTTCGCTGGCAGCACAGTTCGATGAAGTGTGCGCCCTTGATCGCGGATTCGGAAAAAAGCACGCCGTTGTTGGCCACAATTCCAACCGGCATCCCCTCGATGTGGGCAAAACCGGTGACCAGAGTCGTGCCGTAGCGGGCCTTGAATTCATCGAGCTCGCTGTCGTCGACAATCCGGGCGATCACCTCGCGCACAACGAAGGGCTTTCGCGTGTGCGTCGGAATGACGCCGTAGAGCACGCGCGGATCGTAGCGAGGCGGCATCGCGGCCTTGCGCGCAAGCGGGGTCGGTTCGCTTCGACCGAGGTTGGCCACGATCGAGCGCGCAATGCCAAGCGCATGGGCGTCGTTGTGCGCGAGGTGATCGGCCACCCCAGAGAGCCGCGTGTGCACATCGCCGCCGCCCAGTTCTTCAGCCGAGACGACCTCGCCCGTGGCAGCTTTCACGAGCGGTGGGCCGCCCAGAAAGATCGTGCCCTGATTGGCCACGATGATCGCTTCATCACTCATCGCCGGCACGTAGGCCCCGCCGGCGGTGCAGGAGCCCATCACGACTGCGATCTGGGCGATACCCTCGGCGCTCATCGTGGCTTGGTTGAAGAAGATCCGCCCGAAGTGGTCGCGATCCGGGAAGACCTCATCCTGGTTGGGCAGGTTCGCGCCACCCGAGTCGACGAGATAGATGCAGGGCAGCCGGTTCTCCCGCGCGATCTCCTGCGCGCGTAAGTGCTTTTTGACCGTCATCGGGTAGTAGGTGCCGCCCTTGACGGTGGCGTCATTGGCCACAATCACACACTCGCGCCCGCTCACGCGGCCGATGCCGGTGATGATGCCTGCGCTCGGCGAGGCATCCTCATACATGCCAAAGGCTGCAAGCGGTGAAAGCTCAAGAAACGGAGTGCCCGGATCGAGCAGCATCGCCACGCGCTCGCGCGGCAGGAGCTTGCCGCGCGCCACATGCTTGCGCCGGGCCTCTTCGCCGCCGCCCCGTGCGACGCGCGCGAGCTTTTCGCGCAGATCCTCGACCAGCGCCTGCATCGCAGCTGCCGAGGCCACAAACTGCGGGTCGCGTGGATTGAGTTTGCTTTCGATGACCGCCATCGCCCCAGCGCTCAGTAAGCCCAACCGCCGCGCGTGAGCCAGGCCTCGAGCATCGGCAAACGGTCGGCCCCCCAAAAGGGCTCCCCGTCTTCGGCGATGAAAAAGGGCGAGCCAAACACGCCGCGGGCGATGGCAGCATCCACTTCGGTCCGAAGGGCGGCCTTCACCGCCTCCTCGCCACAGGCCGCAAGGACGGCTTGCGCATCAAAGCCCTCGCGGCCGAGGACTTCGGCCACCACCTCGGCCTGACTCAAATCGCGGTCTTCACGGAAGTACGCCCGAAAAAAGGCAAGCGCAAGCGCTTTGTAGCGCTCAGGCGCGTGCTCGCGCGCCCAGAGGGTTGCGCGCGCGGCCTGTACGGTCACGATCGGGAAGTGGCTCGGCGCTCGATAAGGCACGCCATAGTAGGCCGCCGAGCGGCGGAAATCCTTGAGCGCATAGTCGCTCTTGAGCGGACTCGTGGTCAGCGGCGCCGCCCCGGTGATCTTGAACACCGCACCAAGCAAGATCGGTCGCCAGGTCACCTGCCGACCGGTGCGCGCCGCAAGCGCCTCGATTTGCTCGGCCGCAAGGTAGCCGTACGGGGAGGAAAAATCGAAGTAAAAATCGAGCGGCTTCATTGAAAATCCGAAGTGACCGACGGTGTCCGGCTGCCTCATTCTGCCTGAGCAGCCGGCTCGACGGGAAGTCTCGATTTCAGCCAAGCCCGTCGGCCAAGGTCGTTTTCGCCATTTTGCGAGAAGGAGGAGTGTCCACATGAGTTTGTCCATCCTTTCACGTCGCCAATGGATCCTCGGTGCCGGTGCGCTCGGCGCAACCGTGGCACTCGGTGGCTGCGCAAGCCTTGCGCAAAAGCCCCAGGCTCGCGTGGTCGTTGTGGGTGGTGGCTGGGGCGGCTTGGGCGCGGTTCGCGGCTTGGCGGCATCCGGTCGGGTTGCCGTCACGCTCATCGAGCCCAACGAGCGCTTCATGAGCTGTCCGTTGAGCATCTCCTACATCATGGGCCACAAGCCCGAGGCGTATTTTCAGCGTGGCTACGAGCGCATCGATGCCCTCGGTGTACGGCGGGTGCGCGCTCAGGCGCGCGCCATCGACCGCGCAAGCAAGGTGGTGGAAACGACCACGGGCGAACGAATCCCCTACGACTTTCTCGTGCTCTCGCCCGGTGTGGAGTACATGGAAGAGGCAATCCCCGGCTACGCCGAGCAGCGCGACCGGCTGCCGGTCGGCTTTCGCATGCACGAGCAAGCGGCGGTCAAAGCCGAGGTCGATCGCTTCCTCGCGCACGGCGGACACTTTGTGATCACGGTGCCAAACCCCCCGTATCGCTGCCCGCCGGCGCCGTACGAGCGGGCGATGATGATTGCCGAGCAGATCCAGAAGCGACGCGTCAACGGCAAGGTGGTGATCGTCGACGCAAACCCTGAGCCAACACCCGCCCCAACGGCCAAACCGATCCTCGACACGATCGCCAAGCTCTACCCGCGGGAAATCGAGCGCCTGCCAGAAACCACCGTCGATGCGATCGATGCCTCGTGGAACTTCATCGAAACTCGCGCCGGGCGAATCGACTATCGCGGCATCAACATCGTGCCGCCGATGCGTGCGCCGGCACTTATCCGTCAAGCGGGTCTCGGGCAGCGCTGGGCCGATGTGGCGATGCCTTCGTTTCAGTCGCGTGTGGACCCGGCCATTTATGTGGTCGGCGATGCCCAGGGCTCACCGCTACCCAAGAGCGGCCATGTGGCCTTCGGCAGCGGCCAGCAGGTGGCCGCCGACATCCTGGCCACCATCGACGGCAAGCCCGTGCCGTCCCTGCAAAGCGAAACTGCGACCCTGCCGGCGGGCATCTGCTGGGCCGAGGCCTCGACGAGCGAGGCCATCATGATCAACGTCACCTCCACACAAAAGCGCGGCGAGGCGCCGCAGCTGCGCTTCCAGGTCGACCCGATCGCCAACGCAAACGCCAAAAAAGGCGCCGAGGAGTGGGGCCAGAACATGTGGCGCACGATGCTTGGCTGACCCCCACGCGGCGCTTGCCCCTGCCGAAGCCACAAGCCTCAGACTGCGCCGCTTGCCGAAGCGCTCGAGGGATTTCCGCGCCGCCGAGCGCTTCGGCCTCAATCAACGGGTGGCTGAGCGCGATGGCGCAAAGCGGTCGCGCCGGAAAAGCTCAATCGAGAACCCGGCTACCAAGGGATCGCTGCCCCGGTGTAGTCGTAGAAACCGCCGTGGAGAGCGCTTGCCTTCCCGATCACTTGTTTCATGCCGGCCACACTTTCTTGCGGGCTGAGGGTGGCCTGCGGCCCGCCCATGTCGGTACGCACCCAGCCGGGGTGAAGCGCAAGCACGCGCACGCCGCGACGACCGAGTTCGATGGAGGCCGCCTTGACCACCGCGTTGAGCGCCGCCTTGCTCGCGCGATACGCGATTCCGGAGGTTGCGCTCATGTCGCTGATCGAACCCATGCGTGAGGACAAAAACGCCATGACACCCCGCGCCCGCGCAACCGCCTCGGCAAAAGCGAGGGCCAAGCGCAGGGGGCCGAGCACGTTGGTGCGCATCACCAGATCGAAGTCCTCGGTGGGCAGATCCGCAAGCGCTTCGCTGCGCGGACCGTAGACGCCTGCATTGCAGATCAGCACATCCACGGACTGGCCGCTCAGCCGCTCCGCCAGCGCGCGAATCGAGGACTGGCTCGAAGTGTCGAGGGTCTCGATGCGCACGCCGAGACGGCGAAGCTCAGTGGCTTCGGCGGGACGACGGCAGGTCGCAATCACATGCTCACCGTCGGCCGCGTACTGACGCGCGAATTCGAGCCCCAGGCCCCGGTTCGCGCCAGCAATGAGAATGGTTTTCGGCATGGAGCGTTGTTGCTTGAGCGCTTGCGTTAGAGCATCTCAAAGCCCATCGCAATCCCCTCGCCGCCACCGATGCAAAGCGCGGCCACACCGGTTTTGCCGCCCGTGCGTTTGAGCGCTCCCAGCAGCGTGCAGACGATGCGCGCGCCGGAGGCGCCGATCGGATGCCCGAGCGCACAGGCCCCGCCGTGGATGTTGACCTTCGCATGCGGCAGGTTGAATTCAGCCATGGCCGCCATGGTCACCGCCGCAAAGGCTTCGTTGATCTCGTAGAGATCCACCGAATCGGGCGTCCAGCCGGCTCGGGCGAAGAGCTTTTTCATCGCACCGGCCGGGGCGGTGGTAAACCACTCGGGTTCGTGGCTGTACTCGGCATGCGCCACGATGCGCGCGATGGGCTTGAGGCCGAGCGCCTCGGCCTTCGAGCGCTTCATCAGCACAACCGCCGCCGCGCCGTCGGAGATGGAGGAGGCATTGGCCGCGGTGATCGTGCCGTCCTTCAGAAACGCGGGCTTGAGGCTCGGCACCTTGTCGAGCTTGGCCTTGGGCGGCTGTTCGTCGTGCTCGATCAGCGTGTCGCCGCCCTTGCCGCTGACGGTGACCGGCTCGATCTCCCACTTGAACCAGCCGTTTGCGATGGCCGCCTGGGCGCGACGGGTCGATTCGATCGCATAGGCGTCTTGCTGCTCGCGGCTGAAGTTGTACTTCTTGGCACAGCTTTCGGCGTGTACGCCCATGGCCTTCCGGTCGTAGGCATCCTCAAGCCCGTCGAGCGCCATGTGGTCATAGGTGGTCACATGTCCATAGCGATAGCCCTTGCGCGCATTGAGAAGCAGATGCGGTGCGTTGGTCATCGACTCCATGCCGCCTGCAACCACGATCTCGCGTGAGCCGGCCACAAGGGCATCATGCGCAAGCTGAATGGCCTTGAGACCCGAACCGCACATCTTGGTGATCGTGATCGCGCCCACCGACTTGGGCAGCCCCGCCTTCAGCGTGGCCTGGCGGGCGGGCGCTTGCCCCTGGCCTGCCATCAGGCAGTTGCCAAGAATCACCTCATCGATCTGATCGGGCGCAACACCGGCGCGCGCAACCGCGGCCTTGACAGCGATTGCGCCCAAGTCCGAGGCACTCAGCGAGGCCAGATCGCCCAAGAGCCCGCCCATCGGCGTGCGGGCGGCACCAACGATCACAACAGGGTCAGACATGACAAGGCTCCTTGCTTGAAGGGGGGTTAGCGAACGAGGATACGTCTCGGAAAACTAGCGGAACAAACGCTGTCCAAACCAACGACTCCATTCTGGCGCAACGAGGCCAAGCAGTGCGCCTCCCGCACAAGCCAGGCCGATTCCTGCCACATCGGCCGCAACGGCGGTTGCCACCACCGTCATCACGGCGCCCCCAAGCAGCGCCTGGAGACCTCGCCCCAGAAGCGCCGAACCCATCCGCCGCTCAAGCGCAAGCGCCATCGTAAGCCAAACCAAAAGCGCGCCGAGACCCGTCAACAGCCGCCCCACGCCCGGGGCAAATCCGAAGGCCAGCATGCCAACGATCGTGAGGAAGAAGCCGCCGAGGAGGAGCGCGGCTTGAGACATCGGGCCGAGCCTTACCGGGTCTCGTTGAAGAGCTCGCGACCGATCAGCATGCGCCGGATCTCCGAGGTGCCGGCGCCGATCTCGTAGAGCTTGGCGTCGCGCCAGAGCCGCCCAGTCGGATAGTCGTTGATGTAGCCGTTGCCACCCAGGGCCTGAATCGCCTGACCAGCCATCCAGGTGGCCTTCTCGGCACAATAGAGGATCACCGCGGCGGCGTCCTTGCGGGTCACCTCACCACGGTCGCAGGCCTGTGCCACCGCATAGAGATACGAGCGACACGCCGAGAAGGTGGCATACATATCGGCGAGCTTGCCTTGCATGAGCTGAAACTCGCCGATCGGCTGCCCGAACTGTTTGCGCTCATGCACATACGGCAGCACCACATCGAGGCAGGCCGCCATGATGCCCACCGGCCCGGCGGCAAGCACTGCGCGCTCATAGTCAAGCCCGCTCATGAGCACGTTTACACCGCGGCCGACTTCACCGAGCACGTTCTCCACCGGTACCTCGCAGTCCTCGAAGACAAGCTCTCCGGTGTTTGAGCCGCGCATGCCGAGCTTGTCGAGCTTTTGTGCGCAGGAGAAGCCCTTGAAGCCCCGCTCAACGATAAACGCCGTGATCCCGCGCGCGCCGGCTTCGGGGTCGGTCTTGGCATAGACCACGACCACATGCGCATCCGGGCCGTTGGTGATCCACATCTTGGTGCCGTTGAGCACATAGCGATCGCCGCGCCGCTCTGCCCGAAGCCGCATCGAAACCACATCCGAGCCGCTGCCCGGCTCGCTCATCGCAAGCGCCCCGATGTGTTCGCCGGAGATGAGCTTGGGCAGGTAGCGGCGCTTTTGTTCGGGCGTTCCGTTTAGGCGGATTTGATTGACACAGAGGTTCGAGTGCGCACCGTAGGAGAGCCCCACCGATGCACTCGCGCGCGAGATTTCTTCCATGGCCACACAGTGGGCCAGGTAGCCCATGCCGCTTCCGCCGTCTTCCTCGGGCACGGTGATGCCCAGAAGCCCGAGCGATCCCATCTTCGGCCACAAATCCATCGGAAACGCGTTCGTGCGATCGATTTCGGCCGCGCGGGGGGCGATTTCGGCCCGCGCAAAGGCTTCCACGCTCGCGCGAAGCGCATCGATCTCTTCGCCAAGGGCAAAGCGCAACTGCGGAAACGACACGGGCGACCTCCTGATCCACACGCAACCGGCCGGCGCATTCTAGGGCGGGGGAGCGCTTGCGCTTCTTCTGCTGATCCCCAATTTGCGATTGGGGAACGCCATGCCGCGGCCTTGGGCGCCGCAGGCGTTCGTCGGCACGCTGCGCTTGGGGGCACCGCTTTGACGGCCGTTGACTCAAAGCGCGCTGGAGGCAGTCCTGCCTCCGCTAGCATCGGTTTATGAGCTCCAACCTGCTTATCTTTCCGTTTCCCGAACCGCCTTCGTTGGGGCAGGCGCTTGAGGTCGCACCCGGCCTCCACTGGCTGCGCATGCCGCTGCCGTTTGCGCTCGATCACATCAATTTGTGGCTCATCGACGAAGGCGATGGCTACGCGCTCATCGACACCGGCTTGGGGGATGAGGCCACCCGCACGCTCTGGTGCGGGCACTTCGCCAACACACTTCGCGGCCGGTCGCTCAAGCGCATCGTGGTCACCCACTACCACCCGGATCACCTCGGCAATGCGCAATGGCTCGCGGAAACATTTGCCACCGATGCCGGGCCGCTTACGGTCGAGATGAGCCAAGTCGAGCTCATGACGGCACACGCGGTGGCTGAGGGCGTGGGGCCGTTTGCCCGCGCGACACTGGCCGAGTTTTTTCGCGCGCATGGGCTGAGCGCGGAGCAGATCGAACGCACCGCCAATCGCGGCAACACCTATTCGGGCGGCGTGCCCACCCGGCCGCCCGCTTGCCGGCGGCTTCGGCCCGGGGGTACGCTCACCCTCGGCGGCTCCGGCTGGGCGCTGATCGGCGGCTATGGTCACTCCCCCGAGCACCTGGCGCTTTACTCGCGCGAGCGCGGCCTGCTGATCTCGGGCGACATGCTCTTGCCCAAGATCTCAACGAACGTGAACGTCTGGCCGGTGGCGCCGCTCGCCGACCCAGTGGCCGAGTATCTCGCCTCGCTCGATGCCTTCAAGGCGCTTCCGCCCGAAACGCTGGTGCTGCCCTCGCACGGGTTGCCTTTCCGCGGGTTGCATGCCCGGATCGAGGCACTGGAGCGTCACCATGCCGCCCGGATGGAGGAACTCTACGCCGCAGTTGCCGACGGGCCCAAAACGGCGGCGGAGTTGATTCCGACCCTCTTTCGGCGGCCGCTGGACCATCATCAGCTCTTCTTCGCGATCGCCGAGGCGGTTGCACATGCGAATCACGGCTGGTGCCTGGGGCGGCTCAACCGCACACGCGACGCAGAAGGCCGCTACCGCTTTGCGCTTGCCACCGCATAAGCCCTCCGCATGATTCCGACCCATCCGCTACGCGCCACACTGCACAACGAAATCCATGCGCGACCGCCCGAGGCTCTTGCGCGCCGGGTTTCGGTGTTGCATCTGGTCATGCTCGCCAATCCGGAGGAGCGGCGGGCAAGTCGCGCCCATCTCGAGCGCTTGCTTGCCGATTCCCACGCCCCGCGCCCGGCGGCCGAGGATGGGCATTTCCGCGCGGATCTTCCCGGTTACCGCATCCGTTGGGAACAACATACCGAGTTCGTCAGCTGGACGTTTTTCCGGGTGCTCGATGAGCATTTCCCGGTGCTTGAACGCCTGGCTAGCGCCAAGGACGTAATCCCGGCCGAGTGGCTGGCCGAACTGCCGGGTCAGGCGCTCTGCAAAATCGAGCTTGCGGCGGTACCGCTTGCGGTCATGCGTGAGCGCATCCCCGAGCGCGCGCGTTTCGATGAAGCCACTCTGGTGGGCGCGCGCGTGCTCGGCGAGCAAGCCGAAGTGCTCACCGATTTTCAGATCCACTCGGACGGCTTCACGCGCTTTCTGGTCGGGATGGCACCGACGATGCCGCCGCGCCAGCGAGGCCGACTGGTGCAGAGTCTGCTCGAGGTGGAAACCTACCGCATGATGGGCTTGCTTGGCCTGCCGGTGGCGCGCCAAGCCGGGCCGATCCTCGCTCAGGCCGAACGCGACTTGGCCGAACTGGCCGAAGCCATCCGGGCCGCCGAGCGCGAAACCGAAGCTCAACTGCTCGACCGACTCACCCGACTGGCCGCCACGGTCGAGAGCCTCTACGCCACGACCCATTCGCGCTTTTCGGCCACCCAGGCGTATTTCGAGCTGGTCGACAAACGGCTTGCCTTCCTTGGCGAGAGCAAGCTCGGCTCGCTGCCCACACTGGGAGCCTTCGTCGAGCGGCGGGTGGCACCGGCGCGCTCCACCTGCGCCTGGACCGCACACCGGCTCGACCTGCTCTCGCAGCGCATCTCACGCATGAGCAACCTGCTTCGCACCCGGGTCGAAATCGATCAGCAGCAAAGCAGCCGCGATCTGCTTTCGGCCATGAACGCGCGACAGCGCCTGCAGCTCAAGCTGCAAACCGCGGTCGAAGGGCTCTCAGTGGCGGCCATCAGTTACTACATTGTCGGACTGATCGCCTATGCGGCCGACGGCCTGGTCAAGCTCGGCTGGCCCTATTCGGCGAAAGTGACCGCCGCAGCATCGATCCCGGTCGTCGTACTGGGCGTGGCCTGGTCAATGCGCCGGCTGCACAAACGGCTCTTGCGCGACTGAGATCGCCTCACGCCCGCCGGCCCGAGGTGGCCGGAACGTGAGGCTTTACTTTTCGGTCTCGGTCAGTCCTTTGACGAAGCTCTTTTGCATGAGCACGATCACAAGGGTGGGCGGCAAAAGGGCAAGCATCGTGGTGGCCATCACGATATGCCAGTCGGTGGGCTCTGCGCCCGTGCCGATCATCTTTTTGATCGCCACCACGATCACGTCGAGCTGGTTGGAGGTGGTGATCAGCAGCGGCCAGAGGTACTGGTTCCAGCCGTAGATGAACAGAATCACAAACAAGGCGGCGATGTTGGTGCGAGACAGCGGCACAACCACATCCCAGAAGAAGCGCATCGGGCCGGCTCCGTCGATTTTGGCCGCTTCGACCAGTTCATCGGGAATGGTCAAAAAGAACTGCCGGAACAAAAGCGTGGCGGTGGCCGAGGCAATAAGCGGCAGCGTCAGTCCCGTGTAGCTGTTGATGAGGCCGAGGTCGGTGACCACCTGGTAGGTGGGCACGATTCGTACCTCCACCGGCAACATGAGCGTGACAAAGATCATCCAGAAGAAAAACATCCGCCCCGGGAACTTGAAAAACACGATCGCGAAGGCCGAAAGCAGACTGACTGCGATCTTGCCGAAGGTGACCACCAACGCAACAATCAGCGAGTTGAACAGCAGTGTGCTGGCCGGCGGCGACAGATAGGTGCCGCGCGAGCCTTGGGTCAGGGCCTGGGTGTAGTTTTTGATGAGCTCGTCGCCGGGCCAGAGCTGCATCGGCACTTGCGCGATCTCGCGTGGCGTCAGGGTCGAGGCCACGAAAGTGACCCACACCGGAAAAAGCGTGACGAACACGCCGAGCATCAGGATCGTGTGCGCCACCCAGCGCGTGCGCACTTCAAGCGGGGCGTAGTGTTGATGCACGCTCATCCGTAGTGCACCTTGCGCTCAACGTAACGGAACTGAAGCGCGGTCAGCGCGATCACGATGGCCATCAAGACCACACTTTGCGCAGCCGATGAGCCCAGGTTGAGCGCATGCACGCCGTCGTAGTAGACCTTGTAGACGAGCACCTCGGTCGCCTTGGCCGGGCCGCCGTTTGTGACGGCATCGATGATGCCGAACGTATCGAAAAAGGCGTAGACGACATTGACCACCAGCAGAAAGAACGTGGTCGGGGAGAGCAGCGGAAAGGTGATCGTCCAGAACTTTTTCCACTCACTTGCGCCGTCGATCGAGGCCGCCTCAAGTAGCGCGCGCGGAATCGATTGCAGCCCGGCGAGGAAGAACAAAAAGTTGTAGCTCACCTGCTTCCACGCGGCCGCCAGAATAACGAGGATCATCGCATCGGTACCGTCGAGCTTCGGGTTCCAGTCGATACCGGCCTGCTTGAGCAGGTAGGCGATCACGCCGACCGAGGGACTGAACAAAAACAGCCACAAGACCCCGGCCACCGCGGGTGCGATGGCGTAGGGCACCACGAGGATGGTGCGGTAGAAGGTCACCCCCCGCACGACACGCTCGGCCATGACGGCAAGCACGAGCGCCGGCACAAGGGCGAGCACCGCAACCGCCGCAGAGAAATAAAGCGTGCGCCAAAAGCTTGCCACGTAGTCGGGGTCAGCGAATAGCTCACGGAAGTTGGCCAGCCCCACAAAGCGCACCGACTCGCCGAATACATCTTGCGTAAACAGGCTCATCTGGATCGCCTGCCACGAGGGCCAGTAGAAAAAGACAAGCGTCACTGCAAGCTGGGGCGCAAGCAGCAGGTAGGGGAGCAGTTTGCCCTTGAAGATGACTCGGCGTTGCATTCAAGTCCCAATGCTAGCGGCCCCGCGGCCGCAAGAAAAAGGGGCGCCTCGGACGCCCCTTTTTGCCGTGGGCCGACGCCCAGGCCGCTAGTTCGCAGCCAGCGCCGTCTTCTCGAAGGCCCGCAGGGCGGCGTTGCCGCGCCGCTGGGCGTTTTCGATCGCTTCTTTGGCGGTTTGTTTGCCCTGCAGCGCCTTTTCGACCTCCTCGTGGTAGAAGTCACGAATCTCGGTCCACCGACCGAAGCGATAGCCCTTGGTGTGCTCGCCTTGCTTGCCCTTGACCAGGGTTTCGATGGCCACGGCCGCGCGCGGATTTTGCGCATAGTAGCCCTCGCGGGTCAGGTAATCGAAGGCGGCATTGGTGGCGGGCAAAAAGCCGGTGGTCTTGGCCCAGTCCATCATGACAGGCATCGAGCGCAGGTAGTCGAGAAAGCGTGCCACGCCGCGAAGCTCCGCGTCGGTGCGGTTCGGGGCGTTGAAGACCCAGAGCGAGGCCCCGCCGATCGTGGTGGCATAGGGCGCGCCTTTCACATCGGGCCAGTACGGCAACGGGGCCACACCCCAGTCGAACTTGGCGTCACGCTGATAGGCTCCCATCGCTCCGGAGCTTTGGGTGATCATCGCGCACTCGCCACTTGCAAAGGAAGCCGAGGCATCGTTGCTTCGGCCTTTGTAGTCAAAGCTCTTGTCTTTTTGCATGTCGACGAGCATCTGCACCTGGCGGGTGAAAAGCGGGTTCGACGCGAAGGTCAACTCGGCATCGAGCCCATCGCGCCCATTGCCCTTGGTCCCGAGCGGGATGTTGTGCCGAGCGCCGAACTGCTCGAGGTGGATCCAGGCGAGCCATGTGGTGGTAAAGCCACAGTTGGCGGCGTTGGTTTCACGAATCTTTTTGGCGGCCTTCTGTAGCTCGGGCCAGGTAGCCGGGGGCTTGTTCGGGTCGAGACCGGCTTTGCGGAAGACGTCCTTGTTGTAATAGAGAACCGCCGTTGAGACATTGAACGGCATCGACAAGAGGCTTCCATCCTTGAGCCCGTAGTAGCCGCGCGCCGGCGCGATGAAATCGGCCGGGTTGAAGGCCAGCCCCGCGCGACGGAACACCTCCGACACGGGAATGATTGCGCCTTTCGCACTCATCATGTCGCCCGAGCCCGCATCGAACATCTGCATGATGTGCGGCGGATTGCCCGCGCGATAGGCGGCAATGGCCGCGGCACGCTGCTCAGGATACTGCCCTTTGAAAGAGACCGTGACTTTGTATTCGTTCTGCATGCGGTTGAATTCCTCGCCGTATTTGACGAGGGTTTCACCGCCCAGGCCGGTCAAGCCCATCCACATCTGGATTTCGATCGGTCGGTTTTGCGCGTTGGCCAGACCCAGGGCCAAGGCCCCCGCGCACGAGGCCGCAAGCACGCGCGCTGTGCGGCGCGCGATTGAGAAGCAAGTCGTGATCACGTGTTCCTCCGAAATGAGTGCGAAAAACCTCAGGCTAATCCGAAGCCTACACCGCGCTTATGACAAATTTTTGGCCTCGTTTCAATGGTCGAGCCTCGTGAACGCCTAGCCCGGCTTAGGAGCGGTTCATGCTTGGTCGCATCGCCAACGAAGAACTCGCCCTTGTTGCCCTTGATATGCTCTCGCTTACATGGCCACACTTGAGTTTCGAAGCGTCCGGAAATCCTTTGGCAAAGTCGACGTCATTCATGGCGTCGATTTGACGGTGCGCGACGGGGAATTCGTTGTCATTCTCGGCCCGTCCGGTTGCGGCAAATCGACCCTTTTGCGCATGGTGGCGGGGCTTGAGGCGGTTAGCTCCGGCGAAATCCTCATCGATGGCCGGGTGGTCAACGCGCTCGAGCCGAAGGATCGCGATGTGGCCATGGTCTTTCAAAACTATGCGCTCTACCCCCACATGAACGTGTGGGAAAACATGAGCTACGGGCTGCGCATTCGCGGCATGCCCAGGCAGGAGATCGATCGGCGGATCAGTAAGGCCGCCGAAATCCTCGAGCTGGCGCACCTGCTTGAGCGCAAGCCACGCGAGCTCTCAGGCGGTCAGCGCCAGCGGGTGGCCATGGGACGCGCCATTGTGCGCAACCCCAAGGTGTTTCTCTTCGACGAGCCGCTGTCTAACCTCGATGCAAAACTGCGTGTGGAGATGCGGCTCGAAATCCAAAAGGTGCATCGGGAGCTCAAGGTCACAAGCCTCTTTGTCACGCACGATCAAATCGAGGCGATGACGCTTTCCGACCGAATCGTCGTGATGAACGCTGGCGTCATCGAACAGGTGGGCACCCCGAGGGATGTCTACGATCGTCCGGCCACCTTGTTCGTGGCCAACTTCATCGGCACCCCGGCGATGAACCAGATCTGGGGCACCCGCGCTGGACAATCTCTCAAGCTCATCGAACACGGCGACATGTTCCACGTGGGCGAATTTCCATCAGTCGTGCCGAACGGTGCCAAGGTCGCGCTCGGCATTCGTCCAGAGCACCTTGTGATCGTCCCCGAGGCGGGGGCACGCTTTTCAGTGGTCGTCGAGATGATCGAATGGGTCGGGGCGGATGCCTACGCCTACGGGCAGCTCGGTAACTACCGCATCATCTGCCGTATCGAGAACACCTCCACCGTGCGCGTGGGCGACCGGCTTCCGCTCAGCTTCGATCCCGCCCGCGTGCACTGGTTCGATGCAGAATCGGGCCGCCGGATCGTGACGTGAGACCAGCGAGCTGGCCTTACCCGCGCACGATCGCGCATCGCGGTGCCGGGCGGCTCGCGCCCGAGAATACGCTTGCGGCCATTCGCCATGGCTTCGCGCTCGGATACCGCGCCACTGAAGTGGATGTGCAGATCTCGGCTGATGGCGTTTGCTTCTTGCTACATGACGCGACGCTTGAACGCACGACCAACGGGTCGGGTCCGGCCAGCGCCTGGCCGTGGCAAGCCCTCGCAGGGCTTGAGGCTGGAAGTTGGCACAGTGTGACCTTCGCCAGCGAGCCGCTGCCGAGCTACCGGGCGGCGCTTGAGCTCTGCGCCGCGCATGGCATCGCCATCAATGCCGAAATCAAGGCTGCTTCCGGTCGCGAGCGTGAAACCGGAGCGGCGGTTGCCCGAGAGAGCCGTCAGTTCGGAGCACGTTGCCATCCACCGCCACTCGTTTCCTCGTTTTCAACCGAGGCCCTTGCTGCCGCGCGTGAAGAGGCGCCCGAGCTGCCACGGGCGCACCTGTTTGGTCATCCTCTGCCGGAAAATTGGTTCGAGCGCGTACGCGTGGCCGATGCGCAGGCGCTCGACTGCGACCACCGTTCGGTGACGCCGGAGCTCGTCGAGCAAGTCCATGCTGTGGGCCTTGCACTTCTGTGCTATACCTGTAACGAACTCCACCGCGTGCGTGAACTGCTCGCCTGGGGTGTGGATAGCATCATCACCGACGCGCTCGATCAAATTCCGTTCATGCCGGCGCGCGCGACATGACCTTTGCGCTTCTCACGATTGCCTTTGCTGCCATGCTGCCGCTTCTGTGCGCGGGGCTTGCCAAGCGTCACGGCTTCGGCCGGCCGGTCGCTGAGGGCGGCTATGACAACCGCAACCCGCGCGAGTGGCTTGCACGCCAAACCGGGCCTGCGGCTTGGGCCAACGCCGCGCAGGCGAACAGCTGGGAAGCGTTGCCTTTCTACGCGGCAGCGGTCATCGTCAATCACCTGCTTGGCGGGGCAGGGCTGATCACCGACCTGCTTGCGGGCGCGTTTATCGTGCTTCGTCTCCTCTATGTCGCGATGTACGTGACTGGCCGGCACATCGCGCGCTCGATGGTCTGGATCGCGTCCTTTGTGGTCAACATCGCGATTTTCTTCTGGCCGGTGCTCGGCAAGTAGGACTCGACCAGAGCGCGGGGTTCATGAGCAGTCAGCCGCGCACGCTTCGGTCCGGGGCGACCTAGCCATTGGAAGAGCGCTAAGGCAAGAACGTGAAATTGTTCCCCCTATTCGGCCACGCAAGGGGAGCATGCTGGAATGAAGCTTCAAGCTTCGTAGCCCTGCATCGAACGATCGGGTTCGCCGAGATCGACTCAGCGCAACGCAGTCAAGCGAAGCGCTCGCGCGCGGTTTGGCTCAACGCCGACCCTGCGGCCGCACCGAAGCCGTACTTTGGCGCTTGCTCCACAAGGCGTTCGATCGCGAAAAGGTGGTCGGCGCTTATCACTGCGGGAGGCGGGCCTTTGGCGCAAAGGTTTTCAGTGGGATCCTGGGTGCTTGTTGAAGCTTCGTCTTAGCGCGGGCCGCGAACTCGTGATTCTGCCGGAGTTCCTCAGGGCTCCCGCTGCGATGCTGCCCTCGTGGCGAGCCGCCGTCCCCGACGCGCACGCGCGCGCCTCAAGATCGTTGCGAGCGTTGATGCGACCTCCTCTGCCGCGTCTGCAAGCAGTCCCGATCGACGGTTTGCTCGATCGCGACTGGCCCTCCCTGCCTGGCTGCGAGGGGAGCTCTTTTATTCGTGTGGTCAATGGCGCCTACGGCGCATCGTCTATCCACAGGCGGCGTCTTGCCACATCGCCCGGTACTGCCAGGCGGTCGTGCCAGGTTTTTTTCG
>JANWWI010000043.1 GCA_025056355.1 Casimicrobiaceae bacterium | reverse complement strand
TCATGGTGGTCGATGAGCAACACCGCTTCGGGGTGGCGCAACGCCTGAGTTTGCGCGAGCGCGGCGTGCAGGAAAACGTCGTGCCGCACACCCTCATGATGAGCGCAACCCCGATCCCGCGCTCGCTGGCGATGAGCTACTACGCGGACTTGGACGTCTCGGTGATCGATGAGCTGCCCATGGGGCGTCAGCCGATTCGCACCCGCCTGGTCTCGGCCGCACGGCGTTGCGAACTCATCGACCGGGTGCGGCAGGCCATCGCCGAGGGGGCGCAGGTCTACTGGGTCAGTCCGCTCATCGAAGAGTCGGAGCAGCTGGAGCTTTCGCTCAAGGATGCAACCGCCCTGGCCGAGGAGCTTCGCGCTGCGATGCCCGAGGTCCCGATCGCGCTGCTGCACGGCCGGCTGCCGCCTGCCGAGAAAGAGGCGATCATGCGCGGCTTTATCTCGGGGCAAACACGGCTGCTGGTGGCCACCACCGTCATCGAAGTCGGCGTGGATGTGCCCGATGCCACCTGGATGGTGATCGAACATGCCGAGCGCTTTGGCCTGGCGCAGCTTCATCAACTGCGCGGGCGTGTGGGCCGCGGCAGCCGCGCCTCGACCTGTGTGCTGCTCTATCACGAACCGCTTTCCGAGACGGCGAAGGCACGGCTTCGGATCCTTTACGAAACCACCGACGGCTTTGCCATTGCGCGCGAGGATCTGCGTCTGCGCGGGCCGGGTGAACTGCTCGGGCCGCGGCAATCCGGCATGCCGAGCCTGCGCTACGCCAATCTCGAGGAGGATCTGCCCCTGCTCGAGGCAGCACGCAATCTGCGAAGCCAGATCGAAGCGGACCCCGGCTTCGACCGCGAGACCCTGCTGGCACGCTGGGTGCGTTCAGGGGTCGAATTTGCCAAGGCGTAAGCCTCTGCCTGCCTCCTTGCACCTTCGCACCCGCGGCGCATCAACCGCACGAGCGCGCAAAAAGCACGCATCCCGCGTAGATCCCTCGGCCGATCGGCGGGCCGTAGAATCCAGGCATCATTTCGCACGAACATCGGTTTTTCGGTCCCGAGCGTCGTTGCCGCGCTTGGATCAACCGCTCAGCGCGCTCTTGCGCAACGCCCAGCGCAGCGCCTGAAGCCCATTGCTCCACGTGAAAGACAGCCTTCGTCAGAAGCTCTCGCAGCTTGAGCGCCGTCTGCTTGAGGTTGAGGCGCTTCTTGCCGATCCCGTCGTGATTGAGGATCGGGAGCGCTTTCGCGCGCTCGCCAAAGAGCGAAGCGAGCTTGATCCGGTGGTGACCCTGTACCGAGCCTTCCGCACGCGCGAGGCCGACCGCGCCGCCGCCGAAGAGCTGCTCTCAGACCCCGAGATGAAGGCGATGGCGCAGGAAGAGCTCGAGGCCGCGAAAGCCGATCTCGATCGCATGGCGCGTGAGCTCACTGTGGCGCTCTTGCCGCGCGATCCGAACGATGAACGCAACCTCTTTCTTGAAATCCGCGCCGGGACGGGCGGCGAAGAATCCGCGCTCTTTGCGGCGGATCTGTTCCGCATGTACAGCCGCTACGCGGAACGGCAGGGCTGGCGTGTGGAAATCGTCTCCGCCAGCGAAAGCGACCTCGGAGGCTACAAGGAGGTGATCGCTCGGGTGATCGGCGAGGGCGCCTACTCCAAGCTCAAATTCGAATCGGGCACACACCGGGTGCAGCGGGTGCCCGAGACCGAGGCACAAGGCCGCATCCATACAAGCGCCTGCACCGTGGCCGTGCTGCCTGAAGCCGATCCGGTGCGAGACATTCAAATCAACCCGGCCGATCTTCGTATCGATACCTTTCGCGCCTCGGGCGCGGGCGGCCAGCATGTCAACAAAACCGACTCGGCGGTACGCATCACGCATCTGCCCACCGGCATCGTCGTTGAATGCCAGGACGCCCGATCGCAACACTCGAACCGAGCGCGCGCCATGGAGGTGCTTGCTGCACGGCTGCTTGAGCGCGAACGCGAAGCCGCCCGTGCCAAGGAGGCTGGGCTGCGCCGCTCACTAATCGGCTCGGGGGATCGCAGCGAGCGCATCCGGACTTACAACTTCCCGCAGGGCCGCGTGACCGACCATCGGATCAACCTCACGCTCTACCGGCTTTCGGCGATCATGGACGGCGACCTCGACGAGCTGATTGCAGCCCTTTCCACTGAGCATCAGGCTGAGCAGCTCGCCCAACTGGAAGACACCTTGACATGAGCGCTTTTATCGACAAGTTGCGCGCGCAGTGGCAGCGGACAGGCTCCCTGGTCTGTGTCGGTCTCGACCCGGAGCTTGGCCGCCTTCCGCCCGTGCTGCCGGCGCGCGGCGGTGCAATCTTTGCCTTTCTGCGGGCGATCGTGGATGCCACGCATGACCGGGTGTGCGCCTACAAGCCGCAGTTTGCACACTTTGCAGCGGTGGCGGCCGAAGATCAGCTCTCCGCCACCATCGGCTATATCCGGGAACAGTATCCGCACATCCCGGTGATCCTTGATGCCAAGCGCGGCGACATCGGCTCCACGGCCGAGTTCTACGCCCGCGAAGCCTTTGAGCGCTACGGGGCCGATGCGGTCACGGTCAATCCCTACCTCGGCGGCGATGCCATCGAACCGTTTACCCGTCATGCCGATCGCGGGGTGTTTTTGCTCTGCCGCACCACCAATCCGGGCGGGGCGGATCTGCAGGAGCAGCGCATCGATGGGGAACCGCTCTACCGGCTGGTGGCCCGCAAGGCACGGCACGAGTGGAACACGCACGGCAATCTTGGCCTTGTGGTCGGCGCGACTGTACCGGAGGCGGTGGCTGAGGTTCGGCAAATCGTCGGTGAGATGCCGCTTCTTGTGCCCGGAGTGGGCGCTCAAGGCGGCGACTTGGCGGCCACGGTGACCGCGGGGCGGGATGCCTCGGGGGCAGGGCTCATCGTGAATGTGGCCCGCGCGGTGCTTTATGCCTCAAGCGGTGCCGACTTCGCGCAAGCCGCCCGGCAGGTGGTGGAAGCGCTCATGGCGCAAGGCGCCCGCGTCGAGCGCCCGTAAGCCGCACAAGATCGCGCGCCCCTGGGCCATGCCCACAATCGCCGAGCTCCTGGCCAGACCGGTGCTCACCGCGCTTGAGATGCGGCTACTGCTCGCCCACGCCCTCGGTCATCCGCGACCGGCGCATGCGCATGCATGGCTGATCACCCATGATCGCGACCCGGTCGACACCGAGGCGTTTTCTCGCTTCGAAACCTTGCTGGCACGCCGTCGCGCCGGTGAGCCGATCGCTTACTTGATCGGTCACCGCGAGTTCTACGGCCGGGACTTTGCCACGACCCCGGCGGCGCTGATTCCGAGGCCGGAGACCGAACGGCTTGTCGAGGAGGCGCTGGCCCTTCTGCCGCTTGAGCGGCCGATGCGGGTGCTCGATGTCGGCACGGGCAGCGGCTGTATCGCAATCACCCTGGCGCTTGAGCGACCGCTTGCCGAGGTCACAGCGCTCGATCTTTCGGAGGATGCGCTTGCGCTGGCCAAGCGCAACGCGCAGGCGCTCGGGGCTGCCGGCGTGCGCTTCGTGCAAAGCGACTGGCTTGCTGCCTTGCAACCGAATGAGCGGTTTGATCTGATCGTCTCCAACCCGCCCTATCTGGCCGTCGGGGATCCGCATCTGCTTCAAGGGGATCTGCGCTTCGAACCGTGGTTTGCGCTCACCGATCGGGCCGATGGGCTTTCGGCCTACCGAGTGCTTAGCGCTCAAGCCCTGTCGCGGCTGGTCCCCGGCGGCGTTCTCATGGTCGAGCACGGCTACGATCAGGGCGAAGCGGTGCGCAGCCTCTTTGCGGCGGCCGGCCTCACGCAGATCGTCACCGTGCGCGACCTCGCTGGCCTTGAACGGGTGACATGCGGGCGCTTTTTCCCCCACAATCCGGGGCCATGAGCCGCCCAACCCAGCCTCACGCTCAGGACACGCTGACCTTCGACTGGATCATTGTGGGCGCAGGCACGGCGGGTTGTCTGCTGGCCAACCGCCTGGCGCAACAAAGCGATCGGCGTGTGCTTCTGGTCGAAGCCGGCGGAAGCGACCGTTACCTTTGGATTCACATTCCGGTTGGCTATCTCTTCTGCATCGGCAACCCGCGCACCGACTGGTGCTTCAAGACCGAAGCGGTGCCGGGCTTGAACGGACGCAGCCTGCGCTACCCACGCGGCCGGGTTTTGGGCGGCTCCTCAAGCATCAACGGCATGATCTACATGCGCGGCCAAGCGCGCGATTATGACCATTGGGCGGAACTCACCGGCGAGCCGGCCTGGCGTTGGGACAACGTCGTGCCGGACTTTCGCGCGCATGAGGAGCACTGGCGGCTCGATGCCGGTGTGCTGCCAGCCGAACAGCAAGAGCTGTGGCTGCGCTTTCACGGGCACCATCGTCACGGCAGCACCGGCGAATGGCGCATCGAGCGGCAGCGGCTCCACTGGCCCATTCTGGAGGCCTTCCGCGCCGCACTCATCGAAGCCGGCGTTCCACCCACCGAGGACTTCAACCGTGGTGATAACGAGGGCGTGGCCTATTTCGAGGTCAACCAACGCTCAGGCGTGCGCTGGAATGCGCGCAAAGCCTTCCTCAACCCGGTGCTTGGTCGACCCAACCTCACCGTTTGGCTCGATGGCCTGGTTGAACGGGTGATTGTCGAGCGCGAAGCGCAGCGGGGACTGGTTGCCACTGGAATTTTGTTGCGTCGCCGGGGAGAGCGCTTGAGCGTTCGCGCCACGCGGGAGGTGATCCTGGCCGCCGGCGCGATCGGCAGCGTGCAACTGCTTGAGCGCTCCGGCATCGGACAGGCCGAACGCCTCCACGCACTTGGCATCCCCCCGCTGCTCGACCGGCGCGGGGTCGGCGAAAACCTGCAAGATCATCTTCAACTGCGCGCGGTTTATCGCGTCGAGGGCGCGCAAACGCTCAACACCCGCGCGGCAAGCCTCTGGGGACGGCTCTCGATCGGGATCGAATATCTTCTCTTCCGGCGCGGCCCGATGGCGATGGCTCCCAGCCAACTCGGCGCCTTCACGCGAAGCGACCCGCGTCACCGCCATCCCAACGTCGAGTTTCATGTCCAGCCGCTGTCGCTGCCGGCCTTTGGCGAGCCGCTTGATCCCTTCGATGCCATCACCGCCAGCGTCTGTAACCTCAACCCGACGAGCCGCGGCAGCGTGCATATCCAGAGCCCCGAGCCCGAGGCCGCACCCGCGATCCAGCCGAACTATCTGGCCACCGAGGAAGACCGCCGCGTGGCCGCAGAGAGCCTGCGGCTCGTGCGGCGAGTGGTCGCGCAGCCGGCCTTGGCCCGCTTTGCCCCGCGCGAACTGCGCCCGGGGCTTGACGCGCAAAGCGATGAAGCCCTCGTCCGAGCCGCCGGCGACATCGGAACCACGATCTTTCACCCGGTCGGCACGGCGCGGATGGGACGCCCCGACGACCCGGATGCCGTTGTCGACCCCCGATTGCGCCTCATCGGCGTCGCGGGGCTACGCGTCGTCGACGCGAGCGTGATTCCGAAAATTCCGAGCGGTAATACGGCCAGCCCCGTGCTTATGATCGCAGAGAAGGCGGCGCGGTGGATTGCGCTTGCGCCTTCGGCGTATGAGGCTAGCGTATTCTCGGTCTGATGACACGTCTGATTACCCGTTTGTGACGGTAAGCGATATCGGTCCGTTCTCGGCGAGTCAGGTACGGATGAAGACGCCACCGCAGCACAAGCGAAGCACCCCGGAGGTCCTCACCGGCTTGCTCGAGCGGGCTTTGAATTGTGCGATTTCGGGGCGGACCCAGGCTGGCTTTCGCTACGCAGCGCGTGCCGAGCGCCTCGCAAAGCTCGTCGGCCGCGCCTTGGAGCGACTGCACGCCGTGCGCTTGCAAGGCACCCTTTCGCGCATGGCGTGCCAACACGCTGCCGCGCGTGAGTTCCTGGATGAAGCGTACGCCGGGTATGCGCGTCTCCAGCATCGCGAGGGGCTGGCCGAGGTGGCGCTACAACGCGGCCACATGGCGCTCGATCTCGGCGATTACGGCGAGGCTACCGACTGCTTCGTTGAGGGGCTTGAGGAAGTCGAACAGGAGGGACTCGAGCTGCTCAAGAGTCGCTTGCTCGCCGGCCTGGGCATCGCTTGCGCCCGGGTCGGCGACCATGAGCGAGCCGAGTCGCTCTATCGGCAAGCCCTCGCACTTCAACGTGCACTCGGAAATCTCCCGGCCATCGCCGGCACGACGTATTGCTTGGGCGAACTCGACGTCTTGCGCGCTGCTAGCCTCCAGGAGCGAGCTCTTCCGGTCGAGGCAGCCTTGTTGAAACGTGGCCAGGAACGCCTGCGCGAAGCGATGCGCTTGGCGCGAAGCGCTGGACGCACGCGGCTCTTTGCCATGTGCCTCAATCGCCTTGGACACGCGCATCGGCTTGCGGGCCACTACGCGACGGCGCTGGAGTTTGGCAAGCAAGCGATGCAGGTTTTTCGGAGCCTTCCGGCGCCGATCGACCTCTGCGAGGCCGAACTCCAGCTTGCGCGGGCTTATTTGGCCGGCCAGGAACTCGAGCTGGCCTTGCGGCATGCGCAATCGGCCTTGCGCGGCGCCGAGCGCTTTGGCTTCCGCCCCGCCGAGCGCAATGCCCACGTGCTGTTGGCCGACTGCTTCGAAGCGATCAATCAGCCTGGCCAAGCGCTACAGCATTTGAAACGCGCCCGCGCCATCGAGCTTGAACTGCGCACCAGTGAAGTGTTGCGACGCATCGATCACCATGACCACCAACAAGCGCTCAGGCTCAGCGAAGCCAAGGCGGCTGCGCTATCCATTCGCGCCGAAGAATTGTCGCGACTGGCGGTCACCGATCCGCTGACCGGACTGCTCAATCGACGCGGCTTTGAACAGCAGCTCAACGCCAGCGGCATCGATCGCCCCGCAACGGTTTTGCTTTTCGATCTCGATCGATTCAAGCGTCTCAACGACGCGTTCGGTCATGCTGTCGGCGATCGCGTCCTGATGCGTGTGGCACGGGTAATTTCGCAGTGCTGCCGCAGCACCGATCTTGCCGCGCGTTGGGGTGGAGAAGAGTTTTTGCTTTTGCTGTACAACACCACGCTGGCTCAGGGGTACGAGTTCGCCGAACGTTTGAGGCTTCAGCTCCAACGGATCAACTGGTCGGAGATCGGCCTACCGGAAAGCGTGACCCTCAGCGTTGGCATCGCAGAACGACAAAAAGACGAGGCCGTTGCCTCGCTCATCGAGCGCGCCGATCATGCGCTCTACCTAGCCAAGGCCAGCGGCCGCAACCGCTGCGTTGCGGCCGCCATCCCTGCAAGTCACCCTGATATCGTGCCGCGTTCGCAAAACTCAACGACGGTCTCGACGTAGCGAGCAAAGTCGCTCAGAGCATGATCACTGCCATCGAGCACGATTTGCTGCGCGCCAGGGTAATGCGCCACCATATCGCGCCAGTCGATCAGTTCATCGCCCTTGGCGGCGATCAGCAGGTAGCGTTCGGGCCGTGTAATCCGCTCCACGGCCAGTTCGGCAAGCTCATCGAGATATTCCGCGCGCCAGTAAAACGGGGTGCCGTCGTGGAAGTTGGTGAGCTCCCCCACATAGTCGGCCAAATCCTCGGCGGGGGTGATGGCAGGGTTCAAAAGCACCGCGCGGCAGCCGTAGCGCTCGGCCAAATGCGTGGCGTAGTAGCCACCGAGCGAAGAACCCACCAGCGCCCAGTCACGCGCGGCCTCACCGCGCTCCTCGATCAACTCACAGGCCAGTTCGATTGCAGCGCGCGGGCTTGCCGGCAGTTGCGGACACAAGTAGCGATGCCCGGTCGGCGCGAAACGCTCACGAAGCATGGTGGCCTTGCTTGACTGCGGCGAGGAGCGAAAGCCGTGCAGATAGAGGATGTTCATCGGCGGCGATAATCAAAGGTTTTGACGAGGTGTTATTCCATCATGGCCCTACAGTGCGGGATCGTCGGCCTACCCAACGTGGGCAAGTCCACCCTCTTCAACGCGCTCACCAAAGCGGGCATTGCAGCCGAAAACTATCCTTTTTGCACGATCGAGCCGAACACCGGGGTGGTGGAGGTTCCCGACCCACGGCTTGCGCAGTTGGCCGCCATCGTCAAACCGCAGCGAGTCGTTCCGGCCACGGTCGAGTTTGTCGACATTGCAGGCCTTGTCAAAGGCGCCTCGCAGGGTGAAGGTCTTGGCAACCAGTTTCTGGCCCACATTCGCAACTGCGATGCCTTGGCGCATGTGGTGCGCTGTTTTGAGGATGACAACATCGTGCATGTGGCCGGCCGGGTCTCTCCGATCGATGATGTGGAGGTGATCAACACCGAACTGGCCCTTGCGGATCTGGCCAGTGTCGAAAAACAAATCGCCAAGTGCAGCAAGCTTGCCAAGGCAGGCGGTGACAAGGAGGCGCAGCGCCTGCTGGCCGTGCTGGAGAAGTGTCAAGCCGCCCTCAACCAAGGGCGACCAGTGCGCTCGATCGATTTCTATGCCGAAGAGCTTGCGGTCCTCAAGCCGCTTTGCCTAATCACGGCCAAGCCGACGATGTATGTGGCCAATGTGGCCGATGCCCACGCGCTTGAGAACAATACGCACTACCAGGCGCTTTTGGACTATGCGCGCAAGGAAAAGGCGCCGGTGGTTCCGGTTTGTGCGGCCATGGAGGCCGAGATTGCCGACCTCGAGGACGCCGACAAGCTCGAATTCCTCAAGGACGTGGGTCTCGCAGAGCCGGGCTTGAATCGGGTCATCCGCGCGGGCTACGCGCTTTTAGGCCTGCAGACCTTTTTCACGGCCGGCGAGAAAGAGGTGCGCGCCTGGACCATTCGCAAGGGCGCAACCGCCCCACAAGCCGCCGGCGTCATCCACTCCGATTTCGAACGCGGCTTCATCCGCGCCAACACGATCGCCTTCGAGGACTTTATCCGCCATGGCGGTGAAGCCGGGGCCCGCGAGGCCGGCAAGGTGCGTGCCGAAGGAAGGGATTACATCGTTCAAGACGGCGATGTCATCCACTTCCTGTTCAACGTCTGAGGCTCGAAATCAGGCGGCAGCGGCTGCGACCGCTTCGGCGCGCAGTCGCCGCGCCGCCTCAACCATGTTCGCCAGCGCGGGCCGCACCTCTTCCCAGCGGCGGGTCTTGAGCCCGCAATCCGGATTGACCCACAGCCGCTCGGGCGCAATGCGCTCGCTGGCGCGCTTGAGCAGCGCCATCATGCGCTCGGTTTGCGGCACCGCAGGCGAGTGCACATCGTAGACCCCAGGGCCGATTTCATTCGGATACTCGAAGCGCTCAAACGCTTCAAGCAGCTCCATCGCCGAGCGCGCGGTCTCGATCGTGATCACATCCGCATCAAGCGCGGCGATCCACTCGATGATGTCGTTGAATTCCGAATAGCACATGTGGGTGTGGATCTGCGTCTCATCGCGCACCCCGTTGGCCGCCATGCGAAAGCAGGCCACCGCCCAACGCAAGTAAGGCTCGCGATCGCGCACGCGAAGCGGAAGACCTTCTCGCAGTGCCGGCTCATCGATCTGAATGACCGCGATCCCAGCGCGCTCCAGATCGAGCACTTCATCGCGAATCGCCAGCGCCAGCTGCCGGCACACGCTCTCGCGCGGCACGTCGTCGCGCACGAAGGACCAGTTGAGCATCGTCACCGGTCCCGTGAGCATGCCTTTGACGGGTCGCTTGGTGAGCGACTGCGCATAACTCGCCCAGCCCACCGTCATCGGTGCAAGGCGCTCGACATCGCCGTAGAGGATCGGCGGTTTCACGCAGCGCGAGCCATAGGATTGCACCCAGCCGTTGGCGCTCACCGCGAAGCCGCTCAGTTGCTCTCCGAAATATTCGACCATGTCGTTGCGCTCGGGCTCGCCGTGCACAAGCACATCGAGGCCAAGGGCCTCCTGCTCGCGCACGCAGCGCTCGATTTCGGCGCGCATCTGCGCTTCGTAGGCTGCCGCATCGATCCGCCCCTCGCGTAGCGCCTTGCGTGCCTCACGGATCTCGCGGGTCTGCGGAAAGGAACCGATCGTGGTGGTCGGCCACGCGGGCAAGGCAAGCCGCGCGCGCTGCTTGGCTGCGCGCAGCTCATAGGGACTTGTGCGCGCCTCCTGAGCCCCATCCCACGCCGCCACACGCGCGCGCACACCTTCGCGATGCACGCGCTCCGATCGGCGACGCGCCGCCAGGGCGGCGCGCTGCGTCTCGAGCGCCGCGGCAACCGAGCTGCGCCCGTCTCTGAGCGCCCGCTTGAGGATCGCCAGCTCCGCGAGCTTTTCCTCGGCAAAGGCGAGCCACGACCGAAGCTCCGGATCGAGCGCGGTCTCGAAGCGCGTGCTGTAGGGGACATGCACAAGCGAACACGAAGGCGCAAGCCAAAGCCGCTCGCCAAGCCGCTCCGCAACGGGCTCAAGACGATCGAGCAAGCGCTCCAGATCGGCGCGCCAGACATTGCGCCCGTCGATGACACCGAGCGACAAGACGCGGTCTTCGGGCCAACGCGCCGCGATCTCGGCCGGATCGATCGTTGCGCGCACGGCATCCAGATGCAAGCCGGCCACAGGCAGCGACAGGGCGAGCGGCAGGTTTTCGGCCAGATCACCGAAGTAGGTCGTCAGAAGCAGCTTGACCGGTGCGCGGCCGAGCGCCTGATACGCAACGCGGTATGCCGCCTGCCAGCGCTCGTCGAGATCGAGCACGAGGGCCGGCTCGTCGATCTGCACCCAGGTGGCGCCCCAGGCGCCAAGCGAAGCAAGCAGGCGCTCGTAGACTGGCACGAGCGACGGCAGCAGCGCAAGCGGGTCGGAGCCATCACGCGGCTTGCCGAGTCTGAGCCAGGTGATCGGCCCGATCAGGACGGGCTTGGCGCGCACCCCGAGGCAAAAGGCCTCGCTCCACTGGGCACGCAGCCGACGCTCATCAAGCTCGAAGGACATGCCGGCGGTAAGCTCTGGCACGAGGTAGTGATAGTTCGTGTCAAACCACTTGGTCATCTCGAGCGCCGCCACCGGCGGCGCCGAGCAGCTTGGCGAGGCGCGGCCACGCGCGGCGCGAAAGTAATCCTCGAAGCGATCGCCGTCCGAGGTCGTTGCCACGCGCTCGGGCCAGACGCCGAGCGTGGCGCTCATGTCGAGCACATGGTCGTAGAACGAAAAGTCACCGAGCGGCACCCAGTCGAGTCCGCACTGCGCGCGCCAGTGCTCGGCGCGCAAGGCTTCGGCCGTACGCAAGAGCTCACTGCGCGGCTGTTCCCCGGACCAGTACCGTTCCAGGGCGAACTTGAGTTCGCGCCGAGCGCCGATGCGGGGATATCCCAGCGAATGAATGCAGGGCATCGCTGTCTCAACAAGCAAGGAAACGATGTCGGGGGCAAATGATGACCGAGCCCTGGCATGATGTAAATTGATCTTTTCTCAAGATTGCATGAATTTCATTCATGTCCGCCCTGCTCGAACGCATCCACCTCGAGCTTGTCCGCGAGGTCGCGCGGCGCGGCACGCTCACTGCGGCGGCCGAGGCGCTGCATCTGACGCAATCGGCGCTCAGCCATACCGTGCGTCGGCTGGAAGCACGGCTTGGCATGCCGATCTGGCAGCGCGACGGCAAACGCCTTGTTCCGACACGCGCCGGGCGGTTTCTCGAACAACTCGCCGAACGCGTCCTGCCGCAACTCGAACAAGGTGATGAGCGCCTGCGTGGCTTTGCCCGCGGCGAGCGCGGCGCGCTGCGCATCGGCATGGAATGCCATCCGTGTTATCAGTGGCTGCAGCCGCTGCTGCGGCCCTATCTGCTCGCCTGGCCGGATGTGGAACTCGATGTATTGCAGCGCTTTCAGTTCGGTGGCGTGGCCGCGCTCGTGCACGGTGAGATCGACGTGCTGGTGACGCCGGATCCCGTCGTGCACGAGGCGCTCGTCTTCGAACCAGTATTCGATTACGAGCAGGTCTTGGTTGTGGCCGCGGGGCATCGTTTGGCGGCGCGCCGCTTGATCGAGCCACGTGAGCTTGCCGCCGAGGAAGTGGTCACGTACCCTGTAGCGCGCGAGCGGCTCGATCTGTTTACGCAGTTTTTGCTGCCCGCGGGCGTGCTGCCCCGGCGCCAGCGCCAGGTCGAAGACACCACCGTCATGCTCGAGCTGGTCGCAAGCGGCCGCGCTGTCACGGCGCTGCCGCGATGGCTCATCGAACGCCTACCGGCGGCACAGCGGCGCAGCTTCGCGCTCGTGCGGCTCGGTCGGCGCGGCATCCGCAAACAGATCCACCTCGGGCGGCGACGTCTCGATGTCGGTGTGCCTTATTTGGACGACTTCCTGCGCCGCGCTACCGCTTCGCGATCAGCACCAGCCCGCTCACGATGAGCGCCGCGCCAAGCAGAATGCGCCAAGTGATCGTCTCGCCCAACAGCAGCCAGGCCATGACGATCGCCACCACGACGCTGCCTTTGTCGATGAGGACAACGCTGGCCACATCCCCTTGCTTGAGCGCCTTGTAGTAGAAGATCCAAGAAAGCGCCGTGGTCAGGCCCGAAGCGGCCAACCACAGAACGTTTTGCCCACTGAGTGCGCCGAGCTCCGCCCGCGGCACGGCGTAGAGGGCAAACGCGATCACGAAGCCAAACACGAATACGGTGCGCACCGCAAGGCCCAGTTCGCCCGAAATGCCCGCAAGCCCCGCCTTGGCAATGACCGAGGTGAACCCGGCAAAAGCCATCGAAACCAAGGCGTAGACGATCCACTTTTCCACGAGCGCCTTCCTGTCGGCTCACGGCCGATTGATCTGAAGCACTTGTTCGACTCGCGCAGCCGTGGCAAAGGCCGCTTCGAGCGTTGCCGCCGTGCAGGTCACATGCCCCATCTTACGGCCACGCCGCGGTTCCGCTTTGCCGTAGAGGTGTAGATGCGCCCCACGAAGCGCAAGCACCTCGGCCCAGTCGGGCTCACCGCCGCGCTGCGCGGCAAACCATACATCGCCCAGAATGTTGACCATGACCGCAGGCCGCACGAGTGCCGTATCGCCAAGCGGCAGGCCCGCGAGCACACGCACTTGCTGCTCAAACTGCGAGGTCACACAGGCTTCGATCGTGCAGTGACCGCTGTTGTGCGGACGCGGCGCGATTTCATTGATGAGCACCTGATCGCCGACAACGAATAGCTCGACGCAAAGCACGCCGACGTAATCGAGCGCGGCCGCAAGCGCGCAGGCCACGCTCTGGGCGCGCTGCGCCACTGCTGCGTCGATGCGGGCCGGCACGACCGTTCGCGCAAGAATCCCGCCGCGGTGCTCGTTTTCAAACACGGGCCACACGGCGGTTGACCCATCGACCGCACGCGCAACGAGCACGGACAGCTCGCGGTCAAACGGCACGACCGCCTCCAAGACGCACGGCACGGCACCGACACGCTCCCATGCCGCCGGCAGTTCACCGGGCTCGTTGACACGCAGCTGTCCTTTGCCGTCGTAGCCAAGCCGCGCCGTTTTGAGGACAGCCGGAAAAAGCCCTCGATCGAGCGCGTCGAGGTCCGCAGGCTGCTCGACAATCGCGAAGGGCCCCACCGGCAGCCCTTGCGCAACGAAGAAACGCTTTTCCCGGCGACGGTCCTGGGCAACAGCCACGCTTTCGGCGCCGGGCCGGGTGGGCAGACACGCCGCAAGCCGCTCGAGCGCGCCGGCCGGGACGTTTTCGAACTCGGTGGTGACCGCCGCCACACATTCGGCGAGCCGATCGAGCGCGACCGGATCGTCGTAGGCAGCCGCAATCGTTCGGTCGGCTGCTTGAGCCGCTGGGCCGGCGGGATCGGGGTCAAGCACGCAGACGTGATAGCCGAGCCGCTGCGCCGCATGCACGAACATCCGGCCGAGTTGGCCACCGCCCAAGCAGCCGAGCCAGCTGCCGGGAGGCAACGCGCGCGCAGAGGCCTTCACTGCGAATCCGCAATCACCGGCGGCACGATCATCGCACGCGCCATCGCGGTTTGCTCGTCCCGGAACGAGTCGAGCAGTTGCGCATAGCTCCTGTTCGAAATGCCGAGCATCGCCACCACAAACAGCGCCGCATTGGCGGCTCCGGCCTCGCCGATCGCGAAGGTGGCCACCGGCACGCCCTTAGGCATTTGCACGATCGAGAGCAGCGAGTCTTCACCGCGCAGGTATTTCGAGGGGATCGGCACGCCCAGCACCGGGACCACCGTTTTCGCCGCGAGCATGCCAGGCAGATGGGCCGCACCGCCGGCGCCCGCGATGATCGCTTTCAATCCGCGATCGCGCGCCGACTCGGCATAGGAAAACATGTCGTCCGGCATGCGGTGGGCCGAGACGACTTTCGCTTCGAATGGCACTTCAAAACGCTTGAGGATGTCGGTGGCGTGCTTCATGACCTCCCAATCGGAGGAAGAACCCATCACCACCCCGACGATCGCGCGGCTGCCGTTGCTCGAATGTTCCATGAGGCGCGATTCTACGAAGCGCCCTCGCCCGCGTCGGTGAGGACGGAACCCGGCCCCTACAATGGCCGGCATGCCTAAGCTTAGCTACCTCGACTTCGAGCAACCGCTTGCGGAACTTCAGTCGAAGATCGACGAACTCGAGGCTCTGCACGATGGGGTCGATCAACTCGACGTGTCCGACGAAATCAAAAAGCTGCGCAAGAAGCTTGAGGATCTGGCGCGTTCGATCTATGCCAAGCTCACCCCATGGCAAATCGCCCAGGTCGCGCGACACCCCCAGCGGCCCTACACGCTCGACTACATCCACGGCCTCTTCACCGACTTTCGGGAACTTCACGGTGATCGCACTTTCGGTGACGACCCGGCCATCGTCGGGGGGCTTGCACGCCTCGAAGGCCGCAGCTGCGTCGTGATCGGTCATCAAAAGGGCCGGGACACCAAAGAAAAGGTGTTACGCAACTGGGGCATGCCGCGCCCCGAGGGATATCGCAAGGCACTCAGGCTCATGCGGCTTGCCGACAAATTCGGCCTGCCGATCTTTACCTTCATCGATACGCCTGGAGCCTACCCGGGCGTGGGCGCCGAGGAGCGCGGGCAGTCGGAAGCCATCGGTCGCAATCTCTTCGAGATGGCGCAGTTCAAGGTGCCGATTCTCGTCAGCGTAATCGGAGAAGGCGGCTCGGGAGGAGCGCTTGCGCTTGCCGTCGGCGACGTCACGCTCATGCTGCAGTATGCGACTTACTCGGTCATTTCGCCCGAGGGCTGCGCCTCGATCCTCTGGAAAAGCGCCGAGCACGCGCCGGAAGCCGCGGAGACCCTGGGCATCACCGCGCAGCGGCTCAAGTCGCTCGGGCTCATCGATATCGTCGTGCCGGAGCCGGTCGGCGGTGCGCATCGCGACCCCGTTTCGGTCATGAAGGAATTGGGGGCACTGCTACGGCAGGAGCTTGCACGACTCGAGGCGATGAGCCCCAGCGAGCGACTCAAGGCCCGGCGCGCACGCCTGGCCGGTTATGGCGCCTTCGCCGAAACGTGAACCTGGCGAGCCCGTCGCCCGAGCCGTCGAGCGCTGGCTCACAGGGCAGGCGGCCAGGCAACGCATCGCTGTTGCGTTTTCGGGGGGGGTGGATTCCCTCGTCTTGCTGCACGCCCTCAAGGCGGCACGCGATCGCGATCGGCCCGATCTCGATCTGAGCGCCTGCCACATCCACCATGGACTTCAGCCGCAAGCCGACGCCTGGGCCGACCATGCGCTTTCACTTGGCCAAGCCTGGAACGTCCCCGTCGTCGTCAAGCGGGTGTGCGTGGCACAACCTTCGCGGCGAGGCCTTGAAGCGGCGGCGCGCGAGGCGCGCTATACCGCCCTGGCCCAACTCGACGTCGATTGTGTCGTGCTTGCCCATCACGCCGACGATCAGGCCGAAACGGTGCTTCTGCAGTTGCTGCGTGGCGGCACCCCGCGCGCGCTCGCCGCGATGCCTGCTGTCCGCTGGGTGCATGGCCGACGCTTCGAACGGCCACTCCTCAACGTCTCCCGCGACGAGATTCTCGCCTACGCTGCGCGCCACGCGCTCGAACCGGTCTTTGATCCCGCTAACAGCGATTCGAGCTTCGCTCGCAGCCGCTTGCGCACCACGGTCTGGCCGTCGCTTCGAGCCGCCTTCCCTCAGGTCACCGAACGGCTGGTGAGCGCGGCACAACAGCAAGCGGAGGTGGCCAGCCTGCTCGATGCGCTTGCCGACCTCGACCTCGCGGCATGCACTTCCTCGGCGGCTCTCAGCCTGAGCGCCTGGCGCGCGCTTGACCCACCGCGCCGGCGAAATGCGCTTCGACGCTGGCTCGAACGGCACGACATACCCGCTCCCCCGCGGTCGACGCTGCTTGACTGGGAGTGGCAACTCACCCAGTCGCGCCCGGATCGCGGCGTGGTGCTGACCCGTCACACGCCGGATGCCGAGTTCGAAATCCGGTCGTGGCGCGGACATGCCTACCTGCTGCGTCGCGCGGCCCCGCCCTCCGAGCCCGAATTGCCCGAGCAGCTCACCGGGCCGGGGCGCTGGGTGTGCGCCTTTGGCGAGCTCGTCGTGGCGCTATCGAGCCACAACCAACGAACCGTGGCAACCCCAACCCCGATCCTGGCGCTCCCGGTGCCGCCCGAGCGTGTTTGGACGCTGCGTCGCCGCGCCCCCGGGGATACGATCCGCCTGTCTGCCTCCTCAGGCCGGGTCGCACTCAAGACCCTCTTCGAATCGCGTGGCGTGGCTCCCTGGCTTCGGCCTCACTGGCCGTTGCTGTGTCACCGCGAGCGCGTCATCGCTGTTGCCGGTTTGGCCGTTGATTACGAGTACGCCTCTGCCTCAGGGCTCCTCATCGAGTGGCATCCGGCCTTGCTGGTGGCTCGGCGCAGCGCATCCACTCGCCCCGGGAAGACCCCCGGAACGACCTGAGGCAACCCTCCCTAGAATCAATGTCGTTTCGCGGCGATCACCCAAGCGACTGCAATCAAGTCGGCTCAATGATCGACGACAGATCCAACCATCGAAAGGAGTGATTTCATGTCAACCAGCGCACTGCGACGCATCCTGGCTGTACTCTTTTCTGTTTGCCTGGCTGCCGGCGCGGCAGCCTATCCTGAAAAGCCGATCACGATTGTCGTGCCCTTTGCGGCGGGCGGTCCGACCGATGTGGTCGCTCGCACGCTCGCACAGGCGCTGGGCCCGCAGCTCAAAGGAAACGTCATCGTGGAAAACACGGCCGGTGCGGGAGGCACGGTCGGTGCAACGCGTGTGGCCCGGGCGGCCCCGGATGGCTACACCCTGCTCTTCCACCACATCGGCATGTCCACGGCGCCCTCGCTCTATCGGAAGCTCGAGTTCAAGCCGCTCGAGGATTTCATCCCGGTTGGAGCCGTGGTCGACGTGCCGATGACCCTCGTCGGCAAGCCGGGACTTGCACCGGGCAATCTCAAGGAACTGCTCGGCTGGATCCGCGCCAACAAGGACAAAGTGAACCTCGCCAACGCTGGCGTTGGCTCGGCCTCGCACCTGTGTGGCATGTTGCTTCAGAGCATGCTCAAGACCGATCTGACCACGGTCCCCTTCCAAGGCACAGGACCTGCAATGACCGCGCTGCTCGGCGGTCAAGTTGATCTCATGTGCGACCAGACCACCAACACGACGGGTCAAATCAAGGCTGGACGCGTCAAGGCCTACGCGGTGACGAGCAAGAACAAGCTGGCCAACTTCCCCGATTTGCCGCCGCTGGCAAGCGAGCTACCCGGTTTCGAAGTGGGCGTCTGGCACATCCTCTATGCCCCGAAAGGCACGCCAGCCAACGTGATCGCGACCCTTGAGAAGGCACTACAAGCGGCGATCAAAGACCCGGCCTTCGTGGCGAAAATGAAGGAACTGGGCGCCGAAATCATGCCCGCTGAAAAGCAAACCTCCGCCGGCGCCCGGACCTTGCTCTCCAACGAAATCCAGAAGTGGAGCCCGATTATTCAGGCCGCGAAGGTCTACGCCGATTGATCGGGGCGAGATAGGAGAAAAGCAAAGGGGCGCCGCGTGGTGCCCCTTTTTTCGCTGGATCTGAGCTGCGCGCTGCGAAAGGAGATCCGTTGGGCGCTACTCGGCCCCGGTCCCCGTTTTTTTCTCTTCCGATCCGACGGCGCTCGTCTGCGCCTTGGCTTTTTCCGCCTGTTTGGCCAAACAGGCCGCACAGGTGAAGATCGTTCGTCCGGCGACCTTCCTCGTCTTACCCCCGCGGATGATGGCGGGCTGTTTGCACGTTCCGCACAGGCGCGTCCAACTTCCTGCGACCGAACGCTTGCGCGGCGTCATGGTTTGCTGACGAAACTTGGCGAGCTGATTCGGATCCATCGTCGGTACAGTGAGCCTCGCCGACCGCCCGAGAAGCCCTGGCAGTTGTTTACCAGCCCTTCCCTCGACTGCGCCTGTCCGACCGAGACGCCTCTGTCGGGTGGCACAGCTTCCCCTAGCGGTCGAGAGCCGAGATCAATACGCAACAGACTCTATTATCGCTCCAAAGTCCAACCTCTCGCAAATCGATCCGTCGTCTGCCCATGTTTCGCCGTCCTGCAACCCGCGGTTTCGTCCTCATCCTGGTGGCGCTCGCGCGCGGGGCGCGCGCCGTGTTGGCCGGGTATATCTAACACATGTGGCATTGGTGCTATTCGAGCGGAGAACGGGTCGGCATCGTGCAAAACCAGTCCAAAAGG
>JANWWI010000042.1 GCA_025056355.1 Casimicrobiaceae bacterium | reverse complement strand
GCTGACGCACAACGGACGCGCCGTTTTGCACTGGCCCTCGGTAGACACCGAGGCCGAACGGGTCGGGCAGGTCTTCGGGCAAGAGTGGCTCGCGGCCGCGCATCCGGTGGCGGCTCAGGCGGGGCCAGCGCGTCTGAGCGGCTTTGTGGCCCTGCCGGAGGCGACCCCTGCCGCGCGTGATCCGTCGCTTGTGTTTGTAAACGGCCGTGCCGTGCGGGATCGGATCGTGCTGCATGCCGTGCGCGATGCCTTGCGCGATCAATTGCACGGCTCGGCCTCGCCCAGCTTCGTGCTGTGGCTTGCCCTCGAGCCGCGGTTGGTCGATGTGAACGTGCATCCGGCCAAGACCGAGGTGCGCTTCCGCGATCCGGCTTGCATTCACGCACTGGTGCGGCGCGCAGTGCAACAGGCTTTTGCGTTCACCGCGACGGCGGATGCACCAGGCCGAACGACGGCGCCCCTCGCCTCGCTCGATGCGCAGAAAAGCCCAGGCGAGGCGAATCAAGCGATGGCCGCTCGGCCGTGGCCGCCCGGGCCGGCCGAAAGCGGCGGGCGCGGGGTTTGCCGCGCCCCTTGGTCGGGGGCACGCGTCGATGCGCCCGATCACATCGCCGAGACGACGTGGCGCCCCTTGTTTGAGACGCGGCAGGAGGCGAGCGTGTCGCTCGAGCAGGTCACGACGGAAAGCGGCGAGATTCCGCCGCTTGGCTTTGCGCTGGCGCAGCTGCACGGCATCTACATCCTGGCCCAGAATGCGCAAGGCCTGGTGATCGTGGACATGCATGCGGCGCACGAACGCATCCTCTTCGAGCGGCTCAAGCGCAACAGCGCGGGCACGATCGCGGCACAACGGCTGCTCGTGCCCGTGACGGTGAGGCTCACCGAGCGGGAGGTCGCTTCGCTCGAAGCGCACACGCAGAGCTTGGCGGCGCTTGGCCTCGATCTGAGCGTGGCCGGTCCGCGCAGCGTGCTCGTGCGCAGCGTGCCCGAGCTTGTTGCCGGGGCCGATCCGCAAGAGCTTGTGGCCGCGGTAGCGCGTGAGCTCGCGGAGCTGGGCGTGAGCGTGCGGCTTGAAGCCGTGCGCGAGGAAGTGCTTGCCACACTGGCCTGCCATGCCGCCGTGCGCGCGCGGCGGCCGCTCACGCTGGCCGAAATGAACGCCCTGTTGCGCGAGATGGAAGCCACCGAGCGGGCCGGGCGCTGCAATCACGGGCGTCCGACGTGGCAGCAGTGGTCGCTTGCCGAACTCGATCGCGTGTTCGCCCGTGGCCGCTGAGCTGCGTTTGCGTTGCCGCACGGTGGCGCTCTGGCTCGGGCCGACCGCGAGCGGCAAAAGCGACGCGGCGCTCGCACTTGCCGAGCGCATGGGCGCTGAAATCATCTCACTCGACTCTGCGCAGGTCTATCGCGGGCTCGATATCGGCACGGCCAAACCCGATCTGGCCACGCGCGCTCGCATCCCTCATCACCTGATCGATCTGATCGAGCCGACCGAGCGTTATTCGGTGGCGCGCTTTGCCCGCGATCTGCAGCAGGCACTTGCTGCGGTTGAGGCGCGCGGAGGTTGGCCGCTGGTCGTCGGCGGCACCATGATGTATGCGAACCTGCTGCTTCAGGGTATGAGTGCGGTGCCACCCACTGATCCCGCCGTGCGCGAGGAGCTTGCGGCGCAGGCCGAGCGAAACGGACTGCCGGCGCTTTATGCCCAGCTTGCGGCGGTTGATCCCGCGCTTGCAGCGCGCTTGTCACCCGGCGATCGCCAGCGCATCTTGCGCGGGCTCGAGGTCTACCGCGTAACGGGGCGACCGCTGTCGGCTTGGCAAGGCGAGCGGCAGCCGCTTGTGCCGGGATATGGCTTTGCGCCCATGCTGTGGCTGCCAAGCGATCGTGCGTGGCTGCATGCGCGCTGCGCGGCACGGCTGCAAGCGATGTGGCGGGCCGGCTTCGTGAGCGAGGTCATTGCCTTGCGCGAGCGCTATGCGCTCACGCTTGCGCATCCGTCCATGCGGACGGTCGGCTATCGGCAAATCTTTGCTGGACTGGATGCGGGCGCAAGCGAGACCCGGATGCAGGAGCAGGCGCTTTTTGCGACGCGGCAGCTCGCCAAGCGACAGATCACGTGGTTGCGAAGCTTTGCGCGCAGCGCCGTGGCTGTCTCGATCGTGCACTGCGACGAACCAGGCGCCGAACGAAAAGCGGCGGCGTGGTTCGAGCGTTGCCTGGCACGATCGCACCTCGACGAGCCTGAGCCGGAGCGCTCTCCCTAAAATCGCAGCGTTTTTCCACTGCGCGCCCGCGATGGCAGGCCAGACCCTCTACGACAAGCTCTTCGATGCCCACGTCGTGCGCCAGGCGCCCGACGGCAGTGCGCTCATCTACATCGACCGACACCTGGTGCATGAGGTCACCTCCCCGCAGGCCTTTGAGGGCTTGCGGCTTGCAGGCCGGCGCCCGTGGCGTCCGGCGGCGATGATCGCGATGCCAGACCACAACACGCCGACCACGCCAGGGCTTCGCGACATCCCGGATCCGGTCTCGCGGCTTCAGGTCGAAACCCTCGATGAAAACGCGCGGCGCTACGGGCTCACCTACTTCCCGATCGGCGACCTACGGCGCGGCATCGTGCATGTGGTGGGACCCGAACAGGGGGCGACCCTGCCCGGCATGACCGTGGTGTGTGGCGACTCTCACACCTCGACCCACGGGGCTTTTGCGGCACTGGCCTTCGGCATCGGCACGAGCGAAGTCGAGCACGTGATGGCCACACAGTGCTTGGTGCAAAAGAAATCGAAGACCCTGTGCATCCGAACGCATGGCAGGCTGCCGCACGGGGTCTCGGCGAAGGATCTCGTGCTGGCCATCATCGGTTGCATCGGCACTGCCGGCGCTACGGGTCATGCCATCGAGTTCACGGGTGAGGCCGTGCGTGCGCTGTCGATGGAAGGGCGCATGACCCTCTGCAACATGGCCATCGAGGCGGGCGCGCGTGCGGGGCTTGTGGCCTACGACGAAACCACGGAGCGCTACCTCGAAGGTCGCCCGTTTGCGCCCAAGGGGGAGCTTTGGAAGCAAGCCGTGGCGTATTGGCGCACGCTGGTCAGCGATCCCGATGCACGCTTCGATCGCGTGGTCGACTTCGAGGTGAGCGAGCTTGCGCCGCAGGTGACCTGGGGAACTTCGCCGGAGATGGTGAGCTCAATCGAGGGGGCGGTGCCCGATCCTGCCCGCGAGCCCGACCCGACGCGGCGCGCAGGTATGTGGCGCGCGCTCGAGTACATGGGGCTCAAGCCTGGGACGCCGATCACCGAGATTCCGATCGACAAGGTCTTCATCGGTTCGTGTACGAACGCGCGGATCGAGGACCTGCGTGCCGCGGCCGCGGTCGTGCGTGGCCGGCGTAAGGCTGATTCGGTCAAACTTGCAATGGTTGTGCCGGGATCGGGTCTGGTCAAGGCGCAGGCCGAGCGCGAAGGGCTCGATCGCATTTTCATCGAGGCTGGGTTCGAATGGCGTGAGCCCGGCTGTTCGATGTGCTTGGCAATGAACGAGGATCGACTGGCGCCTGGAGAGCGCTGTGCCTCGACCTCGAATCGCAACTTCGAGGGCCGCCAGGGGGCCGGGGGCCGAACCCATCTGGTGAGTCCGGCCATGGCTGCGGCGGCGGCCGTGGCAGGTCATTTCGTTGATGTGCGACGCTTGATCTAAGGCGAGCCGACCGGGGAAGGACGATGCGACGTTCAGGCTGGTGGCTCGGGGCGCCCGTTGCGCTTGCGCAGGCGCGATGCCAGAGCGCGCAGGGCAGTGCTCAAAAGTTGTCTAGGGTTCGCAAGCCGCTCAAAGAAGCGGCGAGAAAGCAGCAGCGCTGATGGAAGCCTTCATCCGTCACTGCGGCGTGGTTGCGCCGCTCGATCGTGCCAACGTCGATACCGACGCGATCATTCCGAAGCAATACCTCAAATCGATCCGTCGCACGGGATACGGCGACAACTGCTTCGACGAATGGCGTTATCTCGATCCCGGCGAACCCGGCTCTGATCCGCGCGCGCGGCGGCTCAATCCGGAATTCGTCCTCAATCAGCCGCGCTATGCAGGGGCAAGTATTTTGCTTGCTCGACGGAACTTCGGGTGCGGTTCCTCGCGCGAACATGCTGCGTGGGCGCTTCTGCAATATGGGTTTCGTGCGATCCTTGCGCCTTCCTTTGGCGATATCTTTCACTCGAACGCGCTCAACAACGGCTTATTGGTGGTCGCGCTGCCCGAGGCAATCGTGGATCAGCTCTTTGTTGAATGCGAGGCCACGGTTGGCTATCGCCTGACGGTCGATCTGGCCGCGCAGCGCATCGAGCGGGACGATGGCTCGCTGGTGACCGAGTTTGAGTTCGATCCGGCCCGCAAAGAGCGCTTGCTCAAGGGGCTCGATGACATCGGGCTTACCCTGCAGTATGCCGACGAGATCCGAGCCTTTGAGGCAAAGCATTTCGCCTCACGGCCTTGGCTTTTGGGTGCGGGTGAGGCCAAAAGCGCATGAGCGCCGCAAGGTCGAGCCTTGAACAACGGAGCGGATCGAGAGGTGATCGGTGAAGATTCTGGTTTTGCCCGGTGATGGCATCGGGCCTGAGATCGTCGAGCAAGCGGTGCGCGTGCTCGAGCGCCTCCGCGACGAAGGCGAGCCGATCGAATTGGCCTTCGGCGTACTCGGCGGTGCGGCCTACGATCGCTACGGACACCCCTATCCAGAGCCAACGCGCGAGCAGGCACACGCCGCCGATGCGATTTTGCTCGGCGCCGTAGGGGGGCCACGCTACGACGAGCTACCGCGCCAGTTGCGGCCCGAGCGCGGGTTGCTTGCGATCCGGCGCGATTTGGGTTTGTTTGCGAACCTGCGTCCGGCGCTGCTCTATCCCGAGCTGGCAGGCGCTTCAAGCCTCAAGCCGGAGGTCGTCTCGGGGCTCGATTTGATGATCGTGCGCGAGCTCACGGGAGATATCTACTTCGGCGAACCGCGTGGACGCCGCAAGACGCCTTCGGGCGAAGAAGAGGGCTTCGACACGATGCGCTATTCGGCAAGCGAGATCGAGCGCATCGCGCGCTTGGCTTTTAGCATCGCGCGGGTTCGCTCGCGGCGTCTCACGAGCGTGGACAAAGCCAACGTTCTTGACACGTCGGTCCTGTGGCGTGAGGTTGTCACGCGGGTTGCACGCGACTATCCGGATGTTGAGCTCTCGCACATGTATGTGGACAACGCAGCGATGCAGCTCGTGCGTGCGCCGAAGCAATTCGATGTGATCGTGACCGGCAATCTCTTCGGCGACATTCTCTCGGACGAGGCGGCCATGCTGGTCGGTTCGATCGGCATGTTGCCGTCGGCCTCGCTCGATGCGCGGCGTAAAGGCCTTTATGAGCCGATTCACGGCTCGGCGCCCGATATCGCGGGTCAGGATCGCGCCAATCCGCTCGCTACGATTCTGTCGGTGGCCATGATGATGCGCTATAGCTTCGAGCGCCTCGACTTGGCCGAGCGCATCGAAGCGGCCGTTCGGCGCGTACTCGCCTCGGGGTTGCGCACCGCCGATCTCGTCCAAGGGCCAGGGCAAAGCCCGATCGGCACGCGCGCCATGGGCGATGCCGTGGTGGCAGCCCTCTGAGCCATCCCGCTCGAGACCACATAGGCAGCCTCGGGCGGCGACATCCGCGCGAGCCCAGAGCAGAAAAGGCCGAAGACGTGGCATTCCGAGGATTCGCGAGCGCAGCGATGCCGCCGACTGAGACGGTCAAGGCCGGTAAAACCTTGCTCAAGCGGTCATCGCGTGCTCGGTGGTCGGCTCGGTGTTGCAAACCTGCCAATCAACCCGAGACCGCCCAAACACAATATCTTGGGCTTCGATCCGTGGGCCATCACAATATCTTGATCGACTCACCGTCTTGGAATCACGCAAGCTGCGTTGACGAGGGGCTCCTCCGCAGTTCACAGGTTGATTGAGCTTGCGGCTGCAAGTCCTTGATGTTATTTTTGTTCGTCTGAAATTTCGTCAAAGGCCGGCATCGTGCGCCAAAAACCCCTTGTGGTCGCCCTTGCCTTTGCTGGGCTGGTTGTGGCGACGGACTTGTGCGCGCTCGGACTGGGGCGGCTTCACGTCTCGTCGGCGCTTGGCCAGCCTCTTGTCGCGGAGGTCGAGGTCAAGTTATCGCCGGGCGAGGATTTTTCGGCTGTACGCGCGGCGGTGGCCTCGCGTGCGCTTTATGCCGCTGCGCGGCTTGAATATCAACCGGTCGTTGCCACCATCCAGGTCACGCCCACGCGCGGGGCCGACGGTCGGCCAGTGTTGAGGCTCACAACCACGCAGCCGATCAACGAGCCCTATCTCGACTTGTTGATCGAGGTGACCTCCCCATCAGGGCGGCTGGTGCGCGAGTTCGTTTTCTTGCTCGACCCGCCTGGCTCGATGCTCGCGCAAGCCGTCGAACCGGTGACACCGCCTGCGCTTGCGCGCGAAGGGGTGATTGCACCGCGGACGCCCGCCGCGGCGCCGCAGCCTGCCGCGCGCGAAGAAGCCCGCAGTGCGCAGCGAGAGCCTCGGGCCGCGCCGGTCGATGCGCCCACGCCAGGCGCTTACCTCGTGCGTCGTGGCGACACCCTCTCGGGAATTGCGCGTCGCCACGATCGGCCTGGCGTCTCGCTTGAGCAGTTGATGATCGCGATTCAGCGTGCGAACCCGGAAGCCTTCGTCGGGGGCAACATCAACCGGCTCAAGGCGGGCGTCACGCTCCGGCTGCCTGAGGAAGCTGAGGTGCGTGCCATTGACGCACAGGCAGCCTCGGCGGAGGTTCGCGCGCAAGCGGCGAGCTGGCGCGCATACGTGGCTCGGCTCGCCGAGACGGTTCCGACCGTGACCGTGGATGCCCCGCAGGCCGCCGCGCGTGGACAAATCCGAGGCTCGGTGACCGAGGCGGCAGGTCCGGCTCCGAGCGGCGATCGGCTGCGCATTTCGCAGGCACAGAGTAGCCGCGGCGGTGTGCGCGAAGAGACGATTGCCATGAGCAAGGCGATCGCCGAGCAGGAATCGCGAGCTCGCCAGCTCGAAAAGACCAAGCAGGACCTGGAACGGGCGCTTGCGCTCAAGAACCAGACGTTGGCCAGCGCGCAAGAAGCCGCCAAGGCCGCCGCTGCCGCCAAGGGCGCAAGCCCGGCGCCACCGGCGATGGCGCCGAGCCCGGCGCCTGCAACCGCAGGCGTTTCTACACCTACGCCGGCTCCGACGCCGGCGCCAGCGGTTTCTCCCTCCGCGCCGCCAGCGCCGCCGGCTGCCGCGGCACCGGCGACCGCGACTGCACCGAGCCCGACACCGGCTACTGCAGCTGTACCGGCAGCGCCACCTGCGGCGGCTCCCGCCCCTGCTCCGGCTGCCGCGGCACCGGCGCCGCCGTCGGTTGCGGCGGCTGCACAGCCGGCTCCGCCGACTCCGGCTGCCGAAGAGAGCTTCCTTTCAGTGCTCGGCGACAACCCGTTGCCGCTAGCCGGGGGCGCGTTAGCGCTGCTGGGTGGGCTCGGAGCCCTCGTGTGGTTACGCCGCCGTCGCGAGAGTCAAGGGGGCGTGGGCACCGATACGGCGACGCGCGTCGTCGGCGAAGCCTCCATCACGGGCGCACCGGATACCGTGTTTGGGACCTCGGGGCTCGGCGTGGTCAAGTCGGCAACCGCGCCGGTCAAAAGCCAGTTCAGCCGCTCGGGCATGGGAACAATCGATGCCGCAGAGGTCGATCCCTTGGCGGAGGCCGAGGTCTACATCGCCTACGGACGCGAAGCGCAAGCCGAGGAGATCCTGCGCGAGGCGCTCGTGCGCGATCCGAAGCGTCCCGACATTGCGGCGAAGTTGGCGGAGCTGGTTGCACAGCGCAAGGATCGTGCCGCCTTCGACAGGCTTGTCGAGGATATTCGCGGCATGGAGCGTGGCGTGGAGTATGCCGCGAAGCTTCAGGAGCTTGAGGCGACTCATTTCGGCACAACCTCCGAGGCAGCGGCTTCGGTTCGATCTGCTCCGGCGCCAGCACTCGATCGGCCAAGCATTCCGCCCACACCCACGCAACCGCCGCCCGAGGTCCGTTTGCCGAGCGCAGACGATAGTCTGGACTTTGTACTCGATGGTCTGACCCTTTCGCCCCAGATGGGAGGCGCCTCGGCGAAGGCAGAAAAGAGCGAGCCGCCCGTCGTGCCCGTTCCGGCAGGGGTTGAAGCTGCGCGGCCGGCCGCCACTGCCCCATCGCTTGCCTTGGATTTCGCAGCGCCTCCCCCGGCGCCGGCTCCGGCTTCGCCCCCGCCTGTGCCCTCTGCTTCGGCCATGCCTCCTTCCCCTTCGAAGAAAACGCTCGAGGATGAGCTCGCGCAACTTGAGGCGTCGCTACGCAAGGCGACCGCTTCGGGGCAAATGCCAGACCCGACGACCGAATACACAGACTTCTCAACCGCAACGCCGACCAACCTGGGCGCGATCGGGCCGGCAATGAAGCCGGAAATGCTCGATCTGTCGTTCGAGGCGGGCCCCAAAGACCTCCCGGAGCCGACGCCGTCGATCCTCGACGGGCAGTGGCATGATGCGGCCACCAAGCTCGATCTGGCCAAAGCCTACGAGGAAATGGGCGATCGCGAGGGCGCTCGGGAAATCCTGCAGGAGGTCCTCCGCGACGGCGACGAACAGCAAAAGAACGAGGCTCGCGCCCTGCTTGCCAGACTGGGTGGCTGAGCGGGCAGTGCCCACAGTCGACCAGCCGAGCCATGGCCCAGATCGAGCGGCGCCAATGCGCTGGGCGCTCGGTTTGGACTACGCCGGCACAAGCTACGCCGGCTGGCAGCGCCAGGCCGGTGCCGATACGGTTCAGGCCCGCATCGAGCAAGCCTTGAGCGCCGTCGCGCAGGCGCCGGTGACCGTGGTCGCAGCCGGCCGCACCGACGCAGGCGTGCACGCGAGCCTGCAGATCGTGCACTTCGACGCACCGGTGCCGCGCCCCGCCTCGGCCTGGGCGCGCGGCACGCAGCGCTATTTGCCGCGCGCAATCGGCGTGCGTTGGGCGCAACCGGTGCCACCGGCATTTCACGCCCGTTACTCCGCCCGTTCTCGTCGTTACACCTATTTGCTCTTGAGCAGCCCCTCGCGACCCGGCCTTTGGTCGGGTCGTGTGGGCTGGACGCACTGGCCGCTTGATTTGGAACGCATTGAAGCAGCGCTACCGGCGATTCTGGGTCGCCATGATTTTTCGAGTTTTCGCGCGGCCGAATGTCAGGCGAAGTCTCCCGTGAAGACGCTCTACGCCGCGAGTGTGCGACGGCAGGGTGCGCTGTTGCGCTTCGAGTTCCATGCCGACGCCTTCCTTCAGCACATGGTGCGAAATTTGATCGGTGCACTGCTCTACATCGGATCGCGGCGCAAGCCAGTCGACTGGCTTTCCGAATTGCTCGCCGTGCGCGATCGAACCCTTGCCGCGCCGACCTTCGCACCCGATGGACTCTACTTGTCCGGGATCGAATACGATTCGAGCTTTGCTTTGCCCGAAGCCTATGTCGATCCGCTACCGGCGCTCGAGGCCGCTTGAATGAGACGCACCCGCATCAAAATTTGTGGCCTCAAGCATCCTGAGCATGTGGATGCCGCGGTCGAGGCGGGGGCCGATGCGCTCGGCTTTGTCTTTTTTGCGCCTTCGCCGCGTGCGGTCACGATCGAGCAGGCTGCAACCCTTGCAGCACGCGTGCCGGCGTTTGTGAGCACGGTGGCCCTCTTCGTCGAGGCCGAGGTCGAATTCGTGCAGAGGGTCCTGCAGGCGGTGCGGGTCGACGCGCTGCAGTTTCACGGCAGTCGCAGGGTCGAGCATGAGCGCTACTGCGCGCAATTCGGCCGTCCCTACATCAAAGCGGCTGCCGTCGACGCAGCATTCGACCTCCTAGAATTTGTCCGGGGTTATCCCTCGGCCGCCGCGCTGCTGCTCGACGCGCCCTCGAGCGGCCACGGCGGCAGTGGTCGGCGTTTCGATTGGCGACGAGTTTCAAGCGAGCCGCCGCGCGAGCAGCTGTCTTCGGAGGCAAGCCGAGGCAGGGGCGTGCCTGCGCCTCGGATCGTTCTCTCGGGAGGCCTGACCGCGCACAATGTGGCCGAGGCGATCGCCATGGTCAGACCCTATGCGGTGGATGTCTCAAGCGGCGTCGAAGTGCGTCGCGGGGAAAAATCCACGGCTCTGATCTACGCGTTTTGTCAAGCCGTGCGGGACGCCGATGCCCGGCTTGGCTGAACGGCGCTCCACCTCGCTTCCTCGATTTCGATCATGCATCCCTACGATCTGCCCGACGCCCGTGGACACTTCGGTCCTTATGGCGGTGTGTTTGTCGCCGAGACACTCATCGCCGCACTCGAGGATCTCAAGGCCAGCTACGCACGGTTTCGCCACGATGCGGACTTTCTGGCCGAGTTTGAACGGGAACTCAAGCACTTTGTCGGCCGTCCGACGCCGATCTATCACGCGCGGCGATGGAGCGAACGGCTCGGGGGCGCGCAGATTTACCTAAAGCGCGAAGACCTCAACCACACGGGCGCACACAAGGTCAACAATTGCATCGGACAGGCGCTCTTGGCGCGACGGCTCGGAAAGCCTCGCGTGATCGCCGAAACCGGTGCGGGTCAGCATGGCGTGGCCACAGCCACCGTGGCGGCACGCTACGGGCTGGAGTGTGTGGTCTACATGGGCAGCGAGGACCTCAAGCGCCAAGCGCAGAACGTCTATCGCATGAAGCTGCTCGGGGCCACCGTGGTGCCCGTCGAAAGCGGCTCAAAGACGCTCAAGGACGCTCTGAACGAGGCGCTACGCGATTGGGTCACCAACGTCGAGACCACCTTCTACATCATCGGCACGGTCGCAGGGCCGCATCCCTACCCGATGCTCGTGCGCGATTTCCAGAGCGTGATCGGTCGCGAATGTCTGTGGCAAATGCCCGAGCTCGCCGGGCGGCAGCCCGATGCCGTGATCGCCTGCGTCGGCGGCGGGTCAAATGCGATGGGCATCTTTTATCCCTACATTCCCGACGAAACGGTACGCTTGATCGGCGTCGAAGCGGCCGGCCAGGGGCTCGATAGCGGACGCCACGCGGCTTCGCTCTCGCGTGGCGTGCCCGGAGTTCTTCACGGCAATCGCACCTACCTGTTGCAAGACGAATACGGGCAAATCCTGGAGACGCATTCGATTTCTGCCGGGCTCGACTACCCGGGCGTGGGTCCCGAGCACGCCTATCTCAAAGACAGCGGACGCGCGCAGTACGTTGCGGTCACCGATGAGGAAGCACTGGCCGCCTTTCACGACTGCTGCCGCATCGAAGGCATTATTCCCGCGCTTGAATCGAGCCATGCCCTTGCGTATGCGGCAAAGCTTGCGCCGACGATGCGCCGCGACCAGATCCTGCTCGTAAACCTCTCGGGCCGCGGCGACAAAGACATGCACACGGTGGCCGAGCGCTCGGGCATCCAATGGTCATGAGCCGACAAAACCGCATTGACGCGCGGCTTGCCCAGTTGCGCGCGCAGGGCCGAACGGCCCTGATCCCCTTCATTACGGCGGGCGATCCGTCGCTTGAGGCGACCGTGCCGATTCTGCACGCGCTGGCACGGGCAGGCGCCGATGTCATCGAGCTCGGGGTGCCGTTTTCCGATCCGATGGCCGATGGGCCGGTGATCCAACGTTCTTCTGAGCGGGCGCTTGCGCGCGGAATGACCCTTGCCCGGGTGCTATCCGATGTGCGCGCCTTTCGAGCGACCGATGCGACGACGCCGCTCGTACTGATGGGCTATGCCAACCCAATCGAAGCGCGCGGCCCAGAGCGCTTCGTCCGCGAAGCCGCCGAAGCGGGAGTCGATGGCGTGCTTGTGGTCGACTATCCGCCCGAAGAGGCCGAAGAGTTCGCTGCGTTGCTCGATCGGTACGGCCTGTGCCCGATTTTTCTGCTTGCGCCGACCTCGTCGCGCGCGCGCATCGAGGCCGTGGCACGGCTTGCGCGTGGCTACGTCTACTACGTGAGTCTGCGGGGCGTCACGGGCGCCTCGCATCTCGATCTTTCGGAAGTGGCGCGCAAGCTCGGTGAAATTCGCGAGCTCGTTCAGCTGCCCATCGGGGTGGGATTTGGGATCCGCGATGCCGAGACCGCTGCACGTGTTGCCGCAGTCGCCGATGCCGTCGTGATCGGTTCGGCGCTCGTGCAAGTCCTCTCAGAAGCAAGCGAGCAACCGGCTGATGTTGCAGGACGCTGGCTTGGCGCGGTTCGCACCGCCTTGGATCGGCCTTTGCGGGGCGATCATTCGAGCGAAGCCAAATCCGCGACAATTTGACGACCTCGTTTGACATAGGGAGTCGATGGCCCGATGTCTTGGCTCGAACGCATCATCCCCTCGGTCAAGAGCGGCGCGAGCACCAAACGCGGCGTCCCGGAGGGGCTGTGGCAGAAGTGCGATGCTTGCAATGCGGTGCTCTACACCGAGGATCTGATCAAGAATTTGATGGTCTGCCTCCAGTGCGGGCATCACATGCGCATCGGCGCTCGTGCGCGGCTCGGCAAACTCTTCGACGAAGGCTCGGCGCGCGAAATCGGGGCCGAGATCAAGCCGGTCGACCTGCTCAAGTTCAAGGACAGCAAGCGCTACCCTGAGCGACTCAAACAGGCGCAGCAGGCCACCGGCGAAACCGATGCGCTCGTGGTCATGCAGGGTATGATCGAGCGCGTGCCGGCGGTCGTGGCGGCCTTCGAATTTGAGTTTATGGGCGGCTCGATGGGTTCGGTCGTTGGCGAGCGTTTCTGTCGCGGCGTGGAGGCGGCGATTCGGTCCAAATGTGGGTTTGTCTCGATTGCGGCCTCGGGGGGTGCGCGTATGCAAGAAGGCCTTGCCTCCCTGATGCAGATGGCCAAAACGACGGCCAAACTCGCCGAGCTTGCTGAGAAAAAGTTGCCCTACGTGAGCGTGCTGACCAACCCGACCATGGGGGGGGTTTCGGCCAGTTTTGCCTTTGTCGGTGATATCGTCATTGCCGAACCGGGGGCGCTGGTGGGCTTTGCCGGCCCGCGCGTGATCGAGCAGACGGTGCGCGAGAAGCTGCCCGAGGGCTTTCAGCGCGCCGAGTTTCTGCTTGAAAAAGGGGCTATCGATTTCATTTGTGACCGACGCGAGCTCAAGGCCACGATCGCGGGACTATTGCGTGCGCTCAAGCCGTAAGTGCCGTCGATCGCCGCGCGAGCTGCCGTGACTGCCGTGAACGCTCAAGGCGTTTCGCTTGCGAACTGGCTTGATCGCATTGCGCGGTTGCGGTCCGGACCGGAGATTGAGCTTGGACTCGATCGTATCCGGCGCGTCTACGATCGATTGTCCGTGCAGCCGCGCTGCCCAACCTTTCTGGTGGGCGGCACCAATGGCAAAGGCTCGACGGTGGCCTTTCTTGACGCCATCTTACGTGCGGCGGGTGCCCGCGTTGCCCGCTATAGCTCGCCGCACCTCGTGCGCTTCAACGAACGCATCGTCATCAACGGTCGCGAAGTCGAGGATAACCGGCTGATCAGGGCCTTCGAGCGCGTCGACGCGGCGCGTCAAGCGGCGGGCGGCGTGGCACTGACGTTTTTCGAATTTACGACGCTGGCCGCGTTTGAGTGTTTCGCGCAGGAGGCGCTCGATGTCTGGGTGATCGAAGTGGGCCTCGGCGGCCGGCTCGATGCCACCAATGTGCTTGATGCTGACTGCGCCGTCATCACCTCAATTGGGCTCGATCACCGCGAATGGCTCGGTCCAACCCGCGAGCATATTGCCAGGGAAAAAGCGGGGATTTTTCGACCGAAAGGCGTCTGTGTGATCGGAGAACGCGACGTGCCAGCAAGTCTCACGGAGCGGGTTACAGCGCTTGAGGCGCGCGCCCTGTGGCTCGGACGCGATTTCGGCTGGCAAATCCGCGAGCGCACGCCGATGCAGTGGCATTACTGGTGTCGCGTGGCCGCTTCCGGTGAGCCCGCACTTGCTTGGCGCCACGCGCTGCCGATGCCGGCGCTGCGCGGACGCTTTCAGCTCAACAACGCCGCGACCGCCCTGGCTGCACTCGATGCCGTTCGAACGTTCCGGCCAGAGGCGCGCTTGCCCGCAATTTCGTCGCAGGCGGTTCGGGATGGGCTGTTACAGGTCGCCTGGCCAGCGCGTTTTCAAGTTCTACCGGGTCGTCCGACGATGATTTTGGATGTCGCGCACAACGAAGAGGCGGCACGGGTCCTGGCCGAGACGCTCGATGAGATGCCGTTTTTCCCGCGAACTCACGCGGTGTTTTCAATGCTCGCGGACAAAGACGTTGAGGCGGTCGTGCGCGTGATGGCGCCGAAAGTTGACCTCTGGTATATCGCGGTCGTTGACAGTGTGCGTGCGGCCCCGTTGGTTCGGCTGCGCACCGCGCTGGCTGCGGCCGGTGTGCCGCCTGATCGAAGGCGTGAGTTCGCAACGATTGCCGAGGCTGTGCAGGCCGCGCGAACCGCCGCAGATACGGCCGATAGAATCATTGTCTTTGGGTCTTTTCTTACCGTCTCCGCAGTGCTTGCAGCGGAGCTGCGCTGATCGATGGCGGAAACACAGCGGGCAAGCGCAAGTGATGTTGCGATGCTCAAGCGGCGCGCCAGTCGGCGGCTTCTTGGCGCTGCCGTGCTCATGCTGCTTGCGATTCTCACGGTGCCGTTGTTGCTCGAGCGTGAGCCGCCGCCGTTGCCGGAGACGGTCGAGGTGCGAATTCCGCCCGTGGAGGGCACGGCATTTGAGCACAAGCTTGACGGCACACGCGAAGGGAAAGGCGCACCGCGAACAAGCGCCGACCCGGCCGTGAAGGAGGAGCGGTCGGAAGACAAGCCGGCCGCCGTTGCTCTGGGGCCGAGCTCGCCGAGCGCTGCTTCGCCGAGTCAAGTGCCGCCGGCGAAGGCATCGCCAGGGGCGACGCCGGCAGAACGTTTGCCCTCGGAAGCGCCGAACCCCCCTGCGCAGCCCCGAGAGTCGAGCGCCCCAGCGCCTGCGGCTCGCACCGATACCCCCGCGGCAGCTGGTGCGTCAGCCGCTCAAGCAACACCCCCGCGTCGCGCGGGGCAGTTTGTCGTACAGATCATCGCGGTGCGAGACGCAGCGGCGGCGAAAGCCGTGGCCGACCGCGCGCGTGGCCTCAAGTATCCTGTCTACACGGAAAAAATCGACGTTGCCAATGGCGTGGTCACGCGGGTTCGGGTCGGACCGTACGACACCAAGCAAGCCGCCGAGGCAGCGCGCGCCCGGCTCGCGCGCGACGGTTTCGAGACGCGTGTGGTGGCCTTGCAGTGACGGCGAAAGGGCAAGGCGCTCATGCAGGTGACCCTCTTCGATGCAGCCGTGGCCGCCATCGTCCTGGGCTCGGCCGGGATCGGGCTTTGGCGGGGGCTCATTCGCGAGGTGTTTGCCTTGTCGGCGTGGCTTGTTTCACTGATCCTCGCTGTTCTGTTGGGTGGCCAAGCGGCCGAGTGGCTTGCCCTGTTTACGCGCTCCGCATGGATCAAGCAATGGTTGGGTTACCTCTTCGTCTTCGTGGTGAGCTTCATGGCACTTTCGCTCGTTGGCAGGGTGCTCACACAGCTTACGCGAATGGTTGGACTCGGCTTGTTCGACCGCGTGCTCGGCGGCCTGTTCGGGGTGATACGAGGCACGGTGATCGTTGTGATACTTGCCTGGCTCGTCGGCGGCACGACACTCTCACAGACGCGGTGGTGGCGCGACAGTCTTGTGGCGGCGCCGCTTGCAGCCTTGACGGCGTTGTTGCGTAGCCGCTTGCCCGCGCAGATCGAACAGCCGCGGCAAGCGCCGCGCTCGGCGCATGCGTCCGGCGCGGTTTTGGTGGGATGAGGGGCGAAGCCGTGTGCGGTGTACTCGGCATCGTGAGTCACGGACCGGTCAACCAGATCCTCTACGACGGGCTGCTCACGCTTCAGCATCGCGGCCAAGACGCGGCGGGCATATTGACGACCAACGGCGCGGTGTTTCACATGCATAAAGGCAAGGGCATGGTGCGCGACATCTTTCGCACGCGCAACATGCGCGATCTGCTCGGCAATGCGGGGATCGGTCATGTTCGTTACCCGACTGCCGGCTCGGCCGGCTCTGCCGATGAAGCGCAGCCGTTTTACGTCAATTCGCCCTTTGGCGTTGCGCTCGCGCACAACGGGAACTTGACCAACGCCGAAGCGCTCAAGCGTGCGCTCTTCGAACTCGATGCGCGGCACATCAACACCGACAGTGACTCGGAGGTGCTGCTCAACGTGTTTGCCCACGAATTGCAGCGCGTACTGGCCGAGACCGAGGAACGGCGGCTCACGCCTGAGCGAATTTTTCGCGCGGTTCGCGGTGTTCATGCGCGGTGTCGCGGCGCGTACGCCGTGACTGCAATGATCGCGGGGCATGGGCTCGTTGCGTTTCGCGATCCGTACGGGATTCGGCCGCTCGTGTTTGGCTGCCAGGAAAGCATGGCGGGACCGGAGTACGCGGTGGCTAGCGAAACGGTGGCGCTCGATGTGCTCGGTTTTGAGGTCGTGCGCGACGTGGCGCCCGGAGAGGCGATCTTCATCGATTTCGCGGGTCAATTGCATACTGAGCGCTGTGCCGACACTACCCGCCTTACGCCGTGCATCTTCGAATTTGTCTATCTGGCGCGTCCCGACTCGGTCATCGATGGTGTGAGCGTCTACGATGCACGCGTTCGGCTTGGGGCCGAGCTTGCGCTTCAGGTGGCTGCGGTGCCGGAGGCTTCTGAAATCGATGTGGTGATCCCGATCCCCGACTCCTCGCGCCCCGCGGCGCTCGAACTCGCCCATCGCATCGGTCGACCCTACCGCGAGGGCTTTGTCAAAAATCGCTATGTCGGACGCACGTTCATCATGCCGGGTCAGGCGATGCGCAAAAAAAGCGTACGTCAAAAGCTCAACCCGATTGCCAGTGAATTTCGCGGCAAAACGGTGCTGCTCGTCGACGATTCGATTGTGCGTGGAACGACGAGCCGGGAAATCGTCCAGATGGCGCGCGAATCGGGGGCGCGCAAGGTGCTTTTTGCGAGCGCTTCGCCTCCGGTGCGTTTTCCGAACGTCTATGGCATCGACATGCCGACGCAGGCTGAGCTGATCGCGGTGGGCAAGAGCGACGCCGAGATTGCGCAGGCCATCGGCGCCGACCGCGTGATCTATCAGACCATCGAGGGTATGAAGCGGGCCATTCGCGCGGGCAACGCGGCTATCGACGATTTCGATGCCTCCTGCTTCGACGGCTGCTATGTGACGGGAGACATCACGAGCGAGTTCTTGCAACGACTTGCGCAGACGCGCGATGAATCGCGCGGCGAGGTGTTGGCCACAGAGCCATGAGTCCAGAGCAACCAGAAAGCCCCGGCGCACTGGAGACGCTGGCGATTCGGGCAGGCGGTCTTCGTTCGCCGTTTAACGAACACTCGGAAGCGCTTTTTCCGACCGTGAGTTTCATTCACGAGTCGGCCGAAATGGCGGCGCGACGATTCGCGGGTGAGGAGGCCGGCTACATCTATTCGCGCTTTACCAACCCGACGGTCGACATGTTCGAGCGACGGCTCGCGGCGCTCGAAGGAGCGCAAGCGGCGATCGCAACGGCTACGGGCATGGCGGCGATCACCAGTCTTGTCCTTGCCGTTTGCAAGAGCGGCGACCGGATCGTCACGAGTGGCAGTGTGTTTGGCGCAACGCTCACCTTATTGGGTCCCTCCGTGATGGGCAAGTTCGGCGTCGAAACGACAGTCGTGCATAGCAGTTCAATCGATGCCTGGCGCGCTGCGATCGATGCGCGGACTCGGCTCGTTTTTCTAGAGACGCCTTCCAATCCGACAACGGAAGTGTTCGACATCGCGGCGCTTGCCGATCTCGCGCATCGCGTCGGGGCACTCTTGGCGGTCGACAATTGTTTTTGCACACCGGCGCTGCAGCGGCCGCTTGCACTGGGTGCCGACTGCGTTGTGCATTCCGCCTCCAAGCACCTCGATGGTCAAGGCCGAGTGATGGGAGGCGCAATTGTCGGCTCGCGCGAGCTGTGTCGAGAGACCGTGTATAGTGTGCTACGAACCACGGGCGCGAGTCTTTCGCCGTTCAACGCTTGGGTGATCCTCAAGGGGCTTGAAACCTTGCCGCTGCGAATGCGGGCTCACAGTGAAAATGCGCTCGCGCTTGCGCAGTGGTTGAGCGCGCAGCCGAAGGTGCGGCGCGTCCACTATCCGTTTTTGCCTACGCACCCGCAGTATGCGCTTGCGCGACGGCAACAATCGGGCGGTGGCGCGGTTTTGTCCTTTGAGGTTGACGGCGATCGCGCAGCGGCCTGGCGGTTCATCAACGCGACCCGCCTGGTGTCCATCACCGGCAATTTGGGCGACGTCAAGACGACCATCACCCATCCCGCGACGACGACCCATGCACGGCTGACGCCTGAAGCGCGCGCCGCGGCCGGGATTCATGACAATCTTATTCGCGTGGCCGTTGGGCTTGAGGCGCAGGAGGATCTGCGCGCCGATCTCGCACGCGGTCTTGCGGCCATTTAGAAAGAAGGCACTGTTGGGGGCGACGATGCTCTACACGTTCTACGAGATTCAAAAGTCGCTGGGAGGTCCGCTGCGCTTTGCGGCCGAAATGAGTCTGAATTGGGCCCAGTCGGATGGCAATCCGTGGAAATCGACGCCTCCAAACGACTTTTTGATCGCGGCGAGCGAGATGACTATCCGGCTGACGCAGGAGTACCCGAAGCGGCCCTTCGGCATTCACACCGTCTCACTCGAGGATCGCACTGTGGCGGTCGAGGAGTCCGTGATTGCCGAAAAGCCGTTTTGTGAACTGCGCCGGTTCGCGAAGGCCGGCTTTACGGGCGAGCCGCGGGTTTTGCTTGTCGCGCCGCTGTCCGGGCACCACGCCACGCTATTGCGCGACACGGTGCGATCGCTTGTTCGAGACCACGAAGTTTTCATTACGGATTGGCGCGACGCTCGCATTGTGCCGGTGTCACAGGGGCTGTTTCACTTTGATGACTACGTTGCCTACGTGCGTGATTTTTTGCACCTCATCGGGCCGGGTGCTGTGGCGATGTCGGTGTGTCAACCAACGGTGCCCGTGCTGTGCGCGGTGAGTCTGATGGCTGAAGACAACGATCCGTGCCGACCGCTTGCCATGATCATGATGGGCGGTCCGATCGACACGCGCATCAACCCGTCGAAGGTCAACGACTATGCGACGCGACGTTCGCTCGAATGGTTCGAGCGGCATGTCATCACCACAGTGCCGGCCAAATATCCCGGGCGCGGACGTCGTGTCTACCCCGGCTTTCTCCAGTACTACGGGTTTGTCGCCATGAACCCGGGTCATCACGCCAAGTCGCACTGGCAGTTCTTTTTGGATCTCTGTCGGGGCGATGGCGCAAGCACCGAGGCGCACCGTCAGTTCTACGACGAGTACAACTGCGTGCTCGATCTCGACGCCGCCTACTATCTTGAGACCGTCGATCGCGTTTTTCAGCGTCACTTACTACCGCGTGGGCGGATGGAAGTAGCTGGGCGACGCATCGATCCCAAGGCGATCCGCGATGTAGCCTTGTTTACGATCGAGGGTGGTGCGGACGATATCTCTTGCCCCGGCCAGACGCGAGCCGCGCACGAGCTTTGTGTGTTCGTGCCTCAGGAAGCGCGTCGGCACATGCTTGTCCCGAACTGTGGCCACTACGGCATCTTCTCGGGCAGCAAGTGGCGAAACATCGTTTATCCGGCCATCCGCGACTTTATTGCCGAGCGTATCGACTCCGCGCAGCGAGTCTGCGTCGCTTCTGGCGAGCCTTCGCGACGCGCTCGAGCGAGTCGAGGTAGCGCGACCCCGCATGACGCATCGCAAGCAAACGGCCGTTCTCGGTGATCGTCCGATCCGACCGGCTTTGTTCACGGCACGCGCGCTCGACGCGTGATCGCACGGCCTTGCCCGCGGGGCGGCAGGCGATTTCAAGCTTACGCTTGACATCGGTTCAGCGGTTGTGTCATAATCTCAAGTCTCCCCGATGCTTTTGAATGTGAGAGAAGCGAGGGGATGTTGCAAAGCACGCGATGCTGGTGATTAGGTTCTTTAGGGCTCTCTTGGGCTTTTGAGGCTTTGAGAGGGTTTCTAAGGGCTTTGAGGCCAGTTTGATCCGGCCGCGGGGTGGAGCAGTCTGGCAGCTCGTCGGGCTCATAACCCGAAGGTCGAAGGTTCAA
>JANWWI010000041.1 GCA_025056355.1 Casimicrobiaceae bacterium | reverse complement strand
CCTCATGGTGCCGCCGACGGCCGATGGTTTCGGTGCCCAGCGAATCAACTGGCTGCGTGGTGTGCGGACCGATGAGGCACCCGCACTGGCGAACTTGGCTCCGAGAAAAAGTCTGCTAGCCGACCCTGGGCGCTCTGGAGCACTCTTCGTTGGTCCGCCGAATCAGGGGATTCCCGATCCGACCTATTCAAACTACGCGCGAACGAACGCCAATCGACCGGGGCTCGTGTTTGTCGGCACGAGTCTTGGCATGCTTCACGCCTTCAGAGAGACCGATGGCGTGGAGGCTTTCGCCTATCTCCCGCGTGCGCTCTGGGAGCGTGCGCGGCGCGCCACCATGCGCGGCGTGGGTCGAGAGCCCGGACTCGACGCCGTGCCCTCCGTCGGAGATGCAAATTTTGGCTCCACGACGATGCCAGACTGGCGTACGTTGGTTGTTGGAGGCTTTGGAGCGGGAGCTCGTGGAATATATCTTGTGGATGCAACAAATCCGAACAATGTCCGCCCGCTTTGGGAATTTACGCCCGAAAGTCCGGGAATTGATCCATTGGACGCTGCTGATCTCGGTCACATCACCGGCAGTATCCGCATTGCCAAGATGCCCTCAGGTGACTGGGTGGCGATTTTCGGTAACGGTTATAACAGCCCGAACAGTCGCAGTGCGTTGTTTGTCGTCAAGCTGAACAACACTTCGGGAACTTGGTCAAGAAATGTCAATTACTGGAAGTACGCTGCCACCTCCGTTCCGAGTTCTCCGGCGACCGCACCGGCAAATGGGCTCGGACCGGTGGGACTTGCCTCCCTCGATGCAGTCGGAACGGTCGAGTATGTTTACGCCGGCGATTTGCTCGGACGGATGTTCCGCTTCGACTTTTCAACGTTCACCACAATGCCAGCCTCGCGTGAAACACCCTCGTCCGCTCCCTTCCGTCCGGGACCGTTTACGCTGATCGATACGGGGCGTCCCATTACGGCGGCTCCGAAAGTGGCGTTTCATCCGCATGGAGGCGTCCAGGTGCTTTTTGGCACCGGCAAGTTGTTGGAGCAGAGCGACCGTGCCGGCCCTTTTGCCCAACAATACGTTTACGGCATCTGGGATAAGAACCGGACAACCCCGGTTTCGAATGTCGTGACGGGCAGCCCGCCGCCATTGGCTCCGCGCACTCTGACGACAACAGGTACGCGGCGCACCGTCAGCGGACCTGCGGTTGATTACGCGAACAACCAGGCTGGTTGGCGCCTCGAGCTCTCCTCGACAGGCGGAGAACGGGTAATCGCTGACCCGGATCTGGAATTCGGCAAATTTACTTTCATCACGGTGTCGACGGGCGGTGCGGTGTGCGCTGAAGGGGGAAGCTGGCTCTACAACCTCGATCCGATCACAGGTCTTGCGCCAGGGCGTTCCTTCGACACGAACAACGACGGCCGCATCGACGCATCGGACGATGTGATCGCCGGTGTCGCACTCGGGGCGACGAGTTACGGTTCACCGACGAGTCTCCGTATCGCGAGGGCCCCCTCCGATCCCATCGGTCAAGTCAGCTACTTCACGCTTCTTCCCGATGGCAGCAGACCACCAGGGGGTGCCGGTTTCAAGGCAACCCTCGGACACTCGACCGGTGCCTCAGGTCGCATCAATTTCCGGCAACTGTCACGGTGAGCGGGGAGCTTTACATGGCTTCGGATCGTTTCTCGAGGCGACTTCGTGGCTTGACGTTGATCGAACTCATGATCATCGTCGCAGTTGTTGCGATCCTTGCAGCGATCGCCTATCCCTCGTACCGCGAACAGACGCTTCGAGGCTTTCGGGCTGAATGCAAGTCAGCAGTTATGAACGTGTTACAAGCGCAGGAGCGCTACTACGGGAGCCGAAACACATACACGACGAATTTAGCTGCCGTTGGTGTCAACGCGTTTTCCGGAGATAACCTTTCCGCAAGCGCTTGTGATTTGAGCGCGCGTCCATGTGGGAGTGAGCCGTTGACCGCATGCATCGAAATCGTGGCCACTTCGCGCAAATCCGATACCGCTTGCAACGAAATCACACGCGACAGCCGAGGTAACCGTGGTGGAACCAACGTTTCACTTTGTTGGAGGTAACGAGACATGCCGTGCGGCTGTGACCGATTGCGACGTTTAGATGCCGAGACGATCCAGCGAGGTTTCACGATCATCGAACTCATGGTGACCGTGGTCGTGCTCGCTGTCGTTGCCTCGCTCAGCGCGCCGGCGATGCGCGACTTCATCACTGAGCAGCGCCTCAAGGCTGCGTTTTCGGATTTTCAGCGTGGCCTCAATCTCGCCCGCGCAGAAGCAATTCGACGTAATGCGCGTGTGACGTTTGCTGCAGCCGACTGTGCCAACTTCTCCAGTGGATGGAAAGTGTTCGTCGAGACAGGCTTGAATGCAGATCGTTGTCACAACGGCGCGGAGCCGCTCGTCATGAGAGGAGACCCGATCGACAACGCGATTCGGGTAACGTGGGTCAATGCAGATGGAAACCAGCCCTACCTCATGTTTACGCCCACGGGTACGGTAGCCTTGAGCAATGGTGCGGTCGGCGCGAGTCGCTTTTCCCTCGACGTGCCTTCATCGCCAGCCATCCAAGCGCGCACGCTTTGCATCAACTTCTACGGTCGCACTCGACCCTTGTTGGGTAGTACGAACTGCGGCACGATGGGATAACAGTCGGTCCGTTCGATCCAGTTGCTGCTAACGCCTCGGAAGCGTATCCAAGAGCAGGCGCATTTCCCAGTCGTCGCCGAGCTCTTGTACGACCGAAGTCACCCAAATCTCGTCGCCGACGTTCATCTGGCAGACGCTTCCCGGATCGGCGTGTCCCAGCGGAAGAAAAATTTGGCGTCCGTCGTCGTTCTCGAAATAAATAATCGGCGCCTGTGTGGGGCGATCGTCCGGAGTCGCTAGGTCGCGCCGCGGGTAATTGTTCAAGACCTCAACGCCTACGAGCACGTCGCTTCCGTTGTCTTGAAGCCATCGAATAACCGTGAGAATCCACGGCTCGGCTTCCGTCGCACGCATCCCCATGAGCGTGCCCGCTCGCAACCGCGGTTCGCTGATGCGGTAGCGGAGCAAAAATCCTCCATCGGTATGGTTGACCAACTCGGCCCGAAGGCCTGCCTGCGATTTCGCTTTCTGGACATCGCTCGCATGGGAGTGCTCATCGAGCGCGGTCCATAACTCGATAAAGCCGACCACGGTCGAGAGCGCACCCGTTGCCGGAACGCGAGGCTTGCTTCGAGCGCGCGACTGACCGAATTCGCGTAGCGCGCGCTTTACAAAGTCGCGCACTTCGGAGGAGCTCAACCCGACTGATCGGCCCGTGCCGAGAAGGGTTTCGTACACGTCTCCCTTGGTCGAGGCAGCGGCGGAGGCGTGCAGCGCCTCGATCGCATAAGCTGCGCTTTGAGCGTTCACATAGAGGGGTAGCTCGGGCGACCAGTCGTCGGGTAGGCGAGGGAAGGGGATCGGACCGCGATCGTCTGCAAGATCCGCTGCGGCGAGACCAGACCCGGCATGCGTGGGCGGGGCTAAAGAAAACGTGCAGGATTTGGAAAGAACTCCGATCAGCTGAACCGCGACCGGCAGGCGCCCGGCGACAAGCGAAAGGGGGTTCAGCCACGCCATCAACCACAGCTGCATGCAGTAGTTGAGCTCGCGGGCGAATACGTCGGGGTTGTCGCGTGAACGAGAAAGCAGATAGCCCGTAATCGCGTAGACCGTGCGCCAGAAGCCTTGGGGCGGGGGGCTATACGCAAGGTTACATCCGGCATAGAGGCGCGCGAGGATTCGCAACATGGCATCGACCATGGGGGGCGAATCAAGCGCTTGGCGATAAGCGCACAGCGGCTCGCGGGTGCCCGCCCCAAGACGAGTCCAAAGCAGTTGAGCGAGGTCGATGTATTCATGGAAGGCGCGGGACGCCGAAGCTCGCAGCGGATGGGACGCGTTCCAGAATAGGGTTTCAAGCGCGTTCCAACCGGCGTGGTCGAGCAGCTTGCGGACCGTTGCGAAGTCGCCGCGATCGACTTTTTCGACCGCAGTCCGCAGCGCTTGGGCCTCATCGGCAGCATTCGGGGAGAACGGCATGGGAGCTAGCGAACGGAGTGCAAGTCGCGCGGGCGCTCACCCAAGCCGCGCGACACGGCGTCAGGGTACCAAGCGTTGGACTGTCCCGTGCCAGAATTTGACATAATACAAATTCCGAACAAAACTTGCCAGGCCGCGTGATCGAGATCGTGCAAGGCTACTGCGCGCCCCAGCGGCTGATCACAACCACAACGAGTAAGGGGCACGCCGAGAAACTAAGAAAACACTCATTTTTTCAACGGCTTCCGAGACGTTCTTCGACTGTTTTATCGCAAACCCTCACGACACGGGTGTCGGCTTGAACGTTTCCCACCGATTGCAGCCGGGGCATTTCCAGTAGTAGCGCGGACCTGCAAAACCGCATTGCTGACATTGGAACCCTGGCGCCCCTTCCGTCGCGCGGCGCAAGAGCTGAGCAATCTGACGAAGCGTATCCGGCGCGGCCGCCTCGCCCCCATCGGCCTCGAGTTCTAGCCATCGGGCCGCCTCCCGCGCTGAGGGTTGATCGACGAGGACCCGCTTGAGGCGACCGAGCGCCTCCTTGCGCCCTTCGACCAGAAGCGAGGCGTCGATCAGATGGCTAAGTCCGAGGCTACTGCGAGTCTCGGCCTGAAGCGCCGCAAGTTGCTCGATCCACCGCCGAGGCTGACCCAAGCCGCGATAGAGCTGCTCCATCTCTTGAGCAATCAGAACCGTGAGCTCGGGCTGGAGCCGGGCAAGCTCCCCAAGCACCGCCTCGGCGCGTTCCCAGTGCTTCGCGTCGATCGCGGCTCGAAACTCGATCAGGCGGACTCGACCACAGTTTCGATGGTGGGCAAGCGCCTGATCCAGCGCGTGGCGCATCGTCTCATGGTCGCCTACTCGCCGCGCCGCCTCGGCCTTTTCGCAATAGTACTGGGCGATGATTCGGCCCTGCGGTTCGCCGGTGAGGGCTTCGATTCGTTCGCGCGCCCGGATCGCCTTGTCCCATTCTTTTTCTTGTTCCAGGACGCTGGCAAGCTTCGCCTCGGCTTCGGCTTCGTAGGCCGTGCCGCGCAGCGTTTCATAGACCGCCTCGGCACGGTCAAAGAGTCCGGCCGCGTGAAAATCTTGCGCGAGTTCAAAGCGTGCAAGATCGCGCTTTTCTTTTGGGACGTCGTGCCGGTCGACGACCGATTGGTGGAGGCGGGTCGCTTCGGCGAGCTTGCCCTGCTGCCGAAATAGGCTGCCGAGCGCCAATTGCAGATCGAGCGCGTGCGGATCGCGTTTCGAAACGTCGACGAAGCTTTCTACCGCCTTGTCGTACTCATTGCGCAAGAGGTGATTGAGCCCACGGAAATATTGAACCGGCAGCGAGCGAGCCTCGCGCAGAACGTATCGGATGTCGATGCGCGCAGCAAACCAGCCCAGGGCAAAAAAGGCCAAGGGCATCAAGAGCCACCACGCCTCGATGGCGATATTCATTCAGAGGCGGTCGCTACCACGAGCCGAAGCAGAAGCGCCGGCCTCGGCCTCCCCCGAACAAGTGGCTCGGGCCCGGTACGAAGCATCGACCCGTTCGCGCAGTTCCTTGCCGGCCTTGAAATGCGGGATGTAGCGCTCCGGTACGAAGACGCTCACACCCGACTTGGGATTACGACCAATCCGCGACGGACGGAACGAGAGCGAAAAGCTGCCAAACCCACGAACCTCAACGCGCAAACCTTCGGCCAGCGCATCGCCGATCGCATCGAGCATCAAGCGAACGGCAAATTCGGCATCCTGGGCGGTGAGCTGGGGAAACCGCTGTGCAAGCCGAGCCACCAATTCTGAACGGGTCACTGCTTGTCCCTCGCTTTCCGCTGTTCGACTTGAACCTCCCGGGCACTCGCCACCGCTCACGCGCCTCAAGCGCAGCGCGCCGCAACACCCGCAAGCGACGACGCGCTGGCACGCCAGGATCAGCCCGAGGCGTTGTTCTCCTGCTTGGCCTTGAGCAGCGCGCCGAGGCCCGCAAGTCCCGAGGGCGTCGGTGTGGTGTCTTGGGCATGCATCCGGATCGCCTCGGCTTCCTCAGCGCTGTCTTTCGCTTTGATCGAGAGGTTGACGGTACGAGATTTGCGATCAACGTTGATGATCATCGCCTCCACCGTATCGCCGACTTTCAGGCGCTGTGTGGCATCCTCGACGCGCTCCCGCGAGATTTCCGAGGCACGCAGGAAGCCTTCAACCTCCGGCGTCAGGGAGATCACAGCGCCCTTCGGATCAACCGATTTGACCGTTCCCGTGACAATCGCGCCCTTGTCGTGATTAGCGACGTAGGTCGCAAACGGGTCGTTGTCGAGCTGCTTGATCCCGAGGGAGATGCGCTCGCGTTCCACATCCACCCCCAAGACGACCGCTTCGACCTCTTGTCCTTTTTTGTACTCACGAACCGCCTGCTCCCCGGGAATCGTCCAGGAGAGATCGGAGAGGTGAATCAGCCCGTCGATCCCACCGGGCAGGCCAATGAAAACCCCGAAGTCCGTGATCGACTTGATCGGCCCCTTCACGCGATCGCCCTTGCGATAGTTGGCCGCGAACTCTTCCCACGGATTGGGCAGGCACTGCTTGATGCCAAGCGAAATCCGGCGCCGCTCCTCGTCGATTTCGAGGATCATGACCTCGACTTCGTCGCCGAGCGAGACAACCTTCGACGGGCTCACGTTCTTGTTGGTCCAGTCCATTTCGGAGACATGAACGAGCCCTTCGATGCCGGAGTCGATCTCGACGAAGGCGCCGTAGTCGGTGATGTTGGTAACCTTGCCAAACAGCCGGGTGCCGGGCGGATAGCGGCGCGCAAGCCCCACCCACGGATCGTCCCCAAGCTGCTTGAGCCCGAGCGAGACGCGGTTTTTCTCCTGATCGAACTTGAGCACTTTGGCCGTGACTTCCTGTCCGACCGAAACGACCTCCGAGGGATGTTTGACACGCCGCCAGGCCAGATCGGTGATGTGCAACAGGCCATCGATCCCGCCCAGGTCGACGAAAGCGCCGTAATCGGTGATGTTCTTGACCGTGCCGGTCACGATGGCTCCCTCTTGCAGGCTAGCGAGGAGTTTCTCGCGTTCGGCACCCATCGTCATCTCAAGCACGGCACGGCGGCTCAGGACCACGTTGTTGCGTTTTTTGTCGAGCTTGATGACTTTGAATTCGAGTTCCTTGCCCTCGAGCGCCGAGGTGTCTTTCACCGGCCGCAGATCCACGAGCGACCCAGGCAAAAACGCCCGCACGCCATGCGTCATGACGGTGAGACCGCCTTTGACTTTGCCCACCACGACGCCCTTGACAATTTCGCCGTTGTTCATGGCGTTTTCGAGGTAGTACCACGAAGCAAGCCGCTTGGCCCGCTCGCGCGAGAGCTTGGTCTCGCCGAATCCGTTTTCGACGGCCTCGATGGCCACTTCGACGAGATCGCCGGGCTTGACCTCTACTTCGCCGCGATCGTTTTCGAATTCTTCGATTGGAATGTAGGCTTCGCTTTTGAGTCCCGCATTGACAACGACGAGGTCGCCCTCGATGCGCACGACTTCAGCAGTGACGACCTCGCCCACGCGCATTTCCTGGCGAGCGAGCGATTCCTCGAACAATTCGGCGAAGGATTCAGTGGCAACAGTCATTCGATACTTTCATTGGGCTCTCGCGATGCCGTCTCGACGCAACACGAGAGGTTGAGGGTTGAAACACCCACCCTCGACAACCAAGGGTGGAACGACAGGGCCCGTTCATCCGCGCAAACTCGCAAGCGCGAAGCGCAAGGATCAGAAGCGCTCGAGCACGCTCCGAAAACGATGAACAAACGCGCTTGTGTGACCGCTGGCGGCGGGGCCCGGGTAAGCTTTCAAGTATAGTCGAAATAACTCGATCAATCAGGCCTTTAGCGCTTGGGATGAACCGCCGAGGTTCGCGTTTGCCACAACCTGAGAATCGCCTCGACGGTGCGTTCGGCCGAGTGCCCCGCGTTGTCCAGAATCACGGCATCGGCGGCGGGACGCAGCGGCGATGCTGTACGGGTGCGATCCTGGGTGTCTCGCGCTAGCAAACGCTGCCTGATCGCGGCGAGATCGGATTGCCCGAGTTGCGCCGCCCGCCGCCTGGCCCGTTCCTGCACGCTCGCGGTCAGAAAGACCTTGAGCGCCGCGTCCGGAAAAACCACGGTGCCCATATCCCGCCCGTCTGCAACGAGCCCAGGCGGACGGGCGAACGCGCGCTGGCGGGCGAGAAGGGCCGCCCGCACCTCCGGGATCGCCGATAGTTGTGAGGCGCGCAGTCCAACCTCCTCCGTGCGAATGGCTTCGGTCACATCGACCGCATCTGCCCACACCTTGGCGTCGCGAAAATCCAGAGAAAGTACTCGAGCTTTGTTTTCTAAGCATCTGATATTACTAGGATCACAGACTTGAGCCGCCAAGGCAAAGGCGCGATAGATCGCCCCGGAGTCGAGGTAGTGAAAACCAAGCTCAGCCGCTAGCATGCGGCTCACTGTGCCTTTGCCCGAGGCCGTCGGGCCGTCGATCGTGATGATCGGACAAGGGTTGCTTGAGCTCATGCGCCTGGATGGGCGTGGGCCCCTGTGAGCGCGGCGAAGACGCGAAAGTAATCCGGGAAGGTTTTGGCCACACAACCCGGATCGCGAATCGTGACCGGCACGCCTCTTGCCCCCAAGCTCACGAGCGAAAAGCACATGGCCATGCGGTGGTCGTCATAGGTGTCGATCTGGGCACCGGAGACCAGCCGTTCCGGAGGGGTGATCCGAAGCTCGTGAGCCCCCTCCTCGACTCTCGCACCAAGCTTGCGCAGCTCGGTGGCCATGGCGGCGATGCGGTCAGTTTCCTTGACACGCCAGCTGCCGATGCCGCGCAGCCGGGAGGGACCCGCGGCAAACAGGGCAAGCACTGCCAGCGTCATCGCCGCATCGGGAATCGCATTCAGGTCAAGATCCACCGCTCGAAGGCGCCCATCCGCCGGGGCCATGGCCGAGAGCGCATGCCGTTCGCGTGTGATACGCGCCCCCATGGCCTCAAGCGCATCGACGAAGGCCACATCGCCTTGGAGCGCCCCCTGCCCCACCCCTTCAACCCGCACCGGCCCGCCGGCAAGGGCTCCGGCCGCGAGAAAGTAAGAGGCTGAAGAGGCATCGCCCTCAACCGCGTAGGCTCCGGGGGAACGGTAGCCGTGCGGCGGTACGAGGAAGCGCTGCCAGCCCTCGCGCTCGACGCGCACGCCGAAAGCGGCCATCATCGACAGGGTCATCTCCACATAGGGCTTCGAGATGAGCTCGCCCTCGAGCCGAACCTCGGCCTCCCTCCCCACGCGGGCGGTCACTGGCGGCAACGCAAGCAGCAACCCGGTCAAAAACTGGGAGGAGACTTCGCCGCGAATGGGGATGGGGCCCTCAAGGGCAATCGAGCCGCCTTCGATGGCCAAGGGCGGATAGCCCGCCCGCCCGAGGTAGCTGATTCGGGCCCCCACTGCGCCAAGTGCCGAGACAAGATCCCCAATGGGCCGTTCGCGCATGCGCGGCACCCCGTCGACCGTATAGCGGGCGCCAGGCTGCGCGAGCAAAGCGAGTGTGGCCACCAGCGATCGGGCTGCCGTGCCGGCGTTGCCGACGAAGAGCTCGGCCTGAGCCACGGGTAACTGCCCGCCGGTACCGATCACCTCAAACGCCTCCGGCCCGAGGGGGCGAAGCGCCACGCCGATCCGCTCAAGCGCCGCGCGCATCACACGGGTGTCGTCGGAGTCAAGCAGGCCCGAAAGCTCGGTTGCGCCTTCAGCCAGCGCTGCCAATAGGAGCGCACGGTTTGAGATGCTTTTCGAACCGGGCAGACGAACGCTGCCGCGGAGCTCACGCACAGGGGGAAGATGCAGGCAATCCATCACCCCGCGATTTTGACGAAACGCGTCGAAAGGCGTGGGGTGGTGCGACGCGAGCCGACTACGGCAGGGCCAGGCCGCATTGGGTGTTCAGATAGTCACGGATCGCGCTCCATGTGCTGCGAGCTGCGGTCGGCCCGAGAGCGCCTGTGGTGGCCGGGCTGCCGGTGCGTCCAAGCGCAACCCGCAGAAGCAAAAGCCCGTCGGTGGTGGCGCGCACCGCGCCGTCGCCATCGAGATCGAGCGGCGCCAGCCCGCCCAGTGCCGAACTCGGCGCCCGCTGGTCGTCGATCAACGTCGCAAGCGCTGAGCCCGTGCGCGTGGTACAGGCATCCGGCGCGGACAGGCCTTCGCGCAAAGCGTCGGCCGCCACACCCAAGAGCCGCCGCAGAACAAGCTGGGCATCGACGGCATCGAAGGCCTGATCGCCGTCGACATCGAGGTTGCAGTGCGCCCCAGGCGCATAACGGCCACAGCCGTAGAGTTCGAGCCGGTAAGTGCCGCGCGCATCTTGGGTGGCCGACCAGGTGGTCACATCGATGAAGTAGGTGCCAGTCGTTGGCAGGGTGTAGCGCCGGATGCGGCTGTCGCGTTCGATCCCCGGGACGATGTCGTCGTTTTCGGCCAGCACGTTTTTGTTCGAATCGAGGAGGTAGAGGTAAGGGTCAAGCACGCCTTGGCTGGCCGGTGTGGTGCTTGCTAGCTCGAGGGAAACGATCTGCCCCGCGCTACCCGAAAACTGATAGCGCACCGTGTCGAACTCCGGCCCGCGTACGCCGCCGCGGCAGTAGGTGTGCCCCGGCTGGCCGAGATGTCCCGTGGCGCTTTGCCCGATTGCAATCGGGGTGACCGTGGCGCAGTCGACCTCCTGAATCCGTACCGGGATCACGCTTGGAGCGACCACTGCTGCATTCGGGGAAGACAACGCCAAGGAAAACGTTCGCTCGCCCTGTTCGCCGGGCCGGTACAAGATCGGCACGGTGACCGTCTTGTCTGAGCTATCTCCGGCGGCCCATTGCACCGGTGAGGTCGGCATGCCGTAGTCAAGACCCGGCTGTGCGGAATCAGGCAGCGCGGTCACCAAGACCGAAACTGGGCTGCTCGCCGATCCGATGCGCGATAGCCGAAGCGTTGCGCTGCCGTCGTTTTCCCGCACCGTGAGCGTCTTGACCTGCGCCCCGACCCGCGGCGTGGCTCCCGGGCTTACGGCATCGACAGCTCCGCGGGCGTCCAGCAGCCCTGCCCCGCAGGTGGCCGTGGTGCAGTTGCTACCCCAGGGAAACGGCCGGGCGCCGGCGCGAAGTGCGAGCACCGTTTGCGCGACCGACAAGGTCGGGTTGACCGCGTGCAAAAGCGCAACCGCAGCCGTGACGTGAGGCGCGGCCATCGAGGTGCCGCTTTTCGCGCAAGTCCCGCCGCTTGGCCCCGAGGTCGAGACGATGTCTTCCCCGGGGGCAGTGATCGTGACCAGCGCACCGAAATTGGAAAAGCCCGCACGGGAGCCGGCCGGATTGGAGGCGGCCACCGCAATCACCCCCGGACAATTGGCCGGCGCCGAGCTGGCCACATCTGCGCCCCCGTTGCCCGCCGCGGCCACCGCAACCACCCCGAGCTCGCGCAGGCGTTCAATTGCTGGCCCGAAGGCACCGCAAGCCCCGGAGCCGCCAAAGCTCATGTTGATCGCCCGCACAGGGTGCGGATTGGCTGGCAAACCGGGGACCGGGTCACCGGCCAGCCATAGCATGGCATCGATCGCATCGGATTCCGCGCCGGTGAAATTGAGCGCGCGAGCAATCAGCAGTTTCGTCTCCGGGGCGCCGCCTGCGCCGTCTTCAGCAGGGGTTGTGCTTGAAAAGGAGGTTCGGGCCCCGATCGTTCCGGCCACATGCGTGCCGTGGCCGCAGGTGGTGGCGGTTTCCGAGGGATCGACGTCTCGCCCGTCGCCATCGCCCGCGATGGTGGCAGAGGAAATGAAGTCGTAGCCGCCGAGCGGCGCACCGGCAAACTGGCGCAGCTGCCCGACAAAATCGCGGTGGCCCAACGCGAGTCCCCCGTCGATCACGCCGACGGTTTGCGAGGCGCTGCCGCGCGTCACATCCCAAGCGGCCACGAAGTTTGCCCCCTCGCTCACGCCTGGCGTATAGCCAAAGCCCCACTGGGTGGCAAACTGCGGGTCAAGCGGGAGGGCCTGGGTGATGAGCAAGCGATCGGGCCAGGCCGCACGAACTCCGGGCGTCTGGGCAAGCTCGCGCGCATAGGCTTCCGCTTCGGCCCGCTCGATCGGCGCCGGGAAGCGCAGCACGTCCCGTCCCAGAGCCCCTGTGCGCGCATGTTCGAGCCGAACCCTGCCACCAAGCGCCTCACTGAGCCGAAGCGCACGCTCAGCCGGTGGCAAGGCCTGAAGGCTTATTCCGCCGCGGGCGGCTGCCTTTTTCGCATCCTCATAGGCCACGATCACTCCGAGCGCAAGCTGGGCGGGCTCGGCGCTTCGTTTTCGTTGCTCCGCGGGCGCAAGCGCCTGGCCCTTCGAGATCCAGGCGACAAGCAGCGCGCAAAAGAAGGCCCGTGCAAGACGGCCGCCAAGCCACGTCGCCGCGCGCTCCGCGGCCGCTCGCGCAGCACTGTCAGAAATTCGTGCCACAGGCCGCGTTGATCTGTCCCTGCACGGTGGCCCAGTTGAGTCCTGTGCCGTTGACCGCCTGCGGCCCGGGCACGCCGAGCATCAAGCGCAGGAGCACGAGGCCCTCGCGGGCGACACTAAATCCGTTGCCGGAGCCGTCGAAATCGTAGTTCTGGTTGGAGAAAAAGCTCGCCAGATCGCCGGGCGTGGCGCGCTGCGCACAAGCCCCTCCTCCGACGCTTGCCACTTGCCCGGGCGTTTGCCCAAACAGATGCCTAAGAAGCATGGCGCCGTCGATGCTGGGTTCGATCAACCCGTTATTGTCAATGTCGAGGTTGCAGGGGAAGGCGTTTGCCGGGCGGGAGAGGAAGTTTTGGCCCGTGATGTCGCCGTTTACCGGTGAGGTGAAGCGTATCGCGTTGACACGACGGACATTGCCCGCCATGAGGTGAAGACTACCCGTCCAACCGGAGGGCACCGTGCAGCTGTAAGCACCGCCCGAGACAGCGGCACAGTTGACACCAGTTGCAGGCGAGGCGCAGACTGTCGTGCCGTTGGGCACGTTGGCCCCTTCGCTCTCGGTTGCGTTGCCGGAGATGGTGACGGTCTCAGGCACCTGCGTTGGCCGCCACTGGGACACCTTCACCCGCGTGAAGTTGAGCGCCCGTGCCGCATCCGCACAGGTGCTCGGGTTTGCGGTGCATTCGGCCGCCTGGCTCGGCGCGCAGCCAGAGGAAGAGCTGATACACGCCTCGGTAGGGCCATCAGCAGCCACGCCGAGCACATCACCCGAGCCGCCGACCGAGCAGCTCGTCTCGGTACTCCCGCAGCGGAGATTTGGGTTCGAGAACGCCTGAAACCGGCTGAGTGCGTACGACATGATGTCGCCCCGATTGGTACTTGAGATTACATAGCCAAACCCATAGCGGGTTGCGCCGAGCAAACCGGGCGGTTCATTGGCCCGATCGTGTAGCAAGCCCATGTTGTGCCCGATCTCGTGCGCCAGCGTACCGTTCGAGCAAAACCATCCACTGCCATCGGTGCTAGCGCCGTCACTTACCACCGCATAGCCAAAGTCCGCGTACCAGCTTATGTCAGACAAGTTGTACCCGCCTAGCCATGCAGTGCCGCAGCCCATGTGCGAAGGTTGGTGAAACGGTCGCACAAGCACGACGATGTCGGCGCCAAAGTTGTCGCGCAGCCCGGCGATTGCCTGCAGCGGCGGAGGAACGGGATGAGAGCCAATCGGCCCGCCCGCTGAGCCGGTGATGTCCTGGAGGGCGTCCGCATTCGCGCCTGTATCTTGGTAAGTCACTTCCAAGGCGTGCACGAGCCTTAGCTTGATTGCCACCTCGCTTGTCTGGTAGGCCGCATTCGCATAGCCGACCAGTACCCCGAGCCGCGCGAGCACGCCGGAGGCCGAACCGTGCCGAAACGTCATCCCCTGCGTGTAGGCGACCATCACATCGATCGTCACCTGCGGCGTTGGCGCGGCCTTCCTGCGATCGCCTCCCAAGGGGTCAGCAAGACTCAGCGCGGACTCAATCTGCGCCGGGGTTTCTCGCTGGGCCGGTCCAAGCGGCGGCGGAATCAGATAGTCGGGCTGCAGGGTGAAAAAGCGCGTGGCCCCAGCCTTCGCCTGGTCCAGTACGCGCACTGCGCCGGGCGCGACTTCGCTAAAGGATTGCAGCTCGTAGGTTGTCGCCGATGTCTCGATCGTGCCGTTCATCGCCTCGCCGTGGAAGGAGAGGATCGCGAGCCCCTTGCCGTCTTCGGGCCGTCCGACCCAGGTGGTCACACCCACCGGATGCACATCGACCCGAAGCGTGCGGTAATCGCGCCCGAGCAGCCGAAAGCGCGTCGTTGTCTCGCGCGCGCGCTCATCAAGCGCCCGCTTGAAGCGCTCGCGCTCAAAGCGCCGCCATTCGGTCGCCGCGGCAACGGCTTCGGATTGCGCCGCCGGCGTTACGCGCTTGAGTCGTTCAGCGGGGATTTCGAGGGCCGGAAGCAGCTCCTCGACGGCAGCGGTTGCGGCCTGTGGCACACACACCGCCAGTCCGAGGGCAACTGCGATGATGGCGCTGCCGGCCGAGGCGATCCTACGGATCGTCCAGCGGCAGGATCCACGGTTTGCCGGATTAGGCGGAAGCTTGAGGTCAGGCGGAAGAGTCATGGCGCTTGTGAATCCGGCTACACGCGGTCGATGATTATGCTCGGAACAGACGCAGTCGGCTATAGCCTTGGCGACACGCTCGCGACTCAACATTGTCTCAGCGATTCGAGCCGGCGAGGCGGCAGTCGCTGACAAAAGGCGCACGAGCGCAGGCTCAGCGTATGCTTCCGGCCTTGGTCAATTGATGTCTGCGCCGCCCTTACCCCGGGTGCCTTCTTCGAGCTTTCGCACGTCCGTGATCATCCGCTCCCTCCTTGACACCGACCTCTACAAATTCACGATGATGCAAGCGGTGCTGCATCAGTTCCCGGGCGCGGAGGTCGAGTACCGCTTCAAGTGCCGAAACGAAGGGGTGTCGCTAGCCTTCCTGGCCGACACGGTCGCCGCGGAGGTCGATTGCCTCTGCGAGCTGCGCTTTCGCGAGGATGAGCTCGATTATTTGCGGGGGCTGCGCTACATCAAAAGCGACTTCGTCGACTTTCTTGCGCTTTTTCGCTTCAACCGCAAGCACATCGAGGTCAAGGACGAGGGGCCGGATTTGTCGATCTCGATCCGCGGCCCCTGGCTACACACGATCCTCTTTGAAATCCCGGTGCTTGCGATCGTGAATGAAGCCTATTTCCGAGCAACCGTCCCGGCGCCGGACTACGCGGAGGGCCGGCGGCGGCTCGCCGAAAAGATTGCGCTCGTGAAGGCGCTTCCGCCGGAGCTTGGCTTTACCTTCGCCGACTACGGCACACGGCGGCGCTTTTCCCACGCTTGGCAACGCGAGCTGCTCGAAACGCTCAAGCGCGAGCTGCCGGATGCTTTCGTGGGCACCTCCAACGTGCTCTTTGCCAAGGAGCTTGGGCTCTTGGCCGTGGGCACGATGGCGCATGAGTGGCTACAAGCAGCGCAGGCGCTTGGGCCGCGGCTTCGCGACTCACAGCGCTTCGCCTTCCAGAAGTGGGCCGATGAATACCGCGGCGACTTGGGCATCGCACTTTCCGATGTGGCCGGCTTGAAGGCCTTCATGCGCGATTTCGACATGTACTTTTGCAAGCTCTTCGATGGCGCACGGCATGATTCGGGCGACCCGAAGGCCTGGGGCGATGCACTCATCGAGCACTACCGCAAAAACAAAGTCGATCCGCGCACCAAGCTGCTCGTCTTCTCCGACGGGCTGACCTTTCCGCGCGCGGTCGAACTGGCACGCTACTTCCAGGGCCGGGCCAAGACCGCCTTCGGGATCGGAACCAACCTGACTAACGATCTCGGCTACACGCCGCTACAGATCGTCATCAAGATGGTGCGCTGCCAGGGCCAGCCGGTCGCCAAGCTCTCCGACACTCCGGGCAAGACGATGTGCGAAGACCCTTCCTATCTTGCCTACCTGCGCCAGGTCTTCGAGGTGCCGTAAGCGACGTCAACCCCTCTCCCGGCAGTCGAGGGGGATCCGCCGACGGGCCGCCTTCCTTGAAAAACGGGGTGCCTCCCTCTTCCGGCGGAGAGGGGGATCAAAGCAGCGGCCCCGGTTTGGCGCCTGCCTCAAAACGCTTCGCCACCGGCGCTGGCATGCAGCACCTCCCTCACCCCTGCCCCTCTCCCCACGGGAGAGGGGAATATGCCGACGGGGCGCCTTCCTTGAAAAACGGGATGCCTCCCTTTTCCGGCGGAGAGGGGGATGGGCAGACTCGCCACCTGTTTCCCCAAAAAATCGGGTTCCTTCCCTCTCCCGCTGGGAGAGGGTGGCCTGAAGGGCCGGGTGAGGGTTGCTGCGGCGGCGCTCCTTCCGTCATTCTTCTGCCCATGATTCCGATTCTGCAACTCGCCCGATGAACACCGTTCTCGGCTCCTTCTCCCCTGCCGAGCGCCGAACGATTGTGTTGTTGGCTGCCTGCCAGGGGCTGCTGTTCACGAACACGGTCATCCTGATGGCGGTCAACGCGCTGGTGGGCCACATGCTGGCCGAGAACAAGGCGCTCGCGACCCTGCCCGCAATGACCTACGTGGTGGGCTCGGCGGTTTCGGCCATTCCGGTTTCACGCTGGATGGAGCGCGTCGGACGGCGCGCGGGCTTCATGCACGGGAGCCTGCTTGCGATCGCCGGGGCGCTCGTCTGCGCGGCAAGCGTGCTCGCCAAGAGCTTCTGGGGGGTGTGCGCCGGGACCTTCCTGATCGGCTGCTACAACGCCACCGGCGCACTCTACCGCTTCGCCGCGGCCGATGCGATAAGCGGGCCGAACAAGGCGCGCGCGATTTCGCTGGTGCTGGCTGGGGGCATCCTCGGTGGACTGATCGGCCCGGAATCGAGCAAGTTCTCGAAGGACTGGCTCGCGGTGACCTACGCTGGCACCTACCTGTCCCTGGTGGCTTTCGCCCTGCTGGCGCTTGCCCTTCAGTGGCAGCTCAAACTGCCGCCTCTTGTAACCCCAGGCAAGACGGCATCGGGCGGCCGTCCGCTGGCCACGATCATTCGCCAACCGCGCTTCATCGTCGCGGTGATGGCTGCGGCACTCGGATACGGGGTCATGAATCTGCTCATGGTGGCAACACCGCTTGCGATGCAGTTTTGCGGGCATCCGTTCAGTGCCGGGGTGTTCGTCCTCGAGTGGCATGTGGTTGGTATGTTCGCGCCGGGCTTCTTCACGGGAAACCTGATCAAGCGCTTCGGCGTCAGCCGCGTGCTCTGGGCCGGTGTGGCGCTCAACTTGGCCTGTGTGGCGATCAACCTCGCTGGCACCACGGTTGCGCATTTTTGGGTTGGGCTTTTCCTGCTTGGGGTCGGCTGGAACTTCCTCTTTGTGGGCGGCACCACGCTTTTGACCGAGACCTACACCTCGGCGGAAAAGACCCGCGTCCAGGGCTTCAACGACATGCTGATCTTTGCCACGATGGCGGTGTCCTCTTCAAGCGCCGGGCTGCTCGTGAACGCCCGCGGCTGGGAGATGGTGAACTACACCGCATTGCCAGCCATTGCGCTCGTCGCCCTGGCGCTGCTCTGGCTTGGGCCGCAGTCCCACCGCACCGCGTGAGGATGTTCCCGCCGGGTAAGCCATTCGCTTCCGCTTGTTTTTGGGCCACTGACGTGTAGACTAAGTCCATCAAACCAAGTCTACAGCTGGAAGCGCGATGACCGTCATCAACATCCACGAAGCCAAAACGCACCTTTCTCGCCTTGTCGATCAAGCCGCGGCGGGCGAGTCCTTCATCATCGCCAAGGCCGGGCGCCCGATGGTGCGCGTCACCGCGCTCGATGCCCCCGTCGCCTCAGAGCAGCGCCGCATCGGCTTTCTTGCTGGCGAGATCGAGGTACCGGAGGACTTCGACCGCATGGGGGCAGCCGAGATCGAGGCGCTCTTTACGGCCGGTTCCGGCCCCGTGGCCGCGGCAGAGGCACCGGTTCTTCCGCTTCTGGCCGCGCCTGCGGTCTCGGCGGGGTCTGATGACTGCGATCCTTGATGCAAGCCCTAGACGATGCGGGTGCTTCTTGACACGCACATCCTGCTTTGGGCTGCCGCCGGCTCGCGCCGCTTGCCCGACGGAGCCCGGGCACTGATCGAGAACCCCGCCAACACGCTCGTTTTTAGTGCCGCGAGCCTTTGGGAGGTGGCCATCAAAGCCCGTCTCGGGCGGCCGGATTTCCGCTGCGATCCGCGCCTCTTACGCCGCGGGCTCATCGACAACGGCTACGAGGAACTGCCGGTCACAAGCCTGCACGCTGCCGCCACCGCCGACCTACCCGACCTGCACCGCGATCCGTTCGACCGGCTGCTCATCGCCCAGTCCCGCACGGAGGGCATTCTGCTTGTGACCGCCGATGTGCGCCTCGGCGAATACGGCTCGGTTGTGCGGGTGGTCTGAGGCGGAAATCCTGCGATCGTGGGGTTGGCCTTGCGCGGCGCCGCGAGGGTGCCGCGCTCGGGCCTGCCGTGACAAATCCGCGCCTCGCAGTGGAGACTGCGACGATGATCGAGAGGTATTCAAGGCTCCTCGGCAACGCACCCCAGAGCGCGGCAACCAGCCGCTAGCTTGGCTTACACAGCAGCAGGACCCCACGATCGCAGCCGGCGGAAGCCTTAGTGCGCCGTTTCCCAAAAGGCCGAGCGGTGTGATTGGTTCGGTTCTCGACGAAGGCGTACCAAAGCAGCACCCCCTGGAGGCGATCGCAAGCATCGCTGCAACGCTCAGCCGTCTGAAGAAGCGCTTTCTAGTCCTCCTGCTCGGCGATCGCCGCGAGCGCACGGAGTCCAGCCCCGGCTCACCGCGCGGCATCTGGCCTGCCGGTGACTTCGTCGTAGCCCGTGGCCTTGACCCGCCCGTCCGGGAGGGTGTAGGTGACATCAAAAAAGATGGCCTCGTTGCCACGCAGGAATCGCCACTTGTGCGTGACTTCGTTCGGGGTCATCGCATAGCGCGCTTCACGTCCAGGCGGACCGATGATCGCCTCGACCTCCTGCCGGGTCATGCCGGGCTGAATGCGCGCGAAGTTGGCCTCGGTGAGCACTTGGTCGATTGCCGTGAGCTTGCCGTCGGGCGAGACGCTCATGAAATACGTCTTCACGCCTTCGGGCCCAAGCGGATAGACCCAGATCTCCCGGCCCTGCTCGCGGTAGATCACACGCGGCTCGCCCATCTTGGCGCGAAGGTCGGTGACCGTGGAAAAGCCCGGTTGCAGTTCGCCGGTGGCCACACGGTCACAGGCGGCCAGAAGCGCAAGTGCCGCGCTCGCGAGGGTGGCGGCGGTGAATCGGAATAGACGGTGCATCGTGGGGTGTCCTTACAGGTGAGCCCGCATTTCGCGGTGCGGGATGCCGCATTCGTCGAATTCGGGGCCCTCGGCAGTGAAGCCAAAGCGTTCGTAGAAGCCCAACGCGTGGGTTTGCGCCGAGAGAACGACCTCACGGTCGCCGCGTTGACGCGCGCGCTCCATGAGGTGCTTGAGGATCGCCGCGCCCACACCGCGCCCGCGCCAGGGCTTCCTCACCGCCATGCGGCCGATGTGGCCGTCGGGCAGAAGCCGTCCGCAGCCGACCGCGAGTCCGTCCAGCCAGGCGATGGCGTGAATCGAGCGTGGATCGTTTTCATCGACCTCAAGCTCGGCGGGCACACCCTGCTCTTCGACAAAGACCTCGAAGCGGATGGCTTTGAGTGTGGCCTGGTCGTCCGCCCAGGTGGCCGTGCGCACCTCAAGCCCATCGGAGCGCCGCCGTGCGCGTTTGTCGGAAAAAAAGGCACGCAGGAGCTCACTGGCCTCATCGGCCAGAACACCGTGCAGCACAAGGCGCGCGTGGTGATTGAGCCGGGGCTCTTCGAAAAGGTTGAGGATTGACCCCCCCGCACCGAACTTTGGATCCGGCGCGCCCCAGACAACCCCGGCCACCCGCGCATGAAGGAGCGCCCCGGCGCACATGGCGCACGGCTCAACCGTGGAATAAACGATGGCGCCGGGCAAGCGGTAGTTGCGCACCCTGCCAAAGGCCTCCCGCAGAGCAACGATTTCGGCATGGGCGGTTGTGTCCTGCTCGCGCAGCACCCGGTTACCGCCGCGGCCGATGATTTGGCCCGCGAGCACGACCACCGCGCCGATCGGGACTTCGCCTGCAGCGAGCGCCGCACGGGCTTCGGCCAGGGCCTCGTGCATGAAGGTTTCGTGCTCGGACATGCTTTTCGCTCTCTTGGACGTCTCTACCCTTCGGTCGCTCGGGCTACGGGCCGCACCCCCCGCGGCGCGCCACCCACGACCAGGGGGAGAGGGTAACTCGTGAGACATTTCCTCTGCATTTGGCGAAGCTTGGGTCGAGGCCTTTTTCGCCGGCGAACAAATCGCCGCACACGCGCATTTTCCGAGAGAGCGACTTCCAACTCTCGACCGTCGTGTGAACGTGGAGCCGCTGCAAAACCTGCTGCGCGGGCGGATCGCTTTGTCGCGTGCTCGCCCGCGACTCGCCGCTCTCGGTCTGAAAGGTCTCATCGCTTGCTCGCGCGGCTCCTCGCACTCGATCCCGCTCGCAACACTTTTGCCGAGGTTCCAAAGTGAACAACTCGCAACATCGCCCCCATCTCCGCCGGAGCTGGGCTCCCTTGCCTGCACCCTCTCCCCCTGGGAGAGGGTCGAGGTG
>JANWWI010000040.1 GCA_025056355.1 Casimicrobiaceae bacterium | reverse complement strand
GTGATTGACCCCGGGAAAGCGTCTGCTGACCATGTCATGCACTCGTCGGTAGCCAAACCGCCGCCGCTTGTCGAGCAACCGCGATGATTCTTCTGCCGCAGCGCCTCGTCTTTAAGCGCTCGGCCTTGGGCGGATGCCGATCGCTGTCTCGGGAGAGCCCCACAAGCCCACACGCCCGGCGCTCCGACAGGTGATGCTCTTCGACCATCCTGCCGACCGCCTCGCGCCTGACCTGTGGGGCTAGCGCTTTAGCCCAAAGACGCTCTTGAGCGCGTGAATGTCCAGCTGCGCCTGAAGCCAGCAGCCGCTTGAGCTTGGCGTTCTCCGCCTCAAGCTCCCGCAGCCGCCGCGCGTCAGAGACCTCCATGCCACCGAACTTTGAGCGCCACTTGTAGAACGTCGCGTCGCTGAAGCCGCCCCTGCGACACACCTCGGCCACCGGCATCCCGGCCTCGGCCTGCTTGAGAAACCCGATGATCTGCTCCTCGCTGTACCTGCTCTTCCTCATGTCCGCCATTCTCCTGATGAACGGACTTCACTTCCTTTACCTTGGTACGGCTAGAGGGGGGCAGGTCAAGCGCACCCATGGCACGGGCGAAGTCACGCGCGGTGCGCGGGTTGACCACTGCTACGGCCAGTCCCGCAGCCTGCACGGCGCAGGCGTCCTCAAACTCATACCCGCCAGTGGCCTCCAGCACATTCAGCGCCGGCTTCAACGCCAACAGCCGGCTGGCCAGCGCATCGATGCCGGCCGCATCGTTGGCCACCTGCCAGCTCTTTGCGCTCGCTGCTGTTAGCCACCTCCAGCGTCTGGCTCGAAAAATCGATACCCACAAAAACAGAGTCGGACGCGTCCTCTCGCCCCCACCTTGTTCATGCGAACTACACGTTCTTACAACCGTTCGGGCTGCAAGAGAGGGCGGTCCGGCTCACACGCCCAGTGCTCAGGCACGGGCTTGACTCAATCATGAGGCGCCTCGGGCTGCGGGGGCCGGTCCGAAACCTCGACTCAAAGATACAGGGCGCTTGCCCGTGGCTGGGTGTTGGCACATGGGCTTGAAAGCATCATCACCACGACGGTTTCCTATACCGAGAAGTTGCGCCGCCTACGTGCGGGCGAGGCGGCCTTCTCGGTCGAGCAGCTGCCTGCCGTGGTTGGGGAATTCGTCTCCGCCGCAGGGAAAGCCACCGAATTGCTGAGCGCAAGGGCGCTCGAGGACGAGGGCCGCCTGATGCAGCATTGTGTACGTACGTATTGGGAGCCTTGTGTGCGGGGCGCGCGGGTGTTTGCGCTCGAAAGCGTCGAGGGTGAGCGGGCCACAGCGCTTTTTCTGATGCAGATCGGACGTGACGGGCAAGTGTTCTACCGCTTGAGCCAGCTACGAGGCCCTCGCAATGCGCAACCCAGCGCCCGAATCGCCGGGCTTGCAGAGGCGCTCGAGCGCGATCTCAACGACCCGGCACGCGATCAGGCCCGGCGAGAAGCGAAGGCGTTGGTCGATCGGCCCGATCCACGCACCGAGAAGATCCTCGCGAAATATCGGGTCCGACCGTCGTTTTTTTCGCTGCCGCAGGAGCTGCATGCGCGTTTAGAGCAGGCGTGCATGCAGGTGAGGAACCTATCCACGATAGGCGAGACGCATCCGGTGGGATTGGCCGAAGGCACCTAAAAGTCGTCGAGCAAAAAGAGCGCTCGCGGAAGAAGCTGCGGTAGAGCCCCGTGCGGTCACGGGAGGCAAGCGGGCATCGACGGGTTGCCGATTGGATGTTGGCTCGAGCGTTAGCTTCCCTGGCAGTCACGGGCGGCAAGCCGTTTTGCCAACTTGCTCAGGGTCAGTTGATGTTCGAGGCTGGTGATTTTCGGGGCCGCTTGATGCGTAGGGCGCTAGATTCTGAGTTCTCGGGGCCGCTTGAGCGAGTGAGATACCCGTCTTCGTGCTCGGCCCGGGCGCACCCTGGCGGCTGACCGAGGCGACTGGGACGAACGGCTTGGCCCCTTCCAGCGCTGTCGGACTTTCCGTTCAGCGGCGCCGGTTGACTCCAGCGGGAAGCGGCTCGACAGGTTGTTGCTGGCGCGGGCTTGCGGGCTGAGGTTCACCGGGCTCGGCCGTCGGTGACTGGGCGGCGTGGGCTGTTCCAGCAAGGGTCGCCGTGGCAAGCACCGGGACCGCATCGATGATTCGCCGAGCGCCGTTGAAGGCTCGCTGCCAATAGCGCTGATCCAGCCGAACGACTTCGACCACCTTGCCGCGACTGGGCGCGTGGATGAACTGGTTATTGCCCAGATACAGCCCCACGTGCGAGAACTGGAAGCGCCGCGTGTTGAAAAACACCAAATCCCCGGGCTGGAGCTCTTCCAACGCGACGGCCTGGCCGATCCGTGCCTGTTCGCGCGCGCTACGCGGTAGCTCGATCCCCGTGGCTTGCTGAAAGACGTAGCGGATCAAGCCGCTGCAATCAAGGCCGCCGCGTTCGGGGTCGTCACTACCAAACTTGTAGCGCACGCCGACGAGGGACAAGGCATGCGCCGTGACGGCGGCGATGGCCTGAGTCGCTCGATCGTGCCAGCTTGAGGTCGAGAGGCGTTCGCCGCTCGCGCTGCCACTTGCTGCGCCCGGCTGCGCCGAAATCGGTGTGGCCAATGCCAAGGCTGCCGCCGCGAAGAGCGCGCGCGCGAGCCCGAGGGGACTTTGTGGTCGATCCGTCGCGCAGTGCCGGCTTGCCGGCGGACAGGGAAAAAGGGCCATAGCCCGAAAGTTTAGTCGTTTTGTCCTTTCGCCCGCGCTATCCGGGTCCGGCCGTGACCCTCCGCGACGTCGTGCCGCGCAGCGAAGGGACACCGGCCTCTCGGTTGCTAGCAACCGTGTACGCCGACGGTCTTAGAGGCTGCGCTAACATGCGCGCGTCTCGTCTCAATGCGAAGTCTTTAGGATGACCGCGATCGATCCGCTCACCGGCTCGGCTTCATCGGCCGTTTCTCAGTCGTTTTGCCTTCGGGGTTGCTTGGTTGCCATCGTCACTCCAATGCATGAGGATGGGAGCCTCGACTTCGAGGGGCTTGAGCGGCTCATCGACTGGCACGTTCAGTCGGGCACCGCGGGAATTGTCATTGTGGGGACGACCGGCGAATCGCCGACGGTGAGTGTGGAAGAACACTGTGAGCTGATTGCCAGAGCGGTTGAGTTCGCACGCGGTCGCATCCCGATCATCGCCGGAACGGGCGCCAATTCGACAGCCGAGGCGCTTGAACTCTCCGATTTTGCAAAGCGCGCGGGCGCTGCCGCGCATCTGTCGGTGGTGCCCTATTACAACAAGCCTACACAGGAGGGGCTGTACAGGCACTTTCGTACGATCGCCGAAAAAGTCGATTTGCCGCTCATCCTCTACAACGTGCCGAGTCGAACGGTTGCCGATTTATCGCTCGAGACGACCTTGCGCCTTGCTCAGATCCCAAACATCGTGGGCCTGAAGGATGCGACCGGCGACCTCGCGCGCGGGGGAGAGCTGCTGCGCCGGTTGCGCCGCGAGGTGCGGCCAAGCAAACACTTTCTCGTCTACAGCGGTAACGATGATACGGCGGTCGCTCTGTGCGCACTCGGCAGCGATGGTGTGATTTCCGTGACGGCGAACGTCGCGCCGCGGGAAATGGCGCAGCTCTTTGCGGCGGCCCTGGAGGGGCGCTGGGAGGAGGCGCGTGCGCTCAACGACCGCCTCATGCCGCTTCACCTGAAGCTCTTCGTTGAGGCCAATCCCATCCCCGTCAAGTGGGCCCTCGCGCGCCTCGGGCGCATCGGCCCGACGGTGCGGTTGCCGCTGACGTCGCTTTCGCCGCAGTTTGAACCTGTGCTTGAGCAGGCACTCAAGGAGGCTGAGCTTGTCTGAGAAAAGCCTCACGCGGCGGCTTGTCCGCTTGGGCCGATGCGCCCTCCGCTCTGCATGGCGAGGTGGCGTGTGTGCGACAAGCGTTCGATCGTTCTGGAAGTGAGTTTGCACGTCTATGAGTTCAAGGATGCGATCTTTGCTTCGGCCGGCAGCGGTGCCAGCCGGGCTGCTTGCCACGATGCTGGCGGGATGCGGGACGCTTGAGACCTTCACCCCCTTCGAGGCGCGGCGCATCGACTATCGCTCCGCGCAACCCGGTGCGGCGCTCGAAGTGCCGCCGGATCTCGCTCCGCCGCGATATGACGAACGCTATCGGGTCGGTGGCGTGGCAACGCTCTCAGGCATCACCGCGGCTTCTCGCGCGGCCGCCATGGCAGGCGCAGGCGGTGTTTTGCCCACCGTGCCGGGCGTTCGAATCGAGCGTGCGGGCACCGAGCGCTGGCTCGTGGTCAACGCTCCCCCGGAGGTCGTCTTTGGGCGTTTGCGCGAGTTTTGGAGCTCGCTCAATTTGAGCCTCGTTGTGGACGATCCGCGCATCGGCATCATGGAGACCGATTGGGCGGAAAACCGCGCGCGAATCCACGACGACCCGATCCGACGCACGATCGGGCGGCTGTTCGACAACGTCTATTCGAGCGGTACGCGCGACAAATATCGGGTCCGAATCGAGCGCGCCCCCAACAACACCACCGAAGTCTACGTCTCGCATCGAGGGCTCGAGGAAAAGAACATCGGCACCGGTACGCAACCGGTGTTTCGCTGGGAACCGCGGCGACCGGAACCTGAGTTTGAAGCGGAGATCCTTCAGCGCATGCTGGTTTTTCTCGGCACCCCGCGGGAAACTGCGCAAGAGCTCGCCCGTTCTGCGACCAGTCCGGGGGCGCCGCGACCCGAGCAGGCCACGATTGCCGGCAGCGGCGCCGATCAGCGCCTAGTCCTCGCGGATCCGTTCGATCGCGCCTGGCGGCGTGTAGGGCTTGCACTCGATCGGGTCGGCTTTACGGTTGTCGACCGTGACCGGACGGCCGGCACGTACTTTGTGCGCTACGCCGATCCGGAACTCATCGCCCGCAATGAGCCCGGCTTGCTCGAGCGGCTACGGTTCTGGGCGGGTAGCGGCGAGCGCGCTGTGGCTGAGCAGTATCGCATCGTGCTTACGGAGAACGCGGGGCAGTCGGTCCTTGTCGTGCGAAACGCTCAAGGGGTCGCCGATGGGAGTCCCATTGCCGATCGCATCATCCGCTTGCTCTACGAGCAGTTGCGCTGAAGCTCGACCACGCTATTGTCGGGCTCGCGCGCCGACACGGGGCGCCCCTGCGTGAGCAGGGGCTCGATCGACCGAGCAATCGAGCCCAAGCGCGGCTTTCGACTGGGCAAAAAAAAGCCGGTCGGTTGACCGGCTTTACCATAAGAGACGTTAACGCGACGGTCAGGGCTTCTTCGCTGTATCCGCTGCCTTCTGTGCCGCGTCGGTGGCTTTTTGAGCAGCCTCCTTGGCGGCTTCGACGGCTTTGCCAGCCGCATCCTTAGCGGCATCGGCCGCCTTGGCAGCGGCCTCGCCGGTTTTAGCCGCAGCATCCTTCGCGGCTTCCGCAGCTTTCGCCGCGGCTTCCTTGGCCGCATCCACGGGGGCAGGCGCCGCAGCAGCAGGCGCTGGCGCCGGAGCCGGCGCGGGAGCGGCCGCGGGCGCGGGAGCTGCAGCCTTCGGCTCTTCCTTCTTGCCGCAGGCAGTGAGGCCAACCGCGACGATCGCGGCGACAACGAGGGACTTATTCATCGTGTGTTTCCTGAAGCTTGATGTCGTGAGTCGTTAACGAAGGTGTGTGCCTTAAGGAGAATCTCTCTCAGTGGAGACCACGCCGGTGAGCGAAACCGGGAAGGAAACTGAGGGAGAGCCGCCAGTATAGCGAAATCGGGTCGGGCCGCTTCACCCCGTCACAGCCCTAATGTTTCAGGAAAGTAACGGCGACCGCCGGAATTCCAAAACGACTCGAAAATCTCTTCGTAAGTATTTGATTTATATAAGTTCTCAAACCAGGCAAGGCCACGGGAGCGCAACGGGTCCGGGCGGACGAGGCCGTGTTGTCCGTCTGCGACGGCGAAAGCTGTGGATAACTCATGGGTGCGATCGGATTCCACGATCTCGATGTGTCCGCTGCGATCGGCGGCAAGCTGCGCAAGACGGGCCAGGTGGCTTTCGAGGTATCGGAGGTCGGCCACGAGGATTCGGACGCGGACGGATCGCTCGACGATGCTTTGCCGCAGCGCCTCGATTCGCGCCTTCCTCTCCCAGCCCTGGAGGCGTAAGTCGAGATCGAGCACGCAGAGGCTGCGCTGGCTCCGTGAAATCAGCACATCGAGCGCCTCGGCCACGTCGGCCCAGCTAAGCAGAAGGCGCGCGGGTGTCGAATGAGCGTTCATCGGCAGGAGGATTGAGCTCGATCCAGCCGCGTTGGTACCAGTCGTAGAGCGTGTCACAGATTTGTCCGATCAGGGCTTCGGGCACGCGGGTGACGCGGCGTTCTGCAAAGCTCCACCAGAAAGACTTGGCGGCAACGATGTCGAAGGACTCGCCATTGATGAAGAGTCGCTTCTGGTCGTAGAGGCAGCGCGTGGCCAACGCTAATCCGACGACGGCCGATTTGAGCGCGCGCCGGAAGGCAGCCTTCGACAGAGGCTCATGCGGAGCAGGCCAGTGGGTCCCGGCTTTAGGTTGAGTTGCCAGGCAGCCGGCCAACTCGGCGATCTGGCTCGGTTTGCGCGGCAGCTGCGCGAGCGCCTCGGCTAGCCCTCGCACGTAGGTCTTTGGCAGACGCGCGGGGCGATCGGTGGCTCGAAGATCCGGGTCCTTCGGATGTTGCTCGTCGAGCTCGTCCTCGTCGAGCAGAGCTGCGACCCAGTCGAGGTAGGCCGCAATGGATTCTCGACGGCTCGGCGCGCGAAAGCCAATCGAGTAGGTCATGCAGAACCCGCGGCGTTGGATCGCCACACCGTCGTGCGCCACGCGCGGCGGAAGATAGAGCATGTCGGCGGCGCGTAGATCTTCCGTGCGCTCGGTTCGCATGTTCCTGAGCAGACGCAACGGCGCGCGCGGATCGAGCTGCAAATCGCGCTGCGTGCTCAAGCGCCAACGGCGAATTCCGCGTCCCTGGAGCAAGAACACGTCGTAGGAGTCGTAATGCGGGCCCACGCCGCCGCCAGGCGCGGCAATGGAGACCATGAGGTCGTCAAGCCGAGCGCGTGGGATGAAGTCAAACTGACGCAGAAGTTGGTCGGCCGCGCGCAGATGGTGGTTGAGCCCCTGAACCAGCAGGGTCCAGCGCCGCTCGGGAAGACGCTGCCAGCGATTTCGGCGGAACGGGCCGTGTTCGAGGTGCCAGCGCCCGGCCTCGCGGAGAACCAGCCGCGATTCGACCTCGCGCGATTCGGCAAGGCGCATCAGCGCCTGCGGCTCGGCCAGATCGATGAAACCGGGCAGGGCTTGCCGGATGAGCAACGGTTGGCGTTGCCAATAGCGGCGCATGAAGGCCTCGGGCGACTGGCCCCCGAGCAGGGGGGTCGGTTGCTCGAGGGTTTTGCCGGGTCGACTCATTCCGCCGTCCACCTTTGGCCGGGCATACGCAATCGGCCAGCCAAGAGCATGGTTGCGGGCAGACTGACTAGCACGATCAGCAGCGAGGGTAGCGCCGCCTCAGCAAGCCGTTCGTCACGGGCGAGGTTGTAGGTGGCAGTGGCAAGGGTGTCGAAATCGAAGGGCTTGAGCGCGAGCGTGGCGGGGAGCTCCTTGAGCGTGTCGACAAACACCAGTAGCGCCGCGGCGAGCATGGTGCCACGCGCAAGCGGCCAGTGCACGTGCTTGAGGGTCGCTAGAGGCGAAAGTCCCAGTACGCGCGCCGAGTCGTCGAGCGAACGCGGAATGCGCGCAAACGCGGCGCTTGCAGCGTTGCCCGCAATCCCATAGAGGCGCACCGAGATTGCGTAGACGAGCGCCGTGATGCTGCCCGTGAGCAACAGACCCGGCGAAACCGAGAAAAGCTGCCGCGACCATTCGATGAGCAGATTGTCCAAACGCGCGAGCGGGATTAGGATGCCCAGCGCGAGCACCGCCCCCGGGACGGCGTAGCCCAGGCTCAGGATTCGGTTCAGCCACTCGGCGCTCGATTCGTGCCAGAGCCGCTCACGTAGACGCAGCGTCAGTGCGATCACGGCCGTGACGGCCGCGACCGTGACTCCCACCTGGACCGAGTTGAAGGTCCAGACCAGCGTACTCATCCAGGCCACTGGCGCCTCGGCCTGCGTGAGCAGACGAAGCAGAAGCGTCGTTGGAATGAGAAAGCCGACGACGAGCGGCAGCAAGCACAGCAGGCCGCGCAGCACTGCGCGGCGCCCCGTGAGTCGTTCCAAGGCTTCGAGGCGGCTGCGCCGGCTGGCATAGCGCGCACGCGAGCGGGCCATCTGTTCGAGCCCATGAACGATGACCACGACGGCAAGCAGGGCGAGCGCGAGCCGTGCGGCCGAGGCCAAATCGGACATGTTGTACCAGGCGCGATAGATGCCAACCGTGAGCGTGTCCACGCCGAGGTAGCTCGTTGCCCCGAAATCGGCGAGCACTTCCATGAGCACGAGCGTGCCACCGCCGACCAGCGCCGGACGCGCCGTCGGCAACACGGCCGACCACCACGCGCGACGCGGATTGAGGCCGAGGCTGCGGGCGGCATCGAAGAGCTCGCGACCGCGTTCCGCAAACGCCGAACGCGCGAGCAGATAGACATACGGATACAGCGTGAAGCCAAAGCAGATGATCGCTCCGGGGATCGAGGTGACCTCGGGGAACCAGTAATCCCCTCGCTGCCAGCCAAAATGCGCGCGAAGCGTGGACTGCAGCGGTCCGCTGAACTGCGTGAAATCGGCAAGCGCATACGCGGCGACGTAGGCGGGCATGGCCATGGGCAAAACGAGTGCCCAGGCCAACACGTCGCGGCCAAAAAACTGATAGCGCTCGATCTGCCAGGCACACGCACAACCGACCACGAGGGCGAGCGTCACCGAGCCGATCGCAAGTACGACCGAGTTGGCCACATAGCCGGGCAACACCGTGGCTGCGTAGTGCCCGAGCGTGTCACCGCCGGGCCCCGGACTCGTCCAGCCGAGCGCGAGCGCCACCAGCGTGAGGAAGGGCAATGCCACGGCGGCCACAGCGGCAAGTAGGAGGAGACGGGACTTCATGGACGGGTGGGTCGCATCGGCGCGCAGCCGTGGGGCGGAGGCGCCGAACTGGCAATGCCGCGGCGATTGCGCTGCCTCGCAGGGCGCCTGCCGGGGGCGTGATCGAACCGGCACGCTGGCCAAAAATCAGCGCCTGCCACGGACGCACCGAGTCTTCGCGGGCAAGGCCAGGCTTGCACGGAAAGCGAATCGGTCAACGACACGAGGCAAAAACGACGCTCCCTATAATTTTTGCGCGTGAGGATACTGGTCTCCAACGATGACGGTTACGCCGCTCCCGGTTTGGCCGCTCTCGTCGATGCGCTCTCACCGCTTGCGGAGTTGACTGTGGTGGCGCCCTCGCGCGACCGCTCAGCCACCAGTAGCTCGATCACGGTTGACCGGCCTCTCACGATCGAGCGCGCGGAAAACGGGTTTTACTTCATCGACGGAACGCCGGCCGATTGCGTACATATCGCACTTTGCGGTTGGCTTGATTTTCGTCCCGATCTCGTCGTGAGCGGGATCAACCACGGCTCAAACCTCGGCGACGACACGATCTATTCAGGGACGGTTGCCGCGGCGATCGAAGGGTATTTGTTGGGAGTGCCGGCGATGGCGTTTTCCCTCGCAGGCCGCCCGGCTCAGCACTACGAAACCGCGGGCCGTGTGGCGCGCACCTTGGTCGAGCGCTGGCAACGCTTTCCGCACGCCTCGCCGTGGCTGCTCAATGTCAATGTCCCCGATGTGCCGCTCAGCCAGCTGCGCGGCATTCGGACCGTCCGGCTCGGCAAACGCCACCAGGCCGAACCCGTGCATCGTCGCGTGCGGCCGGATGGGACGACTGAATACCGGATCGGCGCGGCCGGTCCCGCGGCCGATGCCGGGCCCGACACCGACTTCGGAGCCATCGCCGCGGGCTACGCCTCGGTGACGCCGCTTTCGGTCGATTTGACGCGCTTTGATGCCTTGCCCGAGGTGTCGCGATGGCTTGGCGCAGAGGCGCCGACGGCCCTCATTCCATGAGCCGCGGTCTCGATCTGGCCGACGCCGGTCTCGGCATGACCTCGGAGCGCGCGCGCCGGCGCATGGTCGAACGCTTGCGGCAGCAGGGGATTGGCCACGAGGCCGTGCTTGCGGCGATGCTTGCCGTGCCTCGCCACCGCTTCGTCGAGCCCGCGCTTGCGAGCCGTGCCTACGATGACACGGCGCTGCCGATCGGGTTCGGGCAGACGATTTCACAGCCCTACGTCGTGGCACGCTCGCTCGAGCTCGCTTTGGGCGAGCGCTCGCGCGTCGAGCTAGCGCTTGAGATCGGGACGGGCTGGGGCTATCAAGCGGCGGTGCTGGCGGCGCTCGCACGGGAGGTCTACACGATCGAGCGGATCTCGGCCCTCGCGCTGCGTGCAAGGCAGATCCTTGCCGCCTGCGGCATCAACAACGTCAAGGTGCGGATCGCCGATGGTCGGGAGGCGGCTTCCAGTGTCGCGCAGTTCGATGTGATCGTCGTTGCCGCTGCTGCAGCGGAGATTCCCGCCAACTTACCGCCGCTGCTTGCTGAGGGGGGGCGACTGGTCATGCCGGTGGGCAGCGAATCGGCACAACGGCTTGTGTGCCTGGAGCGCAGGGGTACTGAATGGGTCCGCAGTGAGCACGAGGCGGTGGTGTTTGTGCCCCTGCGCTCTGGGCAAGAGTAACCCGTGCTTCGGAAGGCGCTGGAACGGATCGCTGATTGCGCGGCACGATGGCCGCTCGTGGTGGTCGAAGGTGGCAAAAGCGGCGAGCTCGAGCACAGCGTGCAACAATCAGCTATGCGGCAATTGAATGGCCCTTTCACGGAGCGCGGGCGGCGGACGGTTTGGCTGCCCACGGCGATTTGCGCGGTGTTGGTCGTGGCGGGGTGTGCGGCGCCTCGACCTGCGCCCGTGATCGACCGTTCGACCGCCCCGGCGACAACGACCGCACCCCCGCGCCCGGCTGCCGCGCAGCCAGTCGTGCCTGCCCCGGCCGCGGCGCCGCCCGCCGGGGTCACGGCGACGCCACCGACCGTGCTGCCGATTCCGGCGCATGGTACCCACCTCGTTCAGCGTGGCGAAACGCTCTATCGGATTGCGCTGACCTATGGCCTGGACATGCACGCCCTGGCCGCGTGGAATGGCATGAGCGTGAACCAAACGCTACGCGAAGGGCAGCTGCTTCGGCTCACGCCGCCGCCCGCAGGCCTCGTGCAGACGGCACCGGCTGCACCTGCCCCGGCGCCTTTGATCGGGCAGCCACTGCCAGCCCCTGCGCCAGCCCCGCCTCCCGCCGCTGCGCCAGCTCCTTCGCAGGCCCCGCCGGCGGTGCTTGAGCCTTCACCGCCCTCGATGGCTCGCCCCGTCGAGCCGCCAACGCGGCGCGAGCCGCGCGCGCTGCGACTGCCCTACAGCGACAGCGCCCTTGCCGAGATGCAGCGCGAAGCGCGGGCGCAGTCGGTCGAGCCCTCGAGTGCAGTCTCAACGGCGCCTGCCACGCCGGCAAGCGCTCCGTCGGCTCGTTCCGAGACCACGGCGGGTCAAGGGCCGGAAGTTCGGCCGGGGCCGGTGTTCGAGCGCGATGGGATTCGCTGGACGTGGCCAACCACCGGCCGCGTGGTCACTGCCTTCAACGAACGGGCTCCGCTCAAGGGCATCGAGATCGCCGCTCCCGTGGGTACGGCGGTGGTTGCGGCGGCAACCGGTAAAGTCATCTTTATCGGCAACGAGCTGCGCGGCTGCGGTCAGATGATCGTCATCAGCCACGGCGAGGGTGTGGTCAGCATCTACTGTCACGTCGGCAAGGTCAGCGTGCGTGAACAGCAGCGCGTGACCTTGGGACAAAAGATCGCTGAGGTGTCGGACACGCACAACGGGCGTTTGCACTTCGAAGTGCGCAAACAGGGCCGTCCGCTCGATCCCGTGGCGTTGATGCCGCGCTGAGGTGGGGCTCGATGGATTGCGCGAGCAGCTCGACTACCTGAGCGCGTGGCTTGCCGCGACGCATTTTGGCCCTGCCTACAATCGTGACGATGGAATCCTTCGTCTTGACTCTCGCGATCAATGCGATTCCGCTTGTCTTCGCCATCACGCTACATGAGGCGGCGCACGGGTACGCGGCACGGGCGCTCGGAGATCGGACTGCCGAATTACTCGGGCGCATTTCGCTCAATCCGATCCGGCACATCGACCCCTTGGGCACGCTCGCAATTCCGACGCTCACGATGCTGCTCGGCGGCTTTTTTTTCGGGTGGGCCAAACCGGTGCCGGTCGACGCCCGCAACCTTCGCCGGCCCAAAACCGACATGATCTGGGTGGCTGCCGCGGGACCTGCGGCCAACCTTGCAATGGCGATTGCTTGGGCACTCGTGTTGAAGTTTTCCGAGTCGTCGGCCATCGACCTGATCGCGCGAGCGGGGGTGGCGTGGAATGTCGGTCTCATGGTCTTGAATCTGTTGCCGATCCTGCCGCTCGACGGGGGACGTATCCTGGCCGGGCTCTTGCCCGAGCGCCTGTCGTGGCATTACTCGCGCACCGAGCCCTATGGCCTGTTTATTCTCATCGCGCTGATGGTGCTCGGCGTGCTGTCGTGGCTGCTCAAACCCCTTTTCAGCGCCGCGTATGCGGCGCTCGGAACGATCGTAGGACTCTAAAGCATGGCGTTATCGCAGAAGGCGCGCGCACTCTCAGGCATGCGGCCGACGGGGCGCATGCATCTCGGGCACTATCACGGCGCGCTCAAAAACTGGGTGGCGTTACAGGCCACGCACGAATGCTTCTACTTTGTCGCGGACTGGCACGCGCTGACGAGCCACTACGAGGATCCGTCGGTGATCGCGCAGTCGACGCTCGACATGGTCGCTGACTGGCTCGCCTCTGGAATCGACCCGGAGCGCTCGATCCTCTTCGTTCAAAGTCGTGTGCCCGAACACGCTGAGTTGACCGTGCTGCTCGGCATGATCACACCGCTTGCCTGGCTCGAGCGCGTGCCAACCTACAAAGAGCAGCTCGAAAACCTGAAGGATCGCGATCTGGCGACATACGGGTTTCTCGGCTATCCGGTCATGCAGGCGGCCGACATCCTGATCTACCGTCCGGAATACGTGCCGGTTGGCGAAGACCAGGCTGCGCACGTGGAGATGACGCGTGAGATCGCGCGGCGTTTCAACCACATCTACGGCCGCATGTCCGATTTTGAGGGCCGGGTCGAGGCGGCGCTAGGGCGGCTTGAAGCGGATGTGGCTGCGCTGTGTCGGCGCGCGCGCAGTGCATGGAGCGAACGCGGCGAGTTCGAGGCGCTGGCCAAAGCGCGCCGCGCGCTTGCGACGACGCATGCGCTCAGTGCCGAGGAGCGCGAGATTCTCGAGGGTTGGCTCACAGGCGACCGGCGCGCGATCCTGCCTGAACCGAGCGTTTTGTTGACTCAAGCCGCACGCCTGGTCGGCCTCGACGGGCGCAAGATGAGCAAGAGCTACGGCAACACGATCGACTTGCGCGAGCCACCGGCCAGTGTCGAAAAGAAAGTCCGCGCGATGAAGACCGACCCCAAGCGAGCCCGTCGCAGCGATCCAGGCAACCCCGAAGACTGCCCGGTCTGGACGCTGCACCAGGTGTACTCCGACGAGGCGCGTCGCCAATGGGTACGCGCCGGCTGTACGAGTGCCAGCATCGGCTGCCTTGAATGCAAGCAGCCGGTGATCGATGCCATCAACAGGGAACTGGCGCCAATGCAGGAGCGCATCGCTCGATTCGAGGCCCGGCCGGATTACGTGCGGGAGGTCCTCGAACACGGATGCCAACGCGCGCAAAAGGTTGCGCGTGAGACCTTGGAGCGAGTACGCGAGGCGATGGGCTTGAAGCCGCTCAAGCCGCTTGTCGCGACGGAGGCTTCGCCTGCAGCGCTTGCTTGAGGAGTGCTACGCGCAGGCTTGAGTCGAGGGGGTTTTGATGCGTCACGCCGTCGAATGGCTCACTCAGTATGCGGCCTACCATCGCGATCGACGAAACATCGCCACACACTTTGTCGGCATTCCGCTGATCGTTTTCGCGCTCATCGTGTTGTTGTCGAGGCCGATGCTAGCCTCGTGGGCAGGGGTCATCATCACCCCGGCGCTTGTGCTCGCGGGGCTCACGCTGATTTATTACCTCTGGCTCGATTGGCGGCTGGGTCTTGCTTTGGCGGGCTTTTTCGTGATGGGTTTGGCCTTGGCACAACCGATCGCGCAGCTTGATACCGCGCTTTGGCTCGGCACGGGGATCGCGCTTTTCGTCATTGGCTGGCTGTTTCAGTTTGTGGGGCACTACTACGAAGGTCGAAAGCCCGCCTTTTTGGATGACATCATGGGGCTGCTCGTCGGGCCGCTCTTCGTGGCGGCCGAGGCGGCGTTCGCGCTCGGCCTGCGCGAGGAACTCAAGCGGCAGATCGAACGGGTGGTCGGGCCGGTGCGAGGCGCTTCGGCACAAAACCAAGAGGCTTGACCTCCGTTCCGGCTCCGGATCTTCGCAATGAGCAATGAACAACTGGCGTCTCCGGGCGTTGCGCCTGAGACGCGGCCGAGCCTTGAATCGCAGGGGCGCCCCCCTCGCGTCTACGGTGAGCCACTCCTGGAGCTGCCGCGGGATCTCTACATCCCGCCCGACGCGCTTCAAGTGTTTCTCGACGCGTTCGAAGGTCCACTTGACTTGCTGCTCTACCTGATCCGGAAGCAGAACCTGAACGTGCTCGATATCCCGATGGCGCTGCTCACGCAGCAATACCTCGAGTACGTTGAGGCCATCCGTGGTTCCCAGCGCTTCGAGCTGGCGAGCGAATACCTGCTCATGGCAGCGATGCTGATCGAGATCAAGTCGCGGATGCTGTTGCCGCGACCGGCGAGCACCGACACGCCAGAGGCCGACCCGCGAGCCGAGCTCGTGCGCCGGTTGCTCGAGTACGAGCAGTTCAAACTCGCGGCGGCCGAGCTCGATCGCTTGCCGCGGGCCGAGCGCGACTTCGCCGTGTTGCACGTGTTGTTCGAGCGACAGACGCGGCAGCGGCTGCCCGAGGTTCATCCGGAGGATTTGCGTCGGGCGTGGCTGCAGCTGCTGTCGCGTGCACGTCTCAATCGCACTCACCTGGTCTCGCGCGAGACCCTCTCGGTTCGGGACCGCATGAGCCAACTCCTGCGGCGGCTCGAACCCGGAAAGCATGTAGAATTCTTTGAACTATTCGACGAGGCGGTGAGCGTTCCGCTTGTCGTCGTCACGTTTCTGGCGATTCTTGAGTTAGCCCGCGAGCAAATCATTACTGTCTCGCAGACCGAACTCTACCGACCCATTTACGTGCAGCGCGCACTCGATCCTCCGCCAAGGGACGACCGGGAGGACGTTGAGGCTGCGGCCTAGGCCAGTGGATTTGCTGCTCCCCGGCGGCGCCGGCGTTACGCCGGCCGGCGTTGGGCCGTCTGATCCGGCCGTTGTCCAGGCGGGGCATGCCAGATCGAATGCAAAAACGGCGCTGTCAGTGACGAGCCATCGCAAAAGACCAACAGATGCGACCTGCAAGCGAGCCGGCGGCGAAGCTCGAGCATTGCGCGGCTGCTTTTGCGCCGCCTGCCCCGGTATTGCGGGCGTTGGTGGGGCATCGTGCGTGAGGTCCTCCGGGCGAAAGGGCTTTTCGCGCAGAGCCTTGGCTTGGGCGGATCAGGGCGGGATCGGCATGAGATGCGTGCGTCGACCTTCGTGAGGAAAGGATGAATCTTGGATGATCTGACTCGGGCCAAGCGCGTGCTGGAGGCCGTTTTACTTGCTCACCCGGAACCTTTGCCGGCTGAGCGGCTGTGTCGCGTTTTTGATCCTCCCTTGACGCCCGAGACGGTGCGGGTGTTGCTCGATGACCTCGCGGCGGAGTGGAAGGCGCGCGGCAACTGCGAACTCGTGCAGGTGGCAAGCGGCTACCGTTTCGTGACCCATCGCGACATGCAGCCATTTCTTGAGCGGCTCGAGCCCGCCGAAAAGCCCCCGCGATATTCCCGCGCCGTGCTCGAGACGCTTGCCATCATCGCGTACCGACAACCCACGACGCGAGGCGAAATCGAGGCAATCCGCGGTGTGAGCGTATCGACGCACGTGCTCAAGACGCTCGAGGATCGCGGTTGGATCGAAGTGGTTGGACACAAAGACACGCCCGGTCGTCCGGCCTTGTACGCAACGACGCGCGCGTTTCTGGACGATTTGAACTTGCGATCACTCTCTGAGCTGCCCCCGCTGGCGGATCTCGACGTGTGGCCTGGGCTTGAGCCGCCCCCAGTGCCAAGCGAGCCGGTCTACCCAGAGCAGGTGCGCTTGGAGATCGGCGCGGACCTCCCGTGGGACGCGTCGGATGGGACGGCTACTGACGACAACGAACCATCTCCGTCGATCACGCTGCACTGACATCATGGTGACCGATCCAAACGATTTGCCGGGCGCTGCGTCGCAAGCCGAGGCAGAGGCCTCGGCTGGGACTTCTGCGCTGCCAGTCGGAACAATTGAGCTTGTCGCGCCCGCGCAAGCGTCATCGCCGCCGACGGAGGAGGAGCATGCGCGACCGAGTGCGCTTGCAACCGCCTACCCGGTCGGGGTCGATCAGCAGGAACCGGCTCTGCGGGCTGAACGTCGGCGGCGCCGCCGTGGGCGGCGCGGCGCACGGGAGGCGGGCAAGGCCAACCAGATCGCAGAGACCGCCGCTACGGAGGCCTCTGCGCCGGGTGAACACTGCGTTCGCGCGAAGCGCGGGGAACGCCTGCATAAAGTGCTCGCCCAGCAGGGGCTCGGCTCGCGTCGCAAAATGGAAGCGCTGATTGCCTCCGGCGAGGTCGAGGTCAACGGCGAACCCGCGCACCTGGGCCAAATCGTCAACGAACGGGACCGCGTCTTTGTCAAGGGGCGGCGCGTCAAGATCGCGATTGGCGATCGGCAGCCTCGGGTGCTCATCTATCACAAGCCGCCCGGCGAGATCGTCAGTCGCGACGACCCTGAGGGGCGTCCGTCCGTGTTCGACCGCCTTCCGCGGCCCGATCATGGTAAGTGGGTACCGGTTGGACGGCTCGATTTCAACTCCGAGGGTCTGTTGCTGTTTACCACGTACGGCGAGCTCGCAAACCGACTCATGCACCCGCGCTACGAGGTAAGCCGCGAATACAGCGTGCGCGTCTTCGGCGAGTTGACCCACGAACAAGAAGACCAGCTCATCGACGGGATCGAACTCGAAGACGGCGTGGCGCGTGTCACCTCCCTTGAACGCATCGACGCAGACAGTGACGGCGCCAATCATTGGTACAAGCTGACCTTGCAAGAGGGCCGCAACCGCGAGGTGCGTCGCATGTTCGAGCATCTGGGGTTGACGGTGAGCCGTCTGATTCGCACACGCTATGGGCCGGTGCAGTTGCCTTCGTGGCTCAAGCGCGGGCAGTGGAAGCTGCTTGACGAGGCGGAAACGTTTGCGTTGCTTGAAGCGGTCGGATTGCGCTCGCGCAAAAAACTCGAAAAAGCGGCACGGTTTGGAGGGGCCCGGGGAAAATTGCCCTTGGCGCCCGTCGGACCGATGCGCACCGCCACGGAGCATGCCGAACTTTGGCTCAAGCAGGCCAACGGAGGTGGCGCGTGGCGTTTCCAGGATCCGTACGAAAGCCGCTTCGGCGTCGATGGCCGTCCTCACGCGCTCGAACAACAACAGTTCCCGGGCTTCGGGGGCATGGGCGCTGATTTCGCGCCGGCCGCAATCGCCCGATCGCGGCGCAAGCGCCAGGGCGCTAGCCCCAGCGCTTTAGCGGGCGGCCCGGATCAACGCGGGGAGGCAACGCCTCGCGCCGCGCGGCGCAAGCGGCGTGGTGCTCGGGGCAAGACCCCAGGGGCCACATCCCGTGCGGGATCGGCCCCAGATAGTGCGACCGCACCGTCGGAGGGACAGCGTTCGCGGCGCGCACGCCGCGGGCGGCGGCGTCGGGGCGCGCGCGCGGTCGAAGCGGCCGGAGTCACTCATCCCGTCGAGACCGGGCAAAAACACTCCGGCGGCGATCAAATCGAGGGTCAAAGCGGGGCCGAGCAAACGCTGCTGCCGTGAGAAGGACCGGTCCGAGCCGCAAAGCCGAGCTCGGCGCGCTCACTCTTCGACGAAGGTTTCCTCGCGCTTCTTCCGGATCGCCGGCAGGGCGAGCACGATAAGGAGCAGCGCCGCTAGGATCAGCATCGTGGCGCTGATCGGCCGCTGCAAAAACACCATCGGGTCCCCGCGGGACAGCAGCAGCGCGCGGCGCAGGTTTTCTTCCATCATCGGGCCGAGGACGAAACCGAGCAGCAGCGGGGCTGCCTCGCACTCGAGCTTGGCGAAGATGTAGCCGATCACGCCGAATACCGCGATCACCCAGATATCGAAGACGTTGTTGTTGACCGTGTAGACCCCAATCGCGCAGAAAACGAGGATCATCGGGTAGAGCAGGCGGTATGGAATCTTGAGCAGTTGCACCCACAAGCCGATCAGCGGCAAGTTGAGGATGAGGAGCATGAGATTGCCGACCCACATCGAAGCGATCAGGCCCCAGAACAGCTGCGGGTTGGAATTGATCACCTGTGGGCCCGGCTGGATGCTGTGAATCGTCATGGCGCCGATCATCAGCGCCATGACGGCATTGGGCGGGATGCCCAAGGTGAGCAGCGGGATAAACGAGGTCTGTGCGCCGGCATTGTTGGCCGATTCGGGCGCGGCTACGCCGCGGATGTTTCCCTGGCCGAACGGCGGATCGGCCTTGGCGCCGGCGAGCTTCTTCTCAAGCGAGTAGGCGGAAAAGGAAGCCAAAAGGGCTCCCCCGCCGGGCAGGACACCGAGCAGCGAGCCCAATCCGGTACCGCGCGCGATCGCACCGAAGGACTGCTTGAAGTCCTGCCAGGTCGGCAGCAGTTTGCCGACTTTGGAGGTGAACACCTCGCGCTTTGCACCGCGCTCGAGGTTGATGAGGATTTCGCCGATGCCGAAGATGCCCATCGCCACGGCGACAAAGCCGATGCCGTCGGTCAGTTCCGGGATGTCGAAGCTGTAGCGCGCCACGCCGGAGTTGACGTCAGTGCCGATGAGGCCCAAGGCAATGCCGAGAATGACCATCGCGATCGCCTTGAGCACTGAGCCGTGCGCAAGCACCACGGCCGCAATCAGGCCCAAGATCATGAGCGAGAAGTAATCGGCCGGTCCGAACTTGAGCGCCGCCTCTGACAGCGGCGGTGCGAACGCGGCCACCAGCAGCGTGGCAAACGTGCCCGCGATGAACGAACCGATTGCAGCCATGCCGAGGGCGACGCCCGCGCGTCCCCGGCGAGCCATCTGGTAGCCGTCGAGTGTCGTCACCACCGAGGAGGATTCGCCGGGCAGGTTCACGAGGATCGCGGTTGTTGAGCCGCCGTACTGGGCGCCGTAATAAATCCCCGCGAGCATGATGAGGGCCGACACGGGCGGCAGCGCGTAGGTGGTCGGAAGCAGCATCGCGATTGTCGCGACTGGCCCGATGCCGGGTAGCACGCCGATCAAGGTGCCGAGCACGCAGCCGATGAGCGCGTAGAGGATGTTTTGGAGCGTCAGTGCGACGCTGAAACCGAGGGCGAGGTTGGTGAGCAGATCCATCGCTTCAGCTCCACGGCCAGAGTTTCAATTGCAGCTTGAGTCCGTAGACAAACACGCTCGCGCAGAAGACGCACATCGCGAGCGCAATGAGGGCAAGTTCGCGATAGTTCCGATCGTGCGCGGCGTAACCGGCCAGGCCGATCAGCACCAAGATCGCAGCGATCAGCCCGAGCCTTGGCAACACGACGGCAAACAAGATCACCGCCAGGGTCACCAGAATGACTGGCGTCCATTTCCAGCCGATGCCTTGCGATTGAGCGGCCTTGGCCTGGTTTTTGAGCCCGACGCCGGCAATCAACAGGCCCATGAACACCAGAAGCCCACCCAGGATGCGCGGGAAGTAGCCCGGCCCCATGCGGGCCGCTGTTCCCATCGTGTAGTTGTACGCGCCGGCAAAAAACGCCAGGCCCACCACGATGAACATGAGACCGGCAAGCAGGTCTTTGTTTTTGAAAAACGCGTTCAAGACTCCTCCTCCTCGTTTTTTTACCTGAACCGTCTGGCGCCTCGGCGTTGGCGCCGGTGCCGTGGACGGCTTGCCGCGGCGCCCGCCTTTTCGCCGATTCAGCGGCGGATGCCCGCCTTCGTACGCAGCTCCTCGACGTGTCGTTCGAGTGCCTGCTGCTGGAGCCGCTGCGTCAGTTGCGCACGGACCTCTTCGAAGGCGGGAATCTGCGCTGGGCGAACATCCTCGAGCAAGATGACGTGATACCCGAATGGCGTTTGCACGGGCTGAGGCGTGAATTTACCCTTCTGGAGCGCCACCATCGCATCGGCGAACGGCTTGACGTAGTTTGAGGGCACAGCCCAGTCGAGATCGCCGCCGTTTTCGCGCGAGCCCGGATCTTTGGACTGCGCCTTGGCGATCTCGGCGAAATTGGCGCCGGCCTGAAGCTGTTTGATGACGGCCTCGGCTTCTTCGCGTTTTTCGACGAGGATGTGGCGCGCACGATACTCCTTGTCGCCGAGGCCGGCGCGGATCGTCTCGTACTCCTTGCGCAACGCCTCTTCAGGGATCGGATTGGAGCGAAAAAACTCCGAGAGGTAGGCGCGAATCAAGACCGTTTCCGAGGCGGCCTGCATTTGCGTGCGCACGAGCGCCTCCTTGTCCAGATTTTTGGCCTTGGCCGCACGCACGATCAGCTCCCGGTTGAGGAGCTCCTCGCGCAAGGCAGCGCGAAGTTCGGGTGAGTCGGGATGACCTTGAGCCAGTCGTTCCTGGAGGATCAGATCGAACTGCGCCTTCGAGACGAGTTCGTCCTCAGCGCTTTTCGTGGCGGGTGCCGGTGCTGCGGTGGCCGGTGGGGCAGCGGTCGGCGCGGGCCGTCTGGCCGGCGCCGGCGCAGAGGCTTGCGCGGCCACCGTCGTGGCAACGGTCGCCGCGACGAGCGCGGCAGTCGACAAACGAATGTGAGGTCTCATAGACGTTCCTGTTTGAGAAGCTCTTCGGGTGTTAGCGTTTTGAGTTGTAGGGCGTGCAGCCGGTGCGGCACGAGGTCTTGAACGAGGGCATAGACGGCGCGATGCCGGGCAAGCGGCGAAAGCCCTCGGAACTGGTCAGACACGATTGTCGCTGATAAGTGCCCGCCGCCGCTGGCGTGGCCGACATGACGATGCGACTGGTCGCGCAGTTCCAAGTGCACGGGCGACAGCGGCGCAAGCCGCGCCCGGATCTCTTCGATCAGGCTCAAGTTCGCGTTGGCCTCGTGCGTCACAGTGGACCGCGCGTCGCTGTGTTGGGCCCCACTGCCGTCCTCGCGACCGGGGCGGTGAGCAGTGCGGGTACGGATGTCCTTGGACACGGGTTCAGATCGCCCAGCGCTCGAGACGCGAAAAGTCGAAGAAGGGGCCAGGATCGCGCTTTCGGCCCGCAGCGATTTCGCTGTGAGTGCTTAGGGCGTTCACCGCTGTGTTCGCTTTGAGCCAGTCAAGCAGCGCGATAAGGGTCTGGTACTGCGCATCCGTGAAAGGGTGTTCACTCGTGCCCTCCAGTTCGATGCCCACCGAGAAGTCATTGCAGTGCGAGCGTCCGCGCCACGTCGAGACACCAGCATGCCAGGCCCGATCCCGCACGTCGACGAATTGCGTGCACGAGCCCTCGCGCCGAATCAGGAAATGGGCTGAGACGCGAAGCGATGCATGCTGAGGCCATCGCTCGGAATCGAGTCGGTTGGTAAAAAGCGCCTCAATTGCCTCACCGCCAAAGCTGCCGGGCGGCAGGCTAATGTAATGGAGCACCACGAGCTCGATGGCAAGCCCGAGCGGTCGGGCGTCGGCGTTCGGGCTGGGCAGGTGCCGAGCCGCCGGCCACCACAGCTTACTCATCGCCAACATGGATGCCAAGCCGCGCGAGCCGATAGCGCAGCGAGCGAAACGTGATACCGAGCA
>JANWWI010000003.1 GCA_025056355.1 Casimicrobiaceae bacterium | reverse complement strand
CCTTGTCGTGAGTCCGGGCGGGGGCTGGCTGGCGAGCGGTTCGTTTGACGGCACGGTGCGCCTTTGGGCCTTGTCCGATGCGAGCGATCCGTCGGCTGGGGTGCGGGAGGTGGCGCGGCTTGAGGGGCAGAAGGGTGGGGTCATGAGCCTAGCCGTGAGTCCGGGCGGGGGCTGGCTGGCGAGTGGTTCGATTGAAGGCCCGGTGCGCCTTTGGGCCTTGTCCGATGCGAGCGATCCGTCGGCTGGGGTGCGGGAGGTGGCGCGGCTTGCGGGGCATCGGCTTGGGGTCAGGAGCCTCGCCGTGAGTCCGGACGGGGGCTGGATCGTCAGTGGATCGGACGACGGCACCGTTCGGATTTGGAAGCTGGCCGACCCCGGCAATCCTGCTGCCGGCGTGAGCGAGGTTCGCCGCTGCTACGCCTTCGCCGACGGCGCCTGGGCCGTGCTTGACCCGCAACGCCCGCAGCCGCTTAGGGCGGAGGTGGCGCACCCCGTCGTGTCCTACGGCGGCCCAGCGTGGCGCTATCTGCGGGTGCCATGCGTGAATCCGCAGACGGGCTTCCCGGTCTGGCGGCCGTGGTGCCCGCCGGGCTATGAGCTCTGGGTCAAGTGGCCGAAAGCGGGCAACGAAACCGACCCCAGTACAGTCGCAGGGAAGTGAGCGGCCGAGGTCGCAGCGTGAGCCGGACCGTTGCTACGTTGCCGAAAACCCAATCGACCGCGCCCACTTGACGTCCGGCTTGACCTTGTGCTCTTCGATCAGTTGCGCGAGGAAGTCCTCAGGCGAAAGCGGCTCGTCAAAGAGGGCGATCTGCCGTTTGACCGCAGCGAAGTCGCCGGGGGTGAGGAGGTCGAGCTTGGCAAGCGCGTGGCGGTGCTTCTCGGTCAGGCGTGAGGCGTCGCCCGCGAGCGCCTCGGTCACAAACATCCGCTCGCGCTGCTCGGGCTTGAGCGGGTGGAAGCGAATCTTGAAGGTGAAGCGCCGAAGCGCCGCTTCGTCGATCCGGTCGATCAGGTTCGTCGTGCAGATGAAGATGCCGCCGAAGCGCTCCATCTGTTGGAGCATTTCGTTCACTTCGGTGACCTCGTAACTCCGCTGCGCCATGCCGCGCGGCTGGAAGAAGCTGTCGGCTTCATCGAGCAGGAGCACCGCCTTTTCGGTCGTGGCTTCCTTGAACATCGCGGCCATGTTCTGCTCGGTCTCGCCGACCCACTTGGAGATGAGGTCGCTCGCCTTCCTGATCATGAGCGGGCGTTCGACCGAACGGGCGATGTGTTCGGCAAGCGCCGTCTTTCCGGTGCCGGGCAGGCCGTGGAAGAGGAGGCTGCCCGCGCCCTTCGCCTTGAGCGAGGCGATGATTTTTTCGACCGGATGGCGGGTTTCGATGTTGAGAAGCGTGAGGTCGTAGTGGGTGACGCTCGGACGGAAGTCGCCGGCGGGTTTGTCTTCCTTCAAGCCGAGCGCCGCCTCGGAGCGCTCAAGCTGCCGCTCAATGAGCGCTTCGACATCGTCCCCGAGCCGGCCCGCGGTCAGTTGCGCAAAGCGCGCTGCGGCGTGAATTTGCGCGGGCGTGAGCGTACGCCGCGCGGCGAGCTTTTCGATGAAGGCTTCGCTGACCGGCAGCCCGGCGAGGTACTTGCGGATGATGTTGGCGCGCACCTTCTGCGGCGGGTTTTTGAGCTCGAGGTGGAACTGAAAGCGCCGCCGGTAGGCCGGATCGATCTGGTTGATCGAGTTGGAGATCCAGATCGTGGGCACGGGGTTTGTCTCAAGGGTCTGGTTGACCCAGGCCTTGCCATTGACGCTGCCGCGATGGTGCTCATCCGAAAGAAACATGTTGAGCATCTCGGAAGGGCTCGAGGGGAAGACATCCTCCACCTCGTCGAACAGAAGCACCGTGTTGGGTCGGCCCTTCAAGAACGATTGCGAGATTTGCAACGAGCGATAGCGTTCCTTGCCGGTGAGGCTTGCGCCCTCGCGATCGAAGCATTCGACCTCGTAGAGCTCGGCGCCCGCCATGGCCGCGATGACCTTGGCGAATTCGGTCTTTCCGGTGCCCGGCGCACCGTAGATGAGCACATTGACGCCCGCCTCGCGACGCTCGGCGGCCGCAGCGAGGAGCGCCGCGAGGTAGCGCGCATCATCCTCGACATGCGGGTAGTCGGCGAGCGTGAGCGTGGTCGGTTTGGCCGGCTTGGTGAAGGCGGCCATCAGTGCGGCCTCATTCGCATAGTGCTCCTGCAAGAGCGGCAAAAGCCGATCCGAGAGCCGCATGAGATCGCCCAGGTCGGTGATGTTGTGTTCGGCGATCGGCGCATCGATCAAGGCGAGCGATTCGAGCCGTCCGCCGGGTTTGAGCGCAAGGCCGATCTCCTGCGCATTGACGCCGGTGACCTCCGCCAGCATCGCGTGCGCCTCGGCGGCGCTCGCGGCCTTACAGTCGACCAGAATCGGGCGCAGATCGCGTGAGCATTTCGCAAGGGCTGCACACCGCAGCAGGGCCTGCTCGGCCGCGTTCAGGCCAAGTACCCGGCCAAGCAGGGCCACGTTTTCGGCAATCCGTGGCGGCTCCTTGCGCACCGCGCGCTCGAGCGCATCCGCGGTGGTCTGGAGAAGGGCGAGCACCTCCTTTGGGTTTTGCTTGCAGTATTCGTCGAGGAAGTAGAAGACCGTGGTGTCGTCGTAGGTGCCGTTCCAGATGCAGTACTTGGCCACGAAGGCTTCCGGCGAGAGGCTGCCCACGCCCGCCCACGCCGGCAGATCGGCACAGCGCTGCGAGAGGAAGCGCTGAAGGCGCGTCACCACGCCGTGCGGCCAGCGAAGATGGCGCGCGCAGAGGGTCATCACATCGTTGATGTCTCGGCGCAGGTTGAAGCGCGGCCCAAGCGTGAGCACGAGCCTGAGCGCGAGCAACGCCGCCGCTTGGTCGACGGCCGTTGTGCCCGCGGATTGCGGCGCGGGGATGGCAAGCGGTTCTTCGGGGAGGGCTTCAGGCTGTTTCATCGAGAGGGCTCCTCATGCGCACGCATGGATCGGGTCGACCCGGCGCCGCACTGTAACGCAGAGGTCATGCCAATCGCCGACATCGCTTTTTAGACTTTCGCCGTTTCAGATCGACGGGAGAGGGTGTGATGTTGCGCGTGCTGGTTGCGTTGGTGTTCGCGCTGACGGTTGGGGTGGCTCAGGCTCAGTACCCGGAGCGGCCCATCAAGCTCATCGTGCCGTTTGCGGCAGGGGCCGGCACCGACGCGGTGGCGCGCTTCCTTGCGCAAAAGCTCGAGGCCGAACTCAAACTGCCGATCGTTGTTGAAAACCGCGCGGGCGCGAGTGGAGCCATCGGCACGCAATACGTAGCCTCCGCCGCGCCGGATGGCTATACGCTGCTTTTTGTGGCATCGCCCTTCACGACCGTGGCCGCGGCCACGCCCGAGGTGGCGAAGTACGACCCGGTGCGTGGCTTCACGCCGGTTGCCTTGATTGCTGCCGGGCCGCTTGTCTGGGCCGCAAGCGAAAAGGCGCCTTTCAACACGCTGCGCGAGATGATTGCTTATGCCAAGGCCAACCCCGGCAAGCTTTCCTACGGCAGCGCCGGTACGGGCGGTGTGAATCACCTTGCGCTTGAGCTCTTCAAGGCGCGCACCGGGACCGACATCCTGCACGTGCCCTACAAGGGTATCGCCCCCGCAACGACCGATCTGCTCGGGGGTCAAATCCAACTCTTGACCGGCAGCATTCCGGCGATGCTGCCGCATTTCAAGGCGGGAAAGGCCAAGCCGCTGGCGGTCACCGGCACGCGGCGTGTGCCGCAACTGCCGGATGTGCCGACCGTTGCCGAGGCCGGTGCGCCTGGCACCGAAGTGTTCAACTACTGGGGTATCGTCGCCCCAGCGGGGACGCCGCAACCGATCGTCGCTCGGCTCAACGCCGAGGTGCAAAAGATCCTTGCCCAGCGCGACGTGCAAGAGCGGCTCACCGCCGACGGCGTTGAGTTGACGCCGGGTGGCCCGGAGCGTTTGGCCAGCTTCATTGCCAACGATTACAACGGCTGGCGGAAGTTGATCGCCGAGGCGAAGTTGCGCTTCGATTGAGCGGAGTTCCTGTCGGCGGCGGCAGGCGCCGCCTGTTGCGGCGATGCCGCAAGCGTTCGGTTGTCGCCGCGGCCGTCCGGTCGAGGGTGCGCGTTGGCGCGTACAGACGCGCTAACCTCGACAAGCCGGGCGAAAGATCTGGCAACGCGTAACATGGCGCGCGTCGACACGCCCAGGGGCCCTCACCCCGACCCTCTTCCAGAGGGAGAGGGCGAGCTCTGACTGCCCTCGTACCCCAGAGAGCGACTGCTTGACACCGCTTTCCCTCTCCTGCCGGGAGAGGGTGGCGCAAAGCGCCGGGCGAGAGGATGTGTTGTTCCGCGCGAAGAACGGTGCGCTCCATGGGTTGTCTCGTTCCCTCTCCCCCCGGGAGAGGGTGGCGCGAAGCGCCGGGTGAGGGGATGCACCCCCGCGCCGTGTTTAGCGCGCCGACGAGAGCTGTGCCGCGTGCGACCGTAGGGCGGCAAGCGGGATCACGTCGAGCGCTTTTTCATGGGTGGCCTCGAGCACGACCGGCGGGGCAACGCCCGCCCGATACGCCTCGAGCCAGCGCAGAGCGCAAAGGCACCAGCGATCGCCGGGACGAAGTCCGGGGAACATGTAGAGCGGCTGAGGGGTACTGAGATCATTGCCGCGCGAGCGGGTAAAGGCCAAAAACTCGGCCGTCATGATCGCGCAGACGGTGTGCGAGCCCACATCTTCGGGGCCTGTTTCGCAATAGCCGCTGCGCGTAAAGCCAGTGAGCGGATCGCAGCTGCACGGCACAAGCGGGGTACCGAGGACACTCAAGCCCCGATACACACGGTCTCGGTGTGGATTGCGATCGTGGCCTGACACGCCTGATGGTCTTGCGCTCGATGAGGGGACACTCGAGCGCTATTCTACGAAGGCACTCGTGCTCAGGGGGTTGACACGATTGCGAGGGCAAGGCTCAGGGAAACGAGCGCCGCAAGGCTTGACAGCGCGATCGAGGCCATGACGCCGTCTTCGTTGATTCGGTAGCGCTGCGAGAACAAAAAGACGTTCGCGCCCATCGGCAAAGCCGCACAAACGACGGCAACGGCGGTGGCCAGAGGCGGCAGCCCCGCCATTGAGGCCACAAGATAAACCAGAGCCGGATGGACGAGGTTTTTGGCTGCGGTGAACACCAAAGCCGTGCGTAGATGTCTCAGGAAGCTCAGACGCGCCAGTTGCGCTCCCATGAGCACAAGCAGAAGGGGGCCTGCCGCCGAGGCCAGGAAGGCAAGCGGCTGTTCGGACCATGCAGGCAGGGGCCAGCCCGTGCCGTTCCAGAGCAGTCCCAGCACGATCGAGAAGATGACGGGGTGAACGAGCGCGGCGCGTACGACTTCGAGCAGCGTGCGCCCGAGACCGTGAGAGCTCTGGCCGCGTGCGCGGGCGGCACGCGCTCGGGCCGCCTCGATCCATAAGGTGGCCGCGACGAGGAGCACGAGCGATTGCAGCGAGATGATGGCCAAATGCATGCGCAGTCCGGCCTCGCCGAAGGCGAGCTTCTGGATCGGAATGCCGAGTTGCACGGTGTTTGAGTAGACGGCCGCGAGGCCGAGAACGGCGGAACCGCCCGGGATTTCGGGCACGGCACGCCGCGACAGCAGTGCAACGACGAGAAACCAGGCAAGCGAGGTGCCGAAGTAGACGGCAAGCAACTTCGCATCGGTGGCTTGGAAGCTCGCCGTGGCCATGGAACGAAACAGAAGGCACGGCAAGAACAGATAGAAGGCGAGATCGGCAAGCGCCTTGACCCCGCGTTCATCGAGGATTTGTCGACCCGCGAGGTAGCCGGCGCCGACCACCAGCGCCACTGGCAGCATGACCGAAACAACGGTCATGATGGTGCGTCCGGTGGTTTCGGTGGCGGCGTGACAAGCAGTTTGTCGATGCGCTTGCCATCCAGGTCGAGCACCTCGAAACGCCAACCGCGATGCCACACGAGATCGCCGACGCGCGCCAAGCGTCCGAGTTCGGTCATCATGAAGCCACCGAGGGTGTGGTAGGCAGCCTCCGCTTCACCCGGAAAAGGAGGGGCGGCGGCAAAGACTTCGTGGAAGCGCTCGAGCGACATCGCGCCATCGACAAGCCAACTGCCGTCGGCGCGCGCCACGGCGTCGGAGTCGGCGGGTTCGTCCTCTTCGCCGAGATCGCCGACGATGGCCTCAAGCACGTCCTTGAGCGTAACCAGGCCAAGCACTTCGCCGTGTTCATCGACGACGAAGGCCATGTTGACCCGCGTGCGTTTGAAGGTCTCCAGCAGCGCGAGCACACTGATGGTCTCGGGAACGAACACCGGGTCCCGACGTACGCGCTCGGGCATCAAACGCCCGCTTTTGAGGTAGTGCGCGAGCAGGTCACCCGAGTCGATCACGCCGACCACGTTGGCCACGTCCCCGCGCACCACGGGGTAGAGCGTGAAGTCGCTCTGCTTGAGCAGCGCTTCGATCTCGGCCGGTTCGGCCTCGAGATCGATCACCACCATATCGGCGCGCGGGGTCATGATTCGCCCGACGGTCTGATCGTCGAGCTTGAACACGCGGTTGGCGATCCGCGTCTCGTCGGCTTCGAAAACGCCGGCCGAGGCACCCTGTTCGAGTAGACCGCGGATATCTTCCTCGGTGACGGGCGGCTCCGTGCGATGTCGACCGAAGGGACGAACCAAGAACTCGGTGACGGTCGACAGCGCGCGCACGAACGGATCGGTCGCGCGCGCAAGCGCCAGCATCACCGGGGCGACGACCTTGGCAATGGCCTCTGGGTAGATGAGTGCGATGCGTTTCGGCACAAGCTCGCCGAAGACGAGCGATGCCGCACCGATGACCACCAGAACGGTGGCCATGGCAACCTCGTCGGCGACTGGGGCAAGCGCCGGCCAGCCCGCGAGCCAGGCGCTCAAGCGCTCTTTGAAGACGCTTTCGGCAAAAGCGCCCTGCGCGAGCGTCACGAGCGTGATGCCGATCTGCAACGTCGACAGCAGCCGACTCGGCGCCCCAGCGAGGGCGAGCGCGGCTTGTGCACCGCGGTGACCGGCCGAGGCGGCTTGTTCGAGACGGAACTTTTTGGCCGACACCAGAGCGATTTCGCTCATGGCGAACAGGCCATTGAGCAGAATCAACCCAGCGATGAGGGCAACGTCCAAGCGGGAATCGGCACGGCCCTGGGCCGCGCGGGGAGTCGCGCGCCGGCGACGGGAGACCGCACTATACCGGAGCTTGGGAAGGCGCGGCGGCGCCCTCAGGACTGCGCGGCAAGTAGCGCTTCGAGCCGCTCGGTGTCTTGGACGAAGAGGCGGATGCCTTCCGCGAGCTTCTCGGCGGCCATCGCATCGGCTTGGAGGGCGTCGCGGAAGGCCGTTTCACGCAGATCGTAGCGCGCAGGCACCGCCGCGAGGCGGCTTGGGTCGAGCCGACGCTGCACGGGCAGCTCAAGGGCGGCCAGCTGCGCAAGCAAGGCCGGCGAAATCGTGAGCAGGTCGCAGCCAGCAAGAGCCAGGATTTGCCCAACGTTGCGGAAGCTCGCCGCCATGATCTGGGTTGAATAGCCGTGGCCCTTGACGTAGACATAAATCGTGCGTGCCGAAGCAACGCCTGGATCGTCCTCGGGGCCATAGTCGCGCCCATGGCGCGCCTTGTACCAGTCGAGGATGCGTCCGACAAAGGGCGAGATCAGCGTGACGCCGGCCTCGGCGCAGGCCGCCGCTTGTACGGGCGAAAAAAGGAGCGTCAGGTTGCAGTGGATGCCCGCACGCTCGAGACGCTCGGCCGCACGAATTCCTTCCCAGGTCGAAGCGATCTTGATCAGGACTCGCCCGGGGTCGACCCCTGCTTCGCAGTAGTAGTGGATGAGTCGGTGCGCCCGCTCGATGGTGGCTTCGGCGTCGAAAGAAAGCCGCGCGTCGATCTCGGTGGAGACTCGTCCGGGCACCACCGCGAGGATTTCCTGCCCGAATCGCACGAGCAGACGATCGACACGCTCGTCGATCGGGGCGTTTGCGTGTCGAGCAAGCGTCTCCTCGACCAGCCGCCGGTAGGTCGCCTGCTCAGCGGCTTTGAGAATGAGAGTCGGGTTGGTCGTGGCCTCCTGCGGCCGGAAGGCGCGCATGGCCTCAAAATCGCCCGTATCGGCGACGATGGTGCTCAAGGTGCGCAATTGTTCGAGTGCGGAGGAGACGCCCGTCACGGTGCTTCTCGCGCCCAGGCAAGGAGCGCTTGGCTAATCTGGTCGAGCTCAGAGGTTGATGAACCCTTGAAGGCTTGCATCGCTCGCTCGGCGAGGCTTTTGCCGAATTCGACGCCGAACTGATCGAAAGGGTTGACCCCACTCAAGCAAGCCTCGACAAAGACGCTGGCCTCATAGTAAGCGAGCAGCGCACCGAGCGTGCGCGGCGAGAGCTCGGAGAGCGCGATGAAGGTGCTTGGCCGGCCGCCCAAAGAGCGTCGATGGGCGGCCAGGGGGTCTTGCCGATCGGGTTCGAAGCCGCGCATGAGCGCTTGCGCCTGTGCAACGGCGCTTGTGAATTGAAGCACTGAACCCGCTTGGCCGGGCTTGGGCCGCTCGACGATCAGATCGATGCCGGCCCCGCGCGGATGTTGGTGCAGCCATTGAAAAAACGAATGCTGCACTTGACTGCCCGGTCCGCCCCAGAGACTTGAGCACGGGTCGGTGGCGAGGGGCGCACCGTGCCGGTCGACTCGCTTGCCGAGACTCTCCATGACGAGCTGCTGAAGGTAAGCAGGCAGGCTGCGAAGCCCGTACGGATAGGCGACAACCACGCGGGCGTGGAGGTTGCGTTCGTTGCGGGCGCAACTTCGCGCGAGGGCAGCCAACACAGGGGCGTTGTCCGGTGCCGGGGCGGTCAGGAAGTGTTGATCCATTTCGTGAGCACCGGCTAGCAGCGCCTCCACGAGCGCCTCACCCCAGACCAGACGCAGCGTCAGATTCGGGGCGCTCCAGATCGAATAACGTCCTCCGATCGAGTCCTCGAACGCGGCGATGTGCTCGGGCGGGATGCAAAACTCGATTGCCCGCTCCGGGCGAGCGGTCACTGCCCAGAGCCGCTGCTTGGCATGGAGACCGAGCCATGCGCGGGCGCGCTCGGCCAGCGTTCGCGTCTCAACCGTCATGAACGATTTCGAGACCACCAGCACGAGCGTCGTCGCGGGGTCAAGCCCCGCACAGGCGGCTTGCCATTCCTTGGGATCGAGGCCGCTGGCAAAACGTAGATCGCAACGCGGCGCGAGATCCATCGCTGCGAAGGCCTCATGGACAAGGCGCACGCCAAGATCCGAGCCGCCAATACCAAGGTGGAGAATACTGCGCGGTGCAAGGGCCTCGCCTCGGCGCGTAAGCCAGCGAAGCCTCTGCTCGACGGCGGCGCCTGCGCGATGAGCCGGATCGCGCGCACGCAGATGTGTGGCGGGTCGCCGTTCGGTTGGGTTGACGAGCGCACCGGAGACCAGTGCCGCGCGCTGCTCGGCGAAGCCGTTGTTTTCCAGCTGCGCAAGCGCACGCGCAACGGACTGGCGCGACAGGGCCTCGCGCGAAAAGTCGAAGCGGATGCCGGCAACCTCAACGACCTCGCGAAACCCTTGAGCGGGGCTAGGGCCGTCTTGGGTGACCCTGTCGAAAACGGCGTCGGGCATCGATGGCCTTCGGAGAAGACAAACGCGATCAAAACTCACATTTTGCCCCGCGGCGGTCCTTGCACCGGGCGCGACATAATGACAAAGACTCGAGCCGCTCGTGTCCAACGATGCCTGAGACAGCCTCACCCCGCCGCGCACGCGCGTTCGGAAAGACGCAAATCCACGAGGCAGGTGATGCATCCCGCCCGGGGCTGCTTGCCCGCATCCTGCAGGTTCGACACGCGTTGCGTCCGAGCGAGCAGCGCGTGGCCAGCTACGTGCTGGGCGCGCCGAACCGGGTCACGGGCATGTCGATCGGAGAGCTCGCCGAAGCGGTGGGGGTGACCGACCCGACGGTGGCGCGCTTTTGTCAGGCGCTCGGTTACTCGGGCTTCAAGGCTTTCAAAGTTGCGCTGCTCAAGAGCCTGGCGACCGGTGTGCCCTACGTGCACACCGATGTCTCGCCCACCGACACTGCCGCCGATGTGGTGGCCAAGGTCTTCGATCGTTCGATCGCCGGGCTCATCGCGATGCGAAACCAGGTCGATCCGAAACTCGTTGAGCGCGCTTCGGAGCGACTCGCCAGGGCGCGCCGGGTGGAGTTCTACGGGGTTGGTAACTCGGGGATCGTTGCCCTGGATGCGCAGCACAAGTTCTTTCTGCTCGGCATGCACACGGTGGCCTATACCGATCCGCACTGGCAGGTTCAGTCGGCGGTGCTGCTGACGGCCGAGGACGTGGTCGTGGCGATTTCGCGTACCGGACGGACGCGCGACATGATTCAAACCGTGGAGCTTGCGCAAAAGGCCGGAGCAACCGTGATTGCCATCACCGCGCACGCTTCGCGGCTCGCGCGGCTGGCCGACATCGCGTTGCCCGTCGAGGTTGAGGAGGATCCGGACGTGTATGCGCCCATGGCAGGCCGGCTCGCACAGCTTGCGCTCGTGGATGCCCTTGCCGTGGCTGTTGCGCTCAAGCGCGGGCCGGCGCTCGAGCAGATGTTGCGTCGCGCCAAAGCGACTCTGGCCGACAAACGCGTGCGTGAGCGCGGGGGGGAGATGCTCACCCCAGTGACACTTGCCGCGCGCGGGCGGTGGGTGTAGTAGTCTGAACGGCATGTCCTTCGATTCACCGCCGCCGTTTTCGGATAAAGACCGTCGCGCCACGCTGCGCGAACGGCGGGCTGAGCTCAAGTTGCGTATCCGGCGCCGCGGGATGTTTGCCTTGCCGAGCCTGTTTACGCTCGGATGCCTGTTTTGTGGCTTTTTCGGCGTCATTCAAGCGATGAATTTGCGCTTCGATCAGGCGGCGCTTGCGATCTTTGCCGCAATGATCATGGACAGCCTGGACGGACGCGTGGCGCGCATGACCAAAACGCAGACAGCCTTTGGTGCGGAACTCGACAGTCTCGCGGATATGGTCTCCTTCGGAGCCGCGCCGGCGCTCATTGTTTATGAATGGGCGCTGCGCACGCTGCCGCTGCCGCGGCTTGCCATCGCTGTTGCCTTTGTCTACGCCGCTTGCGCCGCGCTGCGTTTGGCGCGATTCAACATTCAGATCGGCAGCGTGGACAAGCGTTTCTTCATCGGATTGCCGAGCCCTGCGGCTGCCGCGCTCGTGGCCAGCTTCGTGTGGCTGATGCACGATCACGAAATCGAAGGCCGAGTGGTGGCGTGGTGGGCGCTCGCGGTCACGCTGGTGGCGGGATTGTCGATGGTGACGACGCTGCGCTACTACAGCTTCAAGGCGATGGATCGTCGCGCGGTGTCGTTTACCGCGCTCGCGGCCCTGGCGGTGTTTATCGGGTTGGTCGTGGCCGAACCACCGAAGGTGATCTTCGCGACCCTCGTTCTTTACCTCCTTTCAGGCTATGCGGTCTGGATCTATCAGGCCGTGACAGGCCGGCGGGCCCCCGATCCGATCGCGTCGATCGTGGAAGGCGGCTCGGGCTCGACGCTTCCAGGCTCGGAGCGCGAGCTCAAACCGTGACCGGCGGCGGGCCCAACCCGCGGTTGGCTTGCAGATGCGAGGCAATTCGCTCTATACTTTCGCGCCAAACACCCGAGTTTTCGAAATCGTGAAGCAACGCGACAGTCGAGCGGTCTTTGCACCAATGCTGTCCCCCGTGGGCGCAACGCCCCTGGGTCGCGCTTCCCTCGTCTTTGTGCGCGAGGCTGGGCTTCTCGCGCTCGTGCTTGCGCTGCTGCGCAAGCAGTAGCCGCAACCGACCTTTCCCTCCAATCCGCTGCTTCTGTGTCAGAGTCCCCGAGCTACATCGGGGGGCAGCGCGAGGCTTTTGAGAGACTCTGACCGAATCCCGAAGCCGCTCAGCCGAGCGTTCGGTGCTCCGAAAGTCGCTTGTTGGAGTTGTCACAGATGCCGATGCTCAAAGACCCTTCGCGCAAATACACGCCGTACCGACCCTTCGCGTTTCCCGAGCGTACGTGGCCGGACAAGACCCTCACGCGTGCGCCGATCTGGCTGGCCACCGACCTGCGCGACGGCAACCAGGCGCTCATCGAACCGATGAACGTCGAGCGCAAGCGCCGAATGTTTGCGCTCAACGTCAAGGTTGGCATCCGCGAGATCGAGGTTGGCTTCCCGTCGGCTTCGCAGACCGACTTCGACTTTGTCCGCACGCTCATCGAAGAAAACCTCATCCCGGATGATGTGTGGATCCAGGTGCTCGCGCCGGCGCGCGCCGCGTTCATCGAGCGCACCTTCGAGGCATTGCGCGGGGTCAAGCGCGCAATCTTCCACCTCTACCATGCCACAGCGCCAATCATGCGCGAAGTGGTCTTCGGCATGAACGAAGATCAAGTGATCGAGCAACTCACGATCCCGCATGTGCGTCTGGTCAAGCGCCTGATGGCCGAGCATCCGGAGACCGAATGGCGCTTCGAGTTCTCACCCGAGATGTTCTCAAGCACGGAGATGGACTTCGCCAAGCGCGTGATCGACATCGTGGTCGAGGAGTATGGCGCAACGGCGGACAATAAGATCATCATCAACTGTCCCACGACGGTCGAAAACCTCACGCCGAATTGCTTTGCCGACCAGATCGAATGGTTGTCGCGCAACGTCAAAAAGCGTGAGGCGATCATCTTGTCGGTTCATCCCCACAACGATCGCGGTACCGGCACGGCGGCCGCGGAACTGGCCATGATGGCCGGGGCCGAGCGCGTCGAAGGCTGCCTGTTCGGCAATGGCGAGCGCACCGGCAATGTCGATTTGGTCACCCTTGCACTCAACCTCTACTCGCAGGGGGTCTCGCCGGGTCTTGACTTTAGCGATATCGACGAGGTGCGGCGCACGGTCGAGTACTGTAACCAGTTGCCCGTGCATCCGCGTCACCCGTATGTGGGAGATCTCGTCTACACGAGCTTTTCCGGCTCGCATCAGGATGCGATCAAAAAGGCCTTCGCCCGGCGCGAACAGGAGCTTGCGCGCGATCCCGAGGCGAAGTGGAACATGCCGTACCTGCCGATCGACCCGAGGGATGTGGGACGCAGCTACGAGGCCGTGATCCGCGTCAACTCGCAGTCAGGCAAGGGCGGGATCAGCTATCTGCTGCTCACGGAGTACGGCATCGATCTGCCGCGGCGGCTTCAGATCGAGTTCTCGCAGGTCGTTCAGAAGGTCATGGACGATACCGGCAAAGAGATGACCGCCGACGATATCTGGAACATCTTCGATGCCGAATACTTGTCTCGGCATTCCCCGTATCGCTACGTTTCGCATCGGCTGCTCGAGGATTCGACGCGTCCCGACGCAGTCGAAGTGGCCGCCGAGGTGCGCATCGATGGGGAACTGCACCGCCTGCGTGGCGTTGGTAATGGACCGATCGATGCGTTTGTGGCCGGCCTCGCCGAGGAGATTCACGCGCCGGTCAAGGTGCTCGACTACCATGAGCATTCGATCGGACAGGGGGCCAATGCTACAGCGATCACCTATATCGAGATGCGAGTCGGTGATGGCCAGACGCTGCACGGGGTCGGCATGGACTCAAACATTGTCACCGCTTCCTTCAAGGCGATTCTCTCCGGGCTCAATCGCGATTTCGCGATGCGGCGCGAGGCGCAGGCGGTGAAACAAGCCAGTTGACTGGAACCGAGGCCGCACCCGTTGTCGTCCGCTTTGCGGCGCTTGGCGACACGGTGCTGCTGACTGTATTGCTCGACGCGTTGGCGCGACGGTATGGGCGGCCGATCGACGTGCTGACCTCCGGCCTCTGGGCGCGGACGTTGCTCTCGGTGCAGCCGTTCGTGCACGAGGTGTGCACCGTCACCAGTCGCAAGCGGCCTTGGCTTCTCACGCCGTCGCAGTGGCACGCCGTTTCCTGGCTCAAGGGGCATTCGGGCCCGGTGTGGCTGTGCGATCCGGAACCGGCGGCACGGCGGCTCGTGGAGCGTGCGGTCCCGGCCTCGCGCATCCGTGCCCTCTGGGACGACTGGCCAGGCGAGGATGTGCACTGGGCCGACTGGTGGTATGCCGTGGCGCATGATCGGCCGATCGTGCCGGGTGTCGGCGTACCGGTGTTGCATTTGCCCGAGCTCTGGCGCGCGGATGCGCGACGCTGGCTCGCGAGGCAGGGTATCCCAGCCGCGGCGCCGCTCATCTTGATCCAGCCGGGCAGCAAAAAAACAAGCAGACGATTCAGTCTGAATCGCGTGGACAACGACAAGTTCTGGCCCCTCGAGCGCTGGGCGACGGTGGTCGAGGGTCTCCTCGATCGTGAACCGCACGCCCACGTTGTCCTCTGCGGTTTGCCGACCGAGGCGGACGTGACCGGTGGAATTTGGGCGCGCCTGGGCGTGCGCGCGCGTGCCCGGGTGATCGATGCGGCGCGGGAGCTGCCGCTGCCGCGGCTAGCCGGGTTGGCTGGGCTGGCAAGTGCGATGATCTCGGTGGATACCGGGCCTGCGCACCTGGCAGCCGCGCTTGATTGTCCGCTGGTTGTGCTCTTCGGAAAGCACGGTTATGCGCGCTGGGCGCCGCGCGCGCCCTCGGCGCCGGTCATTGCACTCGGCCATCCGACCTACCGTGAAGAGGGGCACGTTGGCGAGATCAGCGCTCAGGCGGTACTTGAGGCATTTGAGGCGCTGTGGCGGCGCTGTATGGGTAGCCACGGGGAACATCGTTCGATCAGGACGAGCTTTGCCTCAATTGCTTGAGCCGCGCGCTGCGCTGCGCGCCGCGCCGATGCCGGCGGCTTCCGTTTCGATGCGGGACAGCCTTTGGCGCGCAAACGGGCACGGCTGGCCGGCGACGACGCTTCCTGTTCGATCCTCGAGCCGCGTTCCTCCCGCAGGCGGTCCGCGTCGCTCAGTCACGAACCCAATGACGCCGATGCCGTGACAACGCCTGGCCGCGGCCGTGCGGGCCGCGACTGCGACGGAGAGCCCTTTCTTTGATCCGACCCCACGCGCCCACCGATTTTTCTTGCTTCACGGCCGTTCGCGGTGGCGAGCGCGCCCGAGAAACAGAGCGCAAACGCGAAGCTGCCGGCTCCTCTTGCTCGGGTCCTCTCTTTCGGGGCGCTGCCTCGACCGCAACAGCGGCCGGAGTGTCGACAACGCGGATTGCGGCCCCAACCGTCCACGGTCGGTCTCAGGATCAAGCCGAAGGGCGGGTGCTCGACCTTCTCAACGAGCGGATGTTTGGCGTGTCGAGGACTGCGGGCCGGTATTTGCGGCAGCCCTCGTTTGGAATCTTTCCAGGCCGTGTCGCGTCGCGGCGTGTCAGGGGCGCGCGACACGGCAAGCTACTGTTTCCGGCGCCTGCTTAGGTCGGTCGTCGGTCTTTGTGGCCGTTTCAAACGCGGCGCTCAGGGGATCTGCTGGCGGGCGATGCCGTTGTCCAAGCAAACGCTTCGTGCGCCTTCCTACAATCGCTGTGCATGAAAGCGCTGATTGCGCAGGTAAACCTCAAGGTCGGCGACCTGTCGGGCAATCGAGTCAAGTTGCTTGAGGCCGCGAGGGCGGCAGCGGCTGTCAAGGCGCAGTTGCTCGTCAGCCCGGAGCTTTCAATTTGCGGCTACGTGCCGGAGGATTTGCTCTTGCGCAGGGCGTTCGTCGAGGCGTGCCGCGCGCAGACCGTTGCGCTTGCGAACGAGGCGCCGCACGAGGTGGCGCTCGTGGTCGGCCTGCCTTGGCAGGACACCCCCGAGGGGCCGCTCTATAACGCCGCGGCAGTCCTGCGCGGCGGGCGGATTGAAGCCGTCTATCGCAAACAAGAATTGCCCAACTATGCCGTCTTCGACGAGAAACGCTACTTTTCGCCGGGCTGCGAAGCCTGTGTCGTTACCGTTGGGCAGACGCGGATCGGCATTCTCATTTGCGAGGATGCCTGGTTGCCGCGTGCGGCCCAGCAGGCGCGCGCGGCTGGCGCTGAATTGCTCGTCGTGATCAACGGCTCGCCTTATGACACAGACCACTTCGCCGCGCGCGAGGCGGCCTGTCGCGCCCGGGTGCGCGAGACTGCCTTGCCGCTGCTCTACTGCAATCTCGTCGGCGGGCAAGACGAGCTCGTGTTCGACGGGCAGTCCTTCGTCATGGACGATCGCGGCGAGCTGACGCAACGCCTGCCGGGGTTTGCCGAGGTCTTGGCCCTCGTCGAATTTCACCGTGTCCAGGGGCGCGTGGAGCCGCAGCCGGTGCGCTTCAACGCGCCGCAAGCAACGGTGGCTGATGTCTATTCCGCGCTCGTGCTCGCCGTGCGCGACTACGTCGGCAAAAACGGCTTCCCGGGGGTTTTGCTCGGGCTTTCCGGCGGGATCGACAGTGCTCTCGTGCTTGCGATCGCGGTCGATGCGCTTGGCCGCGACCGCGTGCGTGCCGTCATGATGCCCTCGAAGTTCAATGCGTCGATGAGCCTGGAGGACGCGCGCTGGATGGCCGCCGAGCACGGCGTGCGTTACGACGAGATTCCGATCGAGCCGATCTACGAGGCATTCGCCTCGGCGCTTGCGGCTCAGTTTGCAGGTCTTGCACCGGATGCGACCGAAGAAAACCTCCAGTCGCGCATTCGTGGCACGCTGCTCATGGCCTTGTCCAACAAGACGGGCTGGCTTGTGCTCACCACCGGTAACAAGAGCGAGATGACCACTGGCTATGCGACCCTCTACGGGGACATGGCCGGTGGCTTTGGCGTCCTCAAGGACGTTCGTAAAGAGCTCGTCTACGAATTGGCGCGTTGGCGAAACTCGCTTGGCCGGGTGATTCCCGAGCGGGTCCTCACGCGTGCGCCCTCGGCTGAACTGAGGCACGGGCAGACTGACCAAGACAGCCTGCCGCCCTACCCGGTGCTCGACGAGATCATGGCGCTCTACATGGAGCAAAACCTCTCCGTGGCCGAGATCAAGGCACGCGGCTTGCCAGCCGAGGCGGTCGATCAAGTGGTGCGCTTGCTGCGCATCAACGAGTACAAACGGCGGCAGGCACCGGTCGGCCCGCGCGTGACGCCGCGCGCCTTCGGGCGCGACTGGCGCTATCCGATCACGAACGGCTGGCGCGAATAGGGCCGTCGCCTCGAAGCCGCATCGAGACGCGGCATCTACGACGGAAAGCCCCGGATGTCGGCTCGTTTGCGTTTCGGCTAGCGGGGCAAACGGCCGGGTAGAGCGTTTGCGTGGGCGCGTGGTTGCCGCTAGGGTCTGCCCCTTCACGAACGAGCAGCGTCTCCGACGGCTCGACCCTCAACCGTTGCGGCCAGCCGCTCGAAGTCTGTCAAGCGGGGTGCGTGAACTGGGGCCGTCTCACCCCGGTCGTTTCAAGCAAATCGGCGCCGCAGACGGCCACATCCTCTCGGCAGGATCGATGCGGCGATGACCAGGGTCTGGTATTCGCTCCTGCTCACGGCGATGGCAAAAAACGACATCAAGGCGACGCGGGCCGTTTCCGACACGGTGCGGCTCTGGCATACTGGCCCGGTAGAAGGGAGGCAAAACCGTGAAAAAAGTTGAAGCCGTCATCAAGCCGTTCAAACTCGACGAAGTCCGCGAAGCGCTTGCCGAAGTCGGCATTGCCGGTCTGACGGTGACCGAAGTGAAGGGTTTTGGTCGTCAGCGCGGCCACACCGAGCTCTACCGCGGGGCGGAGTACGTGGTCGACTTTCTGCCCAAGACGAAGATCGAGCTCGTTGTGACCGACGATCGGGTCGAGCAGGTCGTCGAGGCGATCATCAAAGCGGCGCGCACCGGGAAGATCGGTGATGGAAAGATTTTCGTGACCGCGGTCGAGCAGGTGATCCGGATTCGCACCGGCGAGACCGGCGAGGCGGCGATCTGAACGACGAGGAGGCAGTGACCATGTCCTTGATGCAGGAGTTTCGGACCTTTGCCCTCAAGGGCAACGTGATGGATTTGGCCGTAGGCGTCATCATCGGGGGGGCTTTCGGCAAGATCGTCGATTCGGCGGTGGGTGACTTGATCATGCCGGTGGTCGGACGCATGTTCGGCGGGCTCGATTTTTCGAACCTCTTCATCGTGCTGGGTGACAATCCGAACAAGCTCACGACCCTTGCTGAACTCAAAAAGGCAGGCATTGCGACCTTCGCCTACGGCAACTTCTTGACGGTTCTGCTCAATTTCGTGATCTTGGCCTGGATCGTCTTCTTGATCGTCAAAGCGATGAATCGCCTGCGCGCGGCTGCCGAGCCGCCTGCGCCGCCAACGCCGGAGGATGTCTTGTTGCTGCGAGAAATCCGCGACGCACTCAAGAAGTAGGCGAGCAAACCCGCAGGGCCACACGGCACGCAGCCCGAGCGTTCCAGCCGTCGGGGCCCGTTGGCCCTGAACTCGTCGTGTCAGCCGAGATCGCCGAGCAAAATCCGCAGCATTCGCCGCAGGGGTTCTGCAGCGCCCCAGAGAAGCTGGTCGCCGATCGTAAAGGCACCGAGGTATTGCGGTCCCATCGCGAGTTTGCGAACGCGTCCGACCGGAATCATCAAGGTGCCTGCTACCGCGGCTGGGGTCAGCTCGCGCTCGGTCGCTTCGCGTTCGTTGGGGACCCACCTCACCCAGGGGTTGTCCGCACGGATCATGCTTTCGATATCGGCGAGCGGCACATCGCGCGTGAGCTTGAAGGTGAGCGATTGCGAGTGACAACGCATCGTTCCAACGCGCACGCAAGTCGAATCAATCGGAACGGCCGGCTTGCCGTAGGTTGGGCCCAAGCCGAGAATCTTGTTCGTCTCGGCCATGCCCTTCCATTCCTCGCGGCTCGTGCCATTGCCGAGATCGGTATCGATCCACGGAATGAGATTTCCGCCGAGGGGAACGCCACGGAAGTGAGCGGTTTCTTCGGGGGTGAAGCGGCGCTGCCGTGCACTGACGCGGCGATCGATCTCGAGAATCGCACTGGCCGGATCTGCCAAGAGCTCGGAGACTTCGCCATAGAGTGCGCCGAACTGCGTGAGCAGTTCGCGCATGTTGGCTGCCCCTGCGCCCGAAGCCGCCTGATAGGTCGAGGTCTGCATCCATTCGACCAGCCCGGCTTTGAACAGCGCGCCAACGCCCATGAGCATGCAAGAGACCGTGCAGTTACCGCCGATCCAATCGCGGCAGCCGCCCGCTAGGGCGGCCTTGATGACGGGCAAATTCACCGGATCGAGCACAATGGTGGAGCTCTCCGCCATGCGCAGGGCGCTTGCGGCATCGATCCAGTGGCCGCGCCAGCCGGCTTCTCGCAGCGGCTTGTGAACGCTCTTCGTGTAGTCGCCGCCTTGGCAGCTGATGATGACATCCATGCTCTTGAGTGCCGCAAGGTCATGGCCATCCCGCAGGACAGGGTCAAAGGCGACACAGCCGGGGATTTGCGGCGCCGGTTTTCCAGGGGCCGAAGTGCTAAAGAAGGTGACCTCGATCGCATCGAAATCACGTTCTTCGCTCATGCGCTGCATGAGCACAGAGCCGACCATGCCGCGCCAGCCGACAAATCCGACGCGGGGGCGTTGCGGTAGGTGGGCAGAAACGGAGACTGCCATCTTGACTAAGGAGTTGACTGAGGAGGGATGCTTCGTGCGACTGCTGCGCCGCACAAATTCTTGGAGAATACTACAGTCCATGTCCATGCGGTTGTTTGTGGCCGCGCGGTCGCAAGTCCGCGAGGTCACCCCGGCGGTCTTGATGGAACCGGTTTTGAGCGGCTCCATTCATGCCGAGTGTTTTTGCATGGGCCCGGGGAGAGCGCCATGAACGCGGCATCGCGTCGTTACGCCGTGATCGGTCATCCGGTCGCGCAGTCTCGCTCGCCCGAAATTCATGCCGCCTTTGCCGAGGCGACGGGCATTGCCCTCGAGTACACGAGACTGCTAGCGCCGCTCGATGGCTTTTCCGCGGCCGTCAGGGATTTCTTTGCCGCGGGCGGGGCCGGTCTCAACGTGACGGTGCCGTTCAAGCCGGAGGCGGCGCAGTTGGCCGATACCGTGTCCGAGCGCGTTCGTGCGGCGGGCGCTGCCAATTGTCTTCGGCTGCACGACGGGCGCATCGAGGCGGAGAATTTCGATGGCGTCGGACTGGTCCGCGATCTCGAGGTCAATCTTGGCCAGCGACTGGACGGCGCGCGCGTGCTTTTAGTGGGCGCCGGGGGTGCGGCGCGCGGGGTGATCGGGCCGTTGCTCGAGTCCGGGGTTCGATCGCTTCGGATTGCAAACCGAACGTTCGAGCGGGCGCAAGCGCTCGCCGCAAGCTTTGATCCCGAAGCGCGTCGCGTGCGCGCGATCTCTTTGCAAGATGTCCAGGAGGATCGCCCGCGGTTTGAGGCTCCATTTGACGTGGTGATCGATGCAACTTCAACCAGCCTCTCGGAAGAGCCGCTTCGACTGTCACGAACGGTGTTTGGCCCCGGCTCGCTCGCATATTCGATGGTCTACGGCAAGGGCTGGACGCCGTTTCTGCGCGAAGCCCACGCGGCCGGGGCTCGGGTGGCCGACGGGTTGGGCATGCTCGTCGAGCAGGCGGCCGAGAGTTTCGCCTGGTGGCACGGCGTGCGCCCTCCGGTGGCCGATGTGTTGCGTCACTTGGAGCGCAGTTTGCCGCGCCCGCTTTGAGGGAGGACAAAGCTCGCAAGCAACGGATTCCGAGACCGAAGCACGATCGGTCTAGCCACTAAAATGCTGTTGACCGCGGCTTGATTCTCGGTCTTTGCTGTCGAGCCAGCGAGCGAGCTACACCGTCGGTAGCGCGGACTGGCTCTGCTTTATACCCACCTCGGTAAAGCCCATGAGTGAACCTGTCAATTCCTCGCGGCGCCGGGCCGCCATCGCCACGGCTGCGGTACCTGGAACGCTGCTCGCGGCGGCCTCGGTTGTGCCTTTCGCAGCATCGCTTCGCCCGTCCGAGCGCGCGAAGGCTGCCGGCGCGCCGGTCGAAGTCGATCTTTCCAACCTCAAGCCCGGCGAAAAGGTCAATGTCGAGTGGCGCGGCAAAGTCGTCTGGGTGATGCGGCGCAGCGCTGAACAGGTAGCCTCCATCGCCAAGGTGCCCCGTTCGCAACTCAACGACCCCGACTCGAAGATTTCTGAGCAGCCAGCCTACGTAGACAAAACGACGCGCTCGGCCAAGCCCGATCTGCTCGTGGTTGAAGGGATTTGTACGCACCTGGGTTGTTCTCCGGTCAGCAAGCTGACCCCCGGCGAGCTTGGCAACGATTGGTACGGAGGCTTTTACTGCCCGTGCCATGGCTCGAAGTTTGATTTGGCGGGGCGCGTCTATACCGGTTCGCCGGCACCCAAGAACCTGCCCGTTCCGCCGCATCGGATCGAGGGCAACAAGCTCGTCATTGGGGTCCATCCGGACGGCAGGGAGGCATAACCGCCATGGCCTCTGTGCAAAAGGCTCCGAGTCCTTACAAAAACGCGTTTTTGCGCTGGATCGATGAGCGCTTTCCGCTCTCGAGGCTCATGCGCGAGCACATGACCGAGTATTACGCGCCGAAGAACTTCAACTTCTGGTACTACTTCGGTTCGCTCGCGCTGCTCGTTCTGGTGATCCAGATTGTCACGGGCATTTTCCTGACGATGAATTACAAGCCCGATGCCAATCAAGCCTTTGGCTCGGTCGAATACATCATGCGCGACGTCCCCTACGGCTGGCTGATCCGCTACATGCACTCCACCGGGGCATCGATGTTCTTTGTCGTCGTTTACCTCCATATGTGCCGCGGACTTATGTACGGCAGCTACCGCAAGCCGCGCGAACTCGTTTGGATCATCGGTTGCCTGATCTACTTGTGTCTGATGGCCGAGGCATTCTTCGGCTACCTGCTGCCCTGGGGTCAGATGAGCTTTTGGGGCGCGCAGGTCATTGTCAATCTGTTCTCGGCGGTGCCTTTCATCGGGCCGGATCTGGCGGTCTGGATTCGCGGCGACTACTCGATCGGCGATGCGACCTTGAACCGCTTTTTCGCTTTTCATGTGATCGCACTGCCGCTTGTGCTGCTCGGTCTGGTGGTTGCACACATCATGGCGCTGCACGAGGTTGGCTCGAACAATCCCGACGGCATCGAGATCAAACAGGGGCCCAAAGGCAACCGCTGGGCGAAAGATGCTCCCGCCGACGGTGTGCCCTTTCATCCGTACTACACCGTCAAAGATCTCGTCGGCGTGGTCGTGTTTTTGATCGTGTTTTCGGCGATCGTCTTCTTCGCGCCGGAGATGGGTGGGTATTTCCTTGAGCACAACAACTTCATCCCCGCCGATCCGCTCAAAACGCCCGACCACATCGCGCCCGTGTGGTATTTCACGCCGTTTTATTCGATCCTGCGCGCCGTGCCGCCGTTGTTTGGGTCACAGTTTCCCGGTGTGCTGCTCATGGGGTTAGCCGTGCTCATCTTCTTCGCCTTGCCATGGCTCGATCGTGGGCGGGTCAAGTCAATCCGCTACCGCGGTCCTCTCTGGAAAGGTTTTTTCACCGCGTTTATCGTCTCCTTTGTCGTCCTGGGTTATCTAGGCGTAAAGCCCACCACCGTTTGGGGGCAGTTTGGGGAGTGGGCGAGCTTTCTCGATACGCGCGACCGTGCAACCTGGGCGGCGCGGGTATTCACGGTCGTGTACTTCGCCTTTTTCCTGTTGATGCCGTGGTACACGAAACGTGACCGCGAAAAACCCGAACCTCAACGCCTCCGCTACCACGGCGGTCATGCCCCGGCCGCGGCCGAGTGAGTCAAAGGGGTTCAGATGAAACACGCGCTGTTTCGAAATTTTTGGCGCTCGGCTGCCGCGATTTACGCCGCACTGCCGCTGACGGTGGCGCTTGCGGCGGGAGGGCCCGAGATCAAGTTTGTCGGCGCAACCGCGGCAAGTAACGACCTTGAGTCGCTTCAGCGCGGTGCGCGGCTCTTCGTCAATCATTGCCTGAACTGCCATGGCGCGCAGTTCATGCGTTACAACCGGCTCACCGAGATTGGTCTGACGCCAGAGCAGATCAAGAAAAACCTCATGTTCACCACCGAAAAGATCGGCGAGACCATGAAGGTGGCCATTGATCCCAAGGACGCCAAAGAATGGTTTGGCGCCGTGCCGCCGGATTTATCGGTCATTGCGCGCAGTTACACGCCGGAGCGGTTGGGCGCCTACTTGCGCGCTTTTTATGTCGATGCGACCCGTGAGACAGGTTGGAACAACCTCGTCGCGCCTAACATCGGCATGCCGCATGCGATGGCCGAGTTGCAGGGAAATCAGACCTTGAAGGAAAGCGTGTTCAAGGTCGATGGTCAAAACATCAAAACGCTGGCCGAAGCGCGCAATCAAGCCCGCGCCGCCTTCATCGCAAGTCCGACCCTGGCAAGCTTTGAAGAGCGCGTTGAGAACCGAGAGGGCAAGACCGAGACGTTCTATGTGGTTCGGCAGCTTGTTCCAGCGACCGATGGCCTCCTGAGCCCGCAACAGTTCGACGCAGCGATGGCCGATCTCGTGAACTTTATGGTTTACATGGCCGAACCGTATCGCACGGCGCGCATTCAAATCGGCATCGTCGTCATGCTCTTGCTTGGGTTGCTCTTGCCGGCCGTGATTTGGCTCAAAAAGGAGTACTGGAAAGACGTGACCTGAGTGCCACACCGACGGCGACGACGGAGCTGGCGCCGGATTGATGTTTTGACAACTCAGTTGAGTGAGCGACCCGTCGGCCGGGTCGCGTAGCGGCGTTTGGCCATCCCTTTCGGTCCGCATACTCTTTACTTTGACACAACGATTTTGCTTCACGGACTATGATGACCCTGTACTCGGGAACCACTGACCCCTTCAGCCATCAGTGCCGCATCGTCCTTCACGAGAAGGGGATGGACTTCCAAATCATCGACGTGGATCTGGATAACAAACCCGAGGAGTTGGCCGTCATGAATCCCTACAACACGGTGCCGATCCTCGTCGAGCGAGACTTGATCTTGCACGAGTCGAACATCATCAACGAATACATCGATGAGCGTTTCCCGCATCCGCAACTGATGCCGCCGGAGCCGGCGACGCGAGCCCGCGCGCGACTGTTCTTGTATCGCTTTCATCGCGAAATCTTTGTTCACGTCGAGGAGTTGGAAAAGAAAAATCCGCGTCACGCAGACAAGGCGCGCGCGGCAATCCGCGACCGGCTGACCGAGATTTCGGTGGTTTTCAACAAGCAGAAACACATGCTGGGCGAAGACTACTCGATGCTCGACGTGGCGCTTGCGCCCGTGTTGTGGCGGTTGTCGCATTACCAAATCACGCTGCCGAAGTCGGCGGCGCCGATTCTGAAGTACGCCGAGCGCTTGTTTTCGCGGCAAGGGTTTATTGATTCGCTCACACCGGCGGAACGAGGCATGCGGCGGTGATCGTGGCGCAACGAAGGCCGAAGAAAATCTGAGCTCTATGGTCTAACGGGGCGATTCAGGAGCGTTCGAACGGTGTAAGAGAGGATGAGTGATCAAACCGTAAAGCCCTACTTGATCCGGGCGCTCTATGAGTGGTGTGTGGAATCGGGCTACACGCCGCACTTGGTCGTACGCGTCAATGCCAAGACGCGCGTGCCGATGGCTTACGTTCGCGACGGTGAAATCGTGCTCAACATTGGGCCGCTTGCCACCCATCGGCTCACGATGGACAACGACTGGATTCTGTTCAACGCCCGATTCAAAGGGGAGTCGCAGGAGATCGCGATTCCGATGAGCGCGGTGATCGGGATTTACGCAAAAGAGACCGGCTACGGAATGGGTTTTGCGCCGGGCCCGGTCGATGCACCAGGGGCTGAGGTTGGCCCCCCGGACGAAGAGGCGTCGTTCAAATCGGACACGCGCGATCTGCGTCTACTCCAAGGCTCGGGAGCGCCTGCCTCAGAACCCGACGTGGCCAAGCCCGAGACAAGCGAGCGCAGACGCCCAACGCTCACGGTCGTAAAATAAGAACCGTGCCGGTTTAGCTCAGTGGTAGAGCAACCGCCTTGTAAGCGGTAGGTCGTCAGTTCGATCCCGACAACCGGCACCATATTTTTCGGGGCTCTTCGAGAGGCCCCTACGCCGCTTGGCTCGGGGAATACCCGGGTTAATGGTTGGTTCGGGGAGCACACCGAGAAAACCGCGCAGCCGTTTTTCCGCGAGATAGGACTATCGAGCAGCGCCAGAGGCCCCAATCCTGCTGGTGTACACGAGAAGCCGACTCGGACGAGCTGCCACTTGCCCTTTACTGACCGTATCGAGCACTGCTGGCCGCAGGTTCGGCTTCTCGCGGACGCGCGATCGCTAAGCGGTCGCTGTGCGCTGTCAAAAAGCTGAGTGTCCTCGACTCCGGCGTTCTGCATGGACTCCGGGGCAATCGAGGTTCCAGACTGCGATGGGGGTTCCTGGATATGGTCACGGACGTTCGTTCGGCCTTGTTTCCTGAATCTCAGTGGAGATGTGCCATGGCCTCTCCCATGCGAACCCGGGATCCGGGCTGCCAGGCGGGATTTAGCCGGAAGCGTTGCTCGGCGAGGCACCGCGGCCAGAGCACGATGACGGTAGAGCCCAGTAGGAAGCGCCCCAGTTCGGCGCCGCGGGCCAGTTCGACTTGACCGGGTGGGTAGCGCCATTCGTGTGGCGCTTGCGCGTGCGGCGGGCTGATCAGACCGTGCCAGACCGTGGCCATGCTGCCGACGATCATCGCGCCGACGAGGATCAGCGCGAGCGGCCCGTAGAGGGTGTCAAACGCGCAGACGATTCGCTCGTTTCGTGCAAACAGGCGCGGCCGCGCGGCCACCGTGGCAGGCTTGACCGCGTAGAGTTCACCCGGGACGTACACCATGCGGGTCAGGGTTCCTGCAATTGGCATGTGCACGCGGTGATAGTCACGCGGCGAAAGATACAGCGTCACAAAATGTCCGCCTCGAAACGATTCGACCATCGAATCGTCACCAGCAAGCAACTGCGCGAGCGTGTATGTGTGCCCCTTCGCTTGGACGAGCGCCTCGCCTTGCTCGCCAAGCAGTGAGCCGAGGGCGCTGACCGTTCCATCGACGGGGCAAAGCCACGGAGCCTCGACCGCGGGGCACAGCGGGCGCGCTTCGGGTTTCAGGGCACGCGTGAAAAAGTCGTTGAAGCTTGCATAGGCTGCTGGGTCCGGTTCGGCCGCCTCTTGCATGTTGACGCCGTAATGGGCGATAAAGCGCCGAATGGCCCAGGTTGTGAGCGCTCCCGCCCGCGCCGAGGCAAGACGCCCGGCAAACTCCGTGAGCATGCGTCGGGGCAGCAAACGCTGAAGGAAAAGATTCATGGGGCCGTTGCCAGAGCCTCACTGAGGCTAAGACCGCGAGCGTGTGGGAACTCTGATGAGCCAAGCGTTCGTCATCGAATGCGAGACGGGCCGTTTGCCTTGGAGGCTTCGGGTCGGGGCTTGACCTCCCGGGCGCTTGCGCGAACGAAGATTCCGTTCGCGGTCGCCTCCAGCGCGAAACGATCATCGCGCCAGGGTGTCATCGGCTCGTGCAATTGCCGGGCGATCTGCGCAGCAGCACTCAGTGCAGGTGCACCGATACCCCGTCGGCCGCCTCGGGCAAGGCCGCATGGACAAGCTCCCCATCGCGGTTCGGGTAGTAGGGTGAGCCGCAGTCGTCACAAAATTCGAGCGGCAGGCGGTCGGATAACACGATGATGTTGCCGACTCGGGCCGATTTGAGCGCCTGATCGATGGCCTCTATCTGCGAGTCGTCGTCTTCTCCCGCCACGAGTGGCCAGACGCAGCCGTGGGCGACCTCAGTCGAGTCTCCGATCGAAAAGCCGATGCGGTATTCCTCGAGACCATCTCCCCAACAGCCGCCGACGATCGCCGTGATCTGGTCGGGGCGGACTTGGGTCATCGCTTCGAGATAGGCGACCCCGGCGCTGATCGAGTACGGGCGCGAGGCCAAATCGGCCTCGCGGCACGCGCCAAAGAACGTCCGCGGCAACAGCATTTGAAACGGGAAACCGACCAGCAGTGGCTTGAGCGCGGCCCCCCCCTGGGTGCGCCACGCTTCGAGCGAGGCCCGCATGGCATCCTCGATGGGCGCTGTGGTCTCCTGCCAAACGTAGAGGGGCGCCCCTTCGTCGACCTGAACGGCGCCAACGATCATGCGCATGTCGCAGACCACGTCAGGTGCTTCGGGCAAGCCGGCCGGATCGATCGCAAGCGGTTGACCCGTTTCGAGACAAGCGGCCAGGCTCTGGAGCAGCTCGCGGGTTTGCGAATAACTCGTGGGGAGTTGATCGGGGGCGAACAGCGTGTCGCAGAGCACGATCCGCGCTTTGTCGGCGAAAACGTGTGCGCGGATCTGAACGCTCAGATCTCGCAGGACCTGGGCCGGCATCGCGCGAGCGGGGATCTTGGTGCGACCCCAAGCAAGCAGCGGGGCGCAAAATAGGGCGATCCGCTGTGCGCCCGCCTCGGTGGTGATGCGGATCGATTCGGCGAGTGACTCGACCATGTCGGCGAGCGTGTCGTAGGTGGCTCCCGGCAATTCACGCGCGCGGTCAAGCGCTCGATTGATTGCCTCATCGTCTCCGTTTTCGAGCAGCGTGAGGATCGCGCGTTCGAGTTCGCGCTCCCAGAAAGCATCTTCAGTGCGCGACTTCGCGCCGGCAAGTCCCTCGGCCAGTCGAATGAGCTGCGAGGTTTCACGCGGGCCGCTTTTGCGGCGGAAAGGTGCACGGGCCATAGGAATCCTTGGTCTAAACCGCTAATTATCGCAGCGACGCCTTGCTTGCCGCCGCGCGGCCTCGGTCGCTTGGGTCAGGCACAGCCGGTGGGCCGCCCGAGGCAAAACTCACCGCGAGGCAAGGCTTGCGGTGCGGCAGGGAGCTTGGCGTCGTCCGAGTAGAACCTCGGGCCGCCTGGTCGGCGAAAAAGCACGTGGCGCCGGAGCTATTGCGTGGTGCGCGCCTGTTCCAGCGCCCAGGCCACGTGTTCGCGGACCAGCGCCGATGGATCATCAGCGCGCTTGCACAAGGCATTGACGATGCGCTCGCGTTCGCACGCTTGAGGCAGCAACCGCAGGGCATTGCCGAGCGCCACGGCGAGGTTGCGCAACCAGCGTTCGTGGCCAATGCGGCGAATGGAGCTGCCCTCGGTGCGCGCGAGAAAGTCTTTTTCGTTCCATAGGAACAGCTCAACAAGCAGCGCATTGTCGAGTCCGTGGCGCGGCTCGAAGTCGGGCAGGGGCGTGCGTCGTGCGTATTTGTTCCAGGGGCAGACGAGCTGACAATCGTCGCAGCCGTAAATCCGGTTGCCGATGAGCGGTCGCAGCTCGATCGGGATCGACCCTTTGTGTTCGATGGTCAAGTAGCTCACGCAGCGCCGGGCATCGAGCCGATACGGCGCCACGATCGCTTGCGTCGGACAGAGCTCGAGACAGGCGCGGCACGTGCCGCAGTGCGACGAGGCCAGCTTGCCAGGCGGCAGTTCAAGCGAGGTGTAGATCTCGCCCGTGAAAAAGAGCGAACCGCGATCGCGGTTCAACAGCAGCGTGTGTTTGCCGCGCCAGCCTAGGCCTGCCTTGAGCGCCAGCGGAATCTCCATGACCGGCGCGCTGTCGGTAAAGACGCGCCACCGATGTGGAACGATCGTCTCGTGGATGGCGCGCGCGAAGCGCTCAAGGCGCTGACGCAGGACCTTGTGGTAGTCACGGCCGAGCGCGTAGCGCGAGAGATAGGCGCGTTGGGGCTGTTCGAGTACCTCGCGTGCATCGCGGGCCTGGGTCGGCCAGTAGTCGAGCAGCACGCAAATGACCGAGCGCGTGCCGGGGACGAGTTCGGCGGGCCGCCAGCGTTTGCTGCCGTGTGCGGCCATATACTCCATGTCGCCGTGATGCCCCGCTTCAAGCCATGCGTTGTATCCCGCCGCCTCGCCCTCCAGATCGATGTCAGCAAAGCCGACGGCGGAAAAACCCAACGCAAGCCCTAACTGTCGAATCCGAGCGGCGCAATCGCGATCGCTTTGAGCTTGATCGTTTTCGCCCGATGTTGCCGCGGTCTGCATGACGGGCATTGTAGGAAGCGCTTCGGCGCGTCGAGACCCATGGTCGGCGATCGGTCGCCGTTGGCTTGCCGATGAGGCGGCCACGCGGGCGCTCGGTGCGCAGCTCGCGCAAGCACTCGTTGCCCCCTGTCGTGTCGCGCTCATCGGTGAGCTCGGCGCCGGAAAGACAACCCTCGTGCGCGGCTTTCTGCGTGCCCTCGGCGTCACTGAGGCGATCAAGAGCCCGACCTACTCGCTCGTGGAGACTTACGCTACACCGCTCGGTCCCGTGCATCATCTCGACTGCTATCGGATTGAAAGCCTCGAGGATTTCGAGGCCCGAGGCGGGTTTGACTACCTCAATGCGGAAGCGATCGTCTTCGTCGAGTGGCCGGAGCGGCTCGCGCACGCGGTGTGCTTTGATGGCACCATCGAGCTCATCTGGGACGGTGAAGGGCGTCTTGTTTCGAGCTGGCCGGGGTATGAACGTCGCTGAACCCAACCGCGCGCGGCGGCGCGTTCTGGCGGCGCTCGTGGCGCTTGTCTTCGGGGGGCGCATCGAGCGCCTTCTTGCGCGACCGCGGGTGCTGGCGGTGCGCGCCTGGCCCGGGCGCAGCTCGACGCGCGTGACCATCGAATCCGATGAGGCACTGCGCTTTGGGGTCACCGTGCTGCGCGACCCGGAACGCTTGGCCATCGATCTCGAGGAGGTGATGGCCGACTTGGCGTTCCAGCGAGCGCTAGAAAATCTGCGCACCGACATCGGTGTGGTGGCCAGAGCCCGCATCGGCCAGTACCGGCCCGACACGGCCCGGCTCGTCCTCGAACTGCGCGAGCCGGTCGAGGCGGCGGCGTTTGCCTTGCCTCCGGTCGGTCCGTTTCAGCATCGGCTCGTAATCGATTTGACGCCGTTGACGGCCTCTGACCCCATTGCCGCGTTTCTGGCCCGCCTGGCTGAGCGGGAGGCCGCGCTCGAACGTGCATCGGCTGCCACGACGGCCCCGGCACCGCGTGCGCGCGAGGCTTCCCCCGAGGCAACGCCTTTGGCAGGCTCCGAAGCAAGTGCCCGGGCGTCGCGCCGTGAGCCAGAGCGCGCACACAAGCCGATCGTGGTCGTGCTCGATCCCGGGCACGGTGGCGAGGACCCCGGCGCGATCGGGCCGGCCGGCCACTATGAAAAGGATGTGGTGCTTGCGATCGCGCTCAAAACACGGGCCTTGCTCGAGCAAGATCCGCGTTTCGCGGTGTTCATGACCCGCGATGAGGATGTCTTCGTGCCGCTCGCCGAACGCGTGCGCAAGGCACGCTCGGTCAAGGCTGATCTACTGATCTCGATTCACGCCGATGCGTTTATTCGTCCCGAAGCGCGTGGCTCGTCCGTGTATGCCCTTTCGGAACGTGGCGCCTCCTCAGCGGCGGCGCGGTGGATGGCCGAGCGGGAGAATCGCTCCGATCTGATCGGCGGGGTGAGACTGGCCGGTCGGGATGCCGAGCTGTCGCGGCTTGTCTTCGAGGTTAGCCAGGGATTTACGATTCACGAATCGCTCAAGCTCGGCCGCGGCATGCTCGCCGAGCTTGCCAACGTCAACCGACTGCACAAAAAGCAGGTCGAGCAAGCCGGCTTCGCCGTCCTGCGGGCGCCCGATGTGCCCTCGATTTTGGTCGAGACTGCCTTCATTTCGAACCCCGAGGAAGAGCGCAAGCTCACCGACCCGGCGCACCAGGAGCGCCTGGCCCGCGCCATCCGAAATGCCGTGCGTCGATATGCCCTGACGACACGGCGCGCATAGCGAGCAAGTGCCGACAGCGCGAAGCCGACAAAGGCGCCAGCTAGAATCTGCTTTTGCCCCGCGGCGCACGTCATGACCAAGTACGTCTTCGTCACCGGCGGCGTGGTGTCCTCGCTTGGCAAGGGCATCGCCGCCGCGTCTCTCGCTGCGATTTTGGAGTCGCGCGGTCTGCGAGTCTCCCTTGTCAAGCTGGATCCGTACATCAACGTCGATCCCGGCACCATGAGCCCGTTTCAGCACGGCGAGGTCTACGTGACTGAAGACGGCGGGGAGACGGATCTCGATCTCGGCCACTACGAACGCTTCGTCTCACGCAAGATGACGAAGCTCAACTCCTTTACCACCGGGCGGATCTATCAATCCGTCATCGCCAAGGAACGCCGCGGCGACTACCTCGGCCGCACGGTCCAGGTGATCCCGCACATCACCGACGAAATCCAGGCTTCGATTCGCCAGGCTGGTGAAGGCGTGGACGTCTTGATCGTGGAAATCGGCGGCACCGTTGGCGACATTGAGTCACTGCCGTTTCTTGAGGCGATTCGGCAGATGGGGCTCGCGGTAGGCCGACGTAACCGCTGCTACATCCATCTGACCCTCGTTCCATTCATCGCAAGCGCCGGCGAACTCAAGACCAAGCCGACCCAGCACAGCGTGCAAAAGCTTCGTGAGATCGGCATCTTTCCTGACGTGCTGTTGTGCCGCTCCGATCGCGACATCCCGGAGGAAGAGCGACGCAAGATTTCGCTTTTCACCAACGTCGAGCCGCACGCGGTGATCTCGGTGCCGGATCTCGACACGATTTTCAGCATGCCGCGACACCTGAATTCGCAGCTGCTCGATGAAATCGTCTGTCACATGCTTGACATCGTGGCGCGGCCCGCTGATTTGAAAGTGTGGGACTGGATCGTCGAGCGGACGCTCAAGCCGCGCTTCGTGGTCGATGTGGCCTTCGTGGGCAAGTACGTCGAATTAGTCGATGCGTACAAATCGATCAACGAGGCGCTGCGCGCGGGCGGCATTCACAATGACTGTCGTGTCAACATCCACTACGTTGAATCCGAGCACCTCTTGGAGGCCGGCACGGCACCGCTTGAGGGGATGGATGCGATTCTGGTCGGTCCCGGCTTCGGCGAGCGCGGGATCGAGGGCAAGATTCAAGCCGTGCGCTTCGCGCGCGAAAACCGCGTACCGTATTTGGGCATCTGCCTCGGCATGCAAGTGGCCATCATCGAGTTTGCGCGTCACGTCTGTGGGCTTGCCCAAGCGCATTCAACTGAATTTGATCGGGCAACACGACATCCCGTGGTGGGTCTCATCACCGAGTGGACCGACGCCTCGGGTACGGTCCAACATCGCGACGAAGCCTCCGAGAAGGGCGGAACGATGCGCCTTGGAGCGCAAGAGGCCACGCTCGTCGAAGGCAGCCTCGCGCATCGGATCTATTCGACGCTGCGCATTCGTGAACGCCATCGTCATCGCTACGAGGTCAATGCACGCTACGTGCCACTGCTCGAGGAAAAGGGGCTGGTCATTTCGGGGCGCTCCTCCGTGCAAAACCTCGTCGAAGTGATCGAGCTGCCCGAGACGATGCATCCGTGGTTCATCGGGGTCCAGTTTCACCCGGAATTCAACTCAACGCCGCGCGGCGGGCATCCGCTGTTCAAGGCCTTCATCGCGGCGGCCATGGCGGAGCGAGCGCGGCGAACGGCGACTCACCCAGAAGCTGAGGCAGTGGCGGCATGAAGCTGTGCGGGTTCGAGGTTGGTCTGGACCGGCCGCTTTTCTTGATCGCCGGGCCGTGCGTGATCGAAAGCGAAGCGCTGCAAATCGATACGGCCGGCGCGCTCGCGGAGATCTGTCGGACGCTCGACATTCCGTTGATCTTCAAATCGAGCTACGACAAAGCCAACCGTTCAAGCGGCACCTCGTTTCGCGGTCTTGGCCTCGATGAGGGGCTGCGCATCCTGGCCGAGGTCCGTCGCCAAATCGGTGTGCCGGTGCTCACGGATGTCCACACGGTCGAAGAGATCCCGCGGGTGGCGGCGGTGGTCGATGTGCTTCAGACCCCCGCGTTTCTGTGTCGGCAGACGGACTTTATCCAGGCGGTGGCCGCAACGGGCAAACCGGTCAATATCAAAAAGGGGCAGTTTCTCGCCCCCGAGGACATGAAACACGTCGTGGCAAAGGCGCGCGCGGCCAACGGCGGTGCCGACACCATCCTCGTGTGCGAACGGGGCGTGAGTTTCGGCTACCACAACCTCGTTTCGGACATGCGTTCGCTGATGATCATGCGCGAGACAGGCTGCCCAGTGGTCTTCGATGCCACGCACTCCGTGCAGTTGCCTGGCGGGCAGGGGCACGCCAGTGGGGGGCGGCGCGAGTTCGTGCCGGTGCTTGCGCGGGCCGCGGTGGCTGCCGGTATTGCCGGGTTGTTCATGGAGACGCATCCAGCCCCAGACCGCGCACTCAGCGACGGACCGAATGCCTGGCCGCTGGCGCGCATGAAGCCGTTGCTGAGCGAACTCAAGGAAATCGACGCGCTCGTCAAGCGCCACGGCTTCCTCGAACACGACCTCTCTGGAGAACACAAGCTGTGACCGCCTATGTCATCGCCTTGGTTAGGGTGACCGACCCCGAACGCTATCAACACTATGCCGCGCTCACGCCGGCGGCGGTGGCCGCTGCTGGTGGGCGTTTCATCGTGCGCGGTGGCGATCCCGAGTGGCTCGAAGGCCAGCTCGACCGACCTCGCATCGTGGTGATCGAGTTTCCCGATCGCGCCCATGCGCGCGCCTTCTACGCAAGCGCCGCCTATCAGGCGGCACGCGAGAAGCGGCTCGGCGCGGCCGAGTTTTCGATGGTCGTGGTCGACGCTCTGTGAGGCTTTGAATTCCAACTGCGAAATGGCGACTCATGTCTGCAATCGTTGACATCATCGCGCGCGAAATCCTCGATTCGCGCGGCAACCCCACGGTCGAAGCCGATGTCGTGCTCGAAAGCGGAGCCACAGGTCGCGCCGCGGTTCCGAGTGGGGCGTCCACGGGCCGTCGCGAGGCCATCGAGCTGCGCGACGGCGATCCGACGCGCTATCTCGGCCGTGGTGTGCTCAAAGCGGTGGAGTTCGTCAACACCGAGATCAGCGAGGCTCTGCTCGGTCTTGACGCCGAGGAACAGACCCGCATCGATCGAGTGCTCATCGAGCTCGATGGCACGGAGAACAAAGGCCGCCTTGGGGCCAATGCGATTCTGGCCGTCTCCTGTGCCGTGGCCAAGGCTGCCGCCGAAGAGGCCGGCTTGCCGCTCTATCGCTATCTCGGCGGCGCGGGGCCGATGCGCCTGCCGGTACCGCTCATGAACGTGATCAACGGCGGCGCGCATGCCAACAATTCGGTTGATTTGCAGGAGTTCATGATTGTGCCGCTCGGGGCTCCGAGTTTTCGCGAGGCCCTGCGCTGGGGCGTGGAAGTGTTCCAGCGACTCAAGCGCATCATCGACGAGCGCGGCTGGCCGACCCAGGTCGGCGATGAGGGTGGATTCGCGCCCGACTTGAAATCCAATGAGGAGGCGCTCGGGCTGCTCACGCAAGCGATCGAGGCGGCAGGGTATCGTCCCGGGGAGCAAATTGCACTCGCGCTTGACTGTGCGGCAAGCGAGTTTTATGACCAGGGGCGCTACTGCCTGCGGGGCGAGGACAAGACCTTCGACAGCGGCGAGCTTGCGCGCCTCTGGGAGCGCTGGGTCAGTTCCTACCCGATCGTGTCGATCGAGGACGGCATGGCCGAAGACGACTGGGAGGGCTGGAAATACCTCACGCAACTGCTTGGCAGTCGCGTCCAACTTGTCGGCGACGACTTGTTTGTGACCAACGCCAAGATTTTGGCCAAGGGTATCGAGCACGGCGTTGCCAATGCGATCCTCGTCAAGATCAACCAAATCGGCACACTGTCGGAAACGTTCGCCGCCATCGAGCTTGCCAAGTCAGCCGGCTACGCCAACGTGATCTCTCACCGCTCGGGCGAGACCGAGGACAGCTTGATCGCCGATCTGGCGGTGGCCTGTAACGCTGGGCAGATCAAGACCGGGTCCCTATCGCGCTCGGATCGCACGGCGAAATACAACCAACTTTTGCGCATTGAGGAAGATTTGGGCGAGGTCGCCCTTTACGCGGGCGACGAGCGCTTCGCCCGCTTTCGCTAGCAGCGCTACGCGTCCGTGGCCGGTCGTCTGCTCTTTATCTTGCTGGTGCTGGCCTTTGGCTATCTGCAATGGAAGCTGTGGTTCGATCGTGGCTCGGTTCCGCGTGCGGCACAACTCGAGCGCGAGCTCAAAGTGCTCCAGGCGAAAAACGAGGAAGCTCGCCGGCGTAACCGTGAGCTCGAAGCCGACGTCCGGGATCTGGAAAAGGCGGGGGAAGCCGTCGAGGAGCGCGCCCGCACCGAACTCGGGATGGTCAAAAAGAGCGAAACGTTGCTACAGCTTCGCGATTCGCGCGCCCCGTCGCCGGCCGCAAAGCCGTGAAAAGGCAGCCGGCCTCAGCGCTTGGGCTCGCCCCTGGCCTCGGGGTTAGCGGTGCCCGAGGAGCCCGAAGCGCTCGGGGGAAGCTTTTCGCCCTTATCGCCGCGGGAGGCTTGCGGGGTTGTTGGGGCGCTCTGCGCGCGTTGCTGGATTTCCGCGCGCTTTTCCGGGGGCAAGTTGCGATAGGCCTCCCACTTTTGCGTAACGTTGGCGCGCTTTTCAGGCGGTAGCTGTTGAAGCGCCAAGTACTGCTCGCGAACTTTCGCGCGTTGTTCGGGGGTGAGTCGAGACCACTCCGCCAGGCGCTCCTGAAAACGCGCCTGCTGATCGGGCGGCAGCTTCGCATAGCGTTCGGCTAACTCGCGCATGTGCCGGCGGTCCGAGGAGCTCAAACGCTCCCAGTCTGTGGAAAGCGGCGCAAGCGCCTGACGCTCTGCCGGCGAGAGCTCGTTCCAGCGTTGGGCGTACGCCCCGTTGAGGGCAAGGATCGCAAGCGCAGCAAGCAGTGCCTTGCGTGGCGCCGAAGAGCGGCGCCGGAGCCGATCCTGGCTGGCGAAGCGGCCCCTCATTCGCCTTCCTGAACGAAGTGGCCGAAGCCGCGATCGAGCAAGGCATCGACCGGCACCTCGTCTCCGAGGATGCGCACATCGACATCGAGCGCGCGCTGCAGGGCCACGTGCTCACGCCAGCGCTCCACCCCGTACATCGCGAAAAGCGCGCTCACGATCGCGCCAATCACCCAGAAACGCCAGTCGGCCAGGCGCGATCCGAACCCGCCTCGGGGCCCGCCCGCGATCGTGGCACTACCCTGACCGTTGGCCAACACCGCAGGGGCGGGCGCGGGTTCCGCGGCTGCGGACAGGCGGGCGAGAGCCTGGTGTCGCGCCGCCGAGAGGCGCGCGCAAACCACTTCGTCGAGCGCTTCGAGCCGAGCGTCGAGTCGCTTGCGCAGGGCAGCGGCAAAGCGGTCAATCTCGTGATCGTCGAGTCGAGGTTTTGTTCTCATAGCGTAATCCCTTTCTGGCGGAGCAGGCCTTGTAGGGCTTGCACCGCACGGGAGCAGTGGGTTTTCACGCTTCCCTCCGAACAACCCATAATGGCGGCTGTCTCGGCAGTGTCAAGGTCTTCCCAGTAACGAAGCAGAAACGCTTGCCGTTGACGGTGGGGCAGCTTGGCAAGCGCTTCTTCGATGGCGGCCATGACCTCCTGCTGCTCGAGCGCCGCAAGCGGCTGATCGCGGCTTTCGGCGCTTTCCTCGGCCTCGAGCACTTCGAGCGGATCGAAATCCTCGTCCTCGGCCTCTGCCGCCAGGTCGGAGAAGTTGCTCAGGTGCTGATTCTTGGTTTTCTGCCGTCGGAACCAGTCGAGGATCGCGTTTTGCAGGATGCGCGTGAAAATGAGCGGCAACTCGGCAGCCGGCCGGTCGCTGTAGCTCTCGCATAGCCGGAACATCGCATCTTGAACGATGTCCAGCGCCGCCTCGTCGTCACGGACGGCGTAGGCTGCATGTTTGAATGCGCGCCGCTCGACCGAGGCAAGAAAGGCGTCGAGTTCTTTGACGGTAGCCAGCCGATCCTCGCTTGAGTTGCGCCCGCTTTCGCCTTCAAGGGCATGAGGCAGGCCATTGATTTTGCTCATGAAATTGTACGCTCCTCGAGCTTGCCACCCCAAGCGGCCTGGATCCGAGCGCAAACGCAGCCCGCGCTTTCGGGCAAGCTGGCGTGGTGCCGGGGCATCGGCCGTAGAATCCGCCCGGTGTTGAAGCTCGCCTCGAGCAAAACGCTACCGCGCCGCCGGTGAAGCCCGATTTGGCCCTCACACGCAGTGGCGAGCCGGTGCTCGACCCCACGCGACTGCTGCGCCGCGACTACGTTCGCCTGCGGCGGCAGTGGGCTCGGCTGCGCGAGCGCGGGGGGGCCGAAGCGCTTGCAGCGGCGCTTGCCCGTGCCGAGGCGCGATTCGCCGAGCGCCTGGCCCGCGCACCGGCGATCAGCTACGCCCCTGAGCTGCCCGTGAGCGAACGGGCCGATGAGATCGCCTCGCTCATTCGTCGCCACCCCGTGGTTGTGGTCACGGGGGAGACGGGCTCGGGCAAAACCACGCAATTACCCAAGATCGCACTTGCCGCGGGCCGTGGCCGGCACGGGCTGATCGGACACACCCAGCCGCGCCGCATCGCCGCGCGCAGCGTGGCTGAGCGAATCGCCGCGGAGTTGGGCGAGCCGCTCGGCGTGTCGGTGGGTTTCAAGGTGCGCTTTACTGACCGCACCGGGGAGGGCGGCTTCATCAAGCTGATGACCGACGGCATCCTTCTTGCCGAGACGCAGGGGGATCGCGATCTTGATGCCTACGACACGATCATCATCGACGAGGCCCACGAGCGCTCGCTCAACATCGATTTTTTGCTCGGCTACCTCAAACAGCTGTTGCCGCGTCGGCCCGAGCTGCGCGTGATCATCACCTCCGCGACGATCGACGCACAACGCTTCGCCGAGCACTTTTCTGGCCCATCTGGCACGCCGGCACCCCTGGTCGAAGTGAGCGGCCGAAGCTTTCCGATCGAGGTTCGCTATCGCCCGGTCGCGCTGGAAGAGCAGGCCGATGATGAAGAGCCGCTCGAAGAGGCCATTGCCGATGCGATCGAGGAGCTCTGGCTCGAAGGTGCCGGCGATGTGCTCGTGTTTTTGCCCGGTGAGCGGGAAATCCGCGAAACACAGGACGTTCTGCGCGCGCGACTCAAACCAGGCACGGAAATCCTGCCGCTGTATGCGCGGCTGTCTGTGGCCGAGCAGCAGCGCGTTTTTACCCCCTCGAACGGGCGGCGGGTCGTCTTGTCGACCAACGTCGCGGAGACCTCGCTGACGGTGCCCGGCATTCGCTACGTCGTCGATACGGGGCTCGTGCGCCTCGCGCGCTACAGCGTGCGCAACAAGGTGCAGCAGCTCGGCATCGAAAAGATTTCCCAAGCAAGCGCGAAGCAGCGAGCCGGCCGCTGTGGCCGCACCGGCCCCGGCGTGGCGGTTCGTCTCTACAGCGAAGAGGATTTGGCCGCGCGGAGTGCGTTTACGCCACCGGAAATCCTACGCACATCGCTTGCCGGGGTGATCTTGCGGCTTGCGGCGCTTGGCTTCGGTCGCGTAGAGACGTTTCCCTTCATCGAGCCGCCCTCGCCGCGGGCCGTGGCCGACGGCATCACCCAGCTGGTCGAGCTTGGAGCCATCGATCCGCGAGCCGGCTCGGTCACACTCACCGAGCTCGGTCGGCAGCTTGCACGCATCCCCGTCGATCCTCGGATCGGGCGCATGCTCGTGGAGGCACGCAAGCTCGGCGTGCTGGCCGAGGTCCTTGTGATCGCCGCGGCGCTGTCCGTGCCCGATCCGCGGGAGCGACCGTTCGAGGCGCGCGAGGCTGCCGAACGCGCGCATCAGGCGTTTGCCGATCCGCGCAGCGACTTTCTTGCTTTGCTCAAGATCTGGAGGTTTTTCGCCGAACTGAGCGAGGCGGAGGGCAGCCACCGTCGGCAGGTTGCCGCGTGCCGCGAGCGTTTTTTGTCCTGGCTGCGATTGCGTGAGTGGCGTGACCTGCATGCCCAGCTCAAACAGACGGTCGAGGAGCTCGGCTGGCCGGTTGCCGAATCCATTCCGCCCGATCCTCCGTATGAGGCGATCCATCGGGCGCTGCTGCCGGGATTGCTCAGCCACGTCGGCGTCAAATCCGATCAGGGCGATGACTACCTCGGGGCGCGCGGGATCCGCTTCTGGCTGCATCCGGCCAGTTCGGTGACGAAGAAAAACCTCCGCTGGGTCGTGGCGGCGGAGCTTTCGGAGACCTCGCGGCTCTATGCGCGAACGGTCGCACGCATCGAGCCGGAGTGGCTCGAACAAGCCGCAGCCCATCTCGTGACGCGCAATTACCTCGAACCGCGCTGGGACGACGCATCGGGCCAGGTGATTGCGCAGGAGCGCGTGAGTCTCTACGGGCTCACCATCGTGCCGCGACGGCGCGTGCACTATGGCCGCATCGCCCCTGCCGAAGCGCACCAGATCCTCTGCGCGGCGCTTGCGGCGCGTGCGGTAACCACACGCGCGCCGTTTGCCGCGGCCAATCAGCGGCTCATCGAATCGATCGAGGCGCTTGAGGCGCGCACGCGTCGCTGTGACCTCCTGGTGTCGGAGGAAACCCTCGCGGCGCTCTATGCGGCGCGCCTGCCTGGCCATGTGGTGACACGCGCCGAACTTGAACGCTGGTGCGAAGACCCGCAGCAGGATGCGTGCTTGCGCTTCACGCGCGAGGAGCTTCTGCGGCGTAACACCGATGAGTTCAGCGAAGCCCTCTTTCCCGACACCCTGCGCCTGGGCGACTTCGAAGTGCCGGTGAGCTATCGCTTCGAGCCGGGACATCCTCTCGATGGGGTCACAGCGCGCGTGCCGCTTGCGCTACTCAATGCCGTGGAGCCGCGCTTTACCACGTGGCTTGTGCCGGGCCTTGTGCGGGAGCGCGTTGCGGTGCGGCTCAAGGCGTTGCCGAAGGCGGCCCGAGCCCGCCTGCAACCGCAGGCCGAAACGGTAACCGCGTTTTTGGAGTTGACGGCGCCGCATGAGCAGCCCCTTGAGCGGGCGCTCCTCGTCTTTCTGCGCGACTACGCCGGCCTCGATTTGCCCGATGAGGTCTGGGCGCGTACGCCACTGCCCCCCCATCTGGAGCTCAACGTTCAGGTCGTCGGAGTGCAGGGGGAGGAGATTGCGATGGGACGCGACCTCGCGGCGCTTCAGCGCGACTTCGGCGAGGCGGCACGGCTTGCCTTTCAGGCCTCGAGCGCTGCGTCGCACCAAGCGAGGATCGAGCAGTCGGGCTTGACCAGCTGGAGGATTGGAACTTTGCCGGAGCGCATCACCGTTGATCGCCCAGGCGGCGAGATCGTCGCGTTTCCGGCACTGGTCGACGAGGGCGAGACGGTTGCCGTGCGGGTCTTCGAGACGGCAACCGAAGCGGCCCGTGCGCACCGCGAGGGCGTGTTGCGGCTCCTGTCCATCGCGCTCAAGGTGCCGCTTCGCGCCTTCGAGAAAGGCCCTCCCGGGTTTGCGCAGGCCGCCCTCGCGCTCAAGCCGGTTGTTGCCACGGAGCAGCTGCTTGCGGACTTTCAACGCGCGCTTGCCTCGCGTGCCTTGCTCGGCGATGAGGAACCACCACGCTCCGAGGCGGCATTTCGAGAACAGCTCGCGCGGGCCAAGCCGCGCATCGGCCTGGTGGCCGAGCAACTTGGGCGAATGCTTGCGGCGGTGGCGGAGGCCAACAGCGAACTGCAGGCGGCACTCACGTCGGCAGGTCAGCGCGAGCGAGCGCTCGTGCCAACGCTGCTTGCGTGGCGTGCGCGGCTTCTGCATCCGCGTTTTCTCAGCGAGACGCCATGGCCCCAGCTTCCGCACCTGCCGCGCTACCTGCGCGCACTGAAGCGGCGGCTGACGAAGTTTTCCGAATCACCCGAGCGCGAGGCAAGGCATGGGCCCGTGCTGGCCGCCTACTGGCAGCGCTGGGAAGCCGAATGCGCCCGGCGCGGCGCCGATGCGCCTCCGGCATTGCTTGAATTCCGCTGGTGGCTCGAGGAACTGCACGTATCGCTATTCGCTCAGGAGCTCAAGACGCCGTTTCCCGTGTCGGTCAAACGGCTCGAAAAGTTCTGGAACGAACGACTGCGCTAGCGGCGCTCGTGGTCGCAAGAAAGGCGGCCGGGAAGCGCCTGCCCTGGCGAAGACCCCGATATGCTTAGCACGTCGCGGCCACCGGCGTGCCAAGCGACCTGGGCCGTGCTTTTTGGGGTGCGGAATTGCCTGACAGTGATTTTGTAGGCCACACGAACACACCTCGGGTGTCCGGACTTGCCACAGCTGTGAAAGCCTCGTTGAACCTCTCCCAAGTTCGCGCCTCGCTGCGCGATCTGATGGTGCATCGCTCGTCGCTTCAGCTTGCAGCCGCGCTCGATCGACTCGCCGATGCACTGCTCGAACAGGCGACACAGAACTTCGAGCCGCGACTGGTGGCCACACTGCTTGACGCGCGGGCGCTTCTGCAGCAGCACCGCGCAGCCTTGAGTGAAGAATTTCTCAAGCGGCTAACCCGGCGCATCGATCAGGGCGTCAACACCGAGCTCACCCAGGAGGCGACCCCGACTCAGCTTGAACTTCAGTCGATTGACGTGCTTGACGAGCAGGTCGCGGCGCGAACGCTCGCGCGCAACATCGAGGGCGCGATCGTCGGCGACCTGCCCTTGTTGCATGCGCGCAGTGTCGCGCTCATCGGCCGACCCGATTTGAAGCTCTCGGAGAACCCCTTTTCGCCTCAGTCGCTGGTGGCCTGTCTGCACGAGGCGATGATCGGGGTTTGCGATTCGCGCCCCGTGAGAACCACGTGGTTACGAGTGCTGGGTTCGCTGGGCCCACTCGGCTTTACCGACGTCTATCGTGACCTCAACCGATTTTTGACGGACGCAGGGGTTTCGGCGCCCGCGGCAAGCGTGACCGCCGGCCGGGTTTCAAGCCCGACCGGTTCCGTGGCCAGTGCATCGCTGGGGCGAGGCGCCGATGCGGCCTCGACCTCGGCGGCCTCGCCGCGCGTCGGCGAAGATGCGGGGGCGGGGGCCGATCCGGGGGATGCTTCGATGCGGACACTGCTCACCAACCTGACCGCATTGATCGAGCGCATCCAGGGCGTGGTCCCGGGAATTGCCGGCGGGCCCGGAGTTGGCGATCCTGCGGTTGCAAGCATGCTGCGAGCTCGCGAGGCCATGCAGGTGAGCGCGGCGCTCGGCTTTGCCCCCGATGGGTCTGTGCGCGGCGCGGTGCCAACAGCGGTCGATCCACAGTTGCTCGATTCGTTGTCCACCCTTCAGACCGCGTATGCCCGTAGCGGGGCCGAGGAGCTCGGGCTCGCCGGGGTGGGGCGGGCCGCTGAGGATCAAGCGGCCTCGGCGCCCGCACGCAGCATTCTGCGTGCTGTTGTGCCCGGCTACGGCAGTGGTCAAATGTCGGTTCTTGACGCCACGACCACCGAACTCGTGGCGATGCTTTTTGAGTTCGCCTTCGCGCGGCGCGAGTTACGAGACGAAATCAAGGTCCTCATCGGCCGACTGCAAATCCCCACGCTCAAGGCCGCGATGCTCGATCGTGGTTTCTTTTCGCGCAAGAATCATCCGGCGCGGATTCTGATCAACAAGCTCGCCGACGCGGGGATCGGCTGGTCACCAAACGATGGCATCGACGACCCGCTCTATCGCAAGATCGCGGCAATCGTTGACCAGATCAATCGCGACTTCGTCGATGACCTCGGCGTCTTTACGGCTGCCATCGTCGAAATCGAGCAATTCATGGCCGAGCACGAACAAAACGTTCGGCCGGCCGTGGAAGCCGAGCTCGCGATGGCGCGCGAAGCCGATCGCCAGTTACTTGCGCTCAAGGCCGCGCGCGATGCGGTTGCAACGCGCCTGCAACAAAATGCGTTGCCACAAGTGGTTGGCGAGTTCATTGAATTAGCCTGGCGGCCCCACCTGGAGGAGCTTGCACTCGAAGTGGGCTGCGACAGCCCGGCTTTCAACGAAGCGCTTGCAACGCTCGATGAGCTGATCTGGAGTGTGGCGCCAAAGCCACAACCCACCGAACGCGCTGAACTGGGCAATCGTCTGCCGCCGCTCGTGCGTCGACTGCGTGACGGCTTGAGCAAGTTCTCGGACGCGACGCTCGGCCCGTTGTTTGACCGCCTCTTCGAGGTGCATTCGGGGCTTTTGCGGGGGGCCTCACCTCAGTACACCGATCCGCCCGCTCCGGTTGAGCCTCCGGCGCCTGATGTTTTTGCGCAGATCGTGGCGCAGATGGAGCGCAATCAGTGGATCGAGCTGAGCGACGAAAACGGTGCGCTGACCTATGCGAAACTCGCTTGGATTTCGCCGCAAAGAACGACCTATCTTTTTGTGACGCGGCACGGCCGGAAAGCCGCCTCGGTTACCCCTGAGGAGCTCGCCGAGTGGTTTCGGTCGGATCGAGCGCGCATCATTGAGAGCGAACCGCTCGTCGATCAAGCGCTCGCCCGGATGTTTGCAGAGGAAGCCAAAGCGGCTTGAAGACGGGGAAGGCTCCAGGCCCTTACGCGCCGCCTGCGCGGCTCGGGTTGCTGCGCGTCGGGGATGCGCCGCTTGTGATCGGCACGGACGGGTTCGCGCGCGACGTGCTCGCGATGCTCGGCGAAGGCGCACGGCTTGAGTTCATCGAGTTCGTAGGGGCCGACCCGGTCGCCGTGGTAGAAGCGCTTGATCGTGCGTTTCGGCGTCCGTGCCCTGTGTGCATCCGAAGCTTCGGCGAAGGCGAAGCCGAGGCGCTGCTGGCCGCTTGTTTCAAGGCGCTCGAGCGCGGGCGCTGCGAGGTGGGACGGCCACCGCGCGTGACGCGGTGGGACGCCGAAACGGTGACGGTGGACAACGTGTTTTGGTTGCGCGAGGCGGCGCGCGACCCCTTCGGCCGCCTCCGCAGCTGGCTCGAAAGCGCAGCGTTGAATCAGCAAGGGCCGCCGGAACAGCGCGTGCGGCTGCTTGTGCCTTGGACGTGGCCCGAGGATGAGGCCGCGCGTCGCGCACGCACGCAGTTGCTCGAGCGTCATCCTGAGGTCTTGCAGCGTCTCGCGCGGCTGCCCTCGCGGGACGAGACGGATCGGGCTGCCATAGCGCTCGAGCTCGACGCACCGTCGCGCCGGAAGCTCGAAGCGGCGCGACGCGAGCTGCTCAGCCTGCTTCGGCCAGAGCGCGCACGAGTTCCCCGACCAGACCCGGCCCGCGGTAGATGAGCCCGGTGTAGAGCTGAACCAGATCGGCACCCAAGTCGAGTTTGCGCTTTGCGTCCTCAACTGAAAGGATTCCGCCCACGCCGATCAAAGGGACGCGGCCGCGCACGCACTCGGCGACCTGCGCAAGCAGGCGATCGGCCAGCGGTGCAAGCGGCCGACCGCTCAAACCACCCGCCTCCCGCGCAAGTGGATGCTCGGTCACGCCATCGCGCGAGACGGTGGTATTCGAGCAGATGATGGCTTCGGCCCCGGCGTCGAGAAGCGCTTCCACGATCGACGGTACGGTTTCGTGCGCCAGATCAGGCGCGAGCTTGACTGCGATGGGACAGCGGCGCCCGTGCAGACGCGCCAAGCGGTCGCGCTCGCCGACGAGGGCGCCAATGAGCTCGCCGATCCACCTTGGCGATTGCAGCTCACGCAGCGTAGGCGTGTTCGGTGAGGAGACGTTGACCGCGACGTAGTCGGCATGCAAAAACACGGCGCGCAGGGCGGCCAGGTAGTCCTGCTTGGCGCGCTCGTTTGGCGTGCTCGCGTTTTTACCGATGTTGACGCCGACCGGTACGTCGAGCGAGCGTGCGGCGAGCCGCGCTACGGCGGCATTCACACCGTCGTTGTTGAAGCCCAACCGGTTGATCAAGGCCTCGTGCTCGACAAGGCGAAACAGTCGCGGCGGAGGGTTTCCGGGTTGAGCTTTCGGGGTGAGCGTGCCGATCTCGAGAAAGCCAAACCCGAGCTGCGCCAGAGCGGCGAGATGCTTCGCGTTTTTGTCGAGTCCCGCCGCGAGCCCGACGCGATTTTTGAAGCGCAAGCCCAGTAGCTCGACGGGCCGCTCGGGCAGCGCACCGGCCCAGAGTCGCGCAAGGCCCAGCCTCGCCTGGACGTCCAAGGCCGCCAAGGCGAGCCGGTGCGCACGCTCCGGTTCCAGCGCGAAAAGCAAGTGTCGCCACAGCGCATAGGGCATACGCTTTATTATGAGAGGCCGACGATGAGTTCCCGTGGTTTTGCTCTCCAAGGCGCAAGTCGCCGCGTTGCGCAAGCGTTGCTCGCGTGGCTCTGCGCATGGATCGGAGAAGTCAGCCTTGCCGGGGCGCAGAGCTTTGTGGGCCGCGCCGAGCTGCTTGCGCTGCGAGAAGAGCTGCAGCGCGAGCACGATTATCCCGAGGGTGAGTTCGACGCTTTGTTCGCCCAGGTTCGGCGGCTTGACCGCGTGATTGCCCTGATGGATGCGCCGCTTCGGGCGCCCACACCATGGCACCTGTACTGGCCGCGGCATATTGGGGGGGATCGCTTTGAGCGCGGGCAAGCGTTTCTGTCGCGGCACGCGGAACACTTCGCGCGCGCCGAGGCGACCTATGGCGTGCCGCGCTCGGTCATTGCGGCCATCATCGGCGTCGAGACGGTGTTTGGCCGGATCACCGGATCGACGCGAGTGATCGATGCGCTTGCGACCCTGGCCTTCGATTACCCGCGTCGCGCGGAATTCTTCCGCGGGGAACTCAAAGAGTTCCTACTGCTTGCGCGCGAGTTGGGTCGCTCGCCGCTCGACTTCTACGGGTCGTTTGCGGGCGCACTCGGCTGGCCGCAATTCATGCCCGGCAGCTACCGTCGCTTTGCGGTCGATTTTGATCGCGATGGGCGGATTGATCTTTGGGATTCCCCGGCCGATATCATCGGGTCGGTGGCTTCGTTTTTGGTGGCGCATGGCTGGCAGCGGGGCGAACCGGTCATGTTGCCGATTCACGAGCCCCCGCCGGAGGTGCGGGCGCTCTTCGATGGTGGACTGACCGCGCGTCGCCCATGGTCCGAATGGCAACGGCTAGGGGTGAGCGTGCGGGCGCGCGACGCAGGCGTTCGACCGCCGCACGAGCACGACGTGCTCGGCTTGATTGCGCTTGAACGCGCCGACGGGCGCCTCGACTACTGGCTCGCCTTCGAGAACTTCTACGTCATTACGCGTTACAACCGCTCGCGCCTGTACGCCTCGGCCGTTTGGTCGCTCGCATATGCCTTTGAGCGCGCGCGCAGGCCGTGAGGCTCGGCGCTTATCGTGCCAGGGGCATTGCCAGGCCAAAAGCAGATAAATCGACGACCGGCTTGGGCTTCCACCCGCGCGCGCGGTGCTCGGCCACAACGTTCGTGAAGATGCCGCCGCGCACGTTCCATCGGGCGGTCACGCGCATGAAGCGCGGCGCAATCGCCGCCACAAGATCATCGAGCACGTCGTTGGTGACCTTTTCGTGGAACGCCCCTTCGTTGCGAAAGCTCCACATGTAGAGCTTGAGCGACTTGAGTTCGACGCAGCGCCGGTCGGGCACGTACTCGATCGTAAAGTGGGCAAAGTCTGGCTGCCCGGTCAGCGGGCAATGGCAGGTGAACTCCGGTACCTGGATGTGAATCAGGTAGTCGCGCTCGGGATGGGGATTTTCGAACGTGTCGAGACGGCGCTCGGGCGGCGCTGCGGGACGCGCCGCAGGCTTAGTGGCTTTTGTAAGCTTTTTCAAAGACTTAGAGCTCAAATCGGGGCACCTATAATCGCCGGATTGTAAAGCTTGAGCGCGTGCGATGGCGAGGGGGGGTTGTCTGGGGATCGCTTCGCGCGCCTCGCGGATTCCGAATGCGTCTTGTTGCGATCAAACTGGCCGGTTTCAAATCCTTCGTGGATCCGACGACGATCGCTTTGCCGGGTCGTCTGATCGGCATCGTCGGCCCCAATGGATGCGGCAAATCGAACGTGATCGATGCGGTTCGCTGGGTGCTCGGCGAACTCAAGGCTTCGGCGCTTCGCGGCGAGTCGATGGAAGATGTGATCTTCAATGGCGCCGGCGAGCGTAAGCCCGTCTCGCGTGCGAGCGTTGAGCTCGTTTTCGACAACAGCGCCGGTCGGGCTCAAGGTCCGTGGAGCAAGTACAGCGAGCTCTCGGTCAAGCGCGTGCTCGAACGCAATGGCGGTTCGCACTACTACATCAATCACCAAGCGGTGCGGCGCCGCGACATTCTCGATTTGTTCCTCGGCACGGGTCTTGGACCGCGCGCCTATGCCGTCATCGAGCAGGGCATGATCTCGCGCTTGATCGAAGCCAAGCCCGAGGAGCTGCGCGTGTTTCTCGAGGAGGCCGCGGGGGTCTCGCGCTATCGGGAACGGCGCCGCGAAACCGAGGCCCGCCTCGCCGACACGCGCGAAAACCTCGCCCGGGTCGAAGACATCCGAGCCGAACTCGGCACGCAGCTCGAGCGCCTTGAAGCGCAGGCAAAAGTGGCGGCGCGTTATCGCGAGCTCGAACAGGCGCGCACGGCGACGCAGGCGCTACTTCTCGTGCTGCGGCGCGAGGAGGCGCTTCGTGCGCGTGAGGCGGCCGTGGCGGTGCTTGCACAAGCCGAAACCGAGCTATTCGCGAAAGAGGCCGAGCTCGCAAGCCATGCGCGCGAAGTCGAAGCGCTGCGCCAGGCGGTTTTCACGGCCAACGACGCACAGCACGCCGCCCAGGGGGCCTTCTACGAAATCAACGCCGAGGTCGCCCGCACCGAGCAGCAACTCGCCTATGAGCGCGAGCGTCGGGCGCGGTTAGCGGCTCAGGTTGAGCAGCTCAGCGCGCGGCTGTCGGCACTTGCCGAAGCGCACGCCCGGCATGAGCAGGCGCTAGCCGAAGCGCGCGATGCGCAGGCTGTGGAGGAAGCGCAGCAGGTCGATCGGCAACGCGCCAACGAAGCCGCACAGGCCGCGGTCACGCGCGCCGAGGAGGCATTACAGCGGGCAAGCGAACGGCTTGCCGCAACGCAGGATCGTCTCGCGCAAGTTGAATCGGCACGACAGCTTGCGCAGCTCAAGCGCGCCAACGCCGAACGCAGCCTCGCGCAGCTTGCGCAACGGCGCGAGCGGCTCGAAGCGGAGCGAGCCCGGCTCAAAGTCCCCGAGTCAAGCGACCTTGGCGTGCTTGAAGAGCAGCTCGAGGCCGAGCGCACGGTGCTGGCTGAGTCGGAGCGCGAGGCGCAGCAAGCCGAAGAGCGAGCGCTTGCGGCCGATCGCGCGCGTGCCACGGCGCGACTTGAGCGCGAAGCGGCCGCAGAACGGCTTGCCGCTTTGCGTGCCCGGCATCAAGCGCTCGTGAAGCTCCAAGAAGCGCTCGAGCAGGGCGACGATCAGGCGCTTCGGTCGTGGGCGCGCAGCTGTGGCATTCGCGGCTCGCCGTTGTGGCGTGCGCTGCGTGTCGAACCGGGGTGGGACGATGCGATCGAAGCGGTCTTGCGCGAGCGGTTGCAGGCGCTTCCGGTTGAGGCCGGGCAGATACTTGAGACCCTGCCAGCGCCTCCGGCGCGTTTGACGCTCTACAGCACCAGCGCGGGTCGTGAAATACCGATCCGGGCCGATGGGCTTGCGCGACGCGTAAGCGCTGAAGAGCGCGCGGTGCAGATGTTGCTTGCCGAGTGGTTGCACGGCTATCGGGCTGCCCCGGATCTGGCCACGGCGCTTGCGCAGCGCCATACGCTTGGCCCCGGGGAGAGCTGGGTGACGCCGCAAGGACACCTCGTCGATGCCCAGAGCCTGTCCTACTTTGCGCCTGAGGCGAGGGTACACGGTGCCACAACGCGCGAGCGGGAAATCGCGGCGCTTGCGCTTGAGCTTGCCGAGGCGGAAGCGCAGCTTCGAACCGCCTCTGAGGCGCTTGCCCGAGCCGAGGAGCGTTATGAGCGCGAGCGACGGTTGGCCAACGAACTGCGCAGTGCCATCGTCTCGATTCAGCAGCGCGTGCATGCGCTCGAGGTCGAACGCATGCAGCTTGAGCAGGCGCGCGCGCGCGCCGAAGAGCGTGGGGCACAGATCGCAGCGGAGCTTGAAGAAATCGCGACCCTGTGCGCAACCGAGGAGGCGATGGTGGCCGCGCAGGCCTCAGAGCTTCTCGAGCGGCAGACGGTTTATGACCAACTGCTTGCGCAGCGCCAGGTCGAACGCGGCGCTCGCAACGAGGCCGAGATCGCGCTCGTGAAGGCGCGCGAAGCCTGGCGGCAGGCGGAACATGCGCTGCGGGACGGTATTTACGCGCTGGAGCGCGCCCGCAGCGAGGTGGCCGAGCTTGAGCGCGCACTGGAGAGCAACCAGCGCGAGCAGCGTGAAACGGCCAGCCAGCGCGACCGACTTCGCCAAGAACTCGAAAGTATCCTGCTCGAACCGATCGAGGGTGCCTTGCAGCAACTGCTCTCGGACCGGCAGGGGCGCGAGCAGGCCCTACGCAGCGCGCGCGAGGCGGTTGAGCTGGCCAATGCCCGGCTGCTGGCGAGTGAGGAAAAGCGGCTTGCGCTTGAACGCGAGTTTGAGCCGATTCGCAGGCGTATCGAAGATGCCCGGGTGCGTCAGTCAACCGCTGAGGCAGCCCTTGCCCAGCTCGACGAACAACTTGCGCAGCTCAAGGTGGACCAAGAGGTGCTTGCGGCGCAGCTCGCGCAAGCGCCGAAGCCTGCCGCATTGCAGGCACAGCTCACGCAGCTCGACCGTGACATTGCCGCGCTCGGCGCGGTCAATCTGGCAGCGATTGAGGAGCTCGAACAGGCGCGCGAGCGCAAACAGTATCTGGACGCCCAGGCAACGGACTTGGCCGAAGCCATCGCCACACTTGAGGATGCCATTCGGCGCATCGATCGCGAAACGCGCACGCAGCTTGCCTCGACCTATGAGCAGGTCAACGCGCACTTCGGCCGGCTCTTCCCGGTGTTGTTCGGCGGCGGCACGGCCAAGCTCGTACTGACCGGTGAGGAAATCCTGGATGCCGGCATTCAAGTGATCGCGCAGCCGCCGGGCAAGCGAAACAGCTCCATTCATTTGCTTTCGGGCGGAGAGAAGGCGCTGACCGCGATCGCGCTGGTCTTTGCCTTGTTTCACCTCAACCCGGCGCCGTTTTGTCTGCTCGATGAGGTCGATGCGCCGCTTGATGATCCGAACACCGAACGGTTTTGCAAACTCGTGCGCGAGATGGCCGCGCAGACGCAGTTCGTGTTCATCTCGCACAACAAAATTTCAATGGAGATGGCCGAGCAGCTCATCGGTGTTACGATGAACGAGCCGGGGGTTTCGCGCGTCGTGGGCGTCGATGTGGCCCAGGCGGTGCGCATGGCAGAGGCGGCGTGATCGTGTTGGACTCCGTGCAACTCGGTCTGATCGGCATCGGGGCGTTGCTGATCGCTTTGTTGGCACTCGGGTTGTGGTGGCAGACCTGGCGCGCAAGCCGGCAGCAGCCCCGCAGTCCGCGCGGCCAGGTGACGGAGTCCTTGAGTCACCGTCCGGAAACAGCGGGGGGTGAGCGCATCGAGCCAACCGTGACGGTCGGCGAAGAAGGGCCGTTCGACCCGCCACGGCGCGATGCGGCCGCGGCTCCGGCTCCTGCGCACGCTCGCGGGGCGGCAAGCGTCTACGGACACGCAAGCGCAGGCGAAGCGCCGCAGGCGCTTCGCGACGCATCGCGCAACGCCTCATCTGGCTCGCGGCGTTTGGAGTTGCCGTTCGATGTTCGGTTGCATGTGTACGCCTCGATCGTCTGTGCCGAAGGTGGGCCGCTTGATGCGCGTCCGGTCGTACACGCGGCGGGACGGGCCCGAGCCTGGGTGCGGCTGTTTCGCCAGAGTCCAATCGAACCGTTTGACCCCGAGCAAATGGCCTCCGTGCAGCAGCTCATCCTCGCTTTGCCGCTTGCCTCACGCGCGGGGCCGCTTACACAAGCCGACCTCGACGGCTGGCAATACGTCGTTCAGGAGGCCGCTCGAGCGGTCAACGGCGAGGTTCAATTCCATGGGTTTGCCGATGCGGCCGAGCGGGCTGCCGAGCTCGATCGCTTTCTCGCCGCGGTGGATATCACGCCGCATATCTACCTCGTGCGCCGCGACGAGAGCGGCTGGGCCGGGACGCGTCTGCGCTCGACGCTTGAAGCAAACGGCTTTCGACTGCAATCGGATGGTCGGTTCGCCTATCACGAGGTCGAGACCGATCACGTGATCTTTCACGCGGTGGATGGGTTCGAGCGCGCCTTCACGCCGGAGCGTTTGCGCACGGAGACGATCCGGGCGCTTCGCTTCGTCTTCCAGCCGGTCAATCTCACTCAGCCGTTGCCGCGATTCGATGTGTTTCGGCAGACGCTGCGTGCGCTGGCCAAACTGCTTGACGGCGAGCTGCGCTCGACCGATGGAAGCCGCATCGATGATGCCGCGTTCGCGCAGCTGCGTGAGGAGATCAAGCAGGCCATGGATGCACTTGCGCAAGCCGGGATCGAACCCGGATCCGAAACCGCCCATGCGCTTTTTGCTTGATGCATGAGCAGCGCGGTGTTCGATCCTGCGGCGCGGGTGCTTGAGTTGCGCCGTCGCATCGAGGCGGCGGACTACGACTACTACGTGCTTGATGCGCCAAAGCTCACGGACGCCGAATACGATGCCCTGTTTCGCGAGCTTGTCGCGCTCGAAGAGGCCTATCCGGAACTCCGTACGCCCGATTCGCCGACGCAGCGGGTTGGCGGCGCGCCACTGCCGGCCTTTGCCCAGGTGCGACACCGTGTGCCGATGCGCTCGATCCGTAGCGAAACGGACGCCTCGGCTCAAGCTGCCTTTGCATTTGATCGACGCATTCGCGACGAACTGGGGCTTTCCTCCAACGATCCACCGGTCGACTACGTTGCCGAGCTCAAGTTCGACGGGCTTGCCCTGAGCCTTCGCTACGAGGCGGGCGTGCTCGTTCAGGCCGCCACGCGAGGCGACGGCGAGACGGGCGAAGAGGTGACGGCCAACGCGCGCACAATCCGAAGCGTTCCGCTCAAGCTCAAGGGCCAAGCGCCGCCGGTGCTTGAAGTGCGCGGCGAGGTCTACATCGCCCGTAGTGCCTTTCGCGCATACAACGAACGCATGCGCCGCATCGGCGGGACCGAGCTGGTCAATCCGAGGAACGGGGCGGCCGGCAGTATCCGCCAGCTCGACCCGAAAGTCGCAGCGGCGCGACCGCTGTCGTTTTTCGCGTACGGCATCGGCGAAGTCGTGGGTGAGGTTCCGGCGCGACAGTCGGCGTTGCTTGAATGGCTGGCTGAGCTCGGTTTGCCCGTTTCGCCGACCTGGCGCCGCTGCGCGGGCCCCGAGGCGCTTGCAGCCTACCACAGCGCGATGCTCAAGGCTCGCGCGCAGCTCGACTATGACATCGATGGGGTGGTCTACAAGGTCGATCGGCTCGATTGGCAGGAGCGTCTCGGCTACGCGAGCCGTGAGCCGCGCTGGGCGCTCGCGCACAAATTCCCGCCAGAGGAAGCGGTGACGCGAGTGCTTGCGATCGACGTGCAGGTCGGGCGTACCGGTGCGGTGACCCCAGTGGCGCGGCTCGAACCGGTCTTTGTCGGCGGTGCGACGGTTTCGAATGCCACCCTGCACAACCTCGATGAGGTGCGACGCAAGGATGTCCGCGTCGGCGATTTTGTCGTGGTGCGTCGCGCTGGGGACGTGATTCCCGAAGTCACGCGTAGCTTGCCCGAACGGCGCCTCGAGCCTCTGCCCGAGTGGCAGATGCCGACTGCCTGTCCCGAATGCGGCTCGCCGATCGAGCGACCCGAAGGCGAGGCCATCGCACGCTGTAGCGGAGGCATGGTCTGCCCCGCGCAGCTCAAGGCCTCGCTACTTCACTTCGTCGCGCGGCGCGCGATGGACATCGAGGGTCTTGGCGAGAAACTGATCGACCAACTCGTCGATCATGGGTTGGTGCGCGATGCGGCTGATTTGTTTGCATTGCGCGTTGAGCAGTTGGCCAAGCTCGATCGCATGGGAGAGAAGTCGGCGGCCAAGGTGATCGCGCAGATCGAGCGTGCACGGCGTCCGACCCTTGCGCGCTTCATCTTCGCGCTCGGGATTCGTCACGTCGGCGAGACGACGGCGCGCGATCTGGCCCAACACTTCGGCTCGCTGGAAGCACTGATGAGCGCCGATCGCGACGCGCTGCTTCAAGTGCCTGAGGTCGGACCTGTGGTCGCGGCCAGCTTGATCGGCTTTTTCGGCAACCCCAAAAACCGCGCCGTCCTCGAGCGGTTACGAGCGGCCGGTGTTCATCCAGAGGCGGGCGAGCAACGCCCTGTCACGTCGCGTCGCTTTCTCGGAAAAGTCTTCGTTTTGACGGGAACCTTGCCGTCACTCAAGCGCGACGAGGCGAAGGCCCTCATCGAAGCCGCCGGCGGAAAGGTGAGCGGATCGGTTTCGACGAAGACCTCGTACGTGGTCGCCGGGGCCGAAGCTGGCAGCAAACTGACCGAGGCGCAGCGCTTAGGCATCCCGATCATCGACGAGGCCACACTTCGAGCTTGGTTGGCTGATCCGGAGCCGTGACAACCCGGCATAAAAGTTCGTAGCATTGCCCGGCGGCGCTTCGTTTCGGGATCGCACGCGTCAGCTCAGTCATCCCCACTCAATCGACTCTCAGGAGTTCATGCATGGCGAACTACAAAATCGAAAACGTTGAAGGCATCGGGCCCGTCATCGGCGAAAAACTTCGGGCCTGTGGCGTCAAGGACACCGATACGCTGCTTGAGATGGCTCGTACGCCGAAGCAGCGTGAGGAGTTGGCCGCCAAAACCGGGCTCTCGGCGGCGCAAATTCTCAAGTTCGCCAACATGGTCGATCTGTATCGGATCAAAGGCGTTGGCTCGGAATACGCGGAATTGCTCGAAGCGGCCGGGGTCGACACCGTCCCCGAGCTTGCGCGTCGCAACGCTGCCAACCTGACCAAGGCCATGGCCGAGGTCAACCAGAGCAAACAACTCGTGCGGCGGCTTCCGACCGAGTCGGAGGTGGCCGGCTGGATCGAACAGGCCAAAACGCTGCCGCGCATGCTCGAGTACTGAGGGGTTCTGACCCGGGGTGCGGTTGTCCTGAGCTTGTCGGCTCGACGGGTGTAGCACGGGCTGTGCCCGACGCGCGTGAGAGGGGTTGTGGACGTCCTTTCATCATTCCGACTCAACCCGCCGCTGGCTGAGGGCATTCGCCGCTTGGGCTTTCGACGCTGGTACGAGCGCGAGCTGATTTTTTCGCATCTCTACCTCGCGCTAGCGCTCGTCGCGCTGGCCGGGCTACTGGGGGCGGTGGAGCTGCTGTCGGAAGCCACGCTCGCGGGCAAGCTCATCTATACGCTGTTCGTGGGCATCTGCGCTGCGGTGATCTTTTTCTCGATCCAGGGCTATCTGCTTGCGCTGAGCGATGCCGAATCGATCGCCAATCAAGCGCGCTGTCCACGGTGCTCGGCCTACGGCATGCTTGAGCTGATCGGCCAGCGGGCCGATGTCGTGCACGTCCGCTGCCGGCGCTGCGGACATGTCTGGGGGATCCAGAGCTAAGCGGCCTTTTCCGATTGCACATCTCGGAGGGATGAAGCTCCAAGTGCCGTGTATTCAAGCCCGGCGACTGATCAAGTCCCGCCGAAGAAGCGCCGAGGCGCAAGCCGGCGCCATGCGACGACTCCGAGCAGGAGGGCAAGCATGAGCTTCATCCAGGCGGCATTGATCGGAATCGGTGGGACAACCGCCGAAAGCTCCGCCACCGCGTCGGCAAGTGCAGGCACGCTCTGCTCATTGCTCAGGCCGTTGGGGTCTAGGCTCGAGGAGCGCACGATTTGGTTGAGGAATCGTCCCGGCTGGGTGGCGGTCACGCGCACGCGAAGCGTGCACGAGGCGCCAGCGGCCAGGTTCACGCCTGAAAGCGTGAGGCTCGCCGCGCCGGGGTTGGCGACCAGAGTGCCGCCGCAGCTGTTGCTGACGACGACGCCAGTGGAAGCAAGCACCAGACCGGGGGGCAGCGCGTCAGTGAAACTTAGCTGGGTGAAGACGGGCGAGGAGGGGGCTGGCGTGCACACGGCCGGCGGCGCAATCAAGGTCACGCCGAGTATGGTGGTTCCCCCGACCGGTAGCGTGGTCTCCTCAAAGGCCTTCGTAATCTGAAGGCCGACTGCGATCGGGCGCGTGTCTTCGGTCACGAAGACGACGTTGCCACAGACATCTCGGGTGGCGAAATACGGCCGCGGCGCTTGTGCGGGCCGCGCGACGACTTCAACGCTTGAGAAGGCTGGGCCTTGGGCCGGCAGGCCATCAACCGTGACGCTTTGCGCGCTTGTGCCGGGGTAGACCGGTTGTGGTGCGCTCCACGTCAAACCGTTGTCGCTGCTTTCGACGTACCAGAACTGCCGTTCGAAGGGCGCCGCCGTGAGCACGGGGTTGTCGACGAAGCCGTAGTAGGCGCCAAGCGTGGAAGCCTCCGCGATCACGCGCCCGACCGCGGCATAGGATACGGGCTGCGGCGAAGGTCCGGTGCAGCCTGCGGCGAGGAACCAGCATTTGCCGGTGCCTGTGTAGAGCGCTGCTTCAATCGGGCTCATCCCGGAAGGCGAGGTGGCCGGTGGGTTGGAAAGCGTCAACCCGTAGCGGCCCATGCCGCCGGTGGGCGAGTCGTGGCCCAGGTACAGTTGGCCATTGACCAGTCCCCACAGCCCCGCGTGGTTACCCCCGGGGCCTGGCGGCGTGTTGCCGAGCGACGGAATCGGACCGTAGAGCGTGGCGCTCAGCGACGGCATGCTTCCGGTCCCGAGGCTCCAGATGTGCGTGTTGTAGTTGAAATCGCCGGCCGTGCCGCCGGGCGTGCTGCCAGTCCAGATGAGCAGCAACCACTGGCCGTCTTGTCGCACCGCTCGCATCGTGGAGACCCGCGGTTCAGCAGTTGCCGGGTTACGTCCGGGTCCCGGGTTCGTCCACCAATTCGGCGGCGGACTCAGTTTGCCGATAGAGGTAAAGTGAATGCCGTCCGTGCTGGTCGCGTAGGTGATGTCTTCCACTTGACGATCACTCACGGAGGCGGTGTCGCCGCCCTGCATGACCCAGAGGTGGTATAGCCCATCGTGGAAGAGGATCGTGTTGAGGATCGCGCTGCGCGCCGTCACGGGATGGATGGCGCTGCCCAGGGGAACGCCGTCGAGACGGACCGGCGTCGTGCGAAGCGGAAACGCGGTCGGTGCCGCATGGGTCAGCGCACCGAGCGCTAAAACCGCGCTTGCGATCAGAAGCGCGCGTCGCAGCGCCTCTCTGCGAATCTTCACGACTCCCTCCTCCTTGAGTGGCGGCTCGGAATCCTCTCATACGACTGCCTGCGATTCAAGGGGAAAGGTTGCCGAAGACGACGGAGAGGTCCTCGGTTGCGGCCAAGTCCCTCCGGCGCTTGCGCGCTGCCTCCCCTTCGCACAAGCGGTGGGGAGGAAAAACGCAAGTTGTTCCCTCCCGATGCCGCAAGGCGTAGGGGAGATGCAGACCCCGTCGGCAGAGGGGTTGATCGTTTGTGTAACGGGGGGCGATGAAAAGAGGACACCGTAACCCTTCCGCTGCTTCGCGGCAGATCCCCTTCGCGTGAGAAGGGGAGGAACTGTTTGGGCGCGCCCGCGCTTGGCGGCTGCTTGCGAATCCTTCGGACGAAGCGGCAAATAAGCGGTCGAGCGTTCGGGGGCGAAGCCGAGCGAGGCTAGATCGCCACCGGACGTTCACGCCGCAGACTGCGCTTCAGGACAGTCCCGAGCTCTTGCGCGCGCGCAGGTCGATGCGCGTGTCGCCGCGCAAGATGTTGAAAACGACCACGCGTCCGGAGTCGCGAATGGCGCGGCGCACGTCGCTGAGGCTTGAGACGTAGTAGCCGTTGATGCCAAGCAGCACGTCGTTGTCGCGCAGACCGATTTGCCAGGCTTCGCTGTCACGCTCCACGTCGGCCACGTAGACACCGCGGCGGTTGATCTCGCGCGGGAACGCGGCGAGCTCCGCGCCGGGCAGTTCGGGAATGCGTTCGGGCTTGAGACCCTGAGCGCGCGCGGGCGTCTCAACCGTGACGCGCACCCGCCGCTCGCGGCCATCGCGCACGACGGTCAGATCGAGTGTTTCGCCGATCGGCGTGAGGGCTTGCTGGTTTCGCAGATCGTACGCAGTGCGGATCGGCCGGCCGTTGGCGGCAATCACCACATCGCCGCGGCGAAGTCCGGCGCGCTCCGCCGGGGAGCCGCTCACCACCGAGGCGATGACAGCGCCCTCGATGGCCGGCAGGCGCTGCTCGCGCGCAATCTCCTGGGTGACTTCGGCCACCGCAGCGATACCGGTGCCGCCGCGGCGCACCTCGCCATAGCGCACGAGCTGCTCCATCACGCGCATGGCCATGTTCGAGGGCACCGCAAAGCCGATGCCGACATTGCCGCCGGCCGGCCCGATGATCGCGGTGTTGATGCCGACGAGTTCGCCGCGCAGGTTGATGAGCGCACCGCCCGAGTTGCCCGGGTTGATCGAGGCGTCGGTTTGGATGAAGTCTTCGTAGGCCTCGGTGTTGAGCCCCGCGCGGCCAAGCGCCGAGACGATGCCAGCGGTGACCGTTTGTCCCACGCCGAAAGGATTGCCGATCGCAAGCACATAGTCACCCACTTGCAGGGCGTCGGAGTCCCCGACGCGCACGGCAGTCAATCGCTCGGCGGGGATTTGCAGCAGGGCGATATCGGTGGCCGGGTCGGTGCCGACCAGTCGCGCGGTGAACTCGCGCCGGTCACGCAGCGTCACCACGATCTGGCTTGCCCCCTTGATCACATGGTGATTAGTGAGCACGTAGCCGCGCGCGGCATCGACGATGACGCCGGAGCCCGCCGCCTGGGGTGTGCGCGGACGCTCGGGGATGCCGAAGAAGCGCCGAAAAAACGGGTCGGCGAACATTGGGTTGTCCGCTTCGATCGAGCGCGTGACGGTGGAGATGTTGACCACGCCGGCGGCGGTTTGGGCCACCACGGGCGCAAGCGTTGGCAGCCCCCCCGACGCGGTCGCGGCAAGCGCCCGTGCACCGGGTGAGACGGCCGCTTGTGCGTGGGCGAGCGAAGCGCCCGCAAGTCCAGTCAGAACCGAGAGCAGCAGACCGAAGGCCGTCGAGGGCCAGCGCAGAAAACAAGGCACGGTGGCCTCCTTACACAGGGCAACGCATGAAGAGTTTGGGGTTGCTTGCCGTGACGGTCAACCCCGCGGCGAGGTCAGCACGAGGTTGTCGCGATGGATCAGCTCGTCCTCGCCTTCATAGCCAAGGATTTCGGGGATGAGCGAGGAGGGTTTGCGCAGGATGCGCACGGTCTCGCTCGAGGCGTAGTTCGTCAGCCCGCGGGCAAGCTCACGACCCTCTGGGTCGAGGCAGGCGATGACCTCGCCGCGCTCGAATTCGCCTTCGACCTCGACGACGCCGACCGGCAGAAGACTCTTGCCCCCCTCGAGCAGGGCTCGCGCGGCACCCGCGTCGAGCCACACGCGTCCGCGCACTTGCACTTGGTCGGCGATCCAGCTCTTGCGTTTGGCGAGCGTGGCCTCGGAGGCTTCGAGCAACGTGCCGAGCGCTTCACCGGCCAGCAAGCGTGCCAGCACCTCGGCTTCGCGCCCGCTTGCGATCACCGTGTGGATGCCGCTTGCCGCGGCTCGCCTCGCTGCGCGCACCTTGGTGATCATGCCACCGCGCGCAATGCCCGTTCCGGTACCGCCTGCCATCGCCTCATAGCGCGGATCATCGGCGCGGCCATGAGCGATGAACCGCGCATTCGGCTCGCGGCGCGGATCTGCGCTGTAGAGCCCGGACTGGTCGGTGAGCAGCACAAGCAGCTGTGCATCGATCAGTTTGGCCACGAGCGCACCCAGGGTGTCGTTGTCGCCGAATTTGATCTCGTCGGTGGCCACCGTGTCGTTTTCGTTGATGATCGGGATGACGCCGAGCTCAAGCAGCGTGGCAAGGGTCGAGCGCGCATTCAGGTAGCGCTTGCGGTCGGCCAGATCTTCGTGAGTGAGCAGGATCTGCGCCGTTTTCAGGCCGTGGCGCGCGAAGGCTTCTTCGTAGGCCTCGATCAAGCCCATCTGCCCGACCGCCGCAGCGGCCTGGATTTGCGCGATGTGCCGCGGACGCTCGCGCCAGCCGAGCCGCGCCATTCCCTCGGCCACGGCACCGGAGGAGACGAAGGCCACTTCGACGCCCCGGCTGCGCAGCGCGGCCACATCGGAGGCCCAGCGCGCGATCGCGGCGCGATCGAGTCCAAGCCCGCCATTGGTCACGAGGGCGCTGCCGACTTTGACCACGAGCCGCGTGACCGCCGCCATGAGCTGCGGACGTGGCGTGAGCGTTCTCATGCCGCCTCCTCTTGGGGTGTGGCTGGATTCTGAGCCAGGGCATCCGCGATTGCTCGGATGAGGGTCTCCTTGCCCTCGCCCGTGAGGCCCGAGAGCCGAAAGTAAGGCTTCTTCCAGCGCAGCCGGCGCACGGCCTCAGCGATGCGACGATCGGCTTCCTCGCGGGGCAGCAGGTCGATCTTGTTGAAGACCAACCAGCGCGGCTTGGCGGCCAGCGCCGGATCATATTTTTTGAGCTCGGCCACGAGCGCGCGCGCCTGACGGATCGGATCGACGCTTTCATCGAGCGGGGCAATGTCGATCAGGTGTAACAGCAGCCGACAGCGTCTCAGGTGGCGGAGAAACTGGTGGCCGAGGCCGGCGCCTTCGGCGGCGCCCTCGATCAGGCCCGGAATGTCCGCAATGACGAAGCTTCGGTGCACATCGACGCGCACCACACCCAGAGAGGGCGAAAGCGTCGTGAACGGATAGTCGGCCACCTTCGGGCGCGCGGCCGAGACCGCGCGCACCAGGGTCGATTTGCCCGCGTTCGGGTAACCGAGTAGGCCCACATCGGCGAGCAGTCTCAGTTCGAGCCTCAAGCGCCGCCGCTCGCCCGGCTGGCCAAGCGTGCGCTGACGAGGTGCGCGGTTTGTGCTCGACTTGAAGTGGATGTTTCCGAGTCCGCCGGCACCGCCGCGCGCGAGCAGCGCCCGTTGACCGTGCCGCGCCAGATCGGCAATGCGCTCGCCGGTGTCAGCGTCGGTGATGATGGTGCCGACCGGAACGCGCAGCGTCAGATCCGCGCCGCTTCGGCCGTAGCAGTCGCGGCTGCCGCCGTTTTCGCCACGCTCCGCGCGGTGGATGCGGGAATAGCGATAGTCGATCAAGGTGTTGATGTTTTCATCGGCCACCGCATAGACTGAGCCGCCGCGGCCGCCGTCGCCTCCGCTCGGCCCGCCCATCGGGACGAATTTTTCGCGCCGGAACGAGGCCATGCCATGCCCGCCATCACCGGCAATGACCTCGATGATGGCCTCATCGATGAACTTCATGGGGCAGCAGGTGTGGGTGGAACGCGGTAGATCGTATAGCGTTCGCTGTTGTCGCCCGGACGTGCGGCGCTCGCAAGCGCCTGCCAGTCGGCCCCAATCGTTGGGGGCGGGGCGCCGCGGTCGCGGAGCACCACGGCGTAGGGGCATGCATGAGCCTGCGCGCCGGCCATCCAGACGGTTCGCCCAGTGTGGTAGGAAAGCATCGCGGCCTGGCCCGGCGGCAGCGCAACCGCGAGCAGACACGCACCCGGCTCCACCCCCGCGGTAAGGCGCTCGAAGGTTCCGCGATAACTTGAAATGTAGTCCGCGGGCGCAATGAGCAGCGCTTGCACGACAATCCAGAGAAACGTGACGCAGCCGGCCCAATTGACGAAGGCTCGGCGCGAGTGTTGCTGTGCGGGCTGAATAAGCACGATCCAAATCACAAAGGCGAGCAGCACCACCGCGTAGCCGAGCCACGGCGTCGGAGCCGAATAGTCCGGCACGTAGCGGGTGAGCCATTGCGCGATCATCGGAGGCCACTTCAGATACAGGGCGCTTGCCACGATCACGGCGGCCAGCGCGGTCAGACCGAGCACGAGGATGCCGAACCAGTCGATGAGCGCATACCAGGTGCGTCGCACCGTATCGACGCCGAAAGCAGCCATGAGCACAAGCGGCGGCAGAAGTGGCAGCAAGAAAGCTGCTTTGGCGTCGCTTGTGATGCAAAGCAGCACGAAGTCGGTTGCCAGGAATGTCACCGGCGCGAGCCACTCGGCACGCTGCCAGCCGCCATAGAAGCCACGCAAGCGCAGGATCACAAACCACAGGGCGACCGGCCAGACGGGCCACGCGAACCACAACAGCGTCACCGTGTAGAAGAGCGGCGCGAAGCGCTGCCGGCTGCTACGTTGGATCCCCGCGCCGTCGCGGAGGAACTGCTCGAAGGCTGACGGATCGGCTTGCCACAGTGCCCAAGCCATCAGCGCACACAGGCTCACGCCAAGCAGCAGGCTTCGCACCAGGCTTGCTCGGTGGGACGAAAGCACCGGCGCGAAGGCAAGCAGGGCAAGCGGCACGGCGATCAGCAGCGCTCCATGCACCCCTCGCGCAAGCGCCGCCACCACCAGCGCCGCCACGAGGAGCGCGACGGCGCGCCGCGGACGGTCGGGCAACAGCGCGCAGCCATAGAGTGCCCAGGCCACCGCGGCAAACAGGGGCACATCGGGTAGATAACTGTGCGCGCGGTCATAGAGCCCGAGGCAGCCGATTGTCAGAATCGCAGCAAGGTAGGAGATGTGTCCGCCGCTCCAGCGGCTTGCCGCGAGGGAAAGCGCAGCGATGCCCGAGGCGCACCACAGAACCGAGCCGAGTCGCGCCGCCTCGTGTAGCGCAAGCCAGGGGACGGTAAGTTGCGCGAGCACGGCGGTCGGCCAGTGGATCAGCCCGAGTTCGCCGGGGACCAGCAGGCCGCCCACGCGAGGCCACCAGGGCAGATCACCGGCGCTCACCCCCTGATGCAGGATACCGATGTAGGTGAGCTCGTCAGGTTTCCAAGGGTCGCGGCCCGTGATGCCTGAGAACAACCAGAAAGCGATCAGCGCGAGCAGGGCGGCCGCCTTCCAAAGGGGCTTGTGAAGGTCAGTCGGTCCGTGAGTGCCATATGGCTGCATGGCTGCCCCTGTGGCTGCATGGCTGCCCCCGGGCAAGTGCGCCGCAGTCGCTCAGCACGGATGGGCACGCCGCGCCTGGTTTTTGCAGCTCCCGAAGTGAGCTGAGAAATGTGGAGCGTGGGCGCCGTTCTTTACTTGCGGTTGTATTTCTGGCGGAAGCGCTCGACGCGGCCACCTGTATCAACGATACGCTGCTGCTTGCCCGTGTAGAACGGATGCGATGCGCTCGAGATTTCCAGGACGACGAGCGGATATTCTTTGCCGTCCTCCATCGTGATCGTGCGGCTCGTCGGGGCAGTCGAGCGCGTGATCCATTTGACGTTGGCGGCCGTGTCGAAAAAGACCACCTCGCGGTAGTTCGGATGAATATTCGGTTTCATGAGAACGCGGTCTGAGAACTTGCCGCCGTCGCAGCCTCGAGCTACTCGGGCGACGGCGCGCCAAGGGCACGGTAGACAACGCTAGGCGAAACGCCCGGTTGAGTCAAAACCTGAATTATCGCACATTCGCGTGGTCTAAAAGTGAGCCGCGACGTACTATTGAATTTCACTTGAATGCCCTAAAGTCCGGCGGTGGTGCCGGAGCAAGCCGGCGGTTTTCGGTGATGTGGAAGTGCCCATGAAACGAATCGTCTTGTTTCTGCTGACCAACCTGGCCGTGATCCTCGTCCTCGGGATCGTGGTCAATCTACTCGGGCTCAACGCCTTTTTGACCGCCAACGGGCTTAGCCTGTCGGGGTTGATGGGCTTTGCGCTCGTGATGGGCTTTACCGGTTCGATCATCTCGCTGCTGATGAGCAAACCGATCGCCAAGATGTCGACCGGCGCTCAAGTCATCAACGATTCCCCCGATCCGACGCATCGCTGGATCGTGCAGACGGTGGAGCGCTTCGCGCAAAAGGCGGGGATTGGAATGCCCGAGGTGGCCATTTATGAGGGCGAACCCAATGCGTTCGCCACCGGGGCGTTCAAGAACTCCGCGCTTGTGGCGGTCTCGACGGGCCTTCTCCAGAACATGACGCGGGAGGAAGTCGAGGCGGTGATTGGCCACGAGGTTGCTCATATCGCCAACGGCGACATGGTCACGATGACCCTGATCCAGGGCGTCATGAACACGTTCGTGATCTTTATTTCGCGGATCGTGGGCTACGTGGTCGACCGAGTGATCCTGCGTAACCAAAGCGACGAGCCGGGCGTCGGCTACTACGTGTCGGTGGTGATCTTGGATCTCGTGCTCGGGGTGCTCGCCGCAATCATCGTGGCCTGGTTTAGCCGTCAGCGTGAGTTCCGCGCCGATGCAGGCAGTGTCGAATTGATGGGCCGTAAAGAGCCGATGATCAATGCGCTGGCGCGTTTGGGCGGACTTGAGCCCGGCGAACTCCCGCAGAGTGTGAAGACGATGGGGATCAGCGCGAAGGGAGGCGTGATGGCGCTGTTTTCGAGCCACCCGCCGATCGAAGCGCGCATTCAAGCGTTGCGTGAGGCGGCCTAAGTTCGCCTGAGGCAGGCACGTCGCAGGCCCCGGATCGGGTCGTTCCCGCCGGGGCTTTCGTTTTTCTGCCGCTAGCATTTGGGCCATCGCATCGTTTCTTGCCGCGCAGCACCGTTCGCGGCGGCCGTCTCCCTCGTGCACTTTCACGCCACTGTTGCGCTTTCAGCCTTTTTGCTGTTTCTCGTCCAGCCGCTCATTGCCAAGCAAATCCTGCCGTGGTTTGGGGGATCCTCGGCGGTCTGGACGACCTGTTTGCTCTTTTTCCAAGCGGCGCTGCTGGCGGGCTATGCCTATTCGGACGCTGCACCGAGGGCACTCGGAGCGCGCCGGCACGCACTGCTGCATATCGGCGTGGCACTTTTGGCCCTTGCCAGCTTGCCAATCCTCGCGCCTGAGACGTTCAAACCCACAGGCCTCGAGGAGCCGATCGTGCGGATTCTGCTTTTGCTCGCGGTCACCATCGGCTTGCCCTATTTCGTCCTGTCGACGACAAGCCCCCTGATTCAGGCCTGGTTTGCACGCCTTGAACCGGGGCGTGACCCGTACCGCCTCTTCGCCCTTTCAAACGGCGCGTCGCTGGCCGCGCTCCTGGCGTATCCGGTGGTCATCGAGCCGTTTTGGGGCACGCGCGAGCAGGCTTTGGGCTGGTCGGCGCTGTTTGTCGGTTTCGTGTCGCTGCTCGTGGCGCTTGCGCTTCGCGTGGTGCGCGCTGAGGGGCGGTTGGTCGGTCGAGGCCCTTCGCCGTCCGTCTGCGTCGATGCTTCGCCGCCGAGCGTTCTCTCGCAGCTGCATTGGCTCGCGCTATCGGCGGTCGGCTCGATGATGTTGCTTGCCGTGTCGAATCACATCACGCAAAACGTCGCCAGCGTGCCGCTTCTGTGGGTGCTACCGCTTGCACTCTATCTGCTCAGTTTCATCCTGACCTTTGACGGTCGCGGTTGGTACAAACGCGAACGCTACGTCGGGCCGTTCTTCGTGGTGGTGGCAACGATGGCCGCCCTGCTCGTCGACAAAACGTTTCAGTTCGATTTCGTCGTACAGACGAGCGTGTTTTGCGTCGGTCTGTTCATCGTGTGCATGGTCCTGCACGGCGAGCTGGTCGGAGCCAAGCCAGAGGCGGCTTACCTCACGCGTTTTTATTTGCTCGTTGCGGCTGGAGGCGCGCTTGGAGCGCTTGTGGTGAGTGTCGGCGCCCCGCTTTTCGCGCCAACGTATCTTGAGGTGCCCGTGGCGCTGTGGTTGGCGGCACTTTTGTTTATTCCCGTGGCGACGGCGGCGCTGGGCGTTCTGCAATGGCTGGCCGTTGCGCTTGCGGTGGGTGTCTTTGCCGCCGGGGCCTGGTTTTTCAAGCAAGAGCACGCGCACGCGCTTGCCGTGACGCGCAATTTCTACGGCGTGCTCAAGGTCAAAGCGTACGGCGCTCCGGAGAGTGAAGATCGGCTCGTGCGTCTCGTGCACGGCGCGATCTTGCACGGCGAACAGTTTCCGCACGAAAAGTGGCGCGCTGAGCCGACCACCTACTACACACCGACGTCCGGATTCGGCCGGGCCGTGAATGATCAACGTCTTCGCGCGCCGCGGAGCGCGCCCACCTTGCGCATCGGGATGATCGGGCTGGGGGTGGGGACCGTTGGCGCCTATTGCCGCCGCGGGGACGTTTGCCGAATCTACGAGATCAACCCAGAGGTGGAGTCCCTGGCGCGACGGCACTTCACCTATTTGGCGGACGCCGAGGCGCGCGGCGCGCAGCTGTCGATCATCCTCGGTGATGCACGCCTGTCGCTCGAACGCGAGGTCAACAACGTATTCAACGTCCTCGCGGTGGATGCATTTTCCAGCGATTCCATTCCGATGCACCTGATCACCCGCGAGGCGGTGCGCACGTTCATGAAGCAGGTCGCCTCCGACGGCGTGCTGGCTTATCACGTCTCGAACCGTTTTCTCGATTTACCGCCCGTGTTGGCCGAGATCGCTTATCGCGAGGGGCTGGCGGGTGTGGTGGTGGAAGATCCGTCTCAGCCGAACAATGCCCTGCACTCGAGCTCCACCTGGGTGTTGCTTGCGCGCAACTCCGAGGTCCTTGCGGCAATCGAAGGCAGCCGGCCGCTCGAACGCCGCCCTGGGGCACCGCTGTGGACGGACGATTTCAACAATCTGCTCGCGGTCATCAAGTGGCGGCACTGAGACGGGCTGACTGCTGCCTGTCGCCAGAACCGCAGCCGCATCGACGCGGTCGGTTTCCTTCATAATCGAACACGATGAGCGCGAGTGACTTTCCGTTGTATGCGGTCGGCGAGCGGGTGCCGACCCTGCTTGGCGAAGGGCATTACATCGCCGACACCGCCCGGGTAATCGGTTCAGTCACCTTGCATGCCCATGTCTCGATCTGGTTTGGCGCCGTGCTGCGGGGCGATTGTGAACAGATCACCATCGGCGAGGGCAGCAACGTGCAGGACCTTTCGATCGTGCATGCTGACTACGGGTTTCCCGTGGTTGTTGGGCGCGAGTGCGTCATTGGGCATCAAGTCTGTCTGCACGGCTGCACGATTGAAGATGGTGCCTTGATCGGCATCGGCGCAGCCGTTCTAAACGGCGCCGTGATCGGCGCGGGATCGCTGGTAGGGGCGCATGCGCTCGTGCCTGAGGGCAAGCGCTTTCCGCCGCGCTCGTTGATCCTGGGTGCGCCGGCCAAGGTGGTACGCGAGCTCAGCGAGGAAGATCTTGCGCGCATTCGTGACGGTGCACAACATTACGTGGCCAACGGCGCGCTGTTTCGGCGGACCTACCGCCGGGTCTGAGATCGAGGCAGGGTGCCGGCTGCGCGCCGGCAAGGAGGAGCCATGAGCTACGCAGCCATCACCGGATGGGGCAAGTGCATGCCGCCGGCCGTGCTCACGAATGCCGACTTGGCGACGTTTCTCGAAACGGATGACGAGTGGATTACCAATCGCACCGGCATGAAGGAGCGGCGCATCTCCCATGTGCCGGCGATCGAACTGTCCTATGTGGCGGCGCGCCGAGCGCTTGCCTGTGCGGGGCGGGCCGCTTCGGAGATCGATCTGATTGTCTATGGCAGCTGCAGCTATGACGAGATCGTGCCCAACACCGCCTCAGCGCTCCAGTACAAGCTTGGCGCGGACCGAGCGGCCGCCATGGATGTCAACACCGCATGCACGAGCTTCCTCTATGGGCTGTCCACCGCCACCGCGCTCATCCGCACCGGCGTGGTCGAGCGGGCACTTGTGGTGGGCGTTGAGCTCATTTCGCGCTATCTGGACTGGGACAATCGAAACGTGGCCGTGCTGTTCGGGGACGGCTGCGCAGCCGTCGTACTCGAAGCAAGCGAGGCGCCCGTGGGCCTGCTCGCCGAGACGCTTGGCTGCTTTGCCGATGCACGGGGGATTTTGCGGGTGCGCGGCTACGGCGGCGCCTACGCAAACGCGGGTGTCGTTTTTGGCGACATGCTCTGGGATTTCGACGGGCCGCAAATCTTCAAGCGCGCAGTGCAGGGCATGACCGAAGCGAGCGCGCAGACCCTGGCCAAGGCTGGGCTTCGGGCCGAGGATATCGACCTCGTTGTGCCGCACCAGGCCAACGCGCGCATTATTGAAGCCGTTGCGAAATACGCGGGCATTCCGATCGAGAAGGTCGTCCTCACCGTGCACAAATACGGCAACATGAGTGCGGCCACGGTGCCGGTGGCACTGGTTGAAGCGCTTGAAGAAGGGCGGGTCAAGCCCGGCGCGAACCTGCTCATGCCCGCCTTCGGGGCTGGGCTGACCTTGTGTTCGCACTGCGTCAAATGGGGCGAGCGGACCACGCCGATCGACACCTGCGAGATCGAACTTCCGCCTTGCCATCAGACGGCGCTTGAACTCATCCACGAGATTCGCGCCACGAAGGATCCGCGGGGGCGCAGTCGGGCGGGGCTCGAGGGGGCCTATTTGGTCGATCACGCGCCTCGCGATCCGCACTAGCGCTTCGGCACGGGTCGCAGCCCGATGTCGGTTGTCGTGAACGTGCCGATCTCCGGGGGCGTTGAGTTCGCCTCTGGCAGTCCCCCCTCGACAAGGTTCGAATCCCCTCATGAGCCTTATCAAGGCCGCTTGCGTCCTCGAAGTGCGCTCAACTGGCCTTGGCCAGGCCTTGTGGCCGTTGCGATCGTTCGCCGCACCCTGAACCCCAAACGGCTTGGCCCACAGAGAGTCAAGCCGGCAGCGCGCCCGGCGTCTTCTCCGATGCGTCTCCCCCTTGGCCTTGGAATTGCAAGAGCACGGCCTATTGCCTCCGACGGCAAGCGTGGCTGCGATTTGGAACGCTTGCTGCCGGAACTGCAAAGCCCGATCACGCGCGAGAAGGCCGATCGTGCGCGGGAGGGGGCTTTCAACGCAACCGGTTTGCCTGCGTTTCGTCGACTCAAGGCCGCGCGCTGCAGCCGATGAAGCCTGTCTTGCTCGGTGCGAGGCATTGCTCAGCGCGCAGGATCGCCGCGGGTTGCGACGGAAGGGGCAAGGGGCGGCTGCGCAGACCCGCCGGCTTCGTGTGGGCCGAGGATGATGTGCTCCTATGCCAAACACGCATAAGCTCGGCTAGACTTCCCGGGTCATGGAACTCAAGTGGGTCGAGGATTTCCTCCAGCTCGCCGAAACGGGCAGCTTCTCCCGCGCCGCCGAGCTCCGGTTCGTGACCCAACCGGCCTTCTCGCGCCGCATTCGCGCGCTTGAACAGTGGTTGGGCGCCGAGTTGATCGACCGCTCAAGCTACCCCACGCGACTGACCAAGGCGGGCGAACAGTTCCGCGAGCGCGCTGTGGAGATCGTTCGACAGGCGATGGATGCGCGCGCCATTGCGCGTGGGCTGCAAAGCCCACCGAGCGACACGATTCTTTTTGCTGCACCCCACACGCTGTCGCTGACCTTCTTTCCGGGCTGGTTGTCAGCGCTTGAACGCGAGCTCGGCCGCATCAAGGTCAAACTCTACGCGCTCAACGTTCATGACGCGGTGATGAGTCTGGTCGAGGGGCACTGCGATTTGCTGCTGTGCTATCACCACCCGAACCAGCCGGTGCAACTCGATCCGACGCGCTACGAGGTGATCGTGCTCGGCAGCGAAACGATCGCGCCGTTTGCCAAAGCCGACGGCGACGGCCGGCCGCTTCACCTGCTGCCCGGCAGCGAGCACCGCAAGATTCCCTATCTGTCCTATACGCCGGCGGCCTACCTCGGCCGGATGGTGGAGTTGATCCTTCAACAATCGCCCTTGCGCGCGCATCTGGATTGTGTCTACGAAACCGACATGTCCGAGGCGCTCAAGGTGATGGCCCTTGAGGGGCATGGCCTGGCCTGGCTCCCGGAAAGCGCCGTGCATCGAGAGGTCAAGGCGAAACGTCTGGCGCGTTGCGGGGATGCGCTCTGGACGGGCACGATGGAGATTCGCTTGTACCGAGAGCGTGGCGCGCGCCGCGAGGTGGTCGAGCGGGTCTGGAAGGCTGCTGCGGCAGGGCGATGAGCAGTAGTGCCGGCGCTTCACCCCTGGCCGTGTTGGCCACGATCGCCGTGGGAGCGGTGCTTGGGGCCTGGCTGCGCTACGGCCTTGCCGAGTGGTTGAACGCGCGCGGCTGGCTGCCGCTTGGCACCCTCTTGGCCAATGCCATGGGCGGCTTTTTGGTCGGCATCGCGCTTGCCTGGCTCTCCGCGCGGCCGGAGGTGTCTCCCTTGCTGCGCCTTTTTATCGTGACCGGGTTTCTCGGCGCGCTGACCACCTTTTCAACCTTCAGTGCGGAGGTGGTCGGTTTGCTCATGGCGGAGGCTTGGGGCCGTGCGCTTGCGCTGATTGCTTTGCATCTGGCACTTTCCTTGGCGCTGACCTGGCTTGGCTTTACGCTCATTCGCACATAGGAACGCCGCGCACGATTTGACCCTTCTTCAGCGAGGTATCCGATGGCTCACGTCGTTCGTTTCCAAAAAACCGGCGGCCCCGAAGTGCTCGAACACGCCGTGGTCGATTTGCCGCCGCCCGGGCCGGGTGAAGCGCGCATCCTGCAATCGGCTTGCGGGGTGAACTTCATCGACACCTACCACCGCAGCGGGCTCTACCCGGTGCCGCTTCCTTCAGGCATCGGGAAGGAGGGCGCGGGGATCGTGACCGCCATCGGGCCCGGTGTGACCGAGGTCGCACCCGGCGATCGGGTGGTCTACTGCGACGGGCCGCTCGGTGGCTACGCGAGCGAACGCAATCACCCGGCCAAGTTCCTCGTCAAGCTGCCGCAGTGGGTGAGCGAGCAAGACGCGGCCGCAGGGTTCTTGCGCGCGATGACCGTCGAGTACCTCTTCAATCGCACCTACAAACTCAAAGCGGGCGACACCATCCTCTTTCATGCAGCGGCCGGCGGGGTGGGGTTGATTGCCGCCCAGTGGGCGCGGGCGCTCGGTGTGACGATGATCGGTACCGTGGGCAGCGACGAAAAGGCCACGCTTGCACGGCAAGCCGGCTGCGCCCATGTCATCAACTATCGGCGTGAGAACTTCGTCGAGCGGGTGCTTGAGATCACCGACGGCAAAAAAGTGCCGGTCGTCTACGACAGCGTGGGCCGGGACACGTGGCCCGCGTCGCTTGATTGCTTGGCGCCGTTTGGATTGCTGGTGAGCTTCGGGAACGCCTCTGGGCCCGTGACCGGTGTCGATCTCGGGATCCTTGCCGCCAAAGGGTCGCTCTACGTCACACGGCAGACGCTCATGAGCTACACCGCAGATCGGGCCCGCATGCTTGAAATGGCGGACAACGTCTTTGCGCTCATGCGCGAGGGCAAGCTCGATTTGTCGCCGCGGCAAACCTACGGGCTGGATGAGGCGGCGCAAGCGCACCGCGACCTTGAGGCGAGACAGACGGTCGGCGGCACGATCCTCGTGCCCTGAAACGCAAACGCCCCGGCCGAGGGACGGCGCGGGGCGTCGAAGTTCACGCCTGTTGCGCAGTCTCAGGAGGACGCTGCGCAGCCCTTGTACTTCGCCTGGCCCTTTTGCAGCAGCTCGGTGCCCTTGCCGTCAGCGAGTTTGAGCTGATATTCGCCGCTGTCATCGCGGAAGGTACCGTCCTGCGCGCGGGTGAGTTCGAAGCCACCCTCATGGCCGCGGAAGCGGATGGTTTTCGTCTCCGCATTCCAACGAAGCTGGAACGACTTGTTCCCGTCGCAGGAAAAAGTGACGAAATTACCCGCATTGCGCTCAAGCGGCGCTACCGGGGCGCCGCCACCGAGGGTCGCGCAGCCCGCGAGCATGACAACGATCGCAGAAACCGGGGCAACAATCAGTCGACGCATAAGCTTTCTGAGTTTTCCAAAAGTTGAATGCACGAGCCCGTAAAGCGTAGGCCCGCCGCGTTGCAGCTTCGTGACACGCTCTAGCGCAGAAAACGCAGCTCGGGGAGCAGATCGCTGGCAAGTGCACGTTGCACGCCCTGCGTGGCCAGCCGATCGGCGCAGGCGCCGTGCCAGGCAACACCGACCCGGGCCGCATCCCAGGCCGGAAGCCTCTGTGCGAGCAGGGCGGCAATCACACCGGCGAGCACATCGCCGGTTCCGGCCGTGGCCAGAAGCGGGTTGCCCGTGAGGTTGATTGAGGCGCGCCCCTCGGGGTCGGCCACGACGCTGCCGGCACCTTTGAGCACCACCACCGCGCGATAGCCGCGGGCAAGGTCGCGCGCGGCACGCAACCGGTCGGCGTTCACGCTGGCGGGGCTTGCGCCCAGCAAGCGCGCCGCTTCCAGAGGATGGGGCGTGAGGATGCTGGGCGCTTTTCGCCGCTGGACAGCGGTGGCAAGTTCCGCTGATTGCGCAATCAGGTTGAGCGCATCGGCATCGAAGAGCGTCGGCACCTCGCGCTCGATGGCGCGACGCAGAAGCTGCACCGCCGCGCCCGAGACGCCCAAACCGCAGCCCACACACAGCGCATCGGCCGCCTGTGCGACCAGCCGCGAGGCGGGGCCGAGCATGAGCTCCGGTGCGAGCGGATCGAGCCCCGGCGCGGCCTCGGAGAGCCAGCCCACGCGCACCTTGCCGGCTCCGGCGCGGGCTGCTGCGCGCGCGGCGAGGATGGCTGCGCCCCACATGCCCTCAGCGCCGCCGAGCACATGCACTTCCCCGAAGCTACCCTTGTGCGCGGTGCGCGGGCGAGCCGGGGCGAGGGCTTGCGCCTGTTCAAGCCCGAATGCGGCCAGTCGCGGGTCGGCCGGAAGTGGACCCAGCCCCAGGTCGTGCACATAGGCCTCGCCGACGTGCTCAAGCGCAGGCCCGGTCAGCAGGCCCGGCTTGGCGGCGATGAAGGTGAGGGTGGCATCGGCCGAGACGACCGCTTCGCCAACGACAGCCCCCGTGTCGGCCTCGACGCCCGAGGGCACATCAAGGGCGAGCACCCGGGCTCCCGCCGCTCGCTGCCGGGCGATCCAGCGCACCGCCTCGGCATAGACGCCTTCGATCGGCCGCTGCAGACCGATCCCGAAAAGGCCATCCACGATCCAGCCGTTGGCAAAGGTGTCCGGCCAACGCCCGAGCGTCTCATGACCAAGCGCGTTCCAGCGCGCAAGCGCGGCCTGCGCATCGGCAGGAAGTCGATCAGGCGTGGCAAGTCGCACGAGGGTGACCTTGAATCCACGCTCGCGCAGACAGGAGGCCGCCACCAGCGCATCGCCGCCGTTGTTGCCCGGACCCGCGAGCACGCATAGCGCTTGGCCGGTCGAGAGCCGTTCGGCGAGCCAAGCCGCAGCCGCTTCGCCCGCGCGGCGCATCAGATCCACGCCTGCGTGCTTTTGCTCGATTTCGCGGTGGGCGCGTGTGTCGAGAACCGCACAAGCGCCGCTCACAGGAACGGCAGGACGGGTCGAGGGTCGCAACCTAAAATTCCGTCAGTTCAAAAAGGAGTTGCCATGTCGACTCGCGCCGATGCCGCCGCCCGCGCCGCACAGAAAGCCGCTCAGGCCGAGGCCGAATCCTGGGGCGCGCCGCCGACCGACGCCTTGATTCCGGTCACCATTCTGACCGGCTTTTTGGGCGCCGGAAAGACCACGCTCCTCAACCGCATTCTGCGCGAGCAGCACGGACGAAAAATCGCGGTCATCGAGAACGAGTTCGGCGAGGAGGGCGTCGACGGCGCCATCCTCGAACGAGGCGAAGAGCAAATCGCCGTCATGAACAACGGCTGCATCTGCTGCACCGTGCGCGGCGATCTGATTCGCATTCTCAACAAGCTCTACCGGCAGAAGTCGAAGGGCGAAATCGATTTCGAGCGCGTGATCATCGAAACCACCGGCATGGCCGATCCGGCGCCGGTCGCGCAAACCTTCTTCGCCGATGAGAAGGTCAACGAGCGCTACCTGCTCGATGCGGTGATCACCGTGGTCGATGCCAAGCATGCGCTCAAGCAGTTGGACGAATTCACCGAAGCGCAGCAGCAGGTGGCTTTTGCCGATCGCATCCTGGTCTCAAAGACCGATCTGGTCGATGAGGAGACGCTCAGCAAGGTGCTTGCCCGGCTGCGCAAGATCAACGTGCGCGCGCCGATTCTGAAGGTGCATTTTGGTGAGACCCAACTCGAGGAAATCCTCGACATTCGCGGCTTCAACCTGAACGCGATCCTCGAAATCCACCCGGACTTCCTGACCAACGATGAGCATGAGCATCAAGACGAGGTGCGCTCCTTTTATGTGAAGACCGACCGCCCGCTCGATGTAAGGAAGATCGACCGCTACATCGGCTCGCTCATCAACCTCTACGGCGAGCAGATGTTGCGCTACAAGGGCATCTTGAATATCAAGGGCGAGCCGCGCAAGGTGGTGTTTCAGGGCGTGCACATGATGGCCGGTTTCGATTTCGGGCCTGAGTGGAAGCCCGACGAGCCGCGCGAAAGCGTGATCGTCTTTATCGGGCGCAAGCTGCCCGAGGCGCTCTTTCGCGAGTTGTTCGAGGACTGTTACGCAACCGATGCCACGCCTGAGGATGTTCGGGCGTATGCGGCGGGGTCGAAGTGACAGGGGTAGCCTCTGGATCCTTGCCAAAGCGCGGCGAGGCCGATCAAACACCTAACCGCTAGAGCCAGCCGCAGGACGGTTCGATAAGAGCGGCGAGAAGCGGGCAAAAGTGGATGCCGTAAGCCATCGGCCCGCGCGTCCGGTTTGGCGGAGGGTTCCCTAGTACCGTGCGAGAACGTCCGGCACAGGTCCGCCCCCGTGCTGACGTCTGAAGAGGTCTTCGCCGAGACGAAAGGCGATCGTATTGAGGTCATTGAAGTCGTAGATGCCCGAGTGCGGTGAGGTCAAACGCGGCGGCCGTCCGCTGTGGTAGTCGCGCTCAAGTCGGGCCTGCAACTGGATCCAGCCGTGGTGTGCCGCGAGTGCGCGAGCGGCTGCGATGCCCTGGCGGGCGACGCTGGCGTGGCTACCGGTGTAGGGGGGATGCTGCTGCCCGTAGCACTCGCGCACGAAGGCATGGGCCCACTGGTTGGCATTGCCGCGATCTGCGCCGAGTTCCCGCAGGTGGTTCGTGTACGACAGAAGTGCGTCGCGCAGCCCGAGCGAGATCGGGATGGCCCAGCCAATCGGCCCAGCCCAGGTCTGGAAGAAGCGCGTAGCAGCCAGCAGCGAACTGCTTTCGGGAAGCACGCGAGGTGCGGCACATCTGAGTACCCGTAGCAAGGACGGACCCGCACGCAGGGCGAGTCGTTGCATCGTAGCCCGGCTTGGACCCATGAGGATGACGCCCTCCACGCTGCCGCTGGTGCTGACGGAGCGCGTACCGAATGCCTCACGTTGAAACCGGACGCGCACGCCGAAGAAGCAAAAGTCTTCTATGTCGGGGTGAACTTCGACCGTCAGGCTACTGGTGTCGCCGCCAAACTGCACCTGCGCGTTGAAACTCGAGGCCAGGACGTACACGAACGCTTGTGGCGTTGGGTTTTCGATAAGACGATTGAGACGTTCTTCCGATACCTCCATGTCGGCCCCGGCCGTAATATTTCGAGCGATCTCGGCGCTCGCCGAGGCTGACAGGCTCATTTCTGATTCGGTCATGCGTCCGCCGTGCGTGCGGTCGTGCCGAGGAGTCAAGGTACGTGAGGTTCCTAGGTCGACGCTGCTTCGCGTCGCCAGCGACGTCTCACCGCTCAGACCAAACTTGAACCGTACTTTCCCGACTTCAAAAGGCCCCCACTCTACTTCGACACCGAATACTTGCGCCATGCCCGAACTCCTACGCTACAAACCTTGGCCGCATCCACTCCAGTCCGGCGACATTGGCATAGACGAAAAATAGGGCTCTGCTTAGACATCCAGCGCTCGAGTTTCGGTGACGACCATGCCGTTCGACCCAAGTCGGCTTCAGCCACGTGGCCGCTGATCGATCACCCGCTTCGCCTTCCCGATCGAGCGTTCGATGCCGCCTGGGTCGAGGCATTCAACCTGGGCCGTCACACCGATCAGGTCCTTCATCCGCCGCATGAGGCGAGCGCTTGCGGCCTGGCGAGCCTCAGGTGAGGCTTCGGGTTTGGCCTCGACACGAACGGTGAGCTCATCGAGCGGCCCGGGGCGCGTGAGGACGCATTGGTAGTGCGGTGCAAGGGCTTCCTCGGCCAAGATCAGCTCCTCGATCTGCGTCGGGTAGACGTTGACCCCGCGCACGATCATCATGTCGTCGCTGCGGCCCGTGACCTTGGCCATGCGGCGCATGCTGCGTGCGGTCGGTGGTAAGAGCCGCGTGATGTCGCGCGTGCGGTAGCGGATCACGGGCATTGCTTCTTTGGTCAAGCTGGTAAAGACGAGTTCTCCCAGCTCCCCATCGGGCAGCACCCGACCGGTCTCCGGGTCGATGACCTCGGGATAGAAGTGATCCTCCCAGATGACCGGCCCGTCCTTCGATTCGATGCACTCGTTGGCCACACCGGGGCCGATCACTTCCGAGAGGCCGTAGATATCGACCGCATCGAGCCCGAGCCGTCGTTCGAGCTCGGCGCGCATGGCCTCCGTCCAAGGCTCCGCCCCGAAAATGCCGACCGAAAGAGAACACGCTGCCGGATCGAGCCCTTGGCGCTCGAATTCATCGGCCAGGGCCAGGCAATAGGAGGGGGTGACCATGATGATGTCGGGCTTCAAATCGGTGATGAGCTGAACTTGCTTTTCGCTTTGCCCGCCACTCATCGGCACGACCGTGCAACCGAGCCGCTCGGCGCCGTAGTGCGCGCCCAGGCCGCCGGTGAACAGCCCGTAGCCGTAGGCCACGTGCACGATGTCGCCCGGACAGCCGCCGCTGGCGCGAATCGACCGCGCAACCAGATCGGCCCAGGTATCGAGGTCACGCCGCGTGTAGCCGACCACCGTGGGCTTGCCCGTGGTGCCTGAGGAGGCGTGGATGCGCACCACCCGGTCGCGCGGCACGGCAAACAGGCCGAACGGATAGGTCGCACGCAGATCGTCCTTGGTCGTAAACGGGAACTTGGCCAGATCCTCCAGCGTGCGCAAGTCCGACGGATGGACGCCCGCGGCTTCGAATTTGCGCCGGTAGTGCGGAACGTTCTCATGGGCGTGCGCAAGCGTCCAGCGCAGACGTTCAAGCTGCAGCGCGGCGATCTCGTCTCGGCTTGCGGTTTCGATCGGATGAAGCGGGGTCGGGGTCTTCGTGGGCATGGTTGGGGGGTTATCGCGGGTCAGGCACAGCGACGATTTGCCCGTCGATCGTGCGCGATTTGCCGCGAAAGAGGGCAATCGTTTCGCCGCGTTCGTTGGTGAGCCGGATGTCGTAGAGGCCGCTGCGGCCGCGTCGGATCACTTCCACGGCCTCTGCGGTGAGCCGTTCGCCTTCGCGTGCCGGGGCGATCAGTTCGATCGAAAAGCCGCTTGCCACGGTGACCGCGTTGTAGCTGTTGCAGGCATAGGCGAAGGCGGTGTCGCACAAAAGCGCCAGATAGCCGCCATGACAGAGCGCATGGCCGTTGACCATGTCGGGCCGAACACGCATCGATAGCCGCGCGTAGCCATGGCGGACTTCCTCGATCTCGATGGCAAGTGCTTGCGCCACACGGTCTTTGGCATACATGGCCTCGGCCACCGTGCGCGGGGCGGGATGTTCGTCAACGGAAGGCATGGCCTGAGCAAGCTCCACGGTGTGGCGGCAGCCACTGCCGATAGCGATCGACGCCGGTGTGCTCGTGCAGGTGGATGAGGGTGGCGTGCATGAGCTTGAGGCCAAGCCGATCGGCCGTTTCTTCCGGAACTTTTGGGGGATGATCGTAGCATCGCTGAGGGGCAGCAAACACTCGAAGGAATCCGCCTCCTTCGGCTTCGCATCGTGAGGCCGGCACTGCCTCGGCGCGCTGTGAGCGCATCGAGTGCCACCTCGGGTGAAGCCGGCACGAAGAACCGCCACACAAGACGGCCCGACTCGGCGTTGACCGGCGCCACGTCCGTTGCCCTTCGTTGCTGCCCCGATCACTGCGGCCGCGTGCGAAACGCACGACGCCGCCCCGGAACCGCTCGAGTTGAGCCGCTTGTCGGCGAGGTTGAGGTGGTGGCAAGCTCTGGGGCTCGGCTCGATTCGACTGCGGGTGCGGGCCCCGGGCTCGGCCATAATCGGTGAGATGAGTCGGACCTGGCACGCGCTCCAACATTGGTTCCATGCGGCATCGTCCCGGCACGCCGCGCGCTGCTGCCTTTTTCTTGCCGTTGCCTCGGTGCTTGCCTGCGTGAGTGCCCCATCATGGGCGAGCCAGGCCGAAGACTCGGTGGCGCCGAACCCGAACCTCCATGTCGAAGGCATCCCGGCGATTCCGAAAAGCCTGGCGGAGCGGGTTTCGCACTACACCGACTTTCGGGGGCACAGCTTCGTCGCCTGGCATCCGTCGAAGCCCGAAATGCTTGTGGCCCATCGCGCCGCGGGCGCAAGCACGACCCAACTTTTCTGGCTGCGCTCGCCGATGGGCGAGCTTGTGCCCCTGACGCGCCATCCCGACCCGGTCGGAAGCGCCACCGTCGACCCGCTCCAGGCAAAGTTTGTCGTGTTTTCCTCAAGCCGCGCGGGCTCTGAGGCCTTTCAGCTCTTTCGCGTTCCGGTCGAGGGCGGCGAGGCGATCCAGCTCACCGATGAGGGCTTTCGGCACACCCGCGGCCCCTGGCGGCAGGTGAACGGACGCTATACCGGGGAGTTTTTGCTGACCTCGGTGCCGCTGGATCGGCGCTTGCGTCCCGAAGAGCGTGATCGGATCGGCACCACGCTTCGGCTCATGAATCCCGAGCGGCCGCGCGAGGCGCGTGTGATTGCCGAGCTGCCGGGCGTGGGCTGGGTCGGCGGTGCTTTCGATCCCTCCGGCGAAACGCTGCTTCTGACCCGCTGGGTGTCGGCCAACGAAAGCGAAATCTGGCGCATCGAGGTGGCCAGCGCTCGACGCGAGCGCATCCTCCCGAAGCCTGGCGAAGGGCCAGGCACCTACATGGCAGGGCCGTTCACACGCGACGGCCGAGGGTTTTTCTTCCTGAGTGACCGAGACGGTGAATTCCGCGAGCTCATGCACTACCGCTTCGGCGACGGGCGGATCGTCTCGCTCAGCAAACATCTCCCGCATGACGTCGAAGGTGTCTCCGATGAAGAGGATCATGCGGGCAGCGACCTGCGCCGCCTCTACAGCCGGGTCAACGTCCGAGGACGAAGCGAAATCCGCGCCTTCGATCCAGTCTCGTTCAACGAGGTGACCATCGAGCAGCGGCCGCAGGCAGCGGTGCTCGGGATCGCGCCTCGCCGAGGCGCATCCGAGGTGGCCTTGACCGTTGCGGGTGCCACGACCCCGTCGGAAATCTGGGTGCTCGATGAGCGTACCGGAAAGCTCACACGCTGGACAAAGGCGGCATCGCCGATCGATACCTCGGCCTTTCCTGAGCAAGAGATCGTCACCTGGACGAGCTTCGATGGACGCGAAATCTCGGGTCTTCTGAGCCGGCCGCCTGCACGCTTTACCGGCAGACGGCCGGTCATCATCAACATTCACGGCGGCCCCGAGGCACAGGCCACGATCGGCTTTCGCGGCCGATGGAATTACTTCGTCAACGAGCTCGGGATTGCGGTGATCGAGCCGAATGTGCGGGGCTCAAGCGGCTTCGGAAAGACCTTCCTTGCGCTTGATAACGGGGTCAAGCGCGAGGACGCGGTACGCGACATCGGAGCGCTGCTCGACTGGATCGGTACCCGGGGCGACCTCGACCCCTCTCGCGTGCTTGTCACGGGCGGTAGTTACGGGGGCTATATGAGTCTGGCGACCGCGGTGCACTACAGCGATCGGATCGCCGGGGCGGTCAGCGTGGTCGGCATTTCGCATTTCGTGACCTTTCTCGAATCCACCGAAAGCTACCGGCGCGATTTGCGCAGGGCCGAGTACGGTGACGAGCGCGATCCGAAGATGCGGGAATTTCTGCATTCGATCTCGCCGCTCACCCATGCGCATCGCATCCGTGTGCCGCTGTTGGTTGCCCATGGGCGTAACGACCCGCGTGTTGCCTACACCGAGGCCGAGCAAATCGTGGCCAAGGTCCGCGCCAATGGGGTGCCGGTTTGGTATCTGCGTGCGGAAAATGAGGGCCACGGTTTTGCGCGGCGCGAAAACGCGGACTTCTACTTCTTTGCCCTCGTGCGCTTTGTGCAAGAGACGCTCAAGCCGTAAAGCTCACCGCTCAGTCGTCCTCTTTCAAAGTCACGCCCTTGCGCCGCAGCAGCATCGGGACGAAGAGCACCGCGATCGTGAGCAACATGAAGGTCGCGGCGATCGGCTGCTTGAAGAACACGAGCCAGTCGCCCTGCGAGATCGACAAGGCGTTGCGCAGCTGTTTCTCGGCCATCGGGCCCAGGATCATGCCGATGATGACCGGTGCGACCGGGAAGTCGAAGCGTCGCATCACCACCCCGATTGCTCCGATGGCGAACATCAGGAAAAGATCGAAGCTGCTCTGGCGCATGCTGTAGACCCCGATCGAGGCAAAGACCAGAATCCCCGCGTAGAGCTGCGGTCGCGGAATCGTGAGCAGTCGCGCCCAGAGCCCCACGAGAGGAAGGTTGAGCACAAGGAGCATCAGGTTGCCGATGTAGAGCGAGGCAATGAGCGTCCAGACCAGCGGCCCGCTCGTCTGGAAGAGCAGTGGGCCGGGCTGGATGTTGTAGTTTTGAAACGCTCCGAGGAGCACCGCAGCGGTCGCCGAGGTGGGAATACCAAGCGTCAGAAGCGGCACAAGTGCCCCGGCCGAGCAGGCATTGTTGGCCGCTTCAGGCCCGGCAACCCCCTCGATTGCCCCGGGGCCGCCGGCGTTGGAAAAGTCCTCTGGATGCTTGGAAAGCTTGCGCTCGGTTGAATAGGACAAAAAGGTCGGAATTTCCGCCCCGCCTGCGGGAATGGAGCCGAAGGGAAAGCCGATTGCCGTGCCGCGCAGCCATGCCGGCCAAGAACGACGCCAGTCCTCGCGGCTCATCCAGATCGAGGAGAGCGGATTGCGGCTGCCCGGCGTTTTCGGCTCGTAGAGCACGTTGTAGAGCGCCTCACCCACGGCGAAGAGTCCTACCGCGACGAGCACGAACTCGATGCCGTCGATCAACTCCGGAATCCCACCGGTGTAGCGCGGAATCCCCGCGATGGCATCCATCCCTACCAGCCCGATGGCAAGCCCAAGCGCAAGCGAGGTCATGCCGCGCAGCATCGATGCACCGAGCACCGCCGAGACCGTCACGAAGGCAAGCACCATGAGCGAGAAGAACTCCGCGGGGCCGAACTTGAGCGCCCATTCGGCCACCAACGGCGCAAACAGCGTTAGCAAGACCACACCGATCGTGCCGGCCACGAAGGAGCCCATGGCAGCTGTGGCAAGCGCCGGGCCTGCCCGGCCGTTTTTGGCCATGCGGTTGCCTTCGAGCGCGGTCATGATCGAGGCGCTCTCGCCGGGCGTGTTCATGAGGATCGAGGTGGTGGAGCCACCATAGGCCGCCCCGTAGAACACCCCGCAAAGCATGATCAGCGCACCCGAGGGATCGACCTTGGCGGTCACTGGAAGCAGCATCGCGACGGTGAGCGCCGGGCCGATTCCGGGCAGCACCCCCACGGCGGTTCCAAGCAGACAGCCGAGAAAGGCCCAACCGAGGTTGGCGGGCGTGAGCGCCGAAGCAAAGCCGGCAAGCAGAAGGTTCCAGGTTTCAGCCATCGTGTGGCCTCACAGCCAATCGCTCACGAGCCGCGGCAAATTGACATCGAGCACGCGGGAAAAGAGCCAAAACACGGGCAGTACGAGTAGGAATCCAATCACTGCATCCCGCACGGGTTGCCGCGAGCCGAAGCCGCGCGCCACGCAGACAAAAAGAAGCGTGGCCGAGAGCACAAAGCCGATGCGGGTGATGAGAAGCGCATTGGCGAGCACCCCAGCGCTGACCCAGAGCGCGCCGCGCAGATCCGGACGCACCTGCGCAAGCGGGTCACGAAAGCCGCGAAAGCCGCCACACAGGGCCTGCCAGAGCAAAAGCGTTCCCACCACCGCGAGTAAGAGGCTGATGATCGTGGGGGCAAACCGCGGTCCGATCCCGGCATAGCCGGTTTCGGCCGGAAGCCCGGGGATCCCCAGGGCGTAGACGACCGCCAGCAACAGGACGAAGCAGGCGATGCCGATTTGCCAGGCGCGGGTCATCTGGGTATCGCTCCGAGGCGCTTGGGTCGACTCTGAAGCCGAGGCTCACAAGCAGGGCGTGCGGCTTGCCATGAAAGCCAGTCGAGCGGCGCGCCTCGAAGCTTTTGAAGGACCGATCGCGCCTTTATTTCACAAGGCCCACGGAGCGCATGAGCTCTTCGAGGCGCTTGTGCTCGGCATCGACGAACTTGCCAAACTCTTCGCCCGTCAGCAGCGCGGGGATCCACTCGTTGCCTGCGAGCGCGTCGGTCCAAGACTTCTGCCGAGTGCCGGCGACCACGGCGTCGATCAGGGCCTTTTGCTGTGCCGGGGTGATGCCGGGTGCGCCATAGACACCGCGCCAGTTGCCGATCACCACATCGATGCCTTGCTCCTTCAGGGTGGGCGTCTGCTTGTCGGCGATGCGCTCGGGGCTCGTCACGGCAAGTGCGCGCATGCGGCCGCTTTTGATGAACTGCGCCATCTCGTTCCAGCCCGAGGTGCCTACGGTGACATGGCCGCCGAGGATGGCAGCCGAGGCTTCGCCGCCACCCTGGAAGGGCACATAGTTGATCTTGGCCGGATCGACGCCGACCGCCTTGGCGATCATGGCCACCGAGATGTGATCGACCGAGCCGCGCGAACCGCCGCCCCATTTGACCGAGCCGGGATCCTTTTTGAGCTGCGCAATCACATCGGCCATCGACTTGATCGGCGAGTTGGCCGGCACGACAAACACGTTGTACTCATAGAAAAGCCGCGCAATCGGCGTGGCATTGGCCAGCGTGATCGGCGGCTTGTTTTGCACGATGGCGCCCACCATCACCGCGCCAGTCACGATGAGCGCATTGGGGTCGCCTTTCTGCGCGTTGACAAACTGCGCCAGCGCGATCGTGCCACCCGCACCGCCTTTGTTTTCGTATTGCACGCTCTTGACCACCCCGGCATCCTGCATCGCCTTGCCGATGCCGCGGCCGGTCTGGTCGAAGCCGCCGCCGGGGTTGGCGCCGATCATGATCTTGAGGCTATCGAAGGCGATACTCGGTTGCGCAAGCACAGTGAAGGCAAACGCGAACACGAGCGAAAGACGAGCGATAGGCAACATAGATGTGTCCTCCTTGCGATTGTTGAGAGGAGGCAGCGACCCTGGGGCCGTTGCGCCTCACTTCACGAGCTTGAAGCATACGGTGAGACCGAGCAGGAGGCCATCGGGCTGTTTCGACGGCGACCTCAGAAGATGTGGCGCTCCAGGTTCATATCGCGCAGGATGGTCGTGGCCAGCTCCTCGATGGAGCGCGTCGAGGTATCGAGCATCGGCACGCCGCAGCGGCGCATGAGGCGCTCGGCGGCTTCGACCTCGTAACGGCATTGCGCAAGGCTGGCGTAGCGTGAACCCGGACGGCGTTCCTCGCGAATTCTCGCCAACCGTTCTGGGTCGATGGTCAGACCGAACAGCCGTGCGCGAAAAGGCGTGATCGAATCGGGCAAGCGATCGCGCTCGAAGTCCTCGGGGGTGAGCGGGAAATTCGCGCATCGGATCCCGCACTGCAACCCCAGGTACAGCGAGGTCGGCGTTTTGCCGCAACGGGACACGCCGATCAGGATCACCTGGGCGCTTTCGAGGTCTTTGATGCTTTGCCCGTCGTCGTGGGCGATCGTGAAATGAATCGCTTCGATACGCGCAAAGTACTCGCGCGGGTCGCGCAACCCGTGCGAACGACCGGCGGCGTGCGCGCTTTTGACGCCAAGCTCCTGTTCCAGCGGCACAAGAAAGGTGTGAAACACGTCGAGCACCAGCGCCGAACAACTGCGGATGCGTTCCGACAGCGCTTCATCGACGATCGAGCTGATAACAAGCGGACGCAGGCCGGAGGCGGCCGCCGCCTCGATTTGCGCGATTGCGTGGTCCACGGCCTCAGCGGAATCGACGAATGGCAGGGTCACGCGTTTGAACTCGAAGCCGTCGAACTGCGACAGCAACGAGTTGCCGAGTGCCTCGGCCGTAATCCCGGTGCGATCGGAAATAAAAAAGACCGTGCGCCGTTCAGCCATAGCTCGGCAAAAGCGCAAGCACGTGCGGGATCGAAGGCGAAAGCAACGGCAGGGTTCCAAGCTGAACCCGTCCTTCTTCAGAGCCGTGAAAGTCGCTGCCGACCGATCCGTAGAGCCCGCGTCGTCGCGCGATTGCGCCAAAACGGGACCAATCAGCCGGTGTGTGCGCGCCTGAGAGAACTTCGATGGCCTGTCCGCCTGCGGCGACAAAAACATCCAGACAAGCGTTCATCGTGGTCACGTCGAAGGCGTAGCGTCCCGGGTGGGCCAGCACAGCCACACCGCCAGCACCACGAATCAGACTTACCGCCTCGTCGAGCTCAAGCCAGCAGTCGGGCACATAGCCGGGTTTGCCTGGCTTCATGAATCGCGCAAAGACTTCGCCTTTATTTGCGCAATAGCCGGCCTCGACGAGGTAGCGCGCAAAATGCGTGCGGGAGATGACATCCGGGTTGTGTACGTAGCGAAGCGCTCCTTCGAGAGCGCCTGGAATACCAGCCTGCGCCAAGCCTTCGGCCATGCGTTGGGCTCGCTCGCGTCGCCACTGGCGCAGCGCGTCGAGCCGGGCAACTAGCCGCGACTCACTCGGGTCAATACCGAGTCCGACCACGTGCACGGACTGCCCGGCAAACTGGGACGAAATTTCGACACCTGGGATAAAAACAATGCCGGCTCTGCGGGCCGCCGCCGCGGCTTCTTCGAGACCTCGCAGTTCATCGTGGTCGGTGAGCGCAAGATGCGTCACTGCTGCTGCCTGAGCGTGCGCAACCAGGGCGCCCGGCGTCAAGGTGCCATCTGAATAGGTGCTATGGGCATGCAGATCAGCAATCACGGCGGGGATGCGCGCTCAGTACGACGATTGCAGACGTGGCGTCTCAATAGGCTCAACGGGTTGCGCTGCATCGTCGCTCTTTGCTATTTTCGTTGCGCGAGAGCAACCCACAAAGCGCATGCCCGGGCCCGACCGGGTAGGCCCAAGACAACGGGCAGCTTGTGCTTCACCGGTTGACGGGTTGGTCGCAAGCGGTTCTTGTTGTACGGGCACCGCGTATCAAGGATCGAATGCGTTTTTTCTGAAAAGATTGCTCGGCGCGGGCGATTCTGTTTGAAGCGAGGTCTCAACCGATAGCAGTTCTGGACGGCAATCGGTCTGCCGCAGTCCGGCGGCTCGTGTCACCAGGCAGACCGGGAAATGCCAAAGTCCTTCCGGCCAACTTCAGCCACTTGTCTAGCTCGTTCGGGTGGACATCTCTTCCGCGCGTCGCCAAGGCGTTTAGATCATCGTGCAACTCAAAAAGCATCCTTGAAAACGCTGAGAGCGCTTGCACGACACCGTGCGCGAACGCAAAACCCGGCAACGCCAGAATCATACGATGCAGCGATCATCGCGCATGCTTTGTTGCGGTGCAGCAAGTCAGGCGTTCGTCGCGCATACAATGGGGACCAGTTATCGCGAGGGGGATACCGTGCCGCTTAGCCACACCGTCTCGGAAGCACCGCTTGTGCTTCCTCTGCAGGCCTTGCGTCTGTCGGATGTCGCCGAGTTTGGCGGCAAAAACGCCTCACTTGGCGAGATGCTTGGTAAGCTCACGCAGCACGGCGTGGCCGTGCCGGGCGGTTTTGCCACGAGCGCGACGGCCTTTCGCTTGTTTCTTGCCCGTAACGGGCTCGAGGAGCGCATCGCGCGTCGGCTTGCCGGCCTCAACATCGAGAACGTCTCAGAACTGGCCGCGGCGGGAGCCGAAATCCGGGGCTGGATCGAAGCGGCGCCCCTGCCCGAGGAGCTGGAACGCCTGATCGAGGATTCGATTCGCGCACTTGAAGCACGGGCCGGAGGACCGATTCGCTGGGCCGTGCGCTCTTCAGCCACGGCCGAGGACCTGCCCGATGCGAGCTTTGCGGGGCAACAGGAAACCTACCTCAACATCTCGGGTGTTGCGGCCGTCCTTGACGCCGTGCGGCGCGTGTTTGCGAGTCTCTACAACGATCGCGCGATTGCCTATCGGGTCCACACCGGCTACGCGAATCGACCGGTGGCGCTCTCGGTAGGCGTTCAGCAGATGGTGCGTGCGGACACGGGCGCTGCGGGCGTGATGTTTACGCTCGATACCGAGTCGGGCTTTCGTGAGGTCGTGTTCATCACCTCTTCTTGGGGGCTCGGCGAGATGGTCGTGCAGGGGGCCGTCAATCCCGACGAGTTCTACGTGCACAAAGCCACACTGCAAGGGGGGCGGCCAGCCATTCTGCGCCGTTCGCTCGGCAGCAAACAGCAGATGATGGTGTTTGGCTCCGAGGCCAGTGCGGGTCGCTCGACGCAGGTGGTTGATGTGCCGCTCGCCATGCGGCAGCGCTTTTCGCTCAGCGATGCTGAGGTCGAAGAGCTGGCGCGCTATGCGCTCACGATTGAGCGGCACTACCAGCGGCCGATGGACATCGAATGGGCCAAGGACGGCGAGACCGGCCGGCTCTACATCCTGCAAGCACGGCCCGAGACCGTCAAATCGCGCGAACGGGAGCGGCATCTCGTGCGTTACCGGCTCACCGAGACCGGACGGGTGCTCACGCAAGGTCGGGCGATCGGACAAAAAATCGGCCGCGGCGCGGTGCGCGTCGTGCGCGATGCGAGCCAAATGGAGATCGTCCAGCCCGGCGATGTGCTTGTGGCCGACATGACCGATCCGGACTGGGAGCCGGTCATGAAGCGCGCCGCTGCGATCGTGACCAATCGCGGCGGGCGTACCTGCCATGCGACCATCATCGCGCGCGAGCTTGGCATTCCGGCAATCGTGGGCTGCGGCGACGCGACGGAAGCGCTTCCCCCCGGCGAGCCGGTCACGGTGTGCTGCGCCGAAGGAGATACCGGTAAGGTCTACGCCGGGGCGCTCGCGTTCGAAGAGCGCACGGTCGAACTCGATCGCATGCCGCCGGCGCCCGTGAAGATCATGCTCAACGTGGCCAACCCCGATTTGGCCTTCGAATTCGCGCAATTGCCCAACCACGGCGTGGGCCTGGCGCGCCTTGAATTCATCATCAACCGACAAATCGGCGTGCATCCGAAGGCCTTACTCGAATTCGATCGGCTGCCCGAGGCGCTGCGTGAGCGCATTGCCGAGCGCATCGCGGGCTATCCGACGCCGCGCGATTTCTTTGTCCGGCGGCTCGCCGAGGGCGTTGCGACGATCGCGGCGGCTTTCTTCCCGCGTCCCGTGATCGTCCGCCTGAGCGACTTCAAATCCAACGAATACGCCAACTTGCTGGGTGGCGACCGCTACGAGCCCAAGGAGGAAAACCCGATGTTGGGCTTCCGCGGGGCTTCGCGCTACATCGCGGCCGAGTTTGCCGAGTGCTTTGCACTGGAGTGCGAAGCGCTTCGCTACGTGCGCGAAACGATGGGGCTCACCAACGTTGAAGTGATGGTCCCGTTTGTACGCACGATTGCGGAAGCCAAGGCCGTGGTGGAGGCGCTTGCCCGTCACGGGCTCGAACGCGGCAAAGCCGGGCTGCGGCTCATCATGATGTGCGAGGTGCCCTCAAATGCGCTGCTGGCCGAGTCGTTTCTCGACTTTTTCGATGGCTTTTCGATTGGATCCAACGATCTGACGCAGCTCACGCTGGCGGTTGATCGTGACTCTGGCGGTCCGATCGCCACTAGCTTTGATGAGCGCGATCCCGCCGTCAAAACGATGCTCGGAATGGCGATCGATGCCTGCCGCGCGCGCGGAAAGTACGTCGGGATTTGCGGGCAGGGGCCCTCGGACCACCCGGATCTAGCGCAGTGGTTGGTCGAGCGCGGCATCGAATCGATCTCGCTCAATCCGGACGCCGCCGTCGATACCTGGCTCAGGCTTGCGCGCGCGGCGCAGGCGCCTGCGAGTGAGTCCGCGTGAGCCTGCGGCGGCGCTTTCAGCTCATGACGGCGTGCCTTGTCGCCGTTGCGGCCCTCGGTGCCGCTGTTGAAGGCGCCTATCTGCTCGCCGTGCTTTTTGCGCTGATGGCGCTCGGCGTTGAGTCATGGTTGCGACGGCGTGCGGTATTTGATGCCGAGGTCGTGCAACAGCTGCTCGGTGCAGTCAAACAGGCGCGTAGCGCAAGGCAGCAACCCCGCAGCCGGACGAACCCGATGCGCCGCCAGCGTGCGCCGATCCAGAGGGCGTTTTTGTGTCCGTACGCGATGCTCGTGCAGGCGGAGGTGATCGGCCGCAGCGTTCTCATCTTCCGCGACGAACTGCCCGAAGATGCCTGGCGCCTGCTCGCTCAGGACATCACGACCCTGGAGGCCGTCTCGGAGACGGGCAGTATTTGGACTGCGCTGCGCGAACGTCTGGGGCGTCGAGGTCCTGCAGGCGATCTCGAACCGGATCGCAACGATGCTTCGTCCGGACGTGCCTAAGCGGTTTCGCGACGAGTCGCTCGTGTGAAGCGAGGGAACAGGTGGAAAAGCCGCGACGATCAGGAGCGTCTGCGGTCGTGTTGCGCTATAATCGCGTCTATCCCGTGGGGGTATAGCTCAGTTGGGAGAGCGCTACAATGGCATTGTAGAGGCCAGCGGTTCGACTCCGCTTACCTCCACCACTCCGGTTTTCTCCTTCAGTGAATTCCGCGCGGACCGCATCGTTTGCGGCGAAGCGAGTTACGTCCCCATCGTCTAGAGGCCTAGGACACGACCCTTTCACGGTTGTAACAGGGGTTCGAATCCCCTTGGGGACGCCAGTCAAAAAAAAGCCGCGCTAGCGGCTTTTTTTATGCGCGTCGCCCACGCGCGCCCATCTGTTGATCTCGGGTGGGCATGAGCATGGTGTGGGCGATGCTCAAGGCGCAGCCCATGCCGAGATCGCACAGGGTGACCGAATCCGTTGGCGAAAGCCCGGACGGTTCTCGGTTTGTCCGCGCGCAGTCGTGCGGACGGACGCGTTGCAGCTGGACGACCTGGGAACCTGCCTTCGGTATAAAAGATGAGTCGCTTTCCCAGGGCAACGCCGATCGATCGGTCTGCGTCGCCGAACAGGGGCGCGCCCTCGCACTTGATTCAAAGGCCCGACGGATCCGGCAAAATCGGTCCTAGCTCCGCCTTGCGGAGCAGGTTCCCCTGGCGAGCGGCCCTCACGGGGTGATTCGTTCCAGTACTTGCCGTGTTTGCTCGGTTCGGGTAGCGTCTCCGAACCGGAAGCCGGGTCGTCCACATCGCCGGCACTTTGATCCCCTCGTCCAGTCATAAGCAGCATGAAGTTTCGCACCGCATTGAGCTGTTTGCTTTCCCTGATCGCCGCCGCGAGCGCGCAGGCCGCCTGTACGGCAAGCGGCGGCCTCGGGCGCTTCACCTTGGGACTCGATCCGGCGATGACCTGCGCGGACCCCTCGGCGCTTGAGCGGGTCTTGGCCTTCGATCTGCCCGCGGTCGCGGCGGCGGGGGATGTGATTGAGCGTGTGTGGCCAGCCAGCCGTTCAGCCCTGGACATCGAATACCGCTTCCTGCGGCCTCAGCCATTGCGAGGTTTGCTTGCGGTGGGCATCGCCACGGCGCGCGGTGAGGCAGGTGATCGTTTGGTGCTTGCGTGGGACGAACCGATCGGGTTTCTGAAGCCTCACTTTGAACGTGCCGGCTGGCGGCTGCGCTGCCGTGGCCTGGGCTCCGAGGAGCGCTGCGAGGCAGAGCGGGTGCTGGGCAACCCGCATGGCACAGCGCGCGCGGCGCGGCTTGAACTGGTCAGCCGCGTCGAGCCGGCGCGTCGCATCCGGGCGTTCTCCTTCTGCACGATGGCGCCCGTTGCGGCTCAGGCGCGCGCCGACTGAGCTCGCCCAAGCGCGGCTCGTGCGGCCTCATCTGTGCAAACGTGCAGCGGGCTGGACAGTTGCCCCCCAGGCGGCTTGTGCAGGCGCGAGCGTGTCCAAGCGAGACGAGACGGCTTTCGAATCGATGAGTCGCGAGCACAGTCCGGGACGGGGCGATCGAACCGCTTGAGGGCTGTGAGGCGGCGCCTGGGTGCGCTGTAGGGCCGATTCGACCGACGGCAGGGGTAGAGCACGACCCGATCGTGCGAGGCATCGAGCCAGACGGAAAGCGGCCGACACCCGGCCGGGTCGCCAGCGCCGTGAGTCCCAAGACAGAGCTCGTAGTCGGCTGCGTACGCGGAACGGGCAAGTCGCAGCGCCTCGAGCCGCGGGCCTCGACGCCGATCGCGATACCAGGGGCCGTCGCGAAATGCGCCCTCGTCGGGGTCAACGCCAGCGCCTGAGCCCGAGATGCGCGCCTCGGTGCGTTCGAGCCAGACCGCGCTCGGAGCCTCCTCTGCGTTGCCGTGCTCCGCAGCGACGTCCGAGGAGACGCGAAGTTCGTAGTCCTCTTCCCAACGCATGCGCTCGCGCGTGTGCGTCCACGCGAGCGTAAAGCGAGCCGTGGCGACGAAAGCGGACGCTGCATGAGCGCTCATGGGCGGCTCGGCCGCGAGGCAGAGGCCCCAGAGACTGGCGCTTGCGAGCAGAAGCGTTGCGGTCACAACGCCCGGACCGCGCGACGGCGGCGCTGACGTGCCAGGTGCCAGAGAACGAACAGCGCCGCGGCACCGAGCCCAATTTCATCGGTGAGCGGCAAGGCGACGACGAGAAAGCAGGCTGCGAGAAAGGCAAACGCCCGTTCCCACCAAGCCAGCGGCGCAAACAGGTAGCCAATGGCCGCTGCTCCCCAGAGCCCGATTGCCACAAGCGCCTTGAACGCCACATACAGCGTGGCCAGCCAGCTGCCGCCCTGAAGCATGAGTGCCGGTGCGTAGACGGCCATGTACGGCACGATAAAGCCAGCGATCGCAACGCGCAGGGCCTGCAGACTGATCAAAAGCCCACGCTCGCGTGCAATCGGCGCCGCGGCGAAGGCCGCCAGGGCAACCGGCGGGGTCAAGTCGGCCATGATGCCGAAGTAGAAAACAAACATGTGCGACACGATGAGCGGCACGCCCAACTCCAACAGCACCGGCGCCGCGAGCGAACTTGTGATGATGTAATTGGGGATCGTGGGGATGCCCATGCCGAGTACGAGGCAAGTGAGCATCGTGAGAAAGAGCGCAAGAAACAGGCTGTGCTTGCCGATGCCGATGACGTAGCCGCCCAATTCCGCGGCCACGCCGGTCAGGTTGATCACGCCAATAATCACGCCGACGAGGGCGCAGGCGATGGCCACCGGCAGCGCCTGACGTGCGCCTTCGACGAGTGCCCGAAGCGCAAGCCGGCGCGTGTTTGCACCGGCGCTCGACAGCCACGACAGCGCCACAAGCAGCGCGATCGTGATGATGAAGGCGAGCACGCCCGCCTTCAGAAAGGCCGCGCAGGCGAGCCCAAGCGCGACCCAGAAGAGCACTCGGAGCAACGTGCCACGCAGCCCCGCCGCAACGGCGACGCCAAAGATCAGGATCGCCGTGAGGGCAAGACCAACCGTCCCCGAAAAAAGTGGCGTGAAGCCGCCAAAGAGCAGCGCAACGAGCCCCGCAAGCGGCAGCAGCAAATACCAGCGCTCGCGTACGGCCGCCCAGGGATCCGGGCATTCGCTTTTGGGCAGTCCGATGAGCCCTTTGCGGCCCGCCTCGAGGTGCACCATCCAGAATACGGTGACGAAGTAAAGAATGGCCGGAATGATGGCCGCTTGCACGATCTTCACGTAGGGCACGTTGATGGTCTCGGCCATGATGAAGGCGACTGCGCCCATGACCGGCGGCATGATCTGGCCGCCCATGCTTGAGGTGGCCTCCACTCCGCCCGCGAAGGCCGGCGAGTAGCCGAAGCGCTTCATGAGCGGGATCGTGAACTGTCCCGTAGTGACGACGTTGGCCACCCCCGAGCCGTTGATCGTGCCCATGAGGGCCGAGGAGATGACCGCGACCTTGGCTGGCCCGCCGCGCGTGTGACCCACGGTACCCATGGCGAAATCGTTGAACAGCCGGATCATGCCGGCTTGTTCGAGAAAGGCACCAAACAGGATGAACAGGAAGATGTAGGTCGAAGAGACGTAGGTCGGCGTGCCGTAGATGCCTTCGGTGCCGAAGGCAAGCGTGCTGACGATTTGATCCCAGCCGTAGCCACGGTGTGCAAGCGCCCCCGGCAGAAGATGTCCGAAGGCTGCGTAACTCAGAAAGATCAGGCAGATGATGGGCAAAGCCCAACCCATGACGCGCCGCGCGGCCTCAAATACGAGAGCCAGGGCCGTCATCCCAACGAGCCAGTCGGCAGCCGTCAGCGTTCCGGCGCGTTGTGTGAGATCGGCCTCAAACACCCACTGATAAAGGCCCGTGGCAAAGCCGGCAAGCCCGAGCGCCCAGGTGAGGATGCCTCGACCCGAACCGTCCGAGCGTCGGGCCGAGGCCGGATAGAGCAGAAAGATCAAGAGCAGCACGAAGGCCACATGCAAGGCGCGGATCACCTGGCTTGATAGCGGATGAAACGCCGCCATCCAGAGCTGGAAGATGGAAAAGGCGAGCGCGACCGCAAAGGCGGCACCGGCCAGTGGCTGCGCGCGTTCGGCGCTGGTCATGCCTGGGACGAAGGCTTCGTTGAAGTGCTCGGCACGGCCGCGCCGCGAGGCTTCGGCCGTGCGGCCGCATCAGTGCTAACGCAACAGCCCGACCTCGCGGTAGTAGCGCTCGGCTCCGGGATGCAGCGGAATGTTGACGCCCTTCAGGGCGTTTTCGCGCTTGATCACGCGCGCCGCATTGTGGGCCGCGTAGAGGGTGTCGAGGTTGGCGTAGATCGCTTTGACCATCTGGTAGACCAGATCGGCCGACACGCCGCTGTGGGTGACGAGGAAGTTCGGGATCGCCGCCGTGGGGACATCACTCGTTTGGCCCGTATAGGTGTTGGCTGGGATGATGGCCGGCTGATAGGCTGGATCGCCGACTTTGGCCACCACCTCCGCCGGCACCGGCACGAGCGTGATCCGGATGGCGGTGGCCAGATCGCGGATTGAGGCAACTCCAAGCCCTGCGGACTGCAGCGTGGCGTCGAGCTGGCGGTTTTTCATGAGCTCGACCGACTCGGCAAAGGGCAGATACTCGACTTTTGCGAGATCTTGGTAGCTCATTCCGGCTGCGCGGAAGATGTCGCGGGCATTGAGTTCGGTACCCGAGCGTGCCGCTCCAACCGAGACGCGCTTGCCCTTGAGGTCGGCCAGCGTACGGATGTTGCTGTCGGCACTGGCCACGATCTGGATGTAGTTGTTGTAGGTGGCCGAAACTGCCCGCAACTTGTCGAGTTTCTGGGTGAAGCCGGCTTCGGCATTGCCCTTCCAGGCATCAGCCAAGGCATCGGCGAGCGTGAAGGCCAGTTCGCCACGACCCTGCTGCAGGAGGTTGAGGTTTTCCACGGAAGCGCGCGTGACCTGCACGGTCGCCCGGACGTTCGGGATTTCTTTGGTGAAGATTTGCGTGAGCGCTACCCCGAGCGGGTAGTAGACGCCCGCCTGGCCGCCGGTCAAGACGTTGATGAATTGCTGCTGGGCGGTGGCGAGGCTGGACAGCAGACTGGTCGGAGCGGCGGCCGCGGTGGCCGTGAGTGCAAGCATTTCGCGGCGGGTCAGTGCCATGGAAACCTCCTTGCTTGAAAACGGTCGCTCAAAGGGTCGCTCGACGCTGCGGTCGGTGCGTGCCGACCGAGCAAAACCGGAACCGATGCTAGCAATTCACCGCGGCAACGGCGCTCAGGGCTTGCCAGAAGAGGGCACGTCGGTGTGCCGCAAGAGCTTTCAATGCCGCTCGGCCACGGCCGTGCTTGCGCCGACCTTGGTGAGCTCGGCGAGGAACGCGTTGCGGATACGCTCGAGTGCCTCGGGCGTGTCGGCTTCGAAGCGCAACACGATCACGGGGGTCGTGTTCGAGGGGCGAGCGAGCCCAAAGCCGTCGGCCCATTCGGCCCTTACGCCATCGACCGTGATGACGCGCTCGGCGCCCGGCCAGACGGCGCATTCGCGCAAGCGCTCGATAAGGGCGTGCTGATCGGCGTTGGGGCAGGCGAGGTTGATCTCTGGCGTGGCGGTGGAGTTCGGCAGCGCCTCAAGCACGGCGCTCGGATCGTCGTGCCGGGCGAGGATTTCAAGGAGTCGTGCAGCGCAATAGATCGCATCGTCGAAGCCGTACCAGCGCTCCTTGAAGAAGATGTGTCCGCTCATCTCGCCAGCCAGTGGTGCCCCGGTCTCTTTGAGCTTGGCCTTGATGAGCGAGTGCCCGGTTTTCCACATGAGCGGCACGCCGCCGTGTTCGCGAATCACGCGATCGAGCAGCCGCGAGCACTTGACGTCGTAGATGATCGGAGCGCCCGGGTGGCGTGAAAGCACATCGGCCGCAAACAGCATCATCTGCCGATCCGGATAGACGATTTGGCCAGATTTCGTGACCACGCCGAGGCGGTCGCCGTCGCCGTCAAACGCAAGGCCGAGTTCTGCCTCACTCGTGCGGACTGCCTCAATCAGATCGTTTAGGTTTTCGGGCTTCGAGGGATCGGGATGGTGATTCGGGAAGTGCCCGTCGATGTCGCAATAGAGCTCGGTGAGGGTACATCCCAAGCCGCGAAGGACCGCGGTTGCCACTTCGCCGGCGGCGCCGTTGCCGCAGTCGACGGCTATTTTCATCGGTCGCGCCAGCTTGACGTCGGAGAGCACGCGCTCGATGTAGGCGTGACGGACATCGACGCGAAGGAGTTGTCCGCTGCCCTTGCGCAGGTCGCCCGTCTCGGCCCGGCGCCGCAGGGTTTGGATCGTCTCGCCCCAGAGCGTCTCTCCGGCCACCACCATTTTGAAGCCGTTGTATTCGGGCGGGTTGTGTGAGCCGGTGACGCTCACCGCCGACTGCGTGCCGAGGTGGTGGGCTGCAAAGTAAGACACCGGTGTGGGGACGACGCCAAGGTCGATCGCATCGCAGCCGCTTGCGGCAATGCCGCGCCGAAGCGCCTCGGAGAGCTCAGGACCCGAGAGCCGCCCGTCGCGGCCGACTGCGATGGCGCAAGCGCCGCGCTCGAGCGCAAGCGAGCCCAGTGCGTGCCCTATGGCTTGAGCGATCTCGGCAGTGAGCGTCTTTCCGACGATGCCGCGAATGTCATAGGCCTTGAAGATGTCGGCTGGAAGAGTGGTGAGCGCGGTTCTCATGCGGTTTGGAGTCTAGCGAAGGAGCCTCGTTTCGGCGTGCGCGAAAAAGTCACAGAGCCGTGTCGGCAACCAGTCGAGCCGTCCGGGAAAGGGTCCTGTGACAAAGCCCACGTGCCCGCCATCGGAAGGTTGCTCAAGCGTTACGCAGTCCGGCACCTCGTGCGGTTTCGGAAAGAGCCACGCCGGCACGAAGGGATCGTTGGCGGCGTTGAGAAGGAGAAAGGGCACGCGGATTCCGTCGAGAAAGGCGCGTGAGGAGGCGCGACGGTAGTAATCCCAGGCGCTTGCGTAGCCATGCACGGGCGCGGTGTAGGCGTCATCGAACTGCGGGAAATTGCGTGGCCGGCTCAGATGTCCGAGCGCGGCGAGCGAGGGATGAAGTTCGACGCGGCGAGCAAAACTTTCCCCCATGGCGCGCATGAAATAGCTGTTGAAGGGTCGGTTCGTCAGATGCAAGATCGCCTCGGCCGATACGGCCAGATCGAGCGGATTGGAGACCGAGGCGGCCGCCACAACGATCTCGCGCGCGGCCTGAGCTTGTTCGCCGCACCATTTGGTCAGAGCATTGCCACCAAGCGAGACACCGACGGCGAATAGGCTGCGCTCGGGCGTGCGTCGTTTGAGCTCGCGCAAGACCCAATCGCAGTGGGCGCTGTCGCCCGAGTGGTACGAGCGCACGAGGCGATTGAGCTCGCCGGAACAGCCGCGGAAATGAGCCACAACGCCGCTCCAGCCACAACGTTCGACCGCGCGCATGGTGTGCAGGCAATACTGGGATTGGCTCGACCCTTCGAGCCCATGAAACAGCACGAGCACGGGGGCGCCGGGTGGGCCGTCGACCCAGTCCAGATCGACGAAGTCGCCGTCGGCCAGTTCTACGCGCTCGCGCCGGTAGTTGACTCTCGGACGCGGCAAGAGCTGCGCGTAGATCGTCTGCAGGTGGCCGGTGGGCAGCCACGCCGGTCGGCGATACGTTGAGGTGATGCGAGGCATGGCTCGGTCAGACGGGGGGCGTCCCGGTCCCGTTGGGTAGCGGCGACGTCGGCCGGCGCTCCGCGGCTTGCTCACACGGGCGACTCGTCGGCGCGCGGTGTCGAGCCTGGCTATTCGACGAGCGCCGAGCTTTGCTCGGCCACGCGCAAGCGGCGTTGCGTCACCGCGGCCGCCAACTCGCGCAGCAGCCCTTCGGTGGAGGCCCAGTCGATGCAGGCATCCGTGATCGAGACGCCGTAGGCGAGCGGCTTGCCCGGGATGAGATCTTGGCGCCCTTCATTGAGGTGCGACTCGATCATGACGCCAAAAATGCGTTCCTCGCCGCCGGCGATCTGTCGGGCTACATCGGCGCCGACTTCGAGCTGCTTGCGGTGTTGCTTGCTCGAGTTGGCGTGCGAGAAGTCGATCATGAGCCGCTGCGGCAGACCGGCCCGAGAAAGCGCCGCACACGCCGCTTCGACGCTTGCCGCGTCGTAATTCGGCTTGATGCCACCGCGCAGAATGATGTGACAGTCCTCGTTGCCGACGGTTGACACGATCGCCGAGTGGCCACCCTTGGTCACCGAGAGAAAAAAATGCGGCGCCGCGGCGGCACGGACCGCATCGACCGCGATTTGAACGTTGCCGTCGGTGCCGTTTTTGAAGCCCATCGGACAGCTCATGCCCGAGGCTAACTGACGGTGAACCTGGCTTTCGGTCGTGCGCGCCCCGATGGCACCCCAAGAGATCAGATCGGAGTAGTACTGCGGTGTAAGGGTGTCGAGGAATTCGGTGGCGGCCGGAACGCCCAACTCGTTGATTTCGAGCAAGATGTGCCGCGCAAGTCGCAGCCCGTCGTTCATTTTGTAGCTGCCATCGAGCCATGGATCGTTGATCAGGCCTTTCCAGCCGACCGTCGTCCGCGGCTTTTCGAAGTAGACGCGCATCACGAGGATCAGATCGCGCGAGAGCTCATCGCGCAAGGCCTTGAGTCGGCCGGCGTATTCAAACGCCGCCTTTTTGTCGTGGATCGAACACGGCCCGACGATGACCACGAGCCGGTCGTCGGCACCGTGCAAGACTTTGTGGATTGCCTGACGGGTCTCATAGACCAGCGCCTCGACGGCATCGCTTGGCTTGTACTCGCGGATCAGATGCGCGGGCGGGGCAAGTTCGAACATGTCCTTGATTCGGACGTCGTCGACTCGACGCGAAAGAAGCTCGTTCATGGTTCAATTTTGCTGCGCTGCAGAAGTGTAGCAGGCGATACGAAATTGCGTCGTACCGATTATTTTCGCCTGATGACGCTATTCATGAGTAACTGATCCGCATTCCGAGACATAAAATTGCGCAACACGTCGAAGCGCAGCGGCATTGGACCAGGAAAGCACGCGACCGATCGCCTCCCCGAGGGGGACCCAGGCGAAATTGCGGTGCTCGCGCGCGACCAGGCGCGGGGGTTCGGCCTGTGGCCAGTTGAGCAGGAAGCACGTTTCCACGTTGTGCGTCGTGCCAGGCGGGTAGCGGTGGCGAAACTGCGGGTAAATCGCAAAGACGTTGATGAGCCCAAGCGGGCGCAGACGCGGCGAATCCGGCTCGACGGCAAAGCCGGTTTCTTCGAACAGCTCGCGCAGCGCCGTTTCACGCGGCCTCTCCCCGGGCTCGCTGCTTCCGGTGACGGACTGCCAAAAACCTGGCCAATCGGCTCGTTCGATGAGAAGCGTTTCGATGCCTGCCGAGGCCGCTGTCGGCGCGCAGATGACGACCAGCACCGAGCGCGGCTGCTTGAAGCGCGTGGCCTCAGTCCGTTGCGCGGGGGCTAGCACAGCAGGACGTCGAAGTCCTTGTCGTGATCCTTCCACCAGGCACAGGCATCGCGCAAGACCTCGATCAGCGTTGCCCAGTGCTCACCCAGCGCTCGTTCGGCAGCGGTGCAGCCAAGCAGCACGATCGTCACGCGCTCGCCGCGGGCCCAGTCGGAATCCATCAGGCAATCCGCCAGCGCGTCGAAGTTTTTTCCGTAGTACTCGGGCAGCTCGAGATTCTCGCCAAGGGCCGCAAGCAGGCGCGCTTTGCTCTTGATGCCGCGAAGATCGACTACGTGGAGCTGATCGGCGCGAAAGTCGTGCAGGCTGTTGGGCATGAGCGGACCTCTCATGGGACGATGCAGCGGAACGAGGCGTAGTGGTCCTCGCTGTAATAGCAGGGCTGCGCGGCGCGCTGCTCGCCGCCGCAGACGATGCGCCGAGCGCCGCGCGTGCGCAGACCCGGCGTGCGCACCGTGTATTCGCGGTAGTAGCCTCGCTCAGCCTTGGGCAGGATGCGTTCGCGGTTATGGAACACGATCCCGTCGCGCTCGAACTCGAACGGCCCGCCCGCGCGGATTGCCGCGAGCACGGCGCGGGCTTCCTGGGGCAGGTCGCGTTCGGCAATCGAGGCGCCGACCGGACAGGCCGCAGGACGTGCCGCTAGCTCACCACTGGCAAGGATTGCAACAGCGAGGGTGAGCGACCCAGCCGCGGCGCGCACGAGCAGACGGGGCAAACACCCCCTGAGCAGCCGCGACATCGACTGCGGGGTGCGGTCTGCACGGACGAAGGCGCCCCCGGCCGGGGTGCTCGACACGGCCGGACCGCGACGCCCCGTCAACGTTGTCAGAGCATTCGAATATGTGCGCGTTGCGCTCGCTGCAGCCGCGGGACAATGAGCGCTCACGCCAGCGACAAAATTCACGGCTTTGTTGGAAGGGAACATGATCGTGACTGCGAAGCGTAGCCGATGGGTCATCGGTAATTGGAAGATGAACGGCTCGATGGCGGGCAACGACGCGCTCGTTCGTGCTGTGGTGGCCGGCGTGGAAAGCGCCTGCGCGCAGCTACGAGTTGCTCTTTGCCCGGCTTACGTGCACTTGGCGCAGGTATCGGCGTTACTCGGCTCAAGCCGCGTCCTTCTTGGGGCACAGGATGTCTCAGCGCATCCGAACGGGGCCTATACCGGGCAGGTCTCGGCGGCGATGCTCGTCGAACTCGGTGTTTCGGTCGTGATTGTCGGGCACTCGGAGCGACGGACGCTGCTCGGAGAAAGCGATGTCACAGTCTCGGCCAAGGCCCAAGCCGCCATCGAGGCGGGGCTGCATGCCGTGGTTTGCGTCGGCGAGACCCTATTGGAACGGGATCAGGGTCAAGCCGAGGCGGTCGTGGCGCGCCAGATCGACGCGGTCGCGCCCGTGCTTGCAAAGCGCCCCGAGCGCGCACTCATCGCCTATGAGCCCGTCTGGGCCATCGGGACCGGCCGCACGGCCACGGTCGAGACAGCCCAGGCGATGCACCGCTTCATCCGAGCCCGATTGCGCGCCTTCGCACCGGCGCTTCGCGAGATGCCGATTCTCTACGGCGGTAGCGTCAAGGCGAACAATGTCCGGGCGCTTGCCGAAGCTGAAGACATCGACGGTGCATTGGTCGGTGGGGCCAGTCTCGATGCGCGGGAATTCGTGTCAATTGTCCAGGGCGTCTGCGACGTTCAATCCGCAACGTCACTGCCAAGCCCTATATAATTTTGTTCCGATGCAAGCACTTTTCTACGCGTTACTCATCCTCTCCTCGGCAGCCATTATCGTGCTCGTGCTTTTGCAGCAGGGCAAGGGCGCTGATATGGGGGCTGCGTTTGGCAGCGGGTCGGCTGGCTCACTGTTCGGGTCCGCCGGCTCGGCCAATTTTTTGAGCCGCTCGACTGCCGTGGCGGCCACGGTGTTTTTTCTCGTTTGCATTGGTTTGACTTGGCTCGGTACCCGTTCCGCGGCGACCGCAGGCGGCGGGGTCATGCAAGGTGTCGTAGCGCCCTCCGGCGATCAAGCGGGCAGCAAGGCGCCGAAGGCGACCGAGCCGAAGTCGGATGTGCCGAAGTAGGCGTTTGAGCCTCAACGAATTCTCTCTGCCGTCGTGGTGAAATTGGTAGACACGCTATCTTGAGGGGGTAGTGGCGAAAGCTGTGCGAGTTCGAGTCTCGCCGACGGCACCAAACTTCTTCACTTACGGCTCTTCCGGGAGCAGAGTCGATCGGGAAAGCCAACAAAGGGCGGGGCAAAAAATAGGGCACCGCTCTTTTTTTACCCTCAACCGGCGAAATGAGGTTTGAGCTTGACCGACTGGCCAATATGGACGAAGCGCGGGGCCGACCTGCGTGTCCCCACTCCGGGAAGCGTGCCGGTCTGCCACCGCAGCAAGCCTAGGGGAAATGCTGGCACCGATTTTTGAATCCAAGCTGGGCCGAGATGTCACTTGAGACCTACGTTCCGATTCTCGTTTTCATGGCGGTTGCGCTGGTCTTCGGAACCGTGCTTGTGACCGTCGGTCGTTTGCTCGCACCTTCGCGGCCCGACCCCGAAAAACTCTCGCCGTATGAGTGCGGCTTCGAGGCCTTCGAAGATGCTCGGATGCGCTTCGATGTGCGCTACTACCTGGTGGCGATCCTCTTCATCTTGTTCGATCTCGAGATCGCTTTTCTATTTCCGTGGGCTGTCGCTTACGACGCAATGGGCTTTCCAGGTTTCGTCGCCATGATGGTTTTTCTGGCCATCTTGACAGTCGGCTTTATCTACGAATGGAAGAAAGGCGCGCTCGACTGGGAATGACGACGCGGAGGGCTGTATGAGCATCGAAGGCGTGTTGGAGAAAGGCTTTGTCACCACAAGCCTTGACACCTTGATCAATTGGTCACGCAATGGCTCGATGTGGCCAATGACCTTCGGCCTTGCCTGCTGCGCGGTCGAGATGATGCATGCAGGCGCCTCGCGCTATGACCTCGACCGCTTCGGCATCGTGTTTCGTCCCTCGCCGCGACAATCCGACGTGATGATCGTGGCCGGAACCTTGTGCAACAAGATGGCCCCAGCACTGCGCAAGGTCTACGACCAAATGGCCGAGCCGCGCTGGGTCATCTCGATGGGGTCGTGCGCCAATGGCGGCGGCTATTACCACTACAGCTACTCGGTGGTGCGTGGTTGCGATCGCATCGTGCCGGTTGATGTCTATGTGCCGGGTTGTCCACCCACGGCCGAAGCGCTGCTCTACGGCATCATCCAGCTGCAAAACAAAATTCGCCGTACCAACACAATCGCCCGGAGCTAGTTCGTATGCTCGAAGCTCAGGTCCTGAGCGTGCTCGGAGAAAAGATCAAGCGGCACACGGTCGCGCGTGATGAGCTGACGATTGAGGTTGCGCCCGAGCACTGGCAAGAGGTCGCTCGCCTCTTGCGCGATCATCCCGCGCTTCGCTTCGAGATGTTGATCGACTTGTGCGGGGTGGACTATTCCACCTACGGCAACCGCCCGTGGGACGGGCCGCGCTTCGCGGTGGTGTTGCACTTGCTGTCGTTGTCGCTCAACCAGCGCATCCGAGTGCGCTGTTTCGCGACCGATGACGAGATGCCGGTGATTCCGACGCTCGTTGAGATTTGGCCCGCGGCCAATTGGTTCGAACGCGAAGCGTTCGATCTCTTCGGCATCGTCTTCGAGGGGCATCCCGATCTGCGTCGCATCTTGACCGACTACGGCTTTGTTGGCCATCCGTTCCGCAAGGACTTCCCCGTGACCGGCTATGTCGAAATGCGGTACGACCCCGAGCAGCGCCGTGTGGTTTATCAGCCGGTCACGATCGAGCCGCGCGAAAACGTGCCGCGGATCGTGCGCGAAGAGACCTACGCAAGCTAAGGGGCGCGCTGTGGCCGAAATCCGCAACTACACGATGAACTTTGGTCCGCAGCACCCGGCGGCCCACGGCGTGCTGCGGCTTGTGCTGGAGCTTGACGGGGAAACCATCGTCCGTGCCGATCCGCACATTGGTCTGCTGCATCGGGCCACCGAAAAGCTCGCTGAAACGAAGACGTATCTCCAGGCGCTTCCGTACATGGACCGCCTCGACTACGTCTCGATGATGTGCAACGAGCACGCCTACTGCCTCGCCGTCGAGAAGCTCTTGGGCATCGAGGTGCCTGAGCGCGCGCAATACATCCGTGTGATGTTTGATGAGATCACGCGCTGCTTGAACCATTTGCTTTGGCTGGGTTGTCACGCCCTCGATGTCGGGGCCATGACCGTCTTCCTCTATTGCTTCCGCGAGCGCGAGGATCTCTTCGACATGTACGAGGCGGTCTCGGGTGCGCGGATGCATGCGGCCTACTACCGGCCCGGCGGTGTGTACCGCGATCTGCCCGATCGCATGCCGCAGTATCAGCCCTCGAAGATTCACAACGAGGCGGCCGTGCGCCGCATGAATGAAAACCGCCAGGGGTCGCTCCTCGATTTCATCGAGGATTTCACGAACCGCTTTCCGAAGTACATCGACGAGTACGAGACGCTGCTGACCGACAACCGCATCTGGAAGCAGCGCACGGTCGGCATCGGGGTTGTCTCCCCGGAGCGAGCCTTGGCTCTAGGTTTCACCGGTCCGATGCTGCGTGGTTCCGGCGTGGCTTGGGATTTGCGCAAAAAGCAGCCCTACGAGGTCTACGATCGGCTTGACTTCGACATCCCTGTGGGCGTCAACGGCGACTGTTATGACCGCTATCTCGTTCGTGTGCAGGAGATGCGCGAATCGAACAAGATCATCCGGCAGTGCGTGGACTGGCTGCGCAAGAACCCGGGCCCGGTCATCACGGACAACCACAAGGTCGCCCCGCCGCCGCGCGAGAAGATGAAGGCCAACATGGAAGAGCTCATTCATCACTTCAAGCTCTTTACCGAGGGCATGCATGTTCCGGCGGGTGAGGCCTACGCGGCGGTTGAGCATCCGAAAGGGGAGTTTGGGGTCTACATCCTTTCGGATGGGGCCAACAAGCCGTATCGGCTCAAGCTGCGTGCGCCTGGCTTTGCGCATCTTGCCGGGCTAGATGAGCTCACGCGCGGCCACATGATCGCCGATGCGGTGGCCATCATCGGCACACTCGACATCGTCTTCGGCGAAATCGATCGCTAGGGAAAAAGGCTCATGGCGCTCTCAGAAGAGGCTCGCAGGCGAATCGATCGCGAATTGAGCAAGTTTCCGCCCGATCAGCGTCAATCGGCGGTCATGGCGGCGCTTGCGATCGTGCAGCGGGAACGCGGTTGGCTTTCAACCGAGTCCATGCGCGAGGTGGCGGAATATCTCGGCATGCCGCCGATCGCCGTCTATGAGGTGGCCACCTTCTACTCGATGTATGACTTGAAGCCAGTCGGGCGGTTCAAGCTCACGTTGTGCACCAACTTGCCGTGTCAGCTTCAGGGCGCAGGCGTGTGTGCACAACACGCCCGGCAACGGCTGGGGATCGAGTTCGGAGAAACCTCCGCCGATGGGCTGTTCACTCTCAAAGAAGGGGAGTGCTTTGGTGCTTGCGGCGATGCCCCGGTCGTGCTCGTGAACAACCACGAGATGCGGGTCAAAGTCACGCCAGAGCGTTTCGATCAACTCATCGAGGAATTACGGACCAAGGCTCGGGAATCTTAGTATGCACTTCGGTCCTCACATCCAACCGACCATCTTCGCCGATCTCAAGATCGACGATCCGAACGATTGGCGTATCGACGCGTACCGGAAGCGGGGTGGCTACGAGGCGCTCACTCGCATCCTCACTGAGAAGATACCCCCTGAGCAGGTGGTCCAAGAGGTCAAAAAGTCGGCACTGCGCGGTCGCGGCGGCGCGGGATTTCCGACCGGCCTCAAATGGAGCTTCATGCCGCGGCAGCTGCCCGGTCAGAAGTACATCGTCTGTAACTCGGACGAGGGCGAACCGGGCACCTTCAAAGACCGTGACATCCTGCGTTACAACCCGCACAGTGTGATCGAGGGGATGGCCATTGCCGGCTACGCCATCGGCGCCACGGTCGGCTACAACTACATTCACGGCGAGATCTTTTCGATCTACGAGCAATTCGAAGAGGCCATTGAGGAGGCGCGTCGGGCCGGGTTGATCGGCAAGAACATTCTCGGTTCGGGGTTCGACTTCGAGCTGCATGCTTTCCACGGCTACGGTGCCTACATCTGCGGAGAAGAGACGGCGCTTCTCGAGTCGATCGAAGGCAAGAAAGGCCAGCCGCGCTTCAAGCCGCCTTTTCCGGCCAGTTTTGGGCTCTACGGACGGCCGACCACGATCAACAACACCGAGACGCTGGCGGCCGTGCCTTGGATCATGCGCCACGGCGGAGAGGCCTATCTCAATCTCGGGTTGCCGAACAACGGGGGCACCAAAATCTTCTCGGTCTCAGGCGATGTCGAACGGCCCGGTAATTACGAGGTGCCGCTGGGCACCCCGTTTGCCAAGTTGCTTGAGCTGGCCGGCGGTGTTCGAGGCGGGCGCAAACTCAAAGCCTGCATCCCGGGTGGTTCGTCGATGCCGGTCATTCCGGGCGAGGTCATGATGGATGTCAACATGGACTACGACTCGATTGCCAAGGCCGGCTCGATGCTCGGTTCAGGCGCCGTCATCATCATGGATGAAACGCGCTGCATGGTGAAGTCGCTGCTGCGACTGTCCTACTTCTACTACGAGGAGTCCTGCGGCCAGTGCACGCCCTGTCGGGAGGGGACGGGCTGGCTGTGGCGTGTGGTGCATCGGATCGAACACGGGCAGGGCCGCGCGGAGGATCTCGATCTGCTCAATTCGGTCGCTGACAACATCCAAGGCCGCACCATCTGCGCGCTTGGCGATGCGGCGGCGATGCCGGTTCGCGCCTTCGTCAAGCATTTCCGTGACGAGTTCGCCTATCACATCGAGCACAAGCGTTGTCTCGTGCCTGCCTACGTCTGAGCGCAGCCCCATGATCACGATCGAAATCGACGGCAAAAGCATCCAGGTACCCCCGGGCAGCACCGTCATGGATGCGGCGCGGCAGATCGGCGCCTACATCCCCCACTTTTGCTACCACCCGAAGCTCTCGATCGCGGCCAACTGCCGGATGTGCTTGGTGCAGGTTGAAAAGGCGCCCAAGCCCTTGCCCGCGTGTGCAACGCCGGTTACCGAGGGCATGAAGGTCTACACCGCCAGTGAATACGCGAAGCAGGCGCAGCGGGCGGTCATGGAGTTTTTGCTGATCAACCACCCGCTCGATTGCCCGATTTGCGACCAGGGCGGCGAGTGTCAGCTTCAGGATTTGGCGGTGGGCTATGGCAAGAGCGCCTCGCGTTATCAGGAAGAAAAGCGCGTGGTGTTTGTGAAAAACCTCGGACCTCTGATCAGCGCCGAGGAGATGAGCCGATGCATTCACTGCACGCGCTGTGTGCGTTTCGGTCAGGAGATCGCGGGGCAGATGGAGCTTGGCATGGCTGGCCGCGGCGAGCACTCGGAAATCCTCGCCTTCGTCGGTCAAAGCGTCGATCACGAGCTCTCAGGCAACATGATCGATGTCTGTCCGGTGGGGGCGCTCACCTCGAAGCCTTTCCGCTACAGCGCCCGCACCTGGGAATTGCAGCGCCGGCGAAGCGTGAGTCCGCACGACGGCCTTGGCGCCAACATCCAGGTTCAGGTCAAGCATGACCGTGTGATGCGCGTGCTTCCGCTTGAGAATGAAGCGCTCAATGAATGCTGGATCTCTGACCGCGACCGCTTCAGCTACGAAGGGCTCTACGCGGCCGATCGGCTGACCCAGCCGATGCTGCGCCTCGGTGAGGACTGGCAGGCCGTCTCCTGGAGCGATGCGCTTGCGGCTGCTGCCGAAGCTCTCAAATCCGCGGCGAAGACCGAGCTCGGAGGGCAGGGGCTGGCCATGCTGCTCGGTCCGCACACAACCGTCGAAGAGGCTTACCTTGCACGACAGCTTGCCGCGGCTTTGGGCAGCAGTTCGATCGACGCGCGGCTGCGGGTGACCGATCCGGCGATGAAACACGAACCGGCGGTGGATCTCGGATTCAAGGTTGGCGCGATCGCTCAAGTCGATCGCTTTTTGGTGGTCGGAAGCTCGCTGCGCGAAGAGCAGCCGCTGCTTGCAAGCCGCATCCGCCAGCGCATCAAGCGCGGGGCTACGCTCTGTGTGGTTTCAACCACGGATGAGGATCTTCTCTGCCCGGTGGCGGCGAAATGCATCGTAGCGCCATCCAAGCTTGCGCAAACCCTGCAAGCGGTGGCTGAGGCGGTTGAGCGTCGCGCCCGCCAAGAGGCCGCACCGGCCGGTTCGGATCCGGCTGTCGAGGCGCTTGCCGCGGAGCTTCTCACCGGCAAGCGGGTTGCGGTCATCCTCGGTGATTTGGCCCAGTCGAACCCCCAGGCCGCAGCGATCCGGGCGGCCGCACGTCGGATCGCGCAAGCCACAGGGGGAAGCTGGGGCGAGGCGCAGCTTTCGGCCTCCGTGCTTGGGGCAGCGCTCGTCGGGGCGGTTCCGGGTCCGACCGGAAAATCCGCTGGCGAGGCACTGACGACCGGTGCTGCAGGCTTCCTGCTCGTGGGTGTTGAGCCTGAGCTTGACTCGGCCTTCGGCGCAGAGGCGCTTGCGGCCCTCTCGAGGGCGCAGCAGGTTGTGGCCCTGACCACTTACGCGGGCGAGACGCTGCGCCGCCACTGCCATGTGATGTTGCCGCTTTCGCCGTTTACCGAAACCTCGGGGACCTGGGTTGCTCAGGACGGGACGGTGCAGTCGTTCCAAGGGGTTGTCAGGCCGCTCGGGGAGACCCGACCGGGCTGGAAGATCCTACGCGTGCTTGCCGAGCTGTGCGGGGCTAGCGTTTCGGGGCTGGACACGCCCGAGGCGGTGCGTTCGGCGGCGTTGCCGAAGGATGTTCCCTCAGCGCTTGCGGCGCTTCGCGAATCTGCGGCGCGGGGCGGGACGTCTTCAACCGTGACCGTCGCTGTGTCGGGTTTTGAACGCATCGCGGATGTGCCCATTTACGCGGCCGATCCGATCGTGCGGCGTGCAGCATCGCTGCAAGCCACGCGCTACGCGCGGCGTGCAAGCGTTCGTCTGCACCCAGAGACCGCCACACGCGCAGGCCTTGCGCAGGGTCAGCCGATCCGAGTCCGAGCGGGTGCACGGGCCGTCGAGGCCGTGCTCGGGCTAGATGCCACGGTGCCGCGCGGTTGTGTACGCATCCCGTGCGCAACCGCCGTTTCAGCCGCGCTCGGGTCCGAGCGAGAGATCTCGATCGAGGCGATCGCATGAGTAACCCCATCGCAGCGCTGCTCGGGCCCGAGTACCCCAACCTGGCCTACGGCCTTTGGACGGTCGCCAAGATCCTTGCGATCATCGTGCCGATTACCCTCTGTGTGGCCTTTCTGACGCTGTGGGAGCGAAAGGTCATCGGTTGGATGCAGGTGCGTCTTGGTCCGAACCGGGTAGGGAAGGGTTGGCTGCAGCCCTTTGCGGATGTGCTCAAGCTCATCTTCAAGGAAATCGTCGTTCCCACGGGCGCGAACAAGGCACTGTTCTACATCGCGCCGATCCTCGCCCTCGCACCGGCGCTTGCCGCCTGGGCCGTGGTGCCTTTCGATCCGACCCTGGTGCTTGCCGACATCAACGCGGGGCTCCTCTACCTGCTTGCCATGACCTCGATCGGGGTCTACGGCGTCATCCTTGCCGGCTGGGCCTCCAACTCAAAATATGCGTTTCTCGGTTGCCTACGCAGCGCCGCGCAGATCGTCTCCTACGAGATCGCCATGGGCTTTGCGCTGGTGGGCGTGCTCATGGCGGCCAACAGCCTCAACCTAAAGGCCATCGTTGAGGCGCAGCAGGGCGGCCTGCATCAGTGGTATTTCATTCCGCTTTTTCCACTCTTTCTTGTCTATTTCATCTCGGGGGTGGCCGAGACCAATCGCCACCCCTTCGATGTCGCCGAAGGCGAAAGCGAGATCGTGGCGGGTTTCCATGTCGAGTACTCCGGGGTGACTTTCGCGCTCTTTTTCCTCGCGGAATACGCGAACATGATCCTCATTGCCACGCTGACCTCGATCATGTTTTTGGGCGGGTGGCTGTCGCCGTTTCCGAGTCTCAATGAGGTCACGATCTTCGGTGCAGCGCCGTTTGGTGATGGCTTCTTCTGGCTGGCGCTCAAAGTCTTCGTGGTGCTGTTTTTCTTCCTCTGGATCCGCGCGTCATTTCCGCGCTACCGCTACGACCAGATCATGCGGCTCGGCTGGAAGGTGTTCATCCCCGTCACGCTCTTCTACATCGTGTTTTTGGCCATCGTGATGCAGACCCCGTGGGGAGATGCCTTCAAATAAGGTGAAGTGAGGGCGCGCGATGATGACAGCGATCAAGCGTTTTTTTTCAACCTTCCTGCTCGTTGAGCTTGTACGCGGCCTTGCGCTCACGGGCCGGCACCTCTTCGCGCGCAAGATTACCGTTCAGTACCCCGAGGAAAAAACGCCGCAGAGCCCGCGTTTTCGTGGGCTTCATGCGCTTCGCCGCTACGAAAACGGCGAAGAACGCTGCATCGCGTGCAAGCTCTGTGAAGCGGTGTGTCCGGCCATGGCCATCACGATTGAATCAGGCGTGCGCGAGGACGGCACGCGCCGCACGACCCGCTACGACATCGACCTGACCAAGTGCATCTTCTGCGGCTTCTGCGAGGAGGCCTGTCCGGTCGATGCGATCGTCGAGACGCGCATTCATGAATACCACGGCGAAAAGCGCGGCGATCTCTACTTCACCAAAGAAATGCTGCTCGCGATCGGTGAGCGTTATGAACGGCAAATCGCCGCAGACCGCGCCGAAGACGCACGCTATCGCTAAACAGGACGCCTGCTATGACACGCACAACAATCGCAGTGCCACGGGGGGGGAGGCAACGTGCCTGAGCTGGCAGCGCTGGTTTTCTATTTCTTCTCCGGCATCCTCATTCTGGCTTCCGCGGCGGTGATCACGGTACGAAACCCCGTTCACGCCGCGCTTTTCCTCGTGCTCGCGTTTTTTTCCGCTGCGGCGCTTTGGATGCTGCTCAAAGCGGAGTTTCTAGCCATTGCGCTTGTGCTCGTCTACGTCGGCGCGGTCATGGTGCTCTTTTTGTTCGTGGTCATGATGCTCGACATCAACGTCGAGGAGTTTCGCCGGCAGTTCCGCAGCCATCTGCCGGTCGGGTTGCTCGTGGGGGCGGTTGTGGCCATTGAGATGATGCTTTTGCTCGCGTTGGCGTTTTCGCGGCGCTCGGGAGCCACGTCACCGCACGGCATCGTTTTGGATGGCAGCAATAGCCGTGCGCTCGGCGTCGAGTTGTTCACGCGCTATGTATATGCGGTCGAAATCGCGGGCGTGCTATTGCTCGTGGCGATCATCGCGGCGATCGCACTGACCTTGCGCGAACGGCGCGGCTCGAAGTATCAAGACCCGGCCGAGCAGGTCCGCGTCAGGCGTGAGGATCGCCTGCGCGTGCTCAAGCTCACCAGTGAACGGCCCACGCCCGTGACCGCGTCGAAGGCGAGTCAGGCCGAGGGCGGGGCCTCGTCTTCTCTGCCGCAACCGAATGGACGGTCCTGATGCTGCCCGCGCCGACGCTCACAAGCTATCTGACCGTGGCGGCGATCGTTTTCACGATCGCCGTGATCGGCATTTTTGTGAACCGACGCAACGTGATTATTTTGCTCATGGCTATTGAGCTCATGTTGCTCGCGGTCAACCTGAACTTCATCGCCTTTTCGAGTTTTCTCGGAGACTTGGCGGGGCAGGTCTTTGTGTTTTTCATTTTGACAGTGGCAGCTGCCGAGTCGGCGATCGGCCTGGCGATTTTGGTCGTGCTTTTCCGCAACGTCGGCTCGATCGATGTCAACGAGATCGGGCGCCTGAAGGGGTGAACGCGATGAAGCTCACGTACTTGCTCGTGCCGCTTGCGCCGCTTGCGGGCGCGCTGATCGCAGGGCTGTTCGGCCGCAGAATCGGTCGCGCCGGCGCGCACCGCGTGGCGATTCTCGGGGTGTTGATCTCGTTTCTGGCGTCGATTGCGGTCGCTGTTGAGGTCTTCGGCGAGGGCGCCAGCTTCAACGGTCCCCTCTACACCTGGATGGTTGCCGGCGGCATTCGCTTCGAGGTGGGCTTTTTGATCGACAAGCTCACGGTGACCATGATGCTTGTTGTGACCTTCGTGTCACTCATGGTGCACATCTACACGATCGGCTACATGGCCGAGGATCCGGGCTACCAGCGCTTCTTCGCCTACATCTCCCTGTTTACCTTTGCGATGCTCATGCTTGTCATGAGCAACAACTTTCTTCAGCTGTTCTTCGGTTGGGAAGCGGTCGGCCTCGTCTCGTACCTGTTGATCGGCTTCTGGTTCAAGCGCCCGACAGCCATTTATGCCAACCTCAAGGCGTTTCTCGTAAACCGCGTCGGCGATCTCGGCTTCTTGCTTGGCATCGGGCTTGTGCTCGCCTACACCGGAAGTCTTGACTACAAAACCGTCTTCGAAAAGGCGCAGGGGCTCAAGGACATCGCCGTCGACCTCGGTTGGCTTGGTGCGCCAATGTGGGCGACTGCCACCTGCATCCTGCTTTTCATCGGCGCGATGGGCAAGTCCGCCCAAGTCCCTCTGCACGTTTGGCTGCCGGATTCGATGGAAGGCCCAACGCCCATCTCCGCTCTCATCCACGCCGCCACCATGGTGACGGCGGGCATTTTTATGGTTGCGCGCATGTCGCCGCTTTTTGAGATGTCTGAGACGGCGCTCTCGGTGGTGCTCGTGATCGGCGCCACGACGGCCCTATTTATGGGTTTGCTCGGGATCGTGCAGTACGACATCAAGCGCGTGGTTGCCTACTCGACGCTTTCGCAACTTGGCTACATGACCGTCGCGCTCGGCGTGTCGGCCTACAGCGCCGCAATCTTTCACCTCGTAACGCATGCGTTTTTCAAAGCCTTGTTGTTCCTTGCCGCTGGCTCAGTCATCATTGGCCTGCACCACAACCAAGACATCCGCTTCATGGGAGGGATGCGCAAGCACATGCCGATTACGTGGATCACGGCGCTGATCGGATCGCTTGCGCTGATCGGTTTTCCCTTCCTGTCGGGCTTTTACTCAAAGGACGCCATCATTCTCGCCGTCGGCGCAAGCCAAATCCCCGGCGCGGGCTATGCCTTGTTTTGCGTGACCGTTGGCGTGTTCGTGACGGCGTTTTATTCGTTTCGCATGTACTTCCTGGTCTTTCACGGACCCGAGCGCTACGACCAAGCGCCGAGAGCGCAACACGATGAGCATCACGGGGACGCCCACGCGGACGGCAAACCGCACGAGTCGCCGTCGGTCGTGACCGTGCCGCTGCTTTTACTCGCGATCCCGTCCGTGGTTGCCGGCGCTTGGGCGTTCGACTTTTTCATCTTGGGTCATGGCCTCGACAGTGCGATCGAGGTCGCTCCGAATCACGACACGCTCGCCGCGATCCGCGGGCAACTCGGAAATTGGCTCGCCATGGGACTGCACGGCTTCGTCGCGCTGCCGTTCTGGCTGGCAATGGCCGGTGTGGGTCTCGCTTGGTATCTCTATGTGGCGCAACCGACACTGCCAGAGCGTTTGCGCATGCGCTTTGGGGCGCTTGTTCGCTTGCTCGAGGAGAAGTACTACTTCGATCGCATCAATGAGATCGTGTTCGCGGGCGGCGCGCGCAGGCTCGGCGAGGGGCTCTTTCACGTGGGTGATCGAGCGCTCATCGATGGCGCGCTTGTGAATGGCTCAGCGCAAACGGTTGGCTTGCTATCGTCGCTTGTGCGACACGTGCAGACCGGCTACATCTACCACTATGCCTTCGTGATGGTGGCCGGACTCATGGTCTTTCTCGCTTGGTTGCTTGTGCGCGCCTGACGCCCACTTGACCGCAACGCATCATGCTGCTGTCTCTTGCAATATGGATTCCGATCGTCGGCGCGGTGGCCGTGCTGCTCACCGCACGCGATCGTTCGCCCGCGTTGACACGTTGGATCGCTCTCGTGGCGGCTGCGGCGGGCTTTCTCGTGACGGTGCCGCTTGCGACGCAGTTTGATCCGACCAGCGCAGCGCTTCAATTCGTCGAAAAACTGCCCTGGATTCCGCGCTACGGCATCTACTACCACCTCGGCGTCGATGGCATTTCCGTCTGGTTCGTTTTGCTCAACAGCCTGATGACGGTGTTCGTCATCGTGGCGGGCTGGAGCGTGATCGAAGACAAGCAGGCGCAGTATTACGGCGCCTTTCTCATCATGTCAGGGCTGATCAACGGCGCCTTCGCTGCCGCGGATGCAGCGCTCTTCTATGTCTTCTTCGAGGCGATGTTGATTCCGATGTACCTGATCATCGGGATTTGGGGCGGCCCCAACCGCGTTTATGCCGCGGTCAAGTTCTTCCTCTATACGCTGCTCGGCTCGTTGTTGATGCTGGTGGCGCTCATTTATCTCTATAACGCGTCGGGGGGGAGTTTTGAGATCGCTCAATATCACCAGGTGCCGCTCGCGATGGGCGCGCAGTTGCTCTTGTTTATCGCATTTTTCCTCGCCTTCGCCGTCAAGGTGCCAATGTGGCCCGTGCACACCTGGTTGCCGGATGCGCATGTGGAGGCGCCCACCGGTGGCTCGGTGATCCTGGCCGCCATCACGCTCAAGCTCGGCGCCTACGGTTTCCTTCGTTTCATCCTGCCGATCGTCCCGGACGCAGCCCGGTACCTTGCGCCACTGGTCATTGCGCTTTCCCTGATCGCGATCGTCTACATCGGCTTTGTCGCGCTCGCACAGACCGATATGAAAAAGCTCGTCGCGTATTCCTCGATCTCGCACATGGGATTCGTGACCCTTGGTTTCTTTCTCTTCAACACGAGCGGGGAAGTTAGCACCCTCGGCATCGAAGGCGGGCTTCTCCAGATGATCTCGCACGGCTTCGTCTCGGGCGCGCTCTTCCTTTGCATCGGTGTTCTCTATGACCGGATGCACACCCGCAACATCGCCGACTACGGCGGGGTGGTCAACACGATGCCGAAGTTCGCTTCGTTGATGATGCTGTTTGCGATGGCCAACGCCGGTTTGCCTGGCACTTCCGGGTTTATTGGTGAATTCACCGTGACGCTGGCTGCGATCAAACAAGGCATGTTCTGGACCGCTGCCATTGCGGGCCTGACGCTGGTGCTTGGCGCCGCCTACACGCTTTGGATGTACAAGCGCGTGATCTTCGGCGAGATCGCCAATGACAACGTCCGCAACCTCACCGACGTGACGCCGCGAGAGTTCTGGATGCTCATGGCGCTTGCGCTGCTCGTGCTAGCGATGGGCCTTTATCCGGCCCCCTTCACCGAACTCATGCACCGAAGCGTTGAAGAGCTTGCCGCGCATGCGGCTAAAAGCAAACTCTGATGCCTTGTTCATGAACGACCTGAAGCTCGTCCTTCCGGAAATGATCTTGCTTGCGCTCGCCTGCGCGCTGCTCGTTGGCGACCTGTTTGTCCCGCGCGAGCGCAAGCGTTGGAGCTATGCCTTCGGTGTCTGGGTATTGATCGCAACCGCCATTGCCGTATGGGTGGTCGCGGAGCCGCTCTCGGCGCCGGCGCAATTTGCTTTTTCGAAGCTTGTTGTCCTGGACGGAGTGGCCACGATTCTGAAGGTCGCCATGCTTGCGTCAGCCGCGCTGGCCCTGGCCTATAGCTGGGACTACTTGCGCAAGCACGGACTTGATCACGGCGAGTTTGTGGCGCTCGCACTCTTCTCGGTGCTTGGCATGGTGGTCATCGCCTCCGCGGCCAATCTGCTGACGGCCTATCTCGGGCTTGAACTACTGAGTCTGTCGATGTATGCGCTGGTAGCGCTCAAACGCGACGACCGCATCGCCACAGAGGCCGCGATGAAGTATTTCGTGCTTGGCGCGCTTGCTTCGGGTCTGCTGCTCTTTGGCATGTCGATCCTCTACGGCGCCACGGGGAGCCTCGATTTGATGACCATCGCCCAGTCGCTTGGGGGCGCCAATCGCGTGGCAATCGCGCTCGGGTTCATCTTCATCGCGGCAGGCGTTGCCTTCAAGCTCGGCGTCGTGCCCTTCCATATGTGGGTGCCGGACGTCTATCAGGGCGCACCGACGGCCGTGACCTTGTTTCTCGGCGTAGCGCCCAAGATTGCCGCGTTCGCGTTGGCGTATCGACTGTTCGCGGAAAGTATGCAAGGCGCGCTCGGTGAATGGCGTCTGCTGCTTGCGTTGATTGCACTGCTGTCGGTCGTTTTCGGCAATTTGATCGCGATCGCGCAAACGGCCATCAAACGCATGCTCGCCTACTCCGCCATCGCCAACATGGGTTTTCTCCTGTTGGGGATCGTTGCCGGGGGGAGAGAGGGCTTCACGGCCGCGTGCTTTTATGCCGTCGCCTACGCGGTCACTGGGCTCGTTGCCCTAGGCGTGATTGTCGTGATCTCGGGCCGCGGACACGAGATTGAGCGCATCGAAGATTTATCGGGACTCAATCAAAAGTCGCCGTGGCTTGCGTTTCTCGTGTTGGTTGCGATGGTTTCGCTTGCCGGACTTCCGCCGACGCTCGGTTTCTGGGCGAAGCTTGGTGTGCTGGAGGCTCTGGTCGACGCCGGTCACGTCTGGATGGCCGTCATCGCGGTGCTTGCGTCCCTCATCGGGGCCTTTTTCTACCTGCGCGTGGTCAAAGTCGCTTATTTCAATCCGGCGAACGAGTCTGTGCGCGTGCCTGCGCTTGCAGGCGCTTCGGGGACGCTGCTGTCGCTCAACGCGCTGGCCGTACTTGTGCTCGGTGCCCTCCCCGGGACGCTCATGAGCGTGTGTGCGCAGGCGGTTCAAGCGAGCCTTCGGTAGAGGCAGCCACGCCTGGAACGAGCGATTGCCCATCGAATCGAAGGCGGCCGCTAGAGGGCGCGTTCACATCGAGCAATCCATTGTGCAAGCCGAGCGGTGTTACGTTCGGGTGCACGATCAAACTCGAGCTTCCGGTCGATCGCTTCGAAGCGAACGCGCAGGTCCTCATGATCAGCGCCACCTAAATGCAGGAGCGCATAGCGGTAACTGCCGACCCATTTTTGTTCGCGACGCCGCGAGGAGCCGAATTTGAGGTCGAGGTATAGCATCGCATCGGGTGCGTGCTCGACAAGCCAGTCGAGCACATCGCGGCTTGGTGGATGCTTGACGGCCGCCCCGAATTCGCGGTAGACGAAGCTCGCTGCGGCGCCGTAACGCCCGCCCGGGGCGGCGGGCACCGCGCTGCCGAGTGCAAGCGCAAGTTGAATGTCCCACAGCGATCGTCCGTGAACGCGCTCGTAGAGGTCGTTGAACTGTCCGGCCATTCTCGGGTTGACCTCGACGATCCAGAGCCGGTCGGTATCCGGATGCCAGATGAGCTCGACATTGAAAAGACCGTGCGTCAAGCCGAGTGCCGCAGCCGCTTGGGTTGCAAGCGCGATCGCCCGTTCGCGCACGGGCGCGGGTAAGCGCGACGGCAGTTCAAAGCGTCGAAAGGCCTGGGTACCGGGGTACATGAGCGAATCGACAACCTCGAGCATCGTGATGCATCCGTGCTCGGCATAGCCATCAACACAGACCTGCCATCCAGGCTCTAGCGCGGTTTCGGCGATGAAGTGGTCGGCATCGGGCACCTCAGGCAGCAGCCGTTGTGACAACTGCCGGAAGGGCCGTGTGAGCGCCCGGATGATGAAGCGTTCCCAAGGGTTGAGTTCCAGCAGTTGCGCAAGCTCGTTCGGCGAGTGGCAGCGGCGCGCAAGCACGGAAAAGGCGGCCTTGACCGGTTTGACAAACACCGGGTAGGGCAGCGTGATCGCTGTTTGCGGGTCGGCGTCATAGCGAAAGGTGCAAAACTCGGGCGTGTGTTGGGGCAACACCTCGCGGTGCACCATCCGCGCTGCCGCTTTGTTTTGTGCCCGAAGCAGCGCCTGAACCGGCGTGCCGGGCAGCCCAAGGCGATTCGCAAGCAACGCCGCGGCAAGCGCGCCAAACTGGTCGTGGGTGGAAATGACCGCCGCGATCTCGCGCGAGCGAAAACGCTTCAAAAGCTGCTCGACGAAGCGATCGATGTCGAAGCTGAGTAGCCGCAGGTTCTGCGGAAAACGAAACAGATCGAACCCGATCCGCACGAACTCAAACTGCGGCCACGCCGGCTCGAGACGGGCCAGCGCTTGCTCGTCGAAAGGGAGAGGGAAAAGGACAAGAACGATGGGTCGACGCGACGGGACGGCCGTTTGCTTCATCGGACAACGAAGCACATCAAGCTTGCCAGGCCGAGCATCAGGCAAGTCTCTGTAAGCCGCACGGCGCCGACTTCCGGGTGCTGCACTCGAAGATGGCGCAAGACCCGCGGCACGCGCTGCTTGTCAGCCGGACGAACGATCCTTCGGGTCGCATCACCCGTGCACATGCGGGTTGTGGCTCGAAACGTCTCTCGGAAGGAAGAAAGGCAGTGGAGGCGGGTACCGGAATCGAACCGATGTCTACGGATTTGCAATCCGCTGCATAACCACTTTGCTAACCCGCCTTGGCTGTGGCTAAAAGTTTGCCACAAATGAAAACGGAACCATTGCGGTTCCGCGCGGCTTGGAAGTGGAGCGGGAGACGGGTCTCGAACCCGCGACCTCAACCTTGGCAAGGTTGCGCTCTACCAGCTGAGCTACTCCCGCGCAAACGCATCAATTTTAGTCGAGCGCGTGACTCGGGTCAAACGGCTCTTGCGTCAAAGCACAGCAACGATGGCGCGCGCCACGCGTTCCACATTACGGCCGTTGAGTGCCGCGATGCAGATGCGTCCTGAGTCGATCGCATAAATGGCGTGTTCTTGCCGCAAGCGCTCGACCTGAAGCTTGCTAAGCCCCGAGTACGAGAACATGCCGCGCTGCTTGAGGATGTGGGAAAAGTCGTCTGCCGGTCGCAGTTGCTTCAGCCGGTCGTGCAAAGCGGCGCGCATGCGTTTGATTCGCTCGCGCATGGCACCGAGTTCCTGCTCCCAAAGCGCTCGCCCCTCGGCATCCGTCAGTGCAGTGGCGACAAGCGCCGCGCCATGAGTTGGCGGGTTTGAATAGTTGGTGCGGATGACGCGCTTGAGCTGCGAAAGCACGCGCGCGGCCTCCTCCCTCGAGGCGGTCGCGATCGATAGGGCGCCGATTCGTTCGCCGTAGAGCGAAAAAGACTTCGAAAACGACGACGCAACAAGAACCGGACCGGGTGTCTCCGCAAAGAGTCGGACGACTTGGGCATCAGGCTCGATGCCCTCGGCAAAGCCTTGATAGGCGAGGTCGAGAAAGGGAATGCCATCGCGCTCACGGACCGTGCGCGCAATGGCGCGCCACTGCTCGGGCGTGGGGTCGACGCCGGTCGGGTTATGGCAGCAGGCATGCAAAACAACGATTGCACCGCGCGGTATCGCGGCCAGATCGGCCTCCATCCCCGAAAAATCGAGCGCGCGGGTGGCCGGGTCGTAGTACCTGTATTCGTGGACGGCAAAGCCTGCGGCCTCGAAGAGCGCGCGGTGGTTTTCCCAGCTCGGGCGTGAGATGTAGACGACACTATCGGGCAGGATTCGCTTGAGCAGGTCGGCACCAATCCGAAGCGCTCCCGTGCCGCCAAGGGCCTGGACGGTGAGCACCCGGCCCGATTGCACCGCTTCCGAATCTTTGCCGAAGACCAGCTCTTGCACGGCGCGATCGTAGGCGGCCAACCCATCGATCGGCAGATAGCCGCGCGCGGCGGCTTGTTCGGCCAGTCGCCGTTCGGCTCGACGCACGCATTCAAGCAGCGGAACGCGCCCGTCTTCGTCGACATAGACGCCAACGCCGAGGTTGACTTTGTCCGGGTTGGGATCGGCCTGAAAGGCCTCTGTGACGCCGAGGATGGGATCCTTGGCGGCCGCGGGGACGTTTGCGAACGGATTGAGAGGCGTAGGCGACGAGCTCATGAGCTGGGCAAAAGGCAAGTCCAAACCCCGAATTCTAGGTGTGCGTCCGGGACGGTTCCCGCCCGGGCGACGAGAGGCTCGGAGCGTGCACCGTCAAACGCAGTGCGATGCGGTTTGCCCTGAACGACGAAGAAGTTTTGCGCCATAAAATCGGCCGGGTTGATGGTGGCCTTTCGTTTGGCACATCGAGTAAACAAAACAACCCAAAGGAGGTGGCTATGAAGCGATTCCTTCGTCCCGGCCTCGCGCTTCTGGCGTGTGGATGGTCGATGGCCGTGTCGGCACAGACGGTCAAAGTGGCTTTCATCGAAGGGCTTTCGGGGCCTTTCGGTGGCGTTGGTCAGAGCCTGCTCAAACACTTCCAGTACGTCGCCGAGCGATTGAGTGGCAAGGCGGGCGGGACAAACGTGACGATCGAGATCGTGCCCATGGATTCGAAGGGTTCGCCGCAAGAGGCCCTGGCGCTGCTCAAGAAGGCCACTGATGAAGGCATCCGCTACATCGTTCAGGGCAACGGGTCAAATGTCGCGGGCGTCTTGATCGATGCGATCAACAAGCACAATGAGCGCAACCCCGGCAAAGAAGTCGTGTTTCTCAACTACGCGGCAATCGATCCGGACTTCACCAACAGCAAGTGTTCGCCGTGGCACTTCCGCTTCGATGCGGGAGTCGATATGAAGCTCGAGGGGCTGACCAACTACATTCGCGATCAAAAAAATGTCAAAAACGTTTATCTGATCAACCAGAACTATTCCTTCGGGCAGCAGGTTTCGAAGTTTGCGAAGGAGATGCTGGCGAAAAAGCGCCCCGATATCCAGATCGTCGGCGATGAGTTGCATCCGCTCGGTCAGGTGCGTGATTTCGCCCCATACGTGGCCAAGATCATGGCGGCAAACGCCGATACGGTGATCACCGGCAACTGGGGGCCGGATCTCGTGCTGCTGGTTCGTGCTGCCAACGCCGCGGGTTTCAAGGGCAACTTCTACACGTTCTACGCCGGCGTCATCGGCACGCCCACTGCCATCGGCGCTGCGGGCGCCGAGCGCGTGCGCCAGATCAGCTACTGGCATCCGAATGCAGAGAACTCGCAAATCGAATCGTTCTATCTCGGCTACCGCGAGCGCTTCAAGGGCGAGGAGTTCTACGCGCCGGCCTTTATCAATCTCGTGCGCTATCTGACCACGGCCATCGAACGGGCCAAGACAACCGATCCCGTGAAAGTGGCTCGCACGATGGCGGGCATGCGTCTCACGGGGTTTTCCGGGGAAATGACCGAGATGCGTGCCGCCGACGGCGCTTTGCAGCAAGCGATGTATGTCAGCGAATGGGCACGCGTCGGGGCGGCTGGCGTGCGCTTCGATTCTGAGGGCACGGGATTTGGCTGGCGGACGGTGCGTTATCTCCCGCCGGAAGCCTCAACCATGCCGACGACCTGCAAGATGAAACGTCCGTAAGACGAGTAGGCCTCGACATCCTCGGCGGCGGTCCTTGCTCGCCCGTGCCCAGATGCGTCTGAGCTGCCGCCGACTTCTTGCGTGAAGAGCTGCGACGCGGCGCGCTCACTGCGCCATCCGGAAAGCTCGGCGTCTCGGAGATGGAGTTTGTTCTCATTTCGCTGCTCAACGGCCTGAGCTACGGACTCCTGCTGTTCATGCTCTCGGCTGGCTTGACGCTCATCTTCTCCATGATGGGCGTGCTCAATTTCGCCCACGCGAGTTTCTACATGCTCGGCGCGTACTTCGCGTATCAGCTTTCGCTGTGGTCGAACTTCTGGGTTGGCTTTTTCCTCGCACCGGTCTTGGTTGCGCTCATTGGCGGGCTCTTTGAACGCTACCTCTTGCGCAAGACGCACAAGTTCGGCCACGTGCCAGAGCTGCTCGTCACGTTCGGGCTTTCCTTTGTGATTTTTGAGCTGGTGCAGCTGATCTGGGGACGCACGCCGGTCGACTATCGCATCCCGCCGGAACTTGCTGGCCCGCTGTTTCGCGTGTTCGACGCAACCTTTCCAGCCTACCGTGGTTTTATGATGGCCGTGGCGATCGTGATGCTGATTGCGCTCTTCCTGGTCATCAAGAAGACGCGGATCGGCCTTGTGATTCAGGCGGCACTTACGCATCCCGAGATGACCGAGGCGCTCGGACACAACGTTCCGCGCGTGTTCGCGCTCGTCTTTGCGGGCGGCTGCGCTCTGGCTGGGCTCGCTGGCGTCATTGGCGGCAATCTGTTCACGACCGAGCCGGGCATGGCACAGGCCGTCGGCGCCATCATCTTCGTCGTCATTGTCGTTGGCGGTATGGGGTCACTCGCCGGTGCACTCGTCGCATCGCTCCTGATCGGCCTGATGCAAACGTTTGCGGTTGGAATCGATGCGTCGCTGGCGGGGGCGCTGCGCGCGATGGGAGTTGCGGTCGGGCCGGAAACCTTCGGTTACGCGATCCTCAAGCTCAAGCTGTCACAGGTCGCGCCGATCCTGCCGTTTTTGTTGCTGGTGGTGATGCTCATCGTGCGGCCACGCGGCCTCATGGGAACCCGCGATGACTGAGCCGGCGATTCGTTCCGCCTTACGACCGATGCACTTTCGGCCGCGTAACGGCGTGCGCATCGTCGTGTGGTCGGGTTTTGCAGCACTGCTGTTGCTGGCTCCGATCGTTTTTTCCTCGAGTTTTGCCCTCACGATGCTGTGCCTGATCGGCATCAATGCGATCGCGTGCCTCTCCTACAACATGCTGCTAGGTCAAACCGGCATGCTCTCTTTCGGGCATGCGGTCTACACGGGACTCGGCGCGTTCGTGGCCATTCATGCCATGAATCGGATTGCCGAGGGGTGGTTTGTGCCGATGTGGTTGATTCCTCTTGTCGGAGGGTTGGCCGGGCTTGCATTTGGCGCCTTGCTCGGCTTTGTGACCACGCGCAAGGCGGGCACACCATTTGCGATGATCACGCTTGGCATCGGCGAAATGGTATTTGCCAGTGCCCTGATGTTTCCGGAGTTTTTCGGCGGCGAAGCCGGGATCAATGCGAATCGAACGGCAGGGAAGGAGATGTGGATCAATTTTGGTCTGTCCTTCGGTCCGCAGATCCAGGTGTACTACCTGATCGCCATCTATTTGTATGTTTCGACTGTGGCCATGTATGCGCTGACGCACACGCCGCTCGGACGCATCGCCAACGCCGTGCGCGACAACCCCGAGCGCGCCGAGTTCGTCGGATACGACACACGCACCGTGCGCTATCTCATTCTGATGATTTCGAGCTTCTTTGCCGGCGTGAGCGGCGGGCTGCTCGCGATCAACATGGAGGCCGCCACGGCCGACCTTTTGCATGCAACCCGTTCCGGAGCGTATCTCTTGTTCACTTTCCTGGGCGGCGTGAGCTTTTTCTTCGGCCCGATCATCGGGGCGATTTTGCTCGTCTTTTGCCTCGTGGTTCTCTCGGAATTGACCAAGGCCTGGCAGCTCTACGTGGGCATCGTGTTTTTGATCATGGTCGTCTATGCACCGGGGGGCTTTGCCGCGCTTTTCATGCTCAACGTCCGGCGCGTCGGCTTTGGCGAATGGCGCAAGTTGCGCCTGCCGTATGCCGGCATGGCGCTCTTCGGCGCGCTGTCGCTTTGGGGGTTTGCTGCACTGGTCGAGATGATCTACGCGCTCAAGCTGGCTGCAGCCTTTGGTACCCACCTGACGGTCATGAAAATTCCGCTCGATGCCGCCTCGTGGCACTCGTGGATGCTGGCTCTGGCGATGATGGCACTTGGGGGAATCGGGTTCGAATACTGGCGGCGGCGCTTCAAAGAGGTCTGGGATCGCGGCGAAGAGCGAATTGCAGAGGCGATCAAGAAAGCGGAGGCCGCGATCGTATGAGCGCGGTAGCACTCGACGAAGCGTCGCCAGTGGCACTTGAGCTGCGCGGCGTGCGGAAAGCCTTCGGCAAGACGGAGATCATCCGCGGCGTCGATCTGGCGATTCGACGCGGCGAACGCGTCGCCGTCATCGGTCCGAATGGGGCCGGCAAGAGTACGCTGTTCAATCTGATCAGTGGCCGTTATGAGCCCACGGCCGGCCATATTCTGCTCAACGGTGAGGACATCACGGGTAAACGTCCGTACGAGATTTACCGGCGTGGGCTTGCGCGCAGTTTCCAGATCACGAATATCTTTCCGCGCCTGACGGTGTTCGAAAATCTGCGCTGTGCGGCACTCTATGCGAGCGGCCAACGCTACTGCTTCTGGCGGGCGCTGTCGAGCCTCAAAGACCTCAATGCGCGAACCGAAGCTCTCATGCAATCGATCGAGCTCAAGCGGCGCCGGGATGTTGCGGCAGCCTCGCTCACCTATAGCGAGCAGCGGGCGCTGGAACTCGGCTTGACGATCGCAGGCAACGCTGATGTGATTTTGCTCGATGAGCCGACGGCAGGCATGAGCCACTCCGAGACAGGGCGCTTCGTCGAGCTGATTCGCAACGTCACGCAGGGTCGCACGCTCGTGATGGTCGAACACGACATGAGCGTCGTCTTTGAACTGGCGGATCGGATTGCCGTCCTCGTCTACGGCGAAGTGATTGCCTTCGACACGCCCGAGCGCGTCCGTGCCGATCCGCGCGTCCAAGAGGCGTATTTGGGTGCTTTGCTTGAGGCCCAGGCACCGGCAGCTTCATGAGCGTGCCTTTGCAAACCGCGCCGACCGAACGCATGCTTGACGTGCGCGACCTGCATGCCTTCTACGGCAAAAGTCACATCCTGCAGGGCGTGAATTTGCATGTGAACGGAGGCGAAATCGTGGCCCTTCTGGGGCGAAATGGCTCCGGCCGCTCGACCACCGTGAAGGCGATCATGGGCATGGTCGAAACACGCGGCGAAATTCGCTGGCGAGGTCGCAACATTCAGGGCTTGAAACCGTACGAGATCGCGCATCTGGGTCTTGGCTACGTGCCGGAAAACCGCGATATCTTCCCGCGGCTGACGGTTGAGCAAAACCTCTTGCTCGGACAGAAATCAGGCCGTCCAGGCCCGCGCTGGAGCTTTGAGGACATGTACCGCCTTTTTCCGCGCTTGCGCGAACGGCGGCATGTCGAGGGCGGTGTGCTTTCAGGCGGAGAGCAACAGATGCTCACGCTTGCGCGCACGATGATGGGAGATCCGGACCTCGTGATGATCGACGAGCCGACCGAAGGGCTCGCGCCAGCGGTCGTTCAGCAGGTGGCCGAGTTCTTGCGTGAGCTCAAACGGCGCGGGGTCGGTGTGATCTTGGTCGAGCAGAAGCTCGCCATTGCGCTCGATATTTCGGACCGCCTCTATGTGATGGGTGACCGGCGCATCGTGTTTGAGGGAACCCCGGCGCAACTCAAGGCCGATTCCAGCGTCCGGCGCGAGTGGCTCGAGGTGTGATCGGTCCGCCGTGGGGGTACGGTTTTCTCTGCGTGCGCTCATGCGGTCAACGCGACGCACCGCGCGAGGCCGCGGATGCTTGGTTTCTTCGAAATTCCGTGCTATACAGCCCCACGAGTTCGACCGCTGTCCTTGGCTTCCTGTGTGAGTCGAGCCCTTAGGATCGGTGGGCTTGCACCGTGGTGTTACCGAATGCCCAAAGTTTCAGGAGGAACGCCTCATGCCGCAAATCAACTCGTTTCGGAAAAGCTTCTGGCGTGGGAATTTCTTTCTAGCCTGGGTCTCTGTCCTCGTCCTGGCGGGCTGCGGAAGCGACGAGACGCGGGTGCCGGTTGCGCCGGCGCTTGCGCCTGAACCGGGCGGTTTTGTACGAGTGACACCGACGGCGGCCGAAATCGACGGGCGAACCGTTCAGCCGACCTGCTCGGGCGTTGCGGGCACCGACCGCTCGTTCCACTTCTGGGCTCGGCGCGGCAGCGTCAACCGGCTGGTCATTTTTTTTGAGGGGGGCGGCGCTTGTTGGGACGGGGCAACGTGTTCCCTGCCTTGGACGCGCAACACCGGCGCCAACGACAACGCGCTGTTCAAGGCCGAAATCCTGCCGATTGACAATCCGACCCTCAAAAACGGTATTTTCAATTTGCGGGATCCGCGCAACCCGGTTCGCGACTGGAGTTTCGTCTACATCCCGTACTGCACGGGCGATGTCCACGCCGGCTCGAATACAGCGAGCTACACCAATCCCTTTACCCGCCAGAACTTTGCGATCGAACATCGGGGGCATGACAACTTCCGCGTCGTGCTGCGCTGGATCGAAGACAACTTCGCGGGGCCGGAGCACATTCTCGTGACCGGCAGTAGCGCGGGCGGCTACGGTGCCATCATCAACTACCCATGGATTCGCCGCGCGTTCCCCTATAGCCAAGCCATCATGCTTGCCGATGCTGCGCAAGGGGTCGTGACCGCCGAGTTCGACGCGCTGCGCAACGCAAACTGGAACATTCAGCTCGCGCCGTTTGTTTACGGCAGTTCCCCTCAGGCAACAGCCACCGGAGACATCCTGCCGCGCCTGGCTTCCACGTATCCGCAAGATCGATTCGCGCAGTACACGACGAGTCTCGACACGGTGCAGATGTTGTTCTACGACGTGATGCTGCACGGTCTCGCCGGCCAGCAAGGCACTGCCTGCCAGGCTTGGATCGACCGCATGCTGGCCGGGCTACGGCGCAACCAGCAAGCGGTCAACTTCGTCAGTTATCTGGCAGCGGGGACGTCACACACCATTCTCGGAAGCGGCGGCGAAACGCCGCTGTTCTTTTCCGAACAAAGCGCGGGCGTGCCGTTCCATCAGTGGTTCACGAACCTTCTGAGCCCTGCCGGCGTTCGAAGCGTGGCCTGCACAGACTGCACGACGTTCCCGGGAACTTGTCCCTTCTGATCACGGCGGCGGCGTGGTGTTGCGCGGAAGTGCCGTCGGACAAGCGGCGAGGCCTCGCACCTGCTTGAGTGGCCTCGACGCAGGCGCTCGTCACTTGCGCGAGACAGGCATCGACGCTGACCGACGCTGGCCGGTCGCGAGCGTTTTTCCAGGGTGACCTCCCGGAGCCTTCCACTTCAACGGCGTGAAGAGATGAAGGCTCGATTCGAGTGAGTGCTCCAAACTCGAGCGATCGCCGCGATTTGCTTTCGGGGCACGACTACACTGGGCACGCAAGCGGCTCGTGCATCCGCCCATCGGCAGACCCTGGGACGAACCTGGGGCGCTGATTGCAGCTCGCAGGGGACAAGATTCATGAAAACTCACTACGAAGTTCGTCGCGGCGTTGCCGTCCTTACGCTCGACAATCCGCCCGTCAACGCGCTTTCGCACGCGGTGCGTGCCACTTATGCGGAGGGGCTCGCGCGGGCCAACGCCGATCCCTCGGTTCGGGCGATTGTCGTCTGCGGGGCCGGCAAAGCATTTTCGGGCGGCGCCGACATCAAGGAATTCAACACGCCGCAGGCGCTTGCTGAGCCCAATCTGCTGTCCATCATTCGCGCCACCGAGTGCTCCGAGAAGCCCGTGGTGGCGGCCATTCACGCCCTGGCCATGGGGGGTGGCTTGGAACTCGCGCTCGGATGCCACTACCGGGTTGCAGCCCCCGGAGCAAACATCGCCTTGCCCGAAGTCAAGCTTGGGCTGATTCCAGGTGCCGGCGGCACGGTGCGTCTGCCGCGTGTGCTGGGCGTAGAGCCGGCGCTCAACATGATCGTCTCCGGAGAGCCGCTGAAAAGTGAATTCCTCGCAAGCCTTCCAGGACAAAAACTCTTCGACAGAATCATCGAGGCAGACCTGCTTGAAGGTGCGATCGCCTTCGCGCTGGAGATTGCCGATCGGCGGCCCTTGCCGCTTGTTCGAAATCTAAGCGTGGATCATCCGGAAGCGGAGGGGTACTTTCAGTTCGCACGCAACACGGTCAAGACCGTGGCCAAGGGACTGCCGGCTCCGCTCAAGGGCATCGATGCGGTGCACAACGCGATCAAGCTGCCGTTCGAGGCTGCGCTTGAGGCGGAGCGCGCGATCTTTGTTGAGCTCATGCACACGCCCGAGTCGAGGGCGTTGCGCCACCTGTTTTTTGCCGAGCGCGCCGCGAGCAAGATCGCCGACGTTGCCGAACAGACGCCGGTGCGACCGGTTCGCAAGGTCGGCATCGTCGGCGCCGGCACGATGGGCAGTGGCATCGCGATCAATTTTCTGAACGCGGGGCTGCCCGTTGTTTTGCTTGAAGCCAAGCAGGAGGCACTCGACCGAGGTGTCGGCGCGATTCGTCGACACTATGAAGGGCAGGTCGAGAAGAAAAGGCTCCAGGCGGAAGACCTCGAGGCATGCTTGGCGCGACTGACGCCCACGTTGGCGGATGAAGATTTGCGCGACTGTGATCTGATTGTCGAAGCCGTGTTTGAGGACTTCGACGTCAAGCGGCACGTTTTCGAGCGGCTCGATGCGATCGCCAAGCCGGGAGCGATCTTGGCCACCAACACCTCGACGCTTGACGTCAACAAGATTGCTGCTTGCACGAAGCGGCCAGCCGAGGTGCTCGGGATGCACTTTTTCTCGCCGGCCAACGTGATGAAGTTGCTTGAAGTCGTTCGCGGCGAGAAAACGGCCCCGGACGTCTTGGCCACGGTGATGGCTCTGGCCAAAACCATCAAGAAGGTCGCGGTCGTAGCTCGCGTCTGCGATGGTTTCATCGGCAACCGCATGATCGAGCAGTACGCACGGCAAGCGGGTTTCTTGCTCGAAGAGGGCGCCACACCGCAGCAGGTCGACCGGGCGATCGAGCAGTTCGGTTTCGCCATGGGGCCGTTCCGCATGAGCGATCTGGCCGGCAATGACATCGGCTGGGCGATTCGCAAGCGTCGCTACATCGAACAGCCCGGGCTACGCTATTCCAAGATCGCCGATCGGCTTTGCGAGATGGGCCGCTTCGGCCAGAAGGTCGGCAAGGGTTGGTACGACTATGCCCCGGGCAAACGCGACCCGATTGTCTCTGCCGAGGTCGAGGCGATGGTGGCGCAACATCGGGAAAGCCTGGGCCTCACGCCACGTACGATTTCGGATCAGGAAATCGTCGATCGGCTCGTCTACGCCCTTGTCAACGAAGGCGCGCGGTTGCTCGAGGAAGGGATTGCTCAGCGCGCAAGCGACATCGACATCGTCTACCTCTACGGTTACGGCTTTCCGCCCGCCCGCGGCGGGCCGATGTGGTTTGCGCACGAACGCGGACTCTACCGCGTGGCGCTTCAGATGCGGCAGTTTCAAAAAAACCCGCACGCCGATCCAGCCTTCTGGGAACCGGCGCCGCTGATTCAACGCCTGGTGGCCGAAGGTCGTTCGTGGTTCTAAGCGGGAAAGGGGGTCCGTCATGAAAGAAGCCGTCATCGTCTCCACCGCACGCACGCCGCTGTGCAAGAGCTGGAAGGGTGCGATGAACATGACCCATGGCGCCACCTTGGGCGGCCATGTGGTCAAGGCTGCCATCGAGCGCGCCGGAATCGATCCGGGCGAGGTCGAAGATGTGCTGATGGGCTGCGCGAACCCCGAAGGCGCAAACGGCTGGAACATCGCGCGGCAATGCGCTTTGCGGGCCGGGCTGCCCGTGAGTGTGAGCGGTGTGACGGTCAATCGCTTTTGCTCGTCGGGTCTGCAAACCATCGCCATGGCGGCGCAGCGCATCCTCGCGGGCGAAGGCGACATTTACGTGGCCGGAGGCGTGGAGTCGATCTCCTGCGTGCAGCAGGAGATGAACATGCACATGTTCAAGGAGTCCTGGCTTGCGCGACACAAGCCAACGATCTACTGGAACATGTTGCAGACGGCCGAGAACGTTGCCAAGCGCTATCAGATTCCCAAAGAGCGCATGGACCGTTTTGGTGCCGAAAGTCAGCAGAAGGCGTGCGCCGCGCGGGCCGCGGGCAAGTTTGACGATGAAATCGTCCCGATCACGGTGATTGCGGGGGTGGCCGATCCCAAGAAGGGCATCATCACGAAAGAGCTGACCGTCACGCAAGACGAGGGCTTGCGCGAGGGCACCACCTATGAGATCGTCAAGGACATCCGCACGGCGATTCCGGGCGGCGTGATCAGCGCGGGCAATGCCAGTCAGTTTTCCGATGGCGCGGGGGCGTGCGTCGTGATGGAGGCGAAGCTTGCGGAAAAACGAGGACTCAAGCCGCTCGGGATCTTCCGCGGTTTTGCGGTCGCCGGCTGCGAGCCCGACGAGATGGGCATTGGCCCGGTCTTTGCCGTTCCGAAGTTGCTGACCCGGCTCGGCCTGAAAGTCGAAGACATCGATCTGTGGGAACTCAACGAGGCTTTCGCCGTGCAGGTCATCTACTGCGCGGATCGGCTGGGCATCCCCTACGAGCGGCTCAACGTCAACGGCGGCGCGATCGCCCTCGGGCATCCGTACGGGATGAGCGGCCAGCGGCTGGTCGGCCACGCCCTCATCGAAGGCAAGCGGCGCGGCGCGAAGCTCGTCTGCGTCACGATGTGCGTCGGCGGCGGCATGGGCGCAGCGGGGGTGTTCGAGGTCGCGTGAGCCCGGCCGCGGATCGATCCGGCTTCCCAATGATCCGACGGCCTGACTTCCCCACGGTCGGTTCCGGGCCGCGGTGGGGGCGACCTCCGATTCCGTCGCGGCTGCGAATCGTGCAAGCCCGTTGCGTTACAGTGGGTCGCTAGCATCACGCCCATGAGCACGGCTGAGCTAACGCAGGAAATCGAACTCAAGCTCTCCGTCGCGCCGGCGGAGGTGGCGACGCTCAAGATGCTGCTTGCGCGCTTTGGTCCGCTCACGCCCAAGCGCATCGACACGACGTATTTCGACACGCCGACCGGCGACCTCGCAGCGCGTCACGCGGTGCTCCGGCTTCGCCGCGTCGGACGTCGCTACATGCAAACCTTCAAGACCGGCGATGGCGAACAGGCGATGGCGGCACGTGGCGAGATCGAGCTGCCGGTATCTCGCGCCGCCATTGACTTGCGGGCGTTGATGGCGGCTGGGGCTCCCGACTGGCTCGGAAGCCTCGATTTCACCCGGCTCCGGCCTTCTTTCCGAACCGTGTTTGAGCGCGCGGGATGCCGCGTGAACGAGCAGGGCAGCCTGATCGATCTGGCGCTCGACCTGGGTCGCATCGAGGTCACAACGCCGCCGTCTCGGTCGAGGCTGGCTCCACCGCAAGCGAGCGCACCGATCGCCGAGCTCGAACTGGAGCTCGTCTCAGGGCAGCCAGAGGCGTTGTTTGCGTTCGTCGAGCGGCTCGTGCAGAGCAGCGATGGCGCCCTGACGCTTCTGCCGCTGCCGGCCTCGAAAGCCCTGCGTGGCGAACGGCTTGCGCGCGGTGAGCCGGCCCTGCAACCGCTTGCGGCGTCACGGGAAGTCTTCGCGCGAGTTGGCGCGGGCACGAGCTCTGCCGCCGTGCTGCGAGCCGTGGCCGGGCTGGCGGCCAACATCGTGACGGCGAATCTCCACTGCCTCGATGGCCCGCAGGCGAGCTTGGCCATCCATCAGGCGCGCGTTGCGCTGCGGCGTCTTCGCTCGGCAGTGCGGCTGCTGGCCGACGATGCCGACTTCCCCGAGGGCTTGCGTGGTCAGACGGCATGGCTGGCCCGAGCGCTCGGGCGGGCGCGCGATCTTGACGTGCTCGTCACGAACACTTGGCCACAAATCGAGCGCTTCCTCGCGCAGCTGGACTCAAGCGGCGCCTTGGCAGGCTCGGCAAGCCAACTCGAGGCGCGGATTCGTGCCGCAGCGGCCGAAGCGCGCGGTGAGCTGCTGCAGCTGCGCATGCGACCGGAAACCGGGCAGCTGCTTCGGGCGCTGCTTGCCTTCGCGGCAAGTCCGGTGCCGGCGGACTCGCCGCGATTGACGCCGGCGCGGGCTGTCAAGGTCGTGCAGCGTCGCTGTGAGCGGCTTCTGAAAGCGGGACGCAAATTCGCAACGCTTGAGCCCGAAGCGCAGCACCGCGTGCGCATTCTCGGCAAGCGGGCGCGTTACGCCGTCGAGTTGCTTGCGCCGCACTTGCCGCGGCGGCGCGGCGAGAAGCTCGGGCGGGCTCTCGCGCGGCTTCAAGAACGGCTCGGCCTGCTCAACGATGCTGAAGTCGCGCTGCCGATCCTGCTGTCGATGGTCGACGATACCGCCCTTGCGAAGGCCTTGATCGATTGGCGCTACAGCTTGCGTGCGGCCTACGTCGAAGAGGCCGAGCGCGAGCTCAAGGCCGTCCGGGAAGCCTTGCCTCTGGACTAAGCTGCCGCTGTCATGCGTGCTGCGCTCGAGAGCTTACTGTTCGACTGGCTCGCGGTCGAGCGGCTCTGTGCCCGTGCGCGCTATGCCGAACACTCGCGTTCGACCTTTGTCGCCGTACTCGACACGGCCGAGCGCATCGCCGCCGAGCGCTTCGCGCCGTTCAACCGCCTGGTCGATGTTGAGGAGCCGCGCGCTGAGCCGGGGCCCGATGGGGTACCGAGCGTGCAGCTGCCGCGTGCGACCTACGAAGCCTGGAGGGCTTACGCCGAATCCGGCCTGCTGGCCGCGGCGCAGGATGAGGCGCTTGGCGGCATGCAGCTCCCCTACGTGGTGGAGACGGCGGCCAATGCCTTTTTTGCCAAGGCTTCGGTATCGATCTGCTGGGCGCTTCTCACCACGGCCAACGCCAATGCGATCCTGGCCCACGGCAGTCCAACGCAACGACGGATCTTTGCTGAGGCGGAGCTGGCCGGGCGCTGGATGGGCACGATGTGCCTGTCCGAACCTGATGTGGGCTCCTCGCTTTCCGACATCACCACGCGTGCGCTGCTTGAAGCCGAAGACGACCCCCTCGGGCCGCGCTATCGACTCTTCGGGCACAAGATGTGGATCTCGGGTGGCGAGCATGAGATCACGGAAAACATCGTGCATCTGGTGCTTGCGAAAATTCCCGATGCTGAGGGGCGGCTGATTCCAGGCACCCGAGGGCTGTCGCTGTTCATCGTGCCCAAGCGCCTCGTCAACGCCGCCGGCGAGCTCACGGGCGAGCGCAACGACATCGTGCTCGTCGGCCTCAACCACAAGCTCGGCTGGCGCGGCACCCCCAACACCCTGCTTCACTTCGGCGAGGGGCGCTTCCGACCGCTGGGGGCTGCCGGGGCGGTCGGCTATCGGGTCGGCGCGCCCGGGCAGGGGCTTGCCTGCATGTTCCACATGATGAACGAGGCGCGCATCGCGATCGGCATGGCCGCAACGGGCCTTGCCTTTGCCGGCTTCGAAGCCTCACTCGCCTATGCACGCGAAAGACGGCAAGGCCGACCGCTTGGGCGGCACGGTAAAGATGTCAGCTCACCGCCTGTGCCGATCATCGAGCATGCGGACGTCAAACGCATGCTCCTTGCGCAGAAATCGATCGCCGAGGGAGCGCTTGCGCTGCTGCTTTACTGTGCGCGGCTCGTCGATGAAAAGCGAACGGCGGACCCCGCGGCCGCAGCTGAGGCCGCGCTTCTGCTCGAACTACTCACGCCGGTGGCCAAAAGCTGGCCCTCGGAAAACGGGCTGGAGGCGAATTCGCTTGCGATTCAGGTCCTCGGCGGCTACGGCTACACCCGCGATTTTCCGGTCGAGCAGTACTGGCGCGACAACCGCTTGAACATGATTCACGAGGGCACGCACGGCATCCAGGCACTCGACCTGCTCGGACGCAAGGTCGTGATGGAAGGCGGGGCGGCGCTTGCTTTGTTTTCGGATCGCGTACGCGCGAGCGTTGAACGGGCGCGCGCTCGGTCGCGATGGTGCGCCCATGCGCAAGCGCTTGAGCGCGCGCTTGAGGCGCTGCTTGAGGCCACACGCGCCGCCTGGGCCACCTCAAATCCGGCCGAGGCGCTCGCCAATGCAACGCCGTACCTGCAGGCCTTTGGCCATGTGACGATCGCCTGGATCTGGCTTGATGTCGCGCTTGCCATCGAAGCGCGCAGCGACGAGCGCTCCGTTGGCCAGCGCGCGGCGTGTGAGTACTTCTATCGCTATGAACTGCCGAAAGTGGAAGCCTGGCTCGGTGTGGTCAAATCCCGCGACATGACCTGCGCGGCCCTTCCACCGTCGGCCTTTTGAGACGCAGAGACGACGAGGCCACATGAGCGCTCGACACCTTCGGCAACTTTTCGATCTCTCGGGCCGCCGCGCGCTTGTCACCGGTGGCTCGCGCGGGCTGGGCTTACAGATGGCGCATGCGCTCGGGGAGGCCGGCGCCGAGCTGATCATCTCCGCGCGCAAGCAGCACGAGTTGGACGCCGCCGTGGCCGAGCTTGCAGCCGCGGGTATTCGGGCGCGGGCGATCGCGGCCGACTGCGGCACCACCGACGGCGCGCTTGCACTTGCCCGTGCGGCGGTGGCCGACGGGCCGATCGACATCCTGGTCAACAACGCGGGGGCCACCTGGGGTGCGCCGTTCGAAGAGCATCCCATCGAGGCGTACGACAAGGTGATGAACCTGAATGTGCGTGGCATCTTCGTGCTCACGCAGGCGATCGGCAAAGCCTCGATGCTGCCGCGTGGCCGCGGCAGCATCATCAACGTGGCCTCGATCGCGGGCCTTGCCGCCAATCCGCCGTGGATGAAGACGGCGGCCTACAACACCTCGAAGGCTGCGGTCATCAACCTCACGCGTGCCATTGCCAGCGAGTGGGGTCCGCGCGGGATTCGGGCCAATGCGATCTGCCCCGGCTTTTTTCCGAGCAAGATGACGCACGGGCTGCTCTCGGCGGTGGGGGAGGAGACAATCGCCAAGAGTGCGCCGCTGCGACGGCTCGGCGATGAGGAGGATTTGAAAGGGATTACGGTGTTTTTCGCCTCCGACGCTTCGAAGCATGTGACCGGTCAGTGGATCGCCGTCGACGGCGGGGTGTCGGCGGTGCTTGGAGCTTGACATGCAGGTGCTCTTGATCAGCGGCAGCGGACGTCCGGGCGGGCAGTCGCTGCGCATCGCGCGCATGCTCGAAGGCGAGCTGGTGCGCCGTGGGGTCGAAACCGCGCTCTTTGATGTGCACGCCGAGCGCCTGGGTCTGTGGGAGAGCGAGGCGACGCCCGAGGAGGCCACACACCTGGCGCGTTTGCGCAGCGAGGCCGAACGCGCCGATGCGCTCGTGGTGGTTTCGCCCGAGTGGGCGGGCATGGTGCCGCCGGCGCTCAAAAACGCCCTCATCCACCTGACCGGCGGACAGATCGCGCACAAGCCGGTATTGCTCGTCGGGGTCTCGGCCGGGCGTAGCGGCACCTATCCGATCGCCGAGCTGCGTAGCTTCGCGTTCAAGAACTCGCATGCGCTGGTGATTCCGCATCATGTGATCTTGCGCGGCGTCGAGGCGCTGTTTGCCAACGGCTGGGAGAGCACGGATGAAGCCTCGGTCGAGCTCGGCAAGCGGCTCGATGCGGCCATCGCCGAACTGCTCATTTACGCCGAGGCGCTCGGGCCCGTACGGGCGCGGCTGGTCGAACTGCGCAGTCGGTTCAAGAACGGGATGTAAGCCTCGTCGGGTTGGGATTGCGCTTGGCGTGAATGGGGGCGCAAAGGCTTTTTGAGACGCAGATGAACGCAGATCAAGACCGATGATCGCGGACAGAGTGAATGCCTAGCTGCGGCAAGCGATTCTTCTGCGTTCATCCCTGCCGAATCGGCGTCCATTGGCGTCGAACCCTTGAGCGCTTACGGGTCTTGATCATCACACCATGAAGAACCAACGCATCGTCCTCGCCTCGCGTCCGACGGGATTTCCAACGCTTGAGAACTTCCGCCTGGAAGAAGTCGATCTGGCGCCGCTCTCAGAGGGTGAAGTTCGCATCCGACACCACTACCTCTCGCTCGACCCCTACATGCGAGGCCGCATGAACGAGGGCAAGAGCTACGCTCAGCCGCAGCCGCTCGGCCAGACCATGATCGGCGGCACCGTTGGAGAGGTGGTCGAGTCACGCCACCCGAAGTTCAAGGTCGGCGACCACGTGGTTGGCATGGGCGGCTGGCAGCTTTATTCGACCGCGCGTGGCGATGGGGAGATCAGGCGCGTGGACACGTCGGTCATTGCACTTTCGGCCTATCTGGGCGTGGTGGGGATGCCGGGGATGACGGCCTGGTACGGACTCACGAAGATCATCGAGCCCAAGCCCGGCGAGACGATTTGTGTTGATGCGGCCGCAGGCGCGGTGGGATCGGTGGTCGGTCAACTGGCCAAGCTGCACGGGTGTCGTGTTGTCGGGATTGCAGGCGGTGAGGCCAAGTGCCGCTACGTGAAAGACGAGCTCGGCTTCGATGCCGCGATCGACTACAAAGCGCATGGCCACAGCAAGTCGCTCGCCATGGCCCTCAAGCACGCTGCCCCGCAAGGTATCGACGGGCACTTCGAAAACGTGGGCGGCATGATTCTCGATGCGGTCATGCTGCGCATGAACGCGCATGGCCGAATCGCTGTCTGCGGGATGATTGCGGGCTACCACGGCGAGCCGATCCCGATGGCGGCGCCGCAGTTGATTCTGGTCTCGCGGCTCAAACTTCAAGGCTTCATCGTAAGCGAGCACATGGAGCTTTGGTCGACGGGCCTGCGTGAACTGGCCGAGCATGTGAGAGCCGGTCGCATTCGCTACCGCGAGTCGATCGCGCACGGGCTCGAAAACGCGCCGCAGGCATTCCTCGATCTGCTTGCCGGGCGCAATTTCGGCAAGCAACTGGTCAAGCTCGTCTGAGCGCAAAGCCATGTGGGTGACGCACCGCGTCGAAAACCAGCCCGAACCGCTCGAGGACTTCGATGCGTTCGCGGCTCATCGACCGTTGCGCGAGGCGCTTGCGGCACTTGCGCCGGGGCTTGACCGGTCAGCCGAGGAGGCGCTGTCTCGCCTCGGTCGGACCGTGGGTTCAGCGCAGATGATCGAGCATGCGCGGCTTGCCAACACGCATCGGCCGGTGCTTCTCACGCACGATCGCTACGGGCGGCGCATCGATCGAGTCGAGTTTCATCCGAGTTATCACATCCTGCTCGGGCAGGCGATCGAAGCGGGCCTGGCCACCCGGCCGTGGTTCGATCCGCGGCCGCATGCGCATCTGCGGCGGGCCGCAGCCTTCATGCTCGCAAGCGAACTCGATCCCTCGGTGCTCTGTCCGGTTTCGATGAGCTATGCGGTTGTGCCGGCCCTGGCCGGCAACGCGGCGCTCGAAGCGGCGCTTCGGCCCACCCTCGCGCGCGGCGAGTACGATCCCTCGCTTCGGCCCTTGAGCGAAAAGCGTGGCCTGACCTTCGGCATGGGCATGACCGAAAAACAGGGCGGCAGCGACGTGCGTGCCAACACCACGCGCGCCGAGCTGGACGGCGAGGATGCCTGGGGCGAGCGGCATCGGCTGACCGGCCACAAGTGGTTTTTCTCCGCGCCGATGTCGGATGCCTTCCTCGTGCTTGCGCAGCGGCCCGAGGGGCTCACCTGCTTCTTCCTGCCGCGCATCCTGCCCGATGGCAGTGCAAACACGCTGCTCATCCAACGGCTCAAGGACAAACTCGGCAACCACGCCAACGCGAGCGCCGAGGTTGAGTTTGCCGACACCTTCGCCTGGCGCGTCGGCGAAGCCGGTCGCGGCGTGCAGCAAATTCTGCGCATGGGCGTGCTGACGCGGCTTGACTGTGCCGCAGGCACCGCCGGGTTGATGCACGCCGCGCTTTCGCTTGCCATCGATCACGCTCGGCAGCGCTTTGCCTTCGGGCGAAGGCTGGTCGAACAGGAGCTCATGCAGCAGGTGCTCGCCGATCTGGCGCTTGAGAGCGAGGCGGCCACGGTGCTAGTCCTCCGGCTTGCAAGCGCGCTCGACCGCGGCACGGATGCACATGAGGCGGCCGTGGCACGGCTGCTCACACCGCTTGCGAAATTCTGGATTTGCAAGCGCGGCGCGTTGTTTGCGCAAGAGGCCATGGAGTGCTTGGGTGGCAACGGCTATGTGGAAGAGGGCGGGCGCGGCGTGATGGCGCGCATCTACCGCGAGATGCCACTCAACTCGATCTGGGAAGGTGCGGGCAACCTCATGGCGCTTGACCTGCTGCGGGCGCTGCGCCAGACCGAGGCCCGGTCGGTGCTCGATCGAGAGTTCGAAGCGGCGCGCGGCGCACATCCAGCGCTCGACCGCGCCCGCGAAGCCCTGCCGGCGTGGCTTGACGAGCTTGCCGAGGAGGCTCAAGCGCGGCGGCTCGCGCTGCGCCTGACGCTTCTCTGGCAGGCGGCTTTGCTGGTGCGTTTTGCCCCTGCGTGGGTCGCCGAGGCATTCTGCGCGACGCGGCTGGCAGAGGGAGCGCCGCCGGTGTTTGGAGTTCTGCCGCGCGGCGTGAACCGCGCAGCGCTCATCGAACGCTCGCGACCGCGATGAACGGCCCGCGCACGCTTGTTGTGACCGGGGCGGCCTCTGGGCTTGGTCGGGAATTTGCCCGCCTGGGTGCCGAGCGAGGCTTTCGCCTGGTGCTTGCCGACCTCGATGCACGGGCGCTCGAAGCCTTGGCTTCCGAGTTGCGCGCCGGTGGCACCGAGTTGCTCTGGCGGCGCTGCGACGTGGCCCAGGCGGGCGAGGTCGAGGCGCTTGCGGCTATTGCGAGCGAACACTTTGGTGCGCCGAATTGGCTGTTCAACAACGCCGGGGTTGCCTGCGGCGGCCTGCTCTGGGAGAGCCCGATTGAAGACTGGCAGTGGCTCTGGAGCGTCAATGTGATGGGGGTTGTGCACGGGATCCAAAGCTTTGTCCCCCGGATGCTCGAGCGCGCGAGACGGGAGCCCGAATATCGCGGCGTGATCATGAACACGGCCTCGATGGCCGGGCTCATCAACGCGCCGCTCATGGGCGTGTACAACGCCTCCAAGCATGCGGTGGTCTCAATCAGCGAAACGCTTGAGCAGGACTTGCGGCTGGTCACTTCTCAGCTTCGAGCCGCCGTGCTTTGTCCCTACTTCGTGCCCACCGGAATCGCTCAGTCGGAACGACACCGACCGGCGCCCCGCGATCGAATGCGCACGCTGTCGCAAGAGCTTGCCCAACGGCAAAGCGAGCGGGCGGTTGCAAGCGCTAAGGTGTCCGCACGCAACGTGGCCGAACGAGTCTTCGCCGGTCTCGAAGCGGGTCACTTCTATCTGTATTCCCATCCACAGGCGCTCGGTGCTGTTGAAGAGAGGTTGCGCCAACTGCTTACCGGGCAACCGCCAGGCGATCCGTTTGCCGCCAAACCTGAAATCGGCGCCTGGCTGCGCGAAGCGCTCGCTCCCGAGCGCGAGCGCCGCTGAGGTCGGAGAAGCACTACCAAAGTCCAAGCGAGAGGCCCATCGCGAGCGCCGCCCCGAGCTCTGCAGCACGCGTGAGATCTTGAGGCTCCAGTTCGCCGCGGAGCGTTCCGGCCACGCCTCCGCGCCGCCGCGCGATCAACGGCTCGTCCACCGGTTTGAGCCGCCAACCCGTGACGATGCGCCCGATGGCCTGAGCCGCCCCGGTGCCGTCACTGCCGGCACAAATGAGCAGGGCATAGGGTCGCCCGGCGATCCGCGACTGCTCTCCGCCGCCGACATTCGGGTCATGATCGGCCATGACCCGGTAGAAGTTGCGATCAAAAAACAATTTGAGCTCGCCTGCCATGTAGCCAAATCGCTCAGGGCTCGCAAACAAATAGCCATCTGCGGCGAGCAGGTCCTCGGCGCTTGCCACGAGCGCGCTCCGAACGAGCACCTCGAGGACCGGCTCGGCTTCACGCGCACCGTCTCGGGCGGCAGCCACAAGCGCCGCCGTGGCGCCGCCCGGCTGCCCGGCGTGAATGATGAGCAGACGTTTCACTTTGGTTTCTTCAGGCTGCATTGCCGATCGTTCGGCGCTCGCATATTCTTCGCGAGAGCTTTTTACAAACGCTCAACGGATCGACCGTGACCGTACAAGCCACCCTCGAAACTCTCTTGAGCGAGTTACCCGTCCCCGTGCGAGTGCACTGGGATGCGGGCGTTGCCGGACCCAGCAACCCCGCGATCACGCTGCGCCTGCGCGGTCGAGCGCCGCTTGTGGCGCTTGCGGCGCGAGCGATCGGGGATTTTGCAAGCTGCTATGTGGAAGGGCAGGTCGACATCGAAGGCTCGATGCGCGATCTCATGCGCGCCGCCGGTGCACTGGTCGGTTCTCGCCCGCGCGACGCCAAACCCAGCCTGGCAAAGCGTTTTGTGTTGGCGCTTGCATCGATGGTCAAACACACGCTCGCACGCGACCGGCAGCAGATCGAGTTTCACTACGACGTCTCGGACGCGTTCTACGCCCTGTGGCTCGATCCTCTGCGCGTGTATTCGTGTGCGTACTTTGCCGATCCGGAGGCGACCCTCGCCCAGGCGCAGGAGGCAAAACTCGATTTGATCTGCCGCAAGCTCGCGCTTGAGCCGGGCATGCGCTTGCTCGATATCGGCTGTGGCTGGGGCGGGCTGCTGTTTCACGCGGCCGAGCGCTATGGGGTTGAGGCGGTCGGGATCACGCTCTCGCGCAATCAGCATGCCTACGTTCAGCGCGAGATCGAGCGGCGCGGTCTCGCCGGACGCGTGGAGGTGCGCTGCGAGGACTATCGGGAATACCAAGCGGCGCGACCGTTCGATCGGCTCGCTTCGGTGGGCATGTTCGAGCATGTCGGGCGCGCCAACATGACCCGCTACTGTCGCCGACTGCACGATCTGCTAGTCCCAGGCGGTCGTGTGATGAACCACGGCATCACGACGGCCTCTCCAGACAACCGCGGCCTGGGTGGCGGCATCAGCGAGTTCATCGAACGCTATATCTTTCCCGGCGGCGAACTGCTGCATGCCTCGGCCATCCTCGAACACATGGCCCGCGGCGGGCTCGAAGTGGTCGATGTCGAGAACCTGCGGCCGCACTACGCGCGCACGCTCTGGCACTGGTCGGATAATCTCGAACGGCAACTTGATGCAGCACGGGCGGCGCTCACTGAGACGCATCCGGCCGAGCGGGCCGAGAAAATCCTTCGCGCCTACCGGCTCTATCTGGCCGGTTCCGCGCTGGGCTTTGAACAAGGCTGGATTGCGATCCATCAGTTTCTCGCCATTCGGCCCGATGGCAACGCCCAACGAGGCGTCCTGCCGGGCGCACAGTCGGACTACCCGTTCCGGCGAGACTTCATCTATGGATCGGGCTCGTTAGAATCGTTGACGTCATTGGGGAGTAGCCGCCGATCGGATCCACCTGCGCTGGCAAGCGGATCAGATCGGGCTTGAGCCAACAGACTTGGTGCGACGCGCAAGGCGCGCGCCATGGTTCAAGCAGTGCATCACCGCCGTGGAGCGCGGTAGCGCTCAACGGCTCACCTGGCCAGACCTTTGACCGCAGCACCCGTTTTTGTGGCCGGGGCGGCCTGCGGTCAATCGTCGCGTGCCCGGCCGGGAATGACTCCATGGAAGCCTTTCTGATTTCCACCGGTGTTGTCGCGCTTGCCGAAATCGGCGACAAGACGCAACTGCTTGCCTTCATGCTCGCGGCGCGCTTTCGCCGCCCCGTGCCGATCGTCTGGGGGATTTTGATCGCAACCCTTGCCAACCATGCGCTTGCCGGTGCGCTTGGCCTCTGGATCACCCGTGTGGTCGATCCTGGGTGGCTGCGCTGGATCTTGGGACTGTCGTTTTTCGCCATGGCGGCCTGGGCCTTGATCCCGGACAAGGCCGATGAGAGCACTCCAGTCGGCGAGGGACGCACGGCCTGGAGTGTGTTCACAGCCACGGTGGTGGCCTTCTTCCTCGTCGAGATGGGCGATAAGACCCAGGTGGCCACGGTCGCTCTGGCCGCGCATTACGCGGAAGCGGTTGCGGTGATCCTGGGCACCACAGTGGGCATGCTCATCGCCAACGTGCCCGCGGTCATCGTTGGCCAGAAACTGGCCCAGCGAATCCCGCTACGATTCGTTCGCATGGTCGCCGCGGGTATTTTTGCGGGGCTAGGCGTGGCGGCGTTTTGGACGTGAATCGAAACGTCATGCGCCCCGAGTTCGGGGCGCATGACCGGTCGTAGGCGAGCGTTTACGGGTCGATCACCGTCACGGTGGCTGTTGCCGTTCCGCCGCGACCATCACTGATGGTGTAGGTGAAGGTCGTTGAGGCAAAACAGACGGGTCCGCCATTGAAGATGACGCTTCGGCCGTCGGGCGCGATGCGAACGCTCGCCGTGATTGCCGGAGGCAGCGGCTGCGTGACCGATACGATGCGCAGCGCATCGCCGTCGGGATCGTTGTCGTTGGCGAGCACCTCAAGCGAGCGATCGACGACGTTACAGGGAACCACGTAGCGGTCGTCTACGGCCACCGGCGGACGGTTGGCCGGAGGCGGTGGGGGAGGCGGCGGTGCCGCAGCCACGGTGACCGTGACACGCGCCGTGGCCGTTTGCCCTTTGCCGTCGTTGATCGTGTAGGTGAACGTGTCGGTTGTACCGCAGGCGGCGGCCGTAGGTGTGTAGTTGATCGCGCGACCGGCGATCGCCGCAGTGCCACGGCCCGGTGCGGTAAGCGACTGCAGGTTGAGCGTGTCACCGTCCGGATCGCTGTCATTGGCAAGCACATTGATCGTGGCCGGCGTGGTCGTGTCGCACGGGATCGTGATCGCATCATCGACGGCGACCGGCGCACGGTTGATGAATCGCCGTTCGCCAAGCGTGACGGTCGTGGTCGTCTGCACCCACGCGTAGGTGTCGACCTGCGTCCGGTGCGGCACGCTGTTCAACAGGGCTCGCGCACGCCACGGATTGGGCACGTTTTCGACGACTTCGCGACTGACCTGGCGTTCAATCATCGGCCGCTGCGCGACCGGTGGCGGTGGTGGCGGCGGAGGCGGCGGGGGTGGCTGTACCACAACTGGGGGCGGCGGCGGAGGCGGTGGCGGCACTGGCACGGCCACCTGCACCTGCTCAGTGCGCTCCTTGACAATCAGCACGTCGGTGTCCGCCCGACGGTTGCGGAAGCTCTGGCCGCGTACCTCTGGATACTTCGGAGCGCGGCCGGCCTTGCCTTCGGTCGTGATGGCTGAGGCCGGGATGCCCTTCGCGATGAGGTAGGCCTTGACTGCCTCGGCGCGCTTGAGGCTGAGCGGGTAGTTGTCGCGGTCGGAGCCAGTCGGACAGGTGTGCCCGACGATGCGAACTTGAATTTGTACGTACGGGCGCTGCGCCTCAATGCGCGCGACCAGCTCATCGAGCTCGCGCATGGCGGCGGGCTTGAGCCGAGCCGAGCCGAGGTCAAAGTAGGTTTCCTGGGTGTCGGTCGCCTCGCTACGAATGATGCGCGTTTCCGTGCGAAACTGCGGTGGCGGCGGTGGTGGTGGCGGCGGCGGAGGCGCCATCACCACCGGTGCGGGCGGTGGCGGCGGCGGAGGTGGAGGCGGCGGGACCCAGTTCGGATCCGGAATGCGCTCCGTCGTCGTGATGGTGCGGCGTACTTCTGCGGGACGGAAACTCGATCGAGGACCGCCTAAGTCGTAGCGCAGCATGAACAGTCCGCGCTGGTCGCGGCGGCGAGTCACGAAGTCTCCATCGCGGCGCGAAAGTTCCCCCGTGAGCGCAATCGAAAAGGGTGAGCCTTCAAAAAACTTTTCCGCCGTCAGTGCGGCGGTCCGCTGCCGGGCCGAGTGCTTGCCGTGGTCGTAGTCGAGTCCAGCGGTGAGCCGCAGCAGAGGCCTTTCGTAGAAGCGCCCGGCGCGCGCTCCGACGCTCCAGTCGTACGGGCGCCGATAGGCACGCGAGATCACGGTGGTTGTCTCATCCTGCGTGTAGGGACGCCCAGCCTCGGTGCCCGTAAGCGTGACAACGCGCGAGAGGCTTGAAGTTGCCGTCAGTTTGGCGCCGCCGATCCCCTTCGACACATACCCCGTCCAGAACAAACGCTCCCATTCTTGGCCGCCGCCGAGGGTGAGCTTGCCCACGTCGCGTGCTGCTTGATCGTAGGCCGCAAAGAGCTTGTCAACCCGGTCCCCTGAGACCCAATGATGCGAAAACTTCACCCCCCCCGCGCGTTTCGCGCCCCAAATCTCGGCAAGCGTCGCGCTCTGATCGCTCGACTGAAGCACCTGAAACAGCTCGCCGCGCACATTGCCGTCATCGTCGATGCCGAGACCAAACCGGGTGTGCGCGCCGACATAGTGAAGCTGGGACAGCGGCGTCGGTCGGTTCGAGTCTTGGGTCTGGCCAGCGGCTGCAACCGCTGCAGCGGAGAACAAAATCGCAAGAGCAGGTTTCGAAGAGAGCATGAGTCGTGACGAGAGGAAGAAAGAGCTTGCCATAGGCTTTCGCGCATCATGCTAGCGCAGCCCCCGTCCGATCGGCGATGGCGGGCATGGCGCGATGACCTCAGAAGCTCCTGAAATGAAATCAAGCACCCGTTCGAGCCCCCCCGCGTCAATGGCCGCGCGAGCCTGAGCGCGCACTGCGGGTTTGGCGTGAAAGGCGATCCCCAAGGTGGCCGCGGCAAGCATTGCTAAGTCGTTGGCGCCATCGCCAATCGCCAAGGTCGCGCAGCGCGCGCTGGGCAAGGTGGCGGCGAGTCGCTTGAGCGTTTCGGCTTTCGTTTGCGCATCGACCAGACGCCCGCAGAGACGCCCGGTGAGTCGGCCCGCGCGCACCTCGAGCGTATTGGCGCGCGTGTAGGTGAAGCCAAAGCGTCGGCGCAGTCGTTCCGTGAAGTAGGTAAAGCCCCCAGAAACGAGCAGGGTGCGGATGCCGTGTGCGGCGGCAAAGGCCATCAGGCGGTCAAGGCCTGGGGTGGGGCGCAGGCGTTGTTCGTAGACCTCATCGAGCACACCGACCGGCAGTCCGCGTAGACAGGCCACGCGCCGGCGCAGGCTTTCCGCAAAGTCGATTTCGCCGCGCATCGCCGCCTCAGTCACTGCTGCAACTTCTGCCTTGACACCGGCGAAATCGGCCAGCTCGTCGATGCATTCAATCGTGATGGCGGTGGAGTCCATGTCCATCGCGAGAAGTCCGAGTCGCTCGAGCGGCACGGTGACAGGCGGGGCCGTGATCGCGCCAGCGTTTGTTTCCAAGGTCTGAGGTTCAACGCTCATCGATCCGTCCCAGAAAATCAAAATCGATCTTGCCGGTGGTGGCGTGAACGGCGGCGATACGCACTCGAACCCGCTCACCAAGGGTGAGGCGAAAGCCGCTGCGCTGGCCGATGAGGGTGACCTTGTCGCGCCCGAGTTCGTAGTAGTCACGCGGCAAGTTGGTGACATGGATGAGGCCGTCGGCGAACGTCTCATCAAGCGTGACGAAGGCGCCAAAGGGCATCACGCCCGAGACCGTCCCGGTCAAGGCTTCGCCGACTTTGCCCTCGAGGTAGCGCGCCTTGAGGTATTGCGCAACCTCGCGCGAGGCCGCATCGGCCCGTCGCTCGCAGCCTGAACAATGCTCGCCCAGTGCATGCCAGTCTTCTTTGAGATAGCGTTTACCGGCCAGCACGGCCTTGATCCCGCGATGGGCGAGCAGGTCAGGATAGCGCCGGATCGGCGAGGTGAAATGCGCGTAGTAGTCGTAGGCAAGCCCAAAGTGACCGGCGTTGTCGGGCGAATAGATGGCTTGCGGCAGCGAGCGCAGCAGCAGCATGTGCAGCGCGGGCGCGTCGGGCCGGTCGCGCGTCGCCTCGATCAAGAGCGCGTAGTCCCGGGGCGAGGGGCGCTCCCCGCCCCCGAGCTTGAGCCCGCGTAGCGCCAGCGTCTCGCGCAGCGCCGCGAGCTTGTCCGGCTGCGGGATGTCGTGCACACGGTAGAGTAGCGGCTGCCTGGCCTTGGCCAGGAATCGAGCGGCGCAAACGTTGGCCGCCAGCATCATCTCCTCGATCAGCTTGTGTGCGTCGTTGCGTACGGCGGGACGGATCGAGGCCACCGAGCCGTCCTCGTTGAACTCAAAGACCGTTTCTTGGCCTTCGAAGTCGAGCGCTCCGCGACCCTCACGCACGGCACGCAGGCAACGATAGAGCGCGTAGAGCGTTTTGAGGGAGGCATCGACCGACCCCGGTTCGGGGTGGGCCCGCTCGAGTGCCGGTAGCCGTGCCGCGACTTCGGTGTAGGTGAGCCGGGCTTGGGAACGCATGAGGGCGGGGTAGAACTCGTAGCGGCTAATTCGACCCGAAGCCGAGATGCGCATGTCGCAGACGAGGCAAAGTCGTTCGACGTGGGGCTTCAAGCTGCAGAGTTCGTTGGAAAGCGCCTCGGGCAGCATCGGAATCACGCGGCGCGGGAAGTACACGCTGGTGGCGCGTTCGCGCGCGTCGCGATCGAGCGCGCTTCCCGGACGCACGTAGTGCGAGACATCGGCGATTGCCACCACGAGGCGATAGCCGCGTCCGACGCGTTCGGCATAGACGGCATCGTCGAAGTCTTTAGCGGTTTCGCCGTCGATGGTCACAAGGGGTAGCTCGCGCAGATCGACCCGCCCGCGCCGATCGACTGGGCGCACTTCGGTGCCGAAGGAAGCCGCCTCCGCGATGGCCTCGGAGGAAAAAACATGCGGCAGCTGGTACTTGCGGATCGCGATTTCGAGCTCGATGTCGGAGGCATCGGCATCGCCGACCACCTCGACGACTTGACCCTGAGCTTCCTCAAACGGGGTCGGTTGGCGGGTAATTTCCACCACGACGATCTGGTCTACTTGAGCGCCGCAGAGCTTGTCCTTTGGCACCACGATGTCCTGATTGATGCGCCGCTCGGCCGCCACGACAAACCATACGCCGTCCTTGAAGTGCAGTCGACCGACCACGCGGCGGTTGGCGCGCTCAAGCACCCTCAGGACCTCGCCGAGCGGCTGACCGTTGCGCGCCCGGCCGACCACGCGCACCGCAATCCGATCGCCATGCAGCACGGCGCGCATCGCCTCTTCGCTTAAGTAAAGATCCTCGCCACCAGCGTCGAGTTTGACGAAGCCGTACCCGTCGGGATGGCCGATCACGACCCCCGTGAGGGCGTCGGGCGGCAAAGGGACGCCCGCGCCAACAGACCGTGGCGTGTCGGCTTTCTCGATTGCGTGTCGGCCTCGAGGGGCTGCGCTGCCGAGCGCGACCCTCGCGTTCGGCTTCGGTTTTCGCGCGTGCGTCGGGGCGCGTGGCGCACGTCGTTGCTGATGGGCTCTCAACTTATAATCCTAGAGTCTCAACACAGCCCAGATGGCGGAATTGGTAGACGCACTAGTTTCAGGTACTAGCGGGTAAAACCGTGGAGGTTCGAGTCCTCTTCTGGGCACCAATTTTGAAGACCGGCGCAAGCCGGTCTTTGTATTTTTGGCTGCCCAGAAAGCGCAGTGCACTGCGCACTGCGCGTGAGGACGAGAAGGGCGGCCGCATCTTGTGCGGCCGCCGGGGTCGCGGTACGTGACCGAGTCCTCTTCTGGGCACCAATTTTGAAGACCGGCGCAAGCCGGTCTTTTACTTCTTACGCCACGAACCCGGGTTGCCCATCCAACGCCTCTCGCGCCTGCGACCACGTCTTGGGTGTTTATCGCCCGCAGTGTAGAGAACGTGGAGCCGGGTGTGCCGAAAACTTCGCGGCGGGTAGGGTGCAACCCCTTCCTTGGCAAGCCTCCCGATCGCTCCATGGCAAACCGATGCCTCTACCCTGAGCGCTCGGTTAGGGCGTTTTTTCGCTGCGGCAACGCGATTGAACGGTTGGTGCAACCACCCGCCAGGCAAGCAGGCGTGTTGCACCGATCGGCCCGTTCGCGCCCAAGCGGTTCAGAGGGCTGTGCGGCCGCCTGATGTAGCGGGCGGAGTCGCGGTCTCTGGGTAGCCTGGTCAGATGCGCGGCAGGGCGTGCAAGGCGCTAGCCACGAGGCGCCGGATTTCGCGCGCGGCCGTTTCGAGTGCCCAGCGCAGGAATTCGTAGGTCAGGCTTTTCGTGCGATCCCACGCCCGGCCGATGAACTGCAAGATCGCTTGGATGATCGCCTCGACATACCACGCGGTTCGTTCGGCGACCTGCGTAGCGCGGTGCAACGCCCAGGCCAGCACGTCGAGCGCGCTCACCCCTGCGGCGAAGAAGGGCTGCAGAAGGGCGAGCCCGCCTTCGAGCAACTTGCGCAGGACCCAGTCGAGCGCGATGCCGATCAGCTCGGCAGCACGAGCGCCCCAGTTTTGTACCCAGCCGCCGGCTTTTACGGTGGCCAAACAGTGTTCGATCTGCCGATCGGTCAGCCTCTGGGGGCCGTTTTGCCGTAACTGGGCAAAGGAGACGCCGGACATAAACTGAACGTAGCCTTCCATCGAGTGACGTGACACGCTGATGCGCTCGTTCGGACCGCAGCGGATCGCGCAACCGCTGCGGTTCCACGGCACGTGCGTGAACGGGAAGAGCGGCACCATCGTCACCGGATCGGCCGGGTGGTAGACCCGGAAGATGCGGTCCGGACCGACCCGGGCGGTGAGCTGCTGACAGAAGCCTGCGCCACCAACACGCGGGGCGCCGAAGGTGTAGAGAAAAACGCGTGCACCGCGGCGGCTCAGGTGATCGGCCGCCAAGGTCGCCAACGCACCGCCCAGGCTGTGCCCGATGCAGTGCACCGTTACCCCACCGAGGGCATGTGCGGGCAGCGCTTCGTCGACGCGCTCGACCACAGACGACCAGGCACGCAAAAACCCGGCATGCACGCCGCCGTCGGTCACCGGGGACAGGTCCATGAGCAAGGCGTCAGTGGCCACATCAGGGGGGAAGGTCGGAATCGTGCCGCGAATGGCGATGATCGCTTCCTTGCTCTCGGGACGCACTGCCAGATAGCCGAGATTGGACAGGACACCCGGCCCTAGGCCGGTCCGGCCTTTGAGCACGGGCTCCGGTGAGTATCCGGAGGGGAGGTTCTCCAACGCGGCGATCCGCCGCACAGGATTGGGATCGTTGACGAGGTAGACGTCGCGGGCCAGCACGGCCGCTTGTGTCGGACTCAGTGGGGGCATCGACGTCTCGCTTGATCGGTCAGACTACTGAAACAGCCGCTGGAGGCGCTCGGCCGCGGCTTCGTCGACGCGCCTTATCACGACGCTGCCGAGTGCCCGGTGTGCATCGGGTGCCAGGCGTGCAGTGACCTTTCTCGACAGTGTGCCATCGCCAAAGTCCAAGTCGTAGCGCACCTCACCCGGGTCAAGCTCAAAACGGACGGCACGCCCCCCGAACTCGCTGAGCGGCTGGTAGTCGCGTTTGGTGTATCCGAGCAGCTCGATCTGCCGACCTTGCCAGGTGATTTGCACGCTGACCGACGAAAGCACCTCACCCGGAACCAGGCGCATCAGCAGGGAACGCTTTCGCGGCGCTGCGGGAAAGGCAAAGCTGCCATCGGCGCCGGTGGTGACCTCATCGGTCGCGGTCTCGCTGGCATCTTTCACGATCCGAACCAGTCGAACGCCGGACAGCGGGCGCCCTTGATGCACGAGGCGCCCCGAGAGTTCAGAGGCAAACACCAGCGAATTCACTTGCGTTTCAGAACAACCCGGCAACCACGCCACGAAGAGAATAGCCGAGGCCGCCGCGGTCAGCAAGCGCCACGGGGTTGCAGTCCCCGACGGAGACACCGTTGTCGAGTGATCGGCGTCATCGGCCAGGCCCTGGCGTGAAGGCTGCGTCTTGGTCAACGGAAACCGTGCGCTGCGACCGACTGCGTAGCCAGCGCTGCCGCGCGCGCCGTCCTTAGCGAGGGTCTGTCGCACAAACGCTCGAGCCGAGCTTACCGGTGCGGCCGCCTCGCGCGGCCGATTGGGCACAGGGGCTGCCGGCATCGGATTCGCCGAGGCGCTTTTCAGCTCGGCGTTCAAGCTCGCCGGCGTTCGGGTCAGATCCGCAAGCACTCGCCGCCATCGGAGCATACGCTCGGCGATACCGGAGGAGAGGGCGGACATGCTCATAGCTTCCCTGAGGCCATCCAATGTAGCCGCTACGCGCAGGAGGAGCAAGGCGCGGCACCGCAGGCGGAACCGTGCGTTCGCTTACCGCGGCAGCTGATGCGGCCGCACGTGATCGTAGTGCTCAAACGGCTGATGGATCCAGGGACTTGTCGGCAGAAATTCGACGAAGTAATCGGGGTGAAAGGTCGACACACCCTTCTTCCAGAGCACGGCGGTGCGCACTTCCTTGAGATGCGGGTAGCGCTGCGGCAACTCCTGCTTGACCACATGGAGCGTCTGCCCCGAATCCACCATGTCGTCCACCACCAGCACCCGATCTCCGAGTTTGGCCGAAGTCATCGTCAAATGTTCCGAGACGAGCAGCTTGCCGCGCACCGTTCCGCCGCCTTCGACATAGCTCGATGTGCTCATGATCGCCAAGGGCTTGTCGAACACCCGCGACAAGACATCGCCGATGCGCAAGCCCCCGCGTGCGATACAGACCACTTGATCGAACTGCCAGCCTGAATCGTAGACCAGAATCGCAAGCCGCTCGATCAGACGGTGGTAGCGCTCCCAGGTGACGTAGAGGTGTCCGGTGTCCGTCATGGCCGGTCGGCGGAACTAGGGCACGAGAGGATGCTGAAGCAGAATCGTGTCATCGCGCTCGTAACCGGTCGAGACGAGCGCGATCGGAACCCCAGTGAGCGCCTCGATGCGCTTCAAGTAGCTTTGAGCGTTCATCGGCAGCTGCTCGAAGCGCCGGATGCCGAACACCGATTCTTTCCAGCCCGGAAAGGTCTCATAGATCGGTTCGCACTCGGCCACGGCGGAGGCGCCGAAGGGCAGCCGATCGATCGTCTCGCCGCGGAAGCGATACGCCACGCAGACTTTGATTTCCTCAAGCCCCGAGAGCACATCGAGTTTCATGACGGCCATGCCGTCGACCCCATTGATCTCGAAGCTTCGCTTGAGTGCGGGGATGTCGAGCCAGCCACAGCGGCGTGGCCGGCCGGTGACGGAACCGAACTCGTTGCCGCGCTCAGCGAGCGCGCGCCCGACTTCATCCTGAAGCTCGGTTGGGAACGGCCCGGACCCAACGCGAGTGGTGTAGGCCTTGGTGATCCCCAGCACGTAATCGACCATGCGTGCGCCGACGCCGGCGCCCGTGGCCGCTGCGCCCGATACGCAGTTGGAGGAGGTGACAAACGGATAGGTGCCGTTGTCGATGTCTAGGAGCGTCCCTTGAGCGCCTTCAAAGAGCAGCGGCTTGCCGTGTCGCCGTGCTTCGGTCAGTAGATGCGAGACGTCGGCCAGCATCGGGGCGATTTCTTCGCCGGCACGCTGCAAGCTCTCCAGCGTGGCGGCAAAGTCGACCGGCTCGGCGTTCAGGTAATGCACGAGCATGAAGTTGTGGTAGTCGAGCACCTCGCGCAGTTTTTCAGGCAGCGTCGGCTCGAGAAGATCGTGTAGGCGCAGGGCGCGCCGTGCGACCTTGTCTTCGTAGGTGGGGCCGATCCCGCGGCCGGTGGTGCCGATCTTGGCATCTCCGCGCTTGCGCTCGCGCGCCTGATCGATCGCCACATGGTAGGGGGCCACCACCGGGCAGGCGTGTGCGATCTTGAGGCGGCTACGCACTTCGACCCCGGCTGCCTCAAGCTCGGCGATCTCCTTGAGCAAATCGTTCGGAGACACCACCACGCCGTTTCCGAGGTAGCAGGTCGTGTGCGGGTGCAGAATGCCTGACGGGATCAGCCGCAGGATGGTTTTCTTGCCGCCAATTACGAGGGTGTGCCCGGCGTTGTGGCCGCCTTGAAAGCGCACCACGCCGTGCACCTGCTCGGCGAGCCAGTCGACGATTTTGCCTTTGCCTTCGTCTCCCCATTGGGTACCGATGACGACGACGTTGCGCGGCATGTTGTTGCAATTCCCCTTGAGTGGATTAGCGATTCGCCGTGAGCGTGGCAAGCGCCCGCAGGTCAGTGAAGGAAAAACCCGTCGCCGGACGTCGCGGCGCGTCGCTTGCAACAAACGCCTCGCCTACGCCGTCGTAGCGTCCGCCGCGCGCCACGGCCCGTGTTGTGCCCTCGAGGTAGGCCACGAAAACGAGCCCCGTGTGGTAGTCCAGCCCGGGCAGATCGGCCAGATCGACCGAGGGCAAGGCGCCTGCGGCGCGTGCCGCTTGAACAGCCGCCGCGAGCTCAGACAGCGCGCGCTCGATCGGCGCTGCGCGCGGCAAGTCTCGTTGGGCTTGGGCGAGCACGGCGTCGGCCTCCCCGAAGAGTTGCGTCAGCTGTACGAACACGGCGCGCGCCGCAGCTGGCACTGCCTCCATGGCTTGAATCGTGCTTGAAGCTTTGGCGGCGAGGGCCGCATCGAGCTGCGACCCGATCGTTTCGGGTAATTCGAAGTGCGCAAGCAGCGCCTTGAACAAACCGACGTGGCCCAAGTCGATGCGAAGCGGGGCTGCGTTGACCTCGCGCGCGGCTTCGACGAGCAAGCTCAGGATTTCCGTGTCGCCCGCGACGGAGGGTTCACCGAAGAGTTCCGCACCGACCTGCGTGAGCACGCGCGAGTCGCCCACGCCCGCCCGCGCGCGCAGCACGCTCCCGGCATAGCAAAAGCGCCGCACGCCGTCGTCGCTGAAGTAAGTGGCATCGATGCGCGCAATCTGTGGCGTGATGTCGGACCGCACGCCAAGGAGTTTGCCCGAAAGCGGATCGACGAGCTTGAAGGTGACCGCCTCCAGATCGTGCCCGGTGCCGGTCAGCAAGGCTTCGAGGTGTTCGACAAGCGGCGGTTCCACCAGCTCGTAGCCGGCGGCCTGCAGCCGGTCGATGAGGGTTCGGCGCGCCTGCTCGACAGCACGGGCCGCAGGCGCGAGCAAATCCTCAACGTGGTCAGGTAACACCCATTTGCGCATTGGCGCGACAGAGAAACACGCGCCGGATCGCGCCGACGCGCAAGCGATGGACGACGCATTCTAGGCCGAGTGCCGAATAGCATTCGGCCGCTCTTTGGAGCCGCTCACAGCGGATGCACCGTCCGCCGCGTCCATGCCCTTGAGCGACGACCCTGAGCCTTGGCGCGGTCAAGCCGCGCCGCTTTCGGGTCGGCCGTGATCGGGCGGTAGAGCTCGATGCGATCGCCTTCGGCGAGCGGATGCTCCCTCCCGCGGCGTCGACCCCAAACACCCACGTGCTCGGGATCGACGGCGATGCCACGTGCATTGAGCGCGTCGAGCGCCTCACCGAGCGTTGCGCCTTCCGGTAGTTCAAGCTCCCATTGCTCGAGGGTGTCGGGCCAGGCGCGAACGACTTCGACCCGCATATGCTAGCGCGCGTAAAGCTGATCGGCGCGCGCCACGAACGCGTCGACGAATGTCGCTGCGATCTTGTCGAACACCGGTGCGATCAGGTGTGCCAGAAGCCCGTCGAAGGCATAGATCAGCTCGAACTCCACCCGACAGCCCACCTCACCGATCGGCTTGAAGCGCCACTCGCCGGAGAGCCGTTTGAAGGGGCCGCGGACCAAGTGCAGCTCGATGCGCTCGTTGGGGTAGAGCGTGTTGTCGGTGGTAAAGCTCTGGCGCAGCCCGCGAAAGACGATCTCGACCTCGGCACGCATGCGGCTTTCGGTCTGTTCAAGGATTCGGGCGCCGCCACACCAGGGCAGAAACTCCGGATAGCGCGGCACATCGTTGACCAAGGCGTACATCTGCTCAGCGCTGTAGGGCACGAGGATCGAGCGAATCACATGTTTCATCAGCCGCGATTGTCGCCGAGCGGTGTCCGGCCACGGGGGCGGGCTGCGCTTCCTACAATCCGAAAATGTCCATCGTCGACAACAAGAAAGCGTTTTTCGACTACTTCATCGAAGAACGCTACGAAGCCGGACTCGAACTCGAAGGCTGGGAGGTCAAAGCGATCCGCGCGGGACGGGTGCAACTGCGCGATGCCTATGTGCGTGTGATCCGCTCGCAAGTTTTTCTGGTCGGGGCGTTGATCAGTCCGCTTCCAGCCGCCTCCACCCATGTCAAGCCCGACCCGACCCGATCACGCCGTTGCCTGCTGCACCGCGCTCAGATCAATAAGCTCATCGGCAAAGTCAAGGAACGCGGCTACACCTTGGTGCCGCTTGATCTTCACTACAAAGACGGGCGCATCAAGCTCGAAATCGGCTTGGCGAAGGGCAAGAAAGCCCACGACAAACGAGACGCCATCAAAGAGCGCGACAGTCGGCGCGAAGCGCAAGCTGCGCTCAAGCGCATAGGTCGCAAGCGCTAAGGGCGCAAGATGGTTGTGCGGAAGGCCCTCACCCCAACCCTCTCCCAGAGGGAGAGGGTGCGTGGGATGCGGCTCTGCGCGTCCGAGGAGACGGCTGGTGCGAAGCGCAAGCTGCGCTCAAGCGCATAGGTCGCAAGCGCTACGGGCGCAAGATG
>JANWWI010000039.1 GCA_025056355.1 Casimicrobiaceae bacterium | reverse complement strand
TTCCAGAAGGTGAGGTTCCTGAGTTGCTCGTCGGTGGCGATGAAGATCAGCAGCCCAATTGCCGCCCCCGAGAGCGCGTTGATCGCGATGCCGACGAGAAGCATCGTGGTTGCATCGAGTACGCCGTCGCGCCGCGCGAGCGTGAAGACGATGAGGGTTGCGACGATCGCGCCTACGAAAGCGGCCACGGGCAAGGTCCACGCGCCGAGTGCGCGCGAAAGACCCGCGATCAGGGTCGCGCCCAAGACGATGGTGATGACCGCCCCGAGCGCGGCGCCGGCGGAGACGCCGATCACCGCCGGATCGGCAAGCGGGTTGCGAAAGAGCGCCTGCATGAGCACTCCGGCCACGGCAAGCCCCGCCCCGGCCAGAACGGCGAGCAGCACCCGCGGCAGCCGCACGTTCTGGATGATGGTGGCGGTCATCGCGTCGCTTGCCGGATCAAGGGTGCCGGTGAGTGCGGCGATGACCTTCGGGATCGGCACCCGCACCGCGCCAATCGCAAGCGCCGCAAGCGTGGTCACGACGAGCGCGAGCGCGGCGAGCACAAGCCAGAGGTAGGAGCGTTTCATTGGCGCATTTTTCTCATGCGAAACCCTCTCTCGTCTGCGGCCCAAACCCCTCTGTCGGCTTCGCCGACATCTCCCCTACGGCGTTCGCCGCAGGGGAGAACATCAAACATGTCCTCCCCTTCGCGGGCGAAGGGGAGGTGGCGCGAAGCGCCGGAGGGGTTGTGCGCAACCGCCGCTTCACTTCGCCATCGCCTTTGCGATCTCGCGGAGGAGCAGCCGCACGCCCTCGGGCGTATGGAGGCCGATGCCGCCCAGGTAGCGATCCGGGATGTGGATGAGCCGTCCGTGCCGCGCGGCGGGGGTGGCCTCCGCGCCGGGGCTTTTGAGCGCAATCGGTGTGCCATCGCCCGTGGGCGTGAGGCCGTCGCGGTTGGTGAGGATCACCTCCGGCGCGGCCTTCACCATCGCTTCCTGGCTCATCGGCTTGAAGCCTTCGATTTCAGCGGCGACGTTGACCGCACCGGCCAGTTCGAGCACCTGCGCCACACTCGTGCCGCGGCCGCCGACGATGATCGGCCGCCGTCCGCCGGCCAGGATGAAAAGCGCCCGCGGCTTGTGCCGGGCGCGGGCAACCTCCTGGGCAAGCTCGGCCATCTCGCGTCGAAACCGCGCCGCAAGCGCCTCGCCCTCGCTCGGCTTGCCGAGCAGTTGCGCCACCTGGCGGATGCGACGCTCTGCGCCGGCCACACTTTGCTCGGTGTCGAGCTGTTCGATGCGAACGCCTGCGGCCTTGAGCTGCTCGATGACCGGCGGGGCGACCCGGTCGTCGGTGATGAGAATGCGCGTGGGCTGAAGCGCAAGGATCGGCTCGGCCGAGGTCTGCCGAAAACCCGGTAGCCGCGGCACCTTGGCCAGCGCTTCGAGGTGCTCGCCCCCGCCCCCGAGACCGACGATGCGATCGGCGCCGCCAAGCGCAACGACGATTTCGGCCACGTAGGGCGCAACGACGATCCAGCGCTCGTTGGCCGCCGCTGGGCGCATCAGCGCAAGCGCAAGCAGCGCTGCCATGATCACGAACCCACGGTCGAGACTGCGTTTCATGGCGCGGTCTCCTCAAGGCTGCCGAGCACGAACCGGTCGCCGTTGGCGGCCCGCCACGCCCTGCCAGCGGATGAGGCCTCAACGGCAACCGCAGCCCCGGGGCGCAGATGCAGTTTGAGTGCCGAGGAGGTGGCATGGGTGGTGGGCGGTGTGTCGCTTGTGTGGGTGGCGCGGAAGCGGCTCGTGAGCGCGCTCGTGGCTGAGTGCATGAGAACTTGCCGTGCACTGCCTGCCGCAAGCGCAAGCAGGGCTTCGCGCAGTGAGTCCGCTGCGGCAGGATCGCTTGCGGCGACCGAATGCCCACGGGAAGGATCGACTTGACCGCGCGGCTGCCACCGACGCTCCTGTGCGCTCAAGCGATGCCTCTGGAGATGCGGGAGGGCGTGCTCACGGCCCTCTTTCGACATCAGAAACACACGCAAAAGCGCATCGCCCGCGGCATCGAAGATGTTGATGCTGACGCTGTGGCCGTGCATGTCGTGCTCCTCAAGCAGATACGCGCGATCAGCCGCGGCGAGGTGGACCGATGCCGAGTGCTCCTCGCTTGCGATGGAGAGGTGGCCGTCAGCCATCTGCGGCGCGCGAAAGCGCCCAATCGCAAGGGCAACGCCGAAAGCGGATCGCAGCGCAAGCAAGCACTTCGACCAGGCCGCCATCGGTGCCAAGAGCGCCGGCACATCGCAGGCAAGCTCAAAGGCATCGCGCCCGAGCCGCGCGGCCACCACCGCCGCCTCGGGCACGCCGAGCCGAGCGGCGATCTCGGGCCCGTGCAGATGCTCGCCGGTGGCCACCAGGGCATCCCGCGCGGCGAGGATCGCCTCCGGGTTGCTGCACGCCTCAGGGGTGAGCGGCCAGAGCGGAGATGCCGTGTGCGCGGCAACGCCCTGGCTGTGCGCAGGTTGGCCCATGGCTTTAGAACCCGTAGCGGAGTGTGGTGTAGAAGAACCGTCCCGCCGGTTCCATCGTGCCGCCGACACTCGACCAGTTCTTCGGCTGAGGCTTGTCGAAAAGGTTGTCGATGCCGAAGGCGAGGTTGAGCGAGCGGTTCACCTGCCACGCGAGACGCACATCGGTGAGCTGGTGCCCGGCGTTGAACGGTGGTGCGGTGCGCAGAGCCGGATCGGCGGCGTAGAAGTCAAACCACTGCCGGTGGCGCAGTTCCGCCTGCCAGGGGCCGCTCGTGTAGCGCAGGCTCGCGCGCAGGTTGGCACGGGCGCGGTTCGTCAGTCGCGCGCCGGTGAGCGCGTCGTGCGCGTCAAGGTAGTCGTAGCCGAGGAAGGCATCCCAGCCCAGCGCGAGTCGTGCGCGCGCCGTGAACTCCGCCCCCTTGAGCCGCGCGCGAGCAACATTCGAGTATTCGCTACGCAGCGTCACGCTCGGTGGGTCGGAGGGCAAGCGCGGCTTGGTGACGGTCTGGATCAGGTCGCGCACCTTGGCATCGAAGAGCACAAGCTCGGCTGAGGCTGTACGGGTGGACCACGCAAGCGCTGCCTCGATCGATTCGTTGCGCTCCGGGCGCAGGTTCGGATTACCCACGATCACGAAGCGCCCGCGGAAGAAGCGCGAGTAGAGCTCAAGCGCACTCGGTGCACGAAACGCCTCGCCGTAGCCCACACGCGCGGTGAAGGGCCCCTCGCTCCAGGCGAGCGACAGCCGCGGCGTGGTGACGCTGCCGAAGTCGCTCGTGTCGTCATGGCGCAGGCCGACCAAAGCCCTTAGACCGTAGCCGATCCGCCACTCATCCTGCACGAAGGCGTGTCGCGTGGTGCGGGCGCGCGGGTTCGCAAGGATCGTCACCGCCAGATCGTCGCGCGCCTGCCCGGCGCCGAGGATCAGCTGATGCGCACCCAGGCCCACGGCGTAGCGCGCGCGGATTTCGCTTTGGGTGTAGTCGGTCTCCTCGATCGTCGGGAAGGCGCGTGTGGTGGCGCCGTCGGAGTGGCCGTGGGAGGCCTCGATCGTCAATTCGCCGGGGCCGAGCGGTGTGGCGAGCCGAATGTCTGCGTAATGCCGCGTCTCGCGCTCGTAGGCTGTGAAGGGGACCGGCTGCGGCCGTGTGGGCGGGCTTGCCGCAAGCAGCCCGGGCGCGGTGTCGCGCTGCCAGGTGCCCTCAAGCGTCCAGCCCAAGCGCATGCCCGAGCTGCCGACCCACTCGCCCGCGTAGTTCAGGAACTGCTCTTCGATGCGACCCAAGTCGGCAAGGACGGTGCTTCGGTCGTAGCGAAAGGCCTCGCGCCGACGCACTTCGGCCGAGAGCCGGTGCCGGAGGGCCCCGGTGGCGGCGTGCAGGGTGGCGCCCGCGGTTGCGGTCTCGCGCTGCTCACGCTCCATCGTGCCAAGGGTCAATCGCACGCTGCCTGAGCCGGGTGGGGCCGCGGAGACGGGTTTGGTGATGATGTTGATGACGCCACCTGCCGCATCGGCGCCGTAGAGCGCCGACATCGGGCCGCGCACGATTTCGATCCGCTCGACCGATTCGAGCGGCAGCAGGTTCAGGTTCACGCCGCCATACTTGGCGGTGCGGCGCATGCCGTCGATCAGCACAAGCACCGGCGAGCCCGCGCCTGCGGAGAAGCCGCGGATCTGGACGGTGGAATTCGCACCCGTAGGACGGGCATCCACACCGACGGCCAGTTGCAGCGCCTCGGTGACGTTCATGCCCGCGTAGGAGGCCAGCTCCTCGCGGGTGATGACTTGCACCGAGGCTTGCACGTCGGCCACCGGCTGCGCGCGCTTGGTGGCGGTCACGAACACCGGCTCAACGGCGGCCGTGGTGAGGCTCTGCGCGTGGGTTAGCGGCGAGACGGCAAAGAGCAGGCTGATTCGTACGGCGAGCGAGCGCAGCGTGCACGACGGCACACCGGCCCCTCGCCCGAGGGGCGATCGAAGTTTCATGGCGGACCTCGGCGCGTGCTTTAGTGCTTGTGTGCGCCGTGGCTCATGGCCTCGGCCTTGCCCTGGGCGCCCGGCGACATGGCTGTCATCGCGCGGCCACGGGCCTTCACTTCGACCGTGTGCTTCTTGTTGTCGATGCCGACGAATTCGAGCGTGATCGGCACCACCTCATCGGCCTTGATCGGCTGTTTGAGGTCGATGAGCATCACGTGATACCCGCCCGGCTTAAGCGAGAGCGTCTGGCCCTGCGGGATGTCGATGCCGGGGATTTCGCGCATCTTCATCACGCCGCCTTCCATGGCCATCTCATGGATTTCGACCTTGGCTGCGGCGGGCGAGCGGCCGGCCACCAGGCGCACGTTTTGCTCGGCCTTGATCTCCATGAAGGCGCCGGCGGCGCGCTGGCCCGGGGCGGTGGCGCGCACCCAGGGGTCGGAGATGCTCACCTGAGCCTGCGCCGTCATGGCCACTGCGAAAAGGAAAGCCGGAATCATCGAACGCGAAAGCAAACGAAAAGCGAAGTTCATGGTTGGGAAATCCTGGAAAGAAACTGAAATAACCCTGCGCCATGCATTCGGAGCCGCGCTTGGGCTTCCGGCAAGGGCGCTCCAAACAAACCTAAAGTCAGCCATAGCGCGGCCGAAGCGCGAGGCTGTGTTGCCGCGGGAGGCCGCCCGTGTTGCGCAAGCGATCGATCGCCGCGCTCAGGCTCGCGCAGGCGGGGCGCGGCTCAGGGGAAGGTAGTCGCTCGGGTTGGCGCGGGCGACAACCGCGCTCTGCGGAGCCCAATGGGAGCCAACCCTCGCCGGTACCCAGCGCCAGTGGGCCGGTGGTGGTGCGAGGTTGGGGGCAGACAGCGAGCAGAAGAGGCACTCGCCTGCGGCGAGGCGCGCATCGGCCGGTGTTTCGGACCGGTCATTGGCCGCATCCTGCTCAAGCGTGACCCGCTTGAGACCGGTGCTTGTGCAGAGTTCGACAACGAGCGGTTCGGCGCCGGCAGCGCGCGCAAGCGCCACAGCCACGCTCGGCCCAAAGCTTGTGGCCAAGAAGCTCAGAAGCGCCCAAGCCCCTAGGGCGCGGCGTATCCATTCACGCTGGATCAGGCGTGCAAATTGCATGCGTGCAGGCCGCGGGCGTGTTTGAGGCCGCTCATCCGACATGCGTTCGATTTTATGCGCGGGCCGCACGGCGGCTCATGCAGGCGGCGCGGCCTTCTTGCCTCAGGACTCGAGACGGCGGCGCTCCTCGGCGCGCCGCCGCAGCGCCTCACCGATCACCGGATGCACGAAGCGCGAGGTGTCGCCACCGAAGAACGCAATCTCGCGCACGATCGTGGCCGAGATGAACATGTACTTCTCGGACGGGGTGAGAAACACGATCTCAACATTCGGATCCATGCCGCGGTTCATGCCGGCCATTTGGAATTCGTACTCGAAATCGCTGGCTGCGCGCAGGCCGCGCAAGATGATGTTGGCCCCTTGCGCACGCACGAAATCGAGAAGCAAGGTCGAGAAGGGCTCAACCCGTACGTTCGGGACATCGGCCAGCACCTGGCGCGCAAGCGCCACACGCTCTTCGAGCGTGAACCACGGCGCTTTTCGCTTCGATTCCGCCACCGCAAGCACGACCTCGTCGAAAAGCCGGGCCGCACGGTGGATCAAGTCTTCATGGCCCTTCGTGAGCGGGTCGAAGGTGCCGGGGTAGATGACACGCTTCAAGCATCTTGGGGAGGACTGTGCGCCTCCAAGTCATGGACGAAAAGATGATAGTGCACCAACCCCGCGCGGCCCTGCCGATTGAGGCGCAGCCCGCCGAAGGCCGAAAGCGGCTTGGCGCTTTCGCAGTAGACCCGCGCCCCCGGGGTGAGCCGCGCCGGCAAGCTGCGCGCCAGCGCTTGCCATGGATCGCTCGCGAAAGGAGGATCGAGAAAGACCACATCGAAGCATTCGCCGCTTGTGGCGAGCCACGCAAACGCATCGGCGTGATACACGGCAACCGCCGACAGCCCCAGCTGCTCGCGGTTGCGCTTGAGCGCCAAAACGGCTGCCCGCTCGCGCTCGACCGCCACCACGCGCGCCGCACCACGCGAGGCCGCTTCGAAGGCAAGCGCGCCGGAGCCCGCAAATAGGTCAAGACAAACCAGACCCGTGAGCTCTTGGCCGAGCCAGTTGAACAGCGTCTCGCGCACGCGGTCCGGCGTCGGGCGAAAGCCCGGCAGCCGGGCTGCTTCAGGAAAGCGGATGAGGCGGCTGCGATGGCTGCCTGCGATGATGCGCAGTTGATTTTTGCTGGGCGGCGGCACGGCGCTGCTTGAGGCCCGTGGAAAAGCAAGAAGCTACCTAGAATGCCACGAAACGAGTTTCATGCCCGCTTGGGCATGCTGCATCGATATGTGGGGCCTTTTCAAGCGAAAGTCGACCAAGCCGGAGGCGGCGGCCACGCCGGAGCCTTCCGCGGCACCGGCCGAGCTTCCTCTGCCCTCAGAGGGGGCAGCCGTTGCCCAGACACCCGCGGCTGCCGGAGGCAGCGCGGTCGAGCGCAGCTGGCTTGCCCGGCTCAAGGAGGGGCTGGCCGCCACACGCGACAAACTCGGGCTGACTGCGCTCCTAACACGAGGGCTCGATGAGGCCACGCTCGAGGCGCTAGAGACGCAGCTCCTCATGGCCGATTGCGGCATGGCCGCAACCCAGCATCTGCTTGAAGACCTGCGCCGTCGCTGGAAGAGCTCAGGTGGCCGGATCGAACCCCGGCAGCTTCTGGTCGAGGCGCTCACGGATCTGCTTGCGCCGCTTGAGCGGCGCTTTGTGGTCGATGCCGAGGCCAGTCCCTATGTCATCATGATCAGCGGCGTCAACGGTGCGGGCAAAACCACCTCGATCGGCAAGCTGGCCAAGCTGCTGCAGTCCGAGGGGGCGAGCGTTCTGCTGGCTGCGGGGGATACCTTCCGCGCCGCAGCGCGGGAGCAGCTTGCAATTTGGGGCGAGCGCAACAACGTCGCGGTTATCCAGCAGCAAGGCGGCGATCCTTCCGCGGTGATGTTTGATGCGGTCAACGCCGGCCGCGCCCGCGGGATCGATGTGGTCATCTGCGACACCGCGGGGCGGCTGCCCACCCAGCTTCACCTGATGGAAGAGCTCAAAAAGGCCAAGCGTGCGATCGCCAAAGCCCATTCGGGCGCGCCGCACGAAATCCTGCTGGTGCTGGATGGCACAACCGGTCAGAACGCGCTTGCGCAGGTCAAAGCCTTCGACGAGGCGCTCGCCTTGACCGGTCTGATCATGACCAAGCTCGACGGCAGCGCCAAGGGGGGTGCCATCTGCGCAATTGCCAAGGAGCGGCCTGTGCCCCTCTGTTTCATCGGGGTGGGCGAAGGCATCGACGACCTGCGGCCATTTTCCGCTCGGGCGTTTGCTGAGGCGCTGGTTTAGGCGGGCACCTCGGCGCCGAAGTTCGGTTCAAAACGGGACCTGGCTCTCAAGGGTCACTTCCTGACCGAACAGGCTGAACGCGAGCCGCTTGGCGTGCAGCATCAGGCGCTCGGCGCCGTCGGGGATTCCATAGAGCGGATCGCCCAGGATCGGATGCCCGAGTGCTGCCAGATGCACACGCAGCTGATGCGAGCGACCGGTGAGTGGGGAAAGGGCCACGCGTGTGCGCGGCGGGTTGCTGAGCCGCTCGAGCACCTCGTAGCGCGTGCGGGAGGCCTTGCCCGCCCACAGATCGAGCTTTTGTCGCGGTCGCCGCGGCCAGTCGCGCGCCAGCGGCAGCTCGATCTCGCCACGGTCGGATCGCACGTGGCCGTGGCAGAGCGCGATGTAGCGCTTCTCGATCTGACGCGCTTCGAAAGCTCGCTGCAGGGCGCGCTGCGCATGGGCCGTGCGGGCGAAAAGCAACACCCCCGAGGTTTCAAGGTCGAGCCGATGGACGATACGGGCGTCGGGAAAGCGCGCCAGCAGCCTCTGCCAGACACAGTCCGCCTTGGCTGGCCCACGACCGGGCACCGAAAGCAGCCCCGAAGGCTTGTCGACCGCCAACCAGTGCGCCGTGACGGCGAGAAGCGGTGGAACTGCGGGTAGTGCCGTCGCCTCAGGACTTGACTTCACCCACAACCAAATACTCAAGCAGCGCTTTTTGCACGTGCAGGCGGTTCCAGGCCTCCTCCCAGACCACGCTCTGCGGCCCGTCGATCACCCCAGCGGTCACCTCCTCACCGCGATGTGCCGGCAGGCAATGCATAAAGACCGCGCTTGGATCGGCCACCGCCATGAGCGCCTCGTTGACCTGCCACCCGGCAAAGGCCTGCCGACGCGCCTCGGTTTCAGCCTCAAAGCCCATGCTAGTCCAAACATCGGTGGTCACGATGTGCGCGCCGCGTGCCGCCGCCATTGGATCGTCGAACACCCGCAGATGCGCTCCGGCCGCTTCACGCTGCGCGGGGCTGATCGGATAGCCGGGCGGCGTCGAGGCGTGCACGGTAAAGCCCAGGATGCGCGCAGCTTGCATCCAGGAGTTGAGCATGTTGTTGGCATCTCCAACCCAGCAGACGATCTTGCCGGCGATCGGACCGCGCTGCTCGATGTATGTGAACACATCGGCGAGCACCTGGCACGGGTGATGCTCGTCGGTCAATCCGTTGATCACCGGCACCCGCGAATAAGCGGCAAAGCGCTCGACCACGGATTGCTTGAAGGTGCGGATCATCACCACATCGACCATGCCCGAAATGACCCGTGCCAGATCCTCGATGGGCTCGCCGCGGGCCATTTGCGAGGATTCGTGACTCAAGAAGATGGCTGCGCCTCCGAGCTGGGTCATTCCCGCTTCGAAGGAGACTCGCGTGCGGGTCGAGTGTTTTTCAAACACCATCGCCAGCGTGCGGTCGCGCAGCGGGTGATAGAGCTCGTAGCGCTTGAAGCGGTCCTTGATGATGCGCGTGCGTTCGAAGAGGTAGGCGTATTCCTCGGCCGTGAAGTCGGCAAACTGCAGGAAGTGCCGCACGGCAGGCCGGGGCGACTTGGTAGGGGAGGGCATGGGCGTCTTCTCGCAGCGAGCCCGAGTAACGGGAAAGGCGCCGAGTTTAGTGCGGAACCGTGTGTCGCGGCGTGACACGCCGGTACGGTCAGTGGGGAATGCGCGGGCCGGTCGTAGAATTGCTGCGCTGCATCAATCGTGAGCGCGGATTGCGCTTCGCGTTGTGAGTACGCCGCCCATCCATGCGCCTGATCCGCCGCCTGATGCGACGAAAGCCGAAAGCGGTGCACCGGTCGCCGATCTGATCATCAAGGGGGGTCACGCGAGCGGGCAAGCCCTTTCGTCCGAGTGATTGGGCTGAGCGGCTCTGTGGTGTGATGTCCGTTTTTTGGACCAGATGAGCAGCTGCGCTACAGCCCTCTGGTTGCACCGGCCCTGCGCGACGGGGTGCGATGCGTGATTGTCCGCGGGGAGCTGGCAAGCGTCGAGCCGCGGTTATTCCGATTTTTTCTGGGTTTTGCGCTCGACAACGAGTTGCAGGTGGAGTTTGATGCCGATGCCGTGGCATCCCTTTTACCCGACGCGGTGGCGCAGCTTGGTCGAGAGCCTACACCTGCTGCGCCGCAAGCGCCGAAAGCCCGAAATGAGGATTACTGAGGAGGCTCTCCCGCGACATTCGCCGCCGGGGAGAACAACAAGGGACCGAGCGGTCGTCCTCAGAACTGCCCAGCGGTCTGCACTTCAGGAGGCCTCGCGATTGCCTTTGGCAAGGTCCAACCGATGCCTTTCGATGCAGGAGGCCGACTCGAGTTTGTCGTTCCCCGGTGCAGGCGAGGGCAAAGAGTTCTTTGAAAAGCCCTGCACGCTTTGCGGCGAGGCGCCGCGGGCGATCGACGTGCGCGGCTAGGTGCCTTGCGGAGCGAGCGCTTTGAGCGCTCGCATGAGGCGACTCTTAGCACGCGCAGCGGTGTTTTTGTGCACGACTCCCTTGTCGGCGATGCGGTCGATGACCGACTGCGAGGCCTGCATTTGCTTGAGCGCAGCTTCTCGATCTCCGGCTGCGATGGCTTTGCGCACTTTCTTGATAGCCGTGCGAAACTGCGTGCGGAGGGCCGCATTGCGCGCGCGTCGCTTTTCGTTTTGACGCGCTCGCTTTTTGGCTTGAGCGGTGTTTGCCATGGCGTGGTGCGTTTTCCCAAAGGCAAGAAGCCACGTCCCGGGCAGACGGGAAACGTTGGCTGAAACCTCGACCAAAGAGAAAAGAGGTGGCCGAGGTCAAAGTTGACAAAGCCCGATATTATACGGCGCGTTGTTGCGAGCCGCGCAAGCGTTGAGGCGACTTCGCGCGGGGCTCGCGCACGCCTCTGCCTTCGGATGTCTTTTTTGACCTCACGGGCTTTGCCACCGACGCCTCGACGCCGCTTCGTCGATCGAGCCAGGATCGCGGCTGCCGCGGACGAGTCCGCCGAGCTGGCCTTGAGGCTCGGGGCCGTGCCTTCCGCCCTCTGTTGCGCGGAGGATTGATGAACATCCTTCGCGCCATTTTCGGTGTTTCGGCTCTTACGACCTGTTCGCGCGTGACCGGGCTCGCGCGCGAGGTGGTCATGGCGCGCGTTTTTGGCGCCGGAGCAGCCAATGATGCATTCGAAATCGCATTTCAGATCCCGAACATGCTGCGGCGCATGTTCGCCGAAGGCGCGTTCTCGCAAGCGTTTGTGCCCATGCTTTCGGAATACCGCGCCAGGCGCGGGGAGGCGGCGACCCGGCAACTGATCGATCGGGTGGCCACGCTGCAGCTTGTGGTGCTGCTTGCGGTGAGCGTTCTTGGCATGGCCGCGGCGCCGTGGATCGTGCCGCTCATCGCGTCGGGCTTTGACCGAGAGCCCGGGAAAGAGGCGCTCACGGTGGATCTGCTCGTGATCATGTTTCCTTACATCCTGTTTATTTCAATGGTGGCGCTCGCCGGCGGCGTGCTCAACGTCTGGAAGCGTTTTGCTGTCCCCGCGTTTTCGCCGGTGCTGCTCAATCTCGCGATGATCGGGGCGGCGCTTGGGGCGGCGCCGCATTTCGAACGGCCGATCGATGCCTTGGCGTGGGGCGTGATCGCAGGCGGGGTAGCGCAACTGGCACTTCAGCTCTGGGCGCTTGCGCGTCTCGGGCTCTTTCCCCGGTGGTGCTGGGCACCGCGCGACGAAGGCGTCCTGCGGGTGCTCAAAAACATGGGTCCGGCGCTGCTTGGCGTATCCGTGGCGCAGATTTCGCTCGTGATCAACTCGAACTACGCCTCGCACTTTGGCACGGGCGCCGTGAGCTGGCTCAAAAAAGCCGATCGGCTCATGGAATTACCCACCGCTTTGCTCGGCGTGGCCATCGGTACCGTGATCCTGCCCGCCCTCGGCGCTCTGCGCGCGCGCGGGCAAGCCGGTGGCTACAGCGGGCTGCTCGATTGGGGTTTGCGCTTTTCGCTGCTGGCCACGTTGCCCGCGATGGCGGCGATGGGACTGCTCGCCTTGCCCATGGTGTCGGTGCTGTTTGAGCGCGGCGCCTTCACTGCGGTGGACAGCCTGCGCACGGCCTCGGCGGTGACGGCCTATGCCGTGGGCATCGTGGCGATCGTCGCGATCAAGATCCTTGCCCCGGCTTTCTATGCCCAGCAGGATTTGCGAACCCCCGTGCGTATTGCGATCCGCGTCCTTGTCGTGACGCAGCTTTTCAACCTCGGCTTGGTGTTTTTGCTGTTTCGGCGATGGGCGCCCGAGCAGCTGCATGCGGCACTTGCGCTCTCAACGAGTCTCGGCGCGATCCTCAACGCTTGGTGGCTCTACCGCGGACTGCGGCGTCACGGGCTCTACGTGCCCGCGCCCGGCTGGAGACGGTTTTTGGGCCATGTGGTTCTTGCAACAAGCGTGGCGGCCATTGCAGTCGCGATCGCCCTGCCGCCACAGGCATGGTGGCACGAGGCAAGCGAGTGGCTACGCATCGTGCGGCTCGGGCTCGTCTTGTCGCTTGGGGCGATCAGCTACTTGGCGACGCTTGCCCTGTTGGGCTATCGACCGCGCGATGTTCGGCGCCGCATCGTCTTGCCCTGACCGGATCGGGTGACCTCATCGGGCCGAAGCGGGCGATCCGCCGCGCGGTCGCGGTGACTGTCGGCTGGCTGTGCGCCGCATTCGCCCGATCCGGGTCTGGCCACCGCGGCGCTCCGAGCCGGGCGGCTCGGTGCTTTTGCCCGCCGGGGCGAGCGCACGAATGTGGAGCACGTGATCGACCAGTTCGAAGCCGTGGTCACGTACGACCTTTTCGATGCGCCGTTCGATTTCGGGATCGTGGAATTCGACGATTTGGCCCGTGTTGACGCACACGATGTGGTCGTGCCGCTCGCCATCGGAGAGCTCGAAGATGGATTTGCCGCCTTCGAAGTGATGGCGCTTGAGAATGCCGGCCTGCTCGAATTGCGTGAGCACGCGATAGATCGTGGCCAAACCCACATCGAGCCCCTCCTCCATGAGCAGCCGGTAGACGTCCTCGGCGGTCATGTGCCGCACCTTGGACTTGTGGAACAGCTCGAGCACTTTCATGCGCGGCAAAGTGGCTTTGAGGCCGGCGGCTTTGAGATCGTGCTCGTGGGTCATTGAGGGAACGAATGCAAAATGGCAAGGAGCGCATCGCTCACCCACTATCATACAAGCCCCAGTTACCGTCACCCTGCCCTGCGTCGCGGATTCTGATCACCATGGTCCAAGCTTGCGGTCAACGTCTCCATCGGCTCGTCGCGCTCGGCGGCGCGACGCTTGCCCTTGCAGCTCTGGCCGGGTGCGGGGTGGTCTACAGGATGGAGATCAACCAGGGCAACTACGTCACGCGCGAACAAGCCGAGCGGCTGCGGGAGGGGCAAACAAAACAGCAAGTGCGTGCGATCCTTGGCACGCCGACCGTGGAGAGCGTGTTTCATCCGGACCGCTGGGACTACCAGTTTTCGCTCGAACGGCACGGGCGGCTCGTGACGCGGCATCGGCTCACGGTGTTTTTCGAGAACGATCGGCTCAAGCGCTGGGAAAGCGCCGATCTGCCCCCCTCGCCGCTCGTGGATCGCGATCCGGCTTATGCCGCCATTGAATCGGGCGCCACGGCCGGGGATCGTCGGGGCTGGTGGTCGTGGTTGACCGATTGGTGGCGCCGCTGAAGGCGAACGGGGGGCAAGCTTGACAAAGCTCATCATCGCCGGTGCGACCGGCCGCATGGGGCGGATGCTGCTTGAGACCGCGGCGGCCGACGAACAGGTCCAAGTGACCGCCGTGCTCGATGCGCCGGGCTCGCCGGCAATCGGTCAGAGTGCGCGTGCTTTTGGCGCAAACGTCGATGTCTGCGTGACCGATCAGCTCGACGAGCGTGTCACGGGGCAGGTGCTGATCGATTTCACGCGTCCGGAGGCATCGCTCGCCTACCTCGAGCGCGCGGCTGCACGGGGCTTGCCGCACGTGATCGGCACGACGGGCTTTACGGGCGAGCAGCTTGAGCGCCTGCGTTTGCTTGCCGCGCGCGTGCCGGTGGTCTGGTCGCCCAACTTCTCGGTTGGCGTCAACGTGGTGCTTCGGCTGCTTGAGCAAGCGGCGCGCGAGCTGAGCGGCTACGACATCGAGATCGTCGAGATGCATCACCGGCACAAGGTAGATGCGCCATCGGGCACGGCACTTCGCATGGGTGAGGTGATCGCTGCGGCCCAGGGCACACGGCTTGAGGATCGCGCCATCTGGAGCCGTCATGGCCATACCGGAGCGCGGCCGGCCGGAGCGATCGGGTTTGCCACGCTGCGCGGCGGCGATGTGGTCGGCGATCACACGGTGATCTTTGCGGCCGCCGGTGAGCGCATCGAGATCGCACACAAATCGGCAAGCCGCGCGGCCTACGCAGCCGGTGCGATTCGCGCGGCCAAATGGGTCCTCGGGCGACCGCCTGGGCTCTACGACATGCGCGACGTTCTGGCAGGATAAGCCTCGCCCTTCGGCGGGATCCGGATGCGGCGCTAGAATCTCGACTCGAACGGGGCTTGACCGCTGCCTTCCGGCGCGCCGTCGGCGAGCATTCAAGTGCAGTGGGGCGGTAAAGCCCCGTTTTGCACGTTCAGCCTTCCACGCAAGGGGGCCGTCTGAAACCGAGCCCGGTGCAACGATCCACGACCGGGTCCGCAATCCACCGCAACCTTCCTCCGCGATGGCTAGCTTGCTCCCACCGTCAACCCCAGCGCTACTGGCGCTTGCCGACGGCACGGTGTTTCGCGGTCGCTCGATCGGGGCTCTTGGGCAGGTCACCGGCGAGGTGGTGTTCAACACCTCCATGACCGGCTACCAGGAGATCCTTACCGATCCTTCTTACGCCGGCCAGTTGGTCACGCTGACCTACCCGCACATCGGCAATGTTGGCGTCAACGCCGAGGATGTGGAGTCGGACCGGATCTATGCCGCGGGGCTGATCGTGCGCGATCTCTCGATCGCGGTGTCGAACTGGCGCGCGCAAGGCACGCTGAGCGGCTACCTGCGCGAGGCCGGAGTGGTGGGCATTTCCGACATCGATACCCGAAAGCTCACCCGCATCCTGCGCGAACGCGGGGCGCAGAACGGCTGCCTTCAGGCCGGCGCGATCGATGAGGCGCGCGCGATCGCCGCCGCACGAGCGGCCCCCTCGATGGCCGGGCAGGATCTCGCGCGGGTGGTGAGCTGCCGCAGTCCCTACGAGTGGGATGAAACCCCGTGGCAGCTCGGAGCCGGCTACGGGCGACGCAACAAGACCCGCTTTCACGTGGTGGCTTACGACTTCGGGGTAAAACGCAACATCCTGCGCATGCTCGCGGCGCGGGGCTGTCGAATCACCGTCGTGCCGGCCGAAACCCCGGCACGCGACGTGCTTGCGATGAAGCCCGATGGCGTGTTTCTCTCCAACGGCCCGGGCGATCCAGAGCCTTGCACGTACGCGATCGAGGCGATCCGCGAAATCCTCGCGGCCAAGCTCCCGACCTTCGGCATCTGCCTGGGACACCAGCTTCTGATCCTGGCCGCCGGCGGCCGCACGATGAAGATGAAAACCGGGCACCATGGCGCCAACCACCCGGTCAAGGATTTAGACGACGGCCGCGTCCTGATCACGAGCCAAAACCACGGCTTTGCCGGCGATCCGGCGAGCCTGCCTGCGAACGTGCGCGTGACGCACGTCTCGCTCTTCGACGGCACGCTGCAAGGCATTGCCTTCACCGATCGGCCAGCCTTCGGCTTCCAGGGGCACCCGGAGGCCAGTCCCGGGCCACATGATGTGGGGTATCTCTTTGATCGCTTTGCTGCGCTGATGGGTGCGGATTGAAACCGACCATGCTTTGCATGCGGCAACTGCTCATGATCCGCCACGGCGAGACCGCCTGGAATCGCGAGGAGCGCATCCAGGGCCAGCTTGATGCGCCGCTCAACGAGCGGGGTCGTGCGCAGGCGCAGGCGCTTGCGCAGGCGCTCGCGCGTGAGCTCGACGAGACGGTCTGTCTTGTGGCCAGCGATCTGTCGCGGGCGCGTGACACGGCAGAGCCGTTGGGCGAGCTGCTTTCGGTTCCGATTGCGCTTGAGCCGCGGTTTCGCGAACGGCACTTCGGCGCGCTGGAAGGACGCCTGCATGCCGAGTGGCGCGCCGAGGATCCGCAGGGTGTCGAGCGCTTCCGGAATGGCGATCCGGATTACGCACCGCCCGGGGGCGAGGATTCGCGCGCGCTCGAAGCGCGGGTGGTGGCTGCGGTTGAGGACTGGGTCGGGCGTGGCGAGGCGCAGACGCTCGTGGTGGTTACCCACGGCGGGGTGGTGAGCGCCTTCTACCGCTGGAGCGAGCGGCTCGGCTGGTTTACACCCCGCACCTGGTCGATCCCGAATGCCTCGGTGAGCCGCTGGCGCATCGAGTGCGACCCAAGCGGGGCGCGTCGCTTTATCTGCGAGCGGCTTGGCGAGCGGCTCGCAGCGGTCGATGAGGCGCTGGCCGGTTGCGAGCAGTGAGGGGATGAGGCAATGCCGAAACGCACCGACATCGAATCGATTCTGATCATCGGCGCCGGTCCGATCGTGATCGGACAGGCCTGCGAGTTCGACTATTCCGGCGCCCAGGCCTGCAAGGCGCTTCGGGAGGAGGGCTACCGGGTCATCCTGGTCAATTCGAACCCGGCCACGATCATGACCGATCCGGAGATGGCCGATGTCACCTACATCGAGCCGATCACGCCGGCGGTGGTTGAGCGCATCCTCGAGCGCGAGCGGCCCCATGCGCTGCTTCCGACCATGGGCGGCCAGACTGCACTCAACACCGCGATGGAGCTTGCGCGCAGCGGGGTACTCGAGCGGCTCGGGGTCGAACTGATCGGCGCGAATGCGGCCGCGATCGAAAAGGCCGAAGATCGGCTCAAGTTCAAAGAAGCGATGACCGCCATCGGGCTTGAGTCCGCGCGCTCGGGCATCGCGCACTCGCTCGAGGAAGCGCTGGCCGTGCAAAAAAGCGTGGGTTTTCCGGCGGTGATTCGGCCTTCGTTCACGCTGGGCGGAACAGGCGGCGGCATCGCCTACAACATGGAGGAGTTCATCGAGATCTGCAAGCGCGGACTCGAACTCTCGCCGACCCATGAATTGCTGATCGAAGAGTCGCTGCTCGGCTGGAAAGAGTTCGAGATGGAGGTGGTGCGCGACCGCAAGGACAACGCGATCATCGTCTGCTCGATCGAAAACCTCGATCCGATGGGGGTGCATACGGGCGACTCGATCACGGTGGCACCGGCGCAGACGCTCACCGACAAGGAATACCAGCGCATGCGAAACGCCGCCATCGCCGTGCTGCGCGAGATCGGCGTCGATACGGGCGGTTCGAATGTGCAGTTTGCGATCAACCCGAAGGACGGGCGCATGATCGTGATCGAGATGAACCCGCGGGTGTCGCGTTCTTCGGCGCTCGCCTCGAAGGCCACCGGCTTTCCGATCGCCAAGGTCGCCGCCAAGCTCGCTGTGGGCTACACGCTCGATGAGTTGGCCAACGAAATCACCGGCGGCGCCACGCCGGCCTCCTTTGAACCCACGATTGACTACGTGGTCACCAAGGTGCCGCGTTTTGCTTTCGAGAAATTCAAGGAGGCCGATCCGCGTCTGACCACCCAGATGAAAAGCGTCGGGGAGGTGATGGCCATCGGCCGCACCTTTCAGGAGAGCCTACAGAAGGCGCTGCGCGGGCTCGAGGTCGGGGTGGATGGCTTCAACTTGAAGTCGGTCGATCGCGACAAGATCAGCGAGCACCTGTCCAACCCCACGCCCGAGCGGCTGTGGTACGTGGCCGACGCTTTCGGCATCGGCATGACGGTCGAGGAGGTGCATGAGGACACCGGCATCGATCCGTGGTTTTTGGCTCAGATCAAGGAGATTGTCGATCTCGAGCTTGCCCTGGAAAAGCGCCGGCTCGATTCGCTTTCACGCGAAGAGCTTCGCTACTTGAAGCGCAAGGGCTTTTCCGACCGGCGGCTCGCCTACCTGCTCAAGACCTCACCCGATGCGGTGCGTGCGGTGCGGCATGCGCATGGGATCCGGCCGGTGTACAAGCGGGTCGACACCTGTGCCGCAGAGTTTGCGACCAAGACCGCGTACCTCTACTCGACCTATGAAGACGAGTGCGAGGCCGAACCGAGCGAGCGCAAAAAGATCATGGTCCTCGGCGGCGGACCCAATCGCATCGGTCAGGGTATCGAGTTCGACTATTGCTGTGTCCATGCCGCGATGGCCCTGCGCGAGGACGGCTACGAGACGATCATGGTCAACTGCAACCCCGAGACCGTCTCGACCGATTACGACACTTCGGACCGTCTCTACTTCGAGCCAGTGACGCTCGAAGATGTGCTTGAGATCGTGCATGTTGAAAAACCGGTCGGAGTCATCGTGCAGTACGGCGGGCAAACCCCGCTCAAGCTCGCGCGCGATCTGGAGCGCTGCGGCGTGCCGATCATCGGGACCACGCCGGATGCGATCGACATCGCCGAGGACCGGGAGCGCTTCCAGAAGCTGCTGCACGAGTTGAAACTCCGCCAGCCGCCCAACCGCACCGCGCGTGATGAGGCCAGTGCGCTCAAGCTCGCGGAGGAGATCGGCTACCCGCTCGTGGTACGGCCGTCCTATGTGCTGGGCGGACGCGCCATGGAGATCGTGCATGCGTCCGAGGACCTTGAGCGCTACATGCGCGAGGCGGTCAAGGTTTCAAACGAATCGCCGGTGCTGCTTGATCGCTACTTGAACGATGCGATCGAAGTCGACGTGGATGCGCTCTCCGACGGAACTGAGGTGGTGATCGGCGGGATCATGGAGCACATCGAGCAGGCGGGCGTGCACTCGGGCGATTCGGCGTGTTCGCTTCCGCCGTATTCGCTCTCGGCCGAGCTTCAGGATGAGCTGCGCCGTCAGACCGTGGCTCTTGCACGTGCCCTGAACGTGGTTGGCCTCATGAATGTGCAGTTTGCGGTGCGCGAGGAAGAGGGTCGCGAGGTGGTGTATGTGCTTGAAGTCAACCCTCGCGCCTCACGGACCGTGCCTTTCGTTTCCAAAGCCACCGGGCGGCCGCTTGCGAAGATCGCCGCGCGCTGCATGGCCGGCCGCACGCTGGCCGAGCAGGGTGTGCGCGGCGAGATCACCACGCCTTACTTTTCGGTCAAGGAGGCAGTGTTTCCGTTCAACAAATTCCCGGGGGTGGATCCCATCCTTGGCCCCGAGATGAAGTCCACCGGCGAAGTGATGGGCGTGGGCTACAGCTTCGCTGAGGCTTTCGAAAAATCGCAGCTGGCCGCGGGCACCCGCTTGCCCACAAGTGGCCGGGTTTTTCTCTCGGTCCGGCCAAGCGACCGGCCGCGGGCGGTCGAGGTCGCGCGCACCTTGGTGGGTGCCGGGTTCTCCTTATGCGCGACCCGCGGCACCGCAGCGGCGATCGCCGCACACGGGATTCCGGTCGAGGTGGTCAAGAAAGTGCTAGAAGGTCGCCCGAATGTGGTCGATCTCATCAAGGACAATCAAATCGTGCTGGTGATCAACACGGTCGAAGAGCGGCGCGGGGCGATTGCCGATAGCGCCTACATTCGCCGGGCGGCGCAGGCAGCGCGGCTTCCGGTCTACACCACCATTGCCGGGGCCCATGCCGCGGCCATCGGCATCGCCGATGGGCCGGAGCTCACTCCTTACCCGCTTCAGGCGCTTCAGCGTGAAGCGGTCATCGCTTCGTAGTACAGTCTCGCACCCGTTCCCCGTGTTCGTTTTTTGGCGAGAAGCTTTCGTCAGGTTTTCTTTTGGCTTCGGATATGAACAAGTTACCAATGACCAAGCAGGGCGAGGCCCAACTCAAGGCCGAACTCCATCGCTTGAAGACCATCGAGCGGCCGGCGATTTCGGCGGCCATCGCCGAGGCGCGCGCTCAGGGTGACATCAGCGAAAACGCCGAGTACGACGCGGCCAAGGAGAAACAATCCTTTATTGAAGGCCGCATCCTCGAGATCGAAAGTAAGCTTGCGATCGCGCAGGTCATCGATCCGGCCACGATCGATGCGGACGGCCGGGTGGTCTTTGGCGCCACCGTCGAGCTCGAAGATCTGGAAAACGAAAAACGGCTGACCTATCAAATCGTCGGTGACGATGAGGCCGATCTCAAGCAGGGCAAGATTTCGATCTCCTCTCCGATTGCTCGAGCCCTCATCGGTAAGAGTGCCGGCGATGTGGTGGAGTTCGAAGCACCGGGCGGCCGACGCGAAGTCGAGATCATCGACGTGCGCTACGTCTGAGTTAGCGACGTATCAGCCCCGGCAGCCAGGTCGACAGCGGCGGTACGAGCGCGATCGCAATCAGGCATGCGACCACGGCGGCGAGAAAGGGGACCGTGGCGCGAAAAAGCGCCCCCATGCGAATGTCCGCCGCGTTCATGGCGATGTACAAGCCCGGACCGACTGGGGGGTGACGAGCCCGATCACGGTGGCCACCGTGCAGACCACACCGAAGTGAATCGGGTCGATGCCGAGTGCCTTCACGACTGGCATGAGCAGCGGCACAACCACGATCAGCACGCCGATGCTCTCAAGGAACATGCCGAGCACGAGAAGCGCCGCAACGACGAGAAGCAGGAAAACCGCAGGCGAGTCGGTGAGCCCTGTCATGAAGGCGACGAGCGCATCGGGCACGCCTTGAAAGGCAAGCGCCCAGGAGAGAACCGAGGCGGCGGCGATGAGTCCGGTGATCGTGGCCGTGCCCTTGCCGACGGCGGCAAGGGCCGGCCCCAGATCGCCCCAGCCGAGCGATCGTCCGTGGACGCCGAGCGCCAGGGCAATCATCGCCGCGACCGCGCCGGACTCGGTGGGTGTCATCGCGCCCGCCATGATGCCGACGATCACGACGAGCGGGATCAGGGCGGGCAAGAGCCCGTCGATGAGAACGCGACGGCGCGAAGCGCCGGTGTGCTCAGTCTTGCCCGCGGGGAAGCCGCGTCTCTGACCGATCAGGAAAATCGTGAGCGCAAGGGCGGCCACGATCAAAAGCCCCGGGACGATGCCGCGATGAAAAGCGGAGCGATCGGCTGTACCGCCACCACGCCGTAGATGATCATGAGCATCGAGGGCGGAATGATTGGCCCGAGCAACCCCGAGGAGACCGTGACTGCGCCCGAGAAGGCGCGCTCCATAGCCCTCGCGTTCCATCGCCGGGATCATGACCTTGCTCATGACCCCGATCTGTGCGACCGCCGAGCCGAGGATCGATGCGGCGAGTGCGTTGGTGAAGAGATTGGCGTAGGCCAGCCCGCCACGGAGCGCGCCCACGAGCACGACGGCCACCGCGATCAGGCGCTCGGTGAGGCCCGCGCGGTTCATGATCTCGCCCACGAGGAGGAAGAGCGGGATCGCGAGCAGGCCGTTGATCTCCAAGGCGCCGTAAAACTGGATGGGTACCGAGCCGTAGAGGGCAGTCAGATCGTGCGTGGCAAGGAAAAGAATGGCGCTTGCGAGCAGCGTGGCCGCGATGGGCAGCCCCGCGAAGAGGAGGAGCAGGAAACCGACAAGCGCGATCATGGATGGCTCCTTCCGGCGAGGTCTTTCACGATCAGCACCGCCTGATGCCAAAGCATCCCGACGAGCGCGACCGGCAGCACCGCGTAGTTCCACCAACGCGGCAGTTGCGTGGTGGCGGCCCGCTCGATGCGGACCTCGGGCTGGCCAATCCACCGCCAGGCAAGCAGCGCAAAGACGGCAAGGAGCGCGAAGGTGATGAGACCAAGCGCCACGGCGAGTGCGCGCCGCGCTGTGGGGCCGAGCGCATTGGCCAGAAAGTCGATGGCGACCCACTGCCGTTCGCGCAGGAGGAGCGCGAGGCCGAAGAGGCTTGCCACCACGAGGAGCTGCGCCGCAATTTCCTCGGCCCAAAACAGCGGGGCGGCGAAAAAGTAGCGCAGCACGACCTGCGCCATCATGATCGCGGCGATCGCGTCGGTGGCAACGACGAGCAGCACCTGCTCGAAGCGGGCGATGAGCGCATCGACACGCTCGATCCAGTCGATCGGCTTCACGGCCTCCTCCTTGTTCTTCGGTGGTGACGCGCGTCGGGCTTGGGAGCTAAAGCCTCAGCGGGCCTGTCGAGCGAGCTCCGCGATCAGCGGATGCTTGGCCAGGTATTTGTCGCGCACTTTGCCCGCGGCGTCCTGAAAGGACTTGGCGTCAAAGTTCACGAGCTTTGCCCCATCGGCCTGCGCTTTTTTGAGATTCGCGGTCTCGGCGTCGATTGCCGTCTGCACGCCCCGGCGCTCGGCCTCGGCAACCACCTTACGCACAATGTCGCGCTCGGCGTCGGTGAGGCCGTCCCACCACTTCTTCGACACTGCGATCACGCCGGGGAAGGCCATGTGATTCGTGAGCGTCAAGTTCGCGGCTTGCTGGTGCAGTTTGAGACCGACCAAGGCGTCGAGGTCGATATCGACCGCATCGAGGAGCTTGGTCGTAAGGGCGGGGGCCACTTCCGGAAGCGGGAGCGCCGTGGGCGCCGCGCCGCTTGCGAGCCACCAATCGTTGTAGATCGGGCTTGGGAAGGCGCGAATCTTCTTGCCGCTCAAGTCCTTGGCTGCGGTGACCGGTTGTGTTGCAAGCACATGCCGCATGCCGGCGAAGGTGTAGCCCAGGCCCACGAGGCCGTTCGCTTCGAGCCGCTTGAGCATCTCGCGCGCCGGGGGCGTTTGTGCCACGCGCGCCGCGTGCGCCACGTCCTTGAGGGTGTAGGGTAGCGACCAGCCGAGCAGCGACTCCTCGCGGTTGGCCAGACCCGCCGCCGTGAGGATGGAAAACTGCACGGCCCCGGCTTGCATCAAGGTGACCACTTGCGCCTCGTTGCCGAGCTTGGCGAGCGGGTTCACGGCAATTCTCATCTTGCCGCCGCTTGCGCGGTCGAGGTCGGTGGCGATCTTTTCTGCCACTTGATGCCAGACATGGGTCGGCGGCGTGATGTGCGCGAGCTTGAGGTTCTGCGCCGAAGCGACAAGCGGTAAGCAGC
>JANWWI010000038.1 GCA_025056355.1 Casimicrobiaceae bacterium | reverse complement strand
CTTCTTCATGTCCGTCATTCTCCTGGGTTGACGAACTTCTCTCGTTTACCGTGGTACGGCCGGTGGGGGGCAGGTCAAATGGGCTCGCCGCCCCTCGCATGAGCGCCAAGCGGTTATCCTTCCCTAAATCGCATTTCGGTGCAGGCCCATGAACTTCTCGCTCCACTTCATCAACCGCCGCGAATTCATCCTGGTCTCTGCTGCCTCGGCGTTGCCCCTGCGCGCCGCAGACGCCGCAACAGCAAACGCCCCACCCCCCATCGAAGACTTTGTCAAACAGCCATCGATCTACGGCCTCACGATGTCGCCGAATGGCCGGTTTTTTGCCGGATGCGCCCCGGTCCGCGGCCGCATGAACCTGATTGTGGTCGACATCGAGGCCCGAAAGGGCCAGGCGCTCACCTCGTTCGAGGAGTTCGACGTGCTCTTCCCGCGTTGGGTCGGCAATGAACGGCTCGTGTTCACGCTCGGCCAGATCAACTCGCCAACGGGCCCAGGACGATTCGACGGGGGCGGACTATTCGTCGTCAACCGGGACGGATCGGGGTCACGCGTGTTGTCTCCGACGGTGCGCGAAACGCGCAACCGCAATCAATTCGTCTATCGGGGTCTCTCGTATTTCCGAACCATTCCCGGCAACACTGACGAAATCATCGCCTTAGGCAACCTCGACGATGCACAGTCCGCCGATTTGTATCGGCTCCACCTCAATACCGGGCGAACCACACTGTTGACGAGCGGTCGACCGGCAGATCGAACCTTCGGCTGGATGCTCGACAGCAAGCTCGTACCGCGCGTCGTCAAGGCCTATGCGAAAGACAAGCCCGAATACACGGTCTTCTACCGCGCTGGACCCGGGGCGCCTTGGACCGAGCTTGCAACCGTCGATCGGACCCGCCCTCCCGTCTTCGTTCCGATTGCCTTCGAGGCCGACGATCAGACCCTGCAAGTAGCCACCAATCAAGGGCGCGAAACGGTCGCTGTCTACCGCTTCGACCCGAACAAAAAAGAGCTCGGCGAACTGATTGCTCAACACCCGCGCTATGACATGGGTGTGGATGCCTCGGGCCGTCCGGTACCGGGCGTCATCACTGAGCCGCGCACCGGCCGGATTCTCGGCTACACGGTCGAAGCCGACAAGCCCGAGACCGTCTGGATCGACGAAACCTACGCGCGGCTGCAGCGCATGATCGATGGCGCCCTCACCGGTACGAAAAATAGCTTCATGCGTACGCCGGATGGCAAGCGTTTCCTCGTCATGGCTTATTCGGATGTCAAACCGCTTCGGTGGTATCTGTTCGACGAAGAAAAGCGCACACTCGAAGAGCTCGCCGTCAGCACCCCATGGCTCGAGGGCAAACTGGTTGAGCAACGCCCGTTCAGCTTCAAAGCCCGCGACGGTTTGGAGTTGACGGGCTACTACTTTTTGCCTCGCGACTACCGGCCAGGGACGCGTCTTCCGACCGTCGTTCATATCCACGGCGGGCCTGCCGCTCGCGCCGATGTCTGGGGAAGCGGCTTCGGGGTCACCGAAGCTCAAATCCTTGCCTCGCGCGGATACGCCGTGGTCGTTCCGAACTTTCGGATTACGCCAGGAATGGGCGCAAAAGCCTATTACTCCGGGTTTGGGACCTTGGGCCGGCAGATGTCGGACGATCACGCCGATGCGCTACGGTGGGCGGTCGAGCAAGGCTTCGCAGACCCGAAGCGTGCCTGCATTTCCGGAGCGAGCTACGGAGGGTATGCGGCGCTTTGGGCGCCAGTGCGAACCCCGGGCGTGTTCAAGTGCGTCGTAGCGGGACTGCCAGTCACCGACTGGGTATTTCAAAACACCTCCACCGAGACCGATTATGTTGCCGACGATTCGGCTGCGCCGCTTTGGCGCGCCATTTTGGGCACGGATGATCTCCGATCCCAACTGGCTCGGGACCTCTCCCCGATCAACCACGTAGACAAAATCAACGTCCCGGTCTTTATGTACGCCGGCCGAGATGACGTGCGCACACCGACCCGCCAAGCCGATCGCATGGCAGCGGCGCTTGAGCGCGCGGGCAACAAACCGAAGGACTACTTTGTTGCCGAAAAAGAAGGGCATGGATTTGGCAGGGTCGAGAACAACGTGGAACTCTATCGGCGCATGCTCAAGTTTCTCGACGAGTACCTTGCCAAGTAACGCAACTCGCGATGCCTCGCACAACGCGACGTGAGCGCGAGGGCGGCATCTAATCCTTGCCCTCATCTATTCGATGACAGCCCAACGGTCACGCGGTAAACCAACCGGTGATCGACAGACGCGGCACGCCGGCAAAGGGAGTCACCATGCTCACCGAATGAGGCTGCGGAACAGAAAATAAGTTGAGCGTGTTCCAGGCAGGCAACCAGGCATCAACAATGGCCCCCGCGTCGTTGTGGAAAAGCAAAAGCCCTCCCCAATCCGCTCGCCAGTACGGACAGAGGTTGTAGACGTACGCCACGCGTCGCTCGTAGCGCTGGTCGTGATCGTCCGTGTGCACCGTCAGAAAGTCACCCGGACGATAGAGGGTAATCTGTGCATCCACTCGTTGAATGTCATGCGCCCCGGTAAGGGCACGAAGACGCGATAGGCTCTCGGCGCTGGCAAAACTCTCCAACCAGCTTGCAAGTACCTCGGGCAGCGCTACTCCAGCACGAACCGCAGCAAGCACAGAAAATTTTCGATATGAAAACTGAAAATGCTCTCGCGCGTGCTCATAGACGGAACGTCTAACCGAATCGACCTGTTTTTGGGCCCAACTCGCAATCGTCCCCTCCGGTAACGATTGAACCTGGCCTTTAGAGTCGCAGAATACCCAGTCCCAAGAAACGTGATCGAGCAACGCGCTTGCCAATGCACGCGCTTCCTCGTCCTCGAGAAAATTTGGGATGCGCACTCTCCACGCCGACGGTGTTTCACACTCGGGCAACTTGTCCGGCCATCGCAACATGATTCGGTTTTACCCAAGAAAAACGGGCCCGCAGGCCCGTTTAGCGCAAGTTCCGTCAGTTACCGGTCTACCGGAACTTATACCGCATCGAAATGTAGTAGAACGCGCCACGCGGATCGTGCATCCCCGGCGCGTAGCCGTACCAACTTTCGTTCGAGAAGGGCGGCTTACGGTTCGTGACGTTACGCCCACCTAGCGCGAGCGTCAGATCCTTGATGCCGGTATAGCGAACCTGGGCATCGAATGTCAGATGGTTACCGATTCGCGGGAACGAGCCAGACACAGAGAAGAGATCCTCGGTCCCAGCCACGGTGTTAGCCGAAACCGTTGCTCCCCAAGCGCCCCTTGACCAAGTTGCCGACAACACGTGCCGCCAGCGCGGGAAGTTGAAGGTATCGACCAATTCGGTCAGCGGCTGGCCAGGGTTGATTTGTCGCTTGAGACTGATCATGTAGGTGTAGACGTTCGACACCTCCAGCTTGCCCCATGCACCAAGCGAGAAATTCGTCCTCAGGTCGATGTCGATGCCTGAGGTTTTTTGCTCGGAGGCGTTAAAGAACGTGCGGACAATACCTGGCTCCAAATCACCGGCGATCCCACGCAGCGCGCCACGTGCATTGGCCGCGATGTCGTCTGCCGTACGGGGCTGACGCCGAACCGCACCCGGGAATAGATCCTCGTTGGCCAGAATGAAAGAGGCAGTCGGTGCAAGGATTCGATTCTTGTGCTCGATGTTGTAGTAGTCCACTGCCACCGATAGATCACGGTGCGGCTCGAGCACGAGGCCCAACGAAAAGCTTTTCGACTTCTCGGCATCAAGATTCGGGTTGCCGAGGAAGATCGATCGCACCTGCGCGACGTTACCGGTCCCCGTTGGGCCACACACTGCCTGCGTGCGCGGATCGCTCGCCCCCAACCCGCGAATGTAGTCGTTGCAGCGAGGTGTGTCTCTCACCTGCGGAAACGACGTTGATTCGCCAAGGTAAAGTTCAGCCAATGACGGGGCGCGAAACCCTTCGGCATAACCACCACGCGCCAAGATCATCGTATTCGGACGCCACGAGAGCGAAACCTTTGGCGTCGTCGCCGTCCCGAAATCCGAGTAACGGTCCATTCGGATCGCAAGTTGCGACTCAACCCCTTTGAGGAAGGGTAATGAGAGTTCCGCGTAGGCAGAATTGATCGTGCGTCCGCCGCGGACCGCAGTGCCCCCGGAGCCCGCCACCGTAACACGGTTCGGATTCGTCAGCGCCACACGCGGGTCAGGATCGTCGCGAACATTTTCTTTCCGGTACTCATAGCCCGCCGCGATCGCCGCGGCCCCGCCAGCCATGTTGAAGAGCTCGCGCGACGCCTTGATGTCGCCGCCCTCGACCTTCGAAACACCCGTACGCACGGGACTGATCTTGATGGCCTCAAGCATGCCCGGAGGATTCGCGCTTGGATTTAGAACGTTGTAACGCTGGCCGGCAAAACCCGCGAGCGTTCCTGCGAAGGCTTCGGCCGCGCGCTCTTGGATGATGTAGTTAAAACCAGTGTTGACCGTCTTGCTGCGACCGAAGTTGACCGCGGCCTCCAGATCCCAGCCGGCCGTCGTGCCCTTGACGCCGGCAACCACGCGGCTCGTATCGGTTTCAAGTTCATTGAGGCGATTGCCGGCTTCGAGGAAGCGATACGCCACCGTCGTCACGCTCGAACTCGGACGCTGCGGGTGCCCCACCACGTTGAACGAGGCGGGTGTCGGTGCCGCTGAAGTATTCGTTGTGTTCGAGTTGAACATCAATTCGGCAAACGCCGTCCAGTTCGGCGAAAGCGAAAAGGACGCCGAAGCAAAAGCCCCGATTCGCTCCGTTTTGGGCAAGAGATCGTTCGCCCCTGCAAAGTCGTAGGCGCAGAGATTGCCACCGCCCCCAACGCCCAGACTTGCCGCCGGCACGATCAAATTCGCCGGGCAGTTTGCAAACGGCTGCCAGGGCACGCCCCAACTACCCGGATTTCCGGTGGGCGAGCGATTGTCGCTGCCGCCAGGACCGCGCCCGCGTTGATCCGCGGTCGCCGAGAAGCTTCGTTCGAGCGCATTGAGTCGGTCCCGCTTGTAGTAGCTCACCGTCGCCATCACGTTGAACCGATCGCGCGCGAGGTTGCCGAAGCCGCCCGTCAGAGCCGCTTGAATTTCGCCGGCACCCCCGTCCTTCGTGTCAGCCAGCAGTCCAGCGACCTCCACACCGCGAAAATCCCGGCGAAGAATGATGTTGATCACGCCAGCGATCGCATCAGACCCGTAGATCGCTGATGCCCCGTCCTTGAGGACCTCGATTCGCTCAATCGCCGATAACGGAATTGAGTTGAGATCGACAAAGTTCTCGTTGATGTTCTGCGCAAAGCCGTAATTGGCAACGCGCCGACCGTTGAGCAGCACAAGCGTCGTGTTCACGCCAAGTCCGCGCAGGGACACTGAAGCCGTCCCTGGGGCGAAGGTGTTTCCGGCGTTGGTGGCTTCGCTAAAGGATCCGCCACTGACGACGGTCAAAGTCGACAGGATGTCGTTGACGGTTGTTTTGCCCGAGTTCTCGATATCCTCGCGCTTGATGATGACCACCGGCAGTGGCCCCTCAGCGTCGATTCGTTTGATGTTGGTTCCCGTGATCTCAATGCGCTCGACGCGCTGGGCCTCTTGGGCCAGCGCCGACCCCGCCGCCAAAGCGGTCGCCACCGCAAGCGCAATCGGTTTGAGTTGGTTCATGCTCCTACCTCGTTGATTGATTGCCACGTTTGGCTCAATGAGCCGACACGTAAGATTGTTGCAAAGCGATGACGGCTTGGCCACGGGATCACCCACCCGCGAGCAGTGGACAAACACTCAGACCACGGCCGGACGAACTCGCTAACTGCCTGATTCCGCAAGTGTTCTGGCCTTGGCGCAGCGTTCGAGGCCTGATTTCCCCAGCCCGTCACGCTCAGGCGCGCTGTCGCATCCGCGTCACATTCGTCACATTCAAACGCACCGCGATTCGAGCGGCAAGCCGACCTTGCTCGAATGCCCCCGACACAAGGCAAAGCCGCACACGGCACTTCACGGCTCACGAAGCTGCCGCCGCGATCTTCGGCAGGCCACGCGGGATCGCCTCGAGAAGCCGCTTGGTGTACGGGTGCTTCGGCGCGGCATAAAGACGATCGGCCTCATCGTGCTCAACCACCTCGCCCTGGTTCATGACCATGACCTCGTCGCTCATGTATTTGACGACCGCCAGATCGTGCGAGATGAAGATGTAGGAGAGCCCGTACTCGTCCTGAAGGTCTTGCAGCAGGTTGAGCACCTGCGCCTGCACCGAAACATCGAGCGCGGAGACCGATTCGTCGCAAATCAAGATGTCGGGACGCATGGTGAGGCAACGCGCTATCGCGATACGCTGGCGCTGCCCACCCGAGAACTCATGCGGATACTTGTAAAAGCTCATCTCGGGCAAGCCGACTTTTGCCAGCAGTTCGAAAACGATCTTCGCCCGATTTTGCGCATCGCCCCCCTCGCCGTGAATGATGAGCGGCTCCATCACGATCTGCCCCACGGTCATGCGAGGATTCAACGACGCATAGGGGTTCTGAAAAATGATCTGGATGCGCTTTTTGTAAGGCATGAACTCGCGCTCCGAGAGCGCGAGGAGGTTCTTGCCGTCAAACCAAACTTCGCCTGAGGTCGCCTCATGCAAACGCATGAGGGTCAGGCCCAGCGTCGTTTTCCCTGAGCCAGACTCGCCGACTACCCCAAGGGTCTTGCCCTTCCTCAGCTTGAAAGAGACGTTCTTGACCGCGTGGAACGTCTTCTTGCGAAAGAGGCCATCGCGCGAATAGAAGTCCTTGCAGAGGTTTTTGACCTCGAGCACAACCGGGTCGCTTTCGGAGTTGCCGCGCTTGCGCTCCTGCCCGCGCATCGCCTCAACCCGGCCAGACATGAAGTCCTCAATCACCGGAAGCCGCCGCGGCCGGACATCGACGACTGGCCGGCAGGCAAGCAGCGCCTGCGTGTAGAGGTCACGCGGCGTCGTAAAGACTTCTTTTGTGGCGCCCTGTTCTCGGATCTCACCGTCGCGCATGACCACCACGCGGTCGGCGATTTCACCCACAAGCGCGAGATCATGGGTGATGAAGAGCACGCTCATGCCGCGGCGTTTTTGGAGCTGCGCGATCAGATCGAGGATTTGCTTCTGGATGGTCACATCGAGCGCGGTCGTGGGCTCATCGGCGATGAGGAGCTTGGGCTCGCAGGCAATGGCCATCGCGATCATGACCCGCTGCTGCTGACCGCCGGACATCTGGTGGGGGTAGTAATGGACGCGCGCCTCGGGCTCAGGGATGCCGACTTCCCGCAAAAGCTCAATCGCGCGCTCGCGTGCCGCGGTGCCCGTCATTCCCTTGTGCTCGCGAAGCACCTCACCGATTTGGTAGCCCACAGTGAAGACCGGGTTGAGGGAAGACATCGGCTCCTGGAAGATCATCGAGATCTCGCTGCCGCGCAGGGCTTGCTTGTCCGCGAGCGAAAGCTTGAGCAAGTCACGCCCGCCGAACTCAATGACGCTCGCCGGATCGACGATCGCGTTTTCCCGCGGCAGAAGGCCCATCACCGCAAGCGCAGTCACCGACTTACCAGATCCCGACTCGCCGACCAGCGCAACCGTCTCGTTGTGACCGACCTCGAACGAGATCCCTTTGAGAGCCTCGAAGACGTTTTTGCGGTCGATGCGAAACTTGACGCGAAGGTTGCGGACGGACAGAAGTGGCTGCGTCATCACCGTCGCCTCACTTGAGTTTTGGATCGAGCGCATCACGCAGCGCATCCGTGAACAAGCTGAAGGCCGTGACGAGCACCGCCATGAAGAGGGTCGCTGCCGCGAGCTGCCACCAGTAGCCCAAGATCAGCTCGTTTTGCGCCTCGTTGAGCATCGAGCCCCAGCTGACGGTGTCCACCCCAACACCAAACCCGAGGTAGGAGAGGATCACTTCGCTCTTGATGAAGACCACGACGTAGAGCGAAAGCTGCACGAGCACGACGTGCGAGATGTTCGGAAAGATGTGCGTGAACATCCGTCTCAGGTGCGAGGCACCGATCGCGCTCGCCGCCCGGACGTAGTCTCGGACCTTGTGCTTCATGTATTCAGCGCGTACGACGCGAAAGATCGAGGTCCACCCGGTCAACCCAAGAATGAGCACAACCGTCAAAATCCCTTTGGACTTGAGCACTGCCGCGATCGCGAGGACAAGCAGGATGTACGGAATGGAGTTGAAGATCGAATAAAACCAGTTGAAAAAGTCGTCGGTTCGTCCACCAAAGTAGCCCGACACGGCCCCGAGCACGGTACCGATCAAGGTCGCCAAAAGCGCGGCGGAGAAACCCACCAGCAGCGAGGTCTCAGTGCCCTTGACGACCTTGTCCCAGACGCTGCGTCCCCATTTGTCCGCACCGAAGACCAAATGCGTGGCCTTGCGTGCTTCGGCCTCGTCATCGCTCACGCCCTCGACACGACCCAACTTGCGTTTGAGCTCCGCGATCACATCGGCAAGCGGATCGACGATCTTGATTTCCTCAACCCCAGCCGGGTTCTGCCCGAGCTGCGCGCGGAGTTCCTCGATCGTGGTGCGCAGGGGATCGCGATCATTCACGATCGGTTGCCGGATGAGGCCCTCCACCTCCAGCCCTTGGTCGGCCTCGCCCCGCGGAGCCTCGGCAGGCGGTGCATAAAGATGCGCAACGAGCGTCGGTGGTGCGTAACTCACCGCGATCTCGCTGTTCCAATGTTTGGCGACCAGGCCAGAGAGCGACGCCAGGGCAAGCAGCAAAAACACGAGCACGACCAGCATCGAAACCACGGCCACGCGGTCAGCACGCAGTCGCTTCCACGCAAGCGACCACAAACCAGGCGAGCGCTCGATGCCGAGCTCCGCGGTGCGATCAGACGCATTCTGGGCAACGGGCATCACCGCTCCTACTTGAGCTCCACGCGCGGATCGACCGCTTTGTAGAGCAAATCCGCAAGCAGGTTCGCCAGCATCGTGGCCAGGGCCACGTAGACGGTGATCGCCTTGATCACCGGAAAATCAGAGCGCTCGACCGCAAGGATGATCTCGCGGCCGATGCCGGGGATGGAGAAGAATTTCTCGATGAGAAACAACCCGACCAGCAGCCCGGGCAGCTGAATCATGAGGTTGGTGATGATCGGGATGGCGGCATTGCGCAGCACATGCACGAGCATCACGCGGTTTTCCGAGAGCCCTTTGGCCCGCGCCGTTCGAACGTAGTCCTGGTTGATTTCGTCGAGCAGGAAGGTGCGATAGAGCCGGATATTCGGCGCAAGCGACACCGCAAGCGCGATCAGGATCGGCAGCGATGCGTACTTGAATAGGTTTTCGAAAAAGCCGCTGCCCCAGCCCTGAACCGGAAACCATCCAAGTTTGTACGCCAGCACATACTGCATCACAATGATGTAGACCAGAATCGAGATCGATTGCGCCACGGTGCATGCAACCATGATCGCACGGTCGGTCAGCGAGGCACGCTTATAGGCCACGACCAGCGCGATCGCAATCGCGATCAGCGTTTCAAGCACAACAAGCGGCACGCCGATCATGAGCGAATTTGGCAGCCGCTCGGCAAAGATCGAAGACACCTCCTCGTTCGTACTCCAACTGCGTCCGAAGTCGAAAGTGATCACTTGGCGCACGAAGATGAGCAGTTGCACCCAGTACGGCTCATCGATGCCGAGCTGTTTGCGGATGTTGGCGATTTGCTCCGCGTTGGCAATCTTGCCCGCAAGAAGATAGGCTGGATCGCCGCCGACAACATTGAACAGGATGAAGATGAGCAGAATCACCCCCGCCATCGTGGGCACGATCTGCCAAAGCCGACGGATGATGTAGGCGGTCATCGCTTATCGGCTCTTGTCGGTGCGGATGTCGAAGTACATCCACGGCGCAAGCAGGATTGGATGCGCCTTATACCCGACCACCCACGGGTGGCTCAGCTGGTTGCGGATCCTTGAGACGCCCAACACCCACGGCGTGTCCGCCTCGAACTGCTTTTGCATTTCGAGATAGATCTTGTCGCGCTCGGGGCCATCGGGCAGTCGCGCTGAAAGTTCGTAGAGCCGGTCATACTCGGCACTTTTGTAGCAACTGTTGTTGGACTCGCCGATGTTCTTGGAATACAGCAGCTGCATGAAGTTATCCCCATCGGGATAGTCCGCGATCCAAGCCGAGCCGCGAATCTGAATTTGGCAGCGTTTTTCGCGCTTGAGCGAATCGCTGAACTTTTCGGTTTCGGTCTCGAAACGAATGCCGATCGCGTCGAGATTCTTTTTGTAGAGCTCATCGAACTCGCGGTCAATTGCGTTGCCCGGGCGCGTGATCTTGAAGCTGAAGGGCTTGCCATCCGGGGTATTGCGGTAGCCGTCCGAACCCTTTTTGTAGCCAAACCGATCCAACAGCGCGTTGGCAAGGGCCGGGTTATAGCTTATCCCCGAGGCATAGCGAGGGTTGTGCCCGGCCACACCGACCGGAACGAGAAATTCCGCCTTAATCGCCTGCCCTTTGCGGATGACGTCGATCTCTTCCTGACGGTTGATCGCCATCGCGACCGCGCGGCGCAGCGCGATCTTGTGAAGCTCCGGGCCGCCCCACACCGGGTCGTTCCATTGAAAGTACAGATAGGTGTATTCCGGATCGACGAAGCGCTGATGGCGGATGCCCTGTGCAGCCAGATCCGGCGCGAGCTTGCCGCCCGGCAGCGCCTGGGGGGCAAAGTTGCCCGGCAGGCTCAGGATGTCGAGCTCCTTGTTCTTGAAGGCGAGCCACCGGCTTTGTTCCTCTTCGATCGTGTAGATCTCGATGCGGTCAATTTGACCGAGCGCTTTGCCGCGCATCTGCTTGATGATCAGCTCGTCTTCCGGGTCCTTCCCCGAAGCCTCGAAGTTCCACGTTCCGCCCGACCAGTGCGGGTTTTTTTCAAGCACGATGCGCTGGCCCCGCACCCATTCTTTGAGCATGTAGGCGGAAGAGCCCACCGGATGGCTTTGCACATCGTTCGGATAGCGTTCCACAACTTCGCGTGCCACCACGGCCAAGGCCGAATGCGCGAGGATGTAGTTGAAGTTGTAGTCCGTGCGGGTGAGCTGGATGATCAGCGTGTAAGGGTCCGGGGTTTGAAGACCGGCGATCGGCGCATCCCAGTCGAGCTTGCCCGCCTTCTTGCCGGCCTCGTACCACTCGTTCAGGCCGACGATCTTGCCGTCAATCAAGAATCTCCACACCGGCTTGATCGAGTCATCGAAGTGCCGCTTGATGCTGTAGACCACATCCTGCGCGGTGAGCTCGCGTTTTTTTCCGCCAAAGGCTTCGTGCGGCGAAAAGTAGATGCCGCGTTTGAGTCTGATCGTGTAGCGCTTGCCGTCGTCCTCGATCTTGGGCATGCCCTCGGTAATCTTCGGCACCACTTTCGCTGGACGAGCTAAATAGTCGTAGGTGAGCAAGGTGTCGAAGATTGCATCGACGACGATCGCCGAATACAGGTCGTGCGCGGTCGCAGGATCGAAGCCGGACTCCTGCGCCGGAAAGGCGATGCGCAACACCTTTTTGCCATCGGGGGTGCGAACCGGGGATACCGCCTCGGACCCGGCCGCTGCAACATCCGGCGTGCGGCCGCAGGCGGACAGCAGTGAAATTACCGCACCGGCAAACAGCACGTGCCAAACGAGGCGGCCCCACCGCGACCGTGTCACCCGCGCATGCAGCATGCAAAAGCGTGTCGTCAAAAAGCGTGTCGTCAACGAAGCTGCGCCCGATTGTAAGCGTCACCCACGCATCATCGATCCCCGGTTCCTCCGCGATGGTCGAACCGCGTGAGCTGCGGCGCAAGTCCAATCACCGCCATGCCCGCAAGCGAGACAGCATCGGGGAAGCTACCAAACACGAGCGCTCCGAGAACGATCGAAAAGAGAAGCTGCAGATAAGCCCACGGCATCACGACGTTTGCTGGCACGAGCGCGTAGGCGCGAATCAGCAGCCAGTGACCAGCCGCGCCAAGCGCACCCGTGGCCGCAAACACGAGCCACAGCGTACCGGTCATGTGTTCAAGCCAGTCCCAGCTCAGCCAGAGCGGAGCCGCAAGCGTCATGACCAGAGCGCCGACCCAGCCGCTGTAGAAGAGCTGCACACTCGTGCGTTCATTGCGCCCCTGTGCTGTGGCCGCGCGCGTGAGGGTTTGGTAGGCTGCATTACCGAGCGCCGCCGCAAGCGCGAACAGCACTCCGATGAGCGGTAACTCACCGCCGGGGCGCATCACGACAAGCACACCGAGGAAGCCGAGCAGCATTGCCAGCCACGTCCAAAGGCCCGGTCGCTCGCGGAGCCACCAAACGGCAAGCGCCGTCGTGGCGATTGGCGTCAAAAAGAACAGCGCCGTAGCCTCCGCTAGCGGCAGATGCTTGAGGGCCGCGAAGTAAAGCAGCGTCACAGCAAGCATCAACGCGCCGCGTGCCCATTGCAGTGGTGGATGTTGCGCGCGCAGCAGCATCCGGCCCTCGTGCGGCCAGCACACGAGCAGCACGATGGCCAGATGCCCCGCATAGCGTGCCCAGGTCGAGGCCGCTACGGGAACCCCGTGTTCGCCGAGATATTTGCCGCAGGCGTCCAGGCCAATCAGAAAGACAAGCCCGCCCAACAACAAAACGATCGCTCGGCGACGAACGGTTCGCGCCGGAACGTCGGAGAAGAGCTGCTTCACGGCGTCGAGCATAGCGAGCACACGTGGACGCCTAGAATCCGAATCGAACGCATTGCTTCGAATCGTTGTGGCCACTTATGGAGACCGCTGCCCCGATCTTTGATGTCACCCTTGAAAACTTCGAGCAAGATGTGGTTCTTGCCTCGGAGAAGCATGTCATCGTGCTTGACTTCTGGGCCTCCTGGTGCGGTCCGTGCAAGACGCTCATGCCAATCCTCGAAAAGCTTGCACACGAATACCAAGGACGCTTCCGGCTCGGCAAAGTCAACATCGACCGAGAGCAAGAAATCGCGGCGATGTTCGGCATTCGCTCGGTGCCCACCGTGATTGCGCTCAAAGGTCAGAAGCCGGTTGCAGCCTTCCAGGGTGCACAGCCTGAATCGGCGGTACGCGCCTTTCTGGACAAAGTGGTTCCTCCTCCGGGGGAGGAGCGGCTTGCTCAGGCGAAGGCCAAACTCGAAGCCGGTGATGTGCAGGGCGCCGTGGATGAGCTCAAGGTCGCCCTGGCGCTCTCGCCCGCGCTCGATGCCGCACGGGTCATGCTGGCCGATATCGCGATGCGAGACAACCGCATCGAGGAGGCGAAAAACTACCTCGCCCAATGCAAGCCGGTCTTTCACATGGACCCGGAGTATCAGCGTGTCCAAGCAAGGATTCACGCGGCCGAACGGGCCGGCCAGTCACCCGAGGCGGCCGCTCTCAAGGCGCGCATCGCGGCCAACCCGGCCGACCATGAGGCGCGCCTGCAACTGGCCGCAGTCCTCGCGGCCGAAGGTCAATACGAGGGTGCCTTGCAAACGCTGCTTGAGAGTGTGCAGATCGATCGCAACTGGAACGATCAGGCGGCACGCAAGCAGATGATCGAGTACTTCGCCTTGGCCAAGGATCAGCCGGAGCTTGTCCGACGCTATCGCCAAGCGCTCTCAGCCACGCTCAACTAAGCGCTTCCATGACCCGAGCGGTGATCTCTTCGACCGGGCCGACGCCGTCCACGCGGACATATTTCGGCGCCCCCGGAACTCCGGTCTTTGCCCACTGCGCGTAGTAGCCCACGAGCACCTCGGTCTGTTGGTGATAGACCTCGAGCCGCTTGCGGACGGTCTCCTCCTCATCGTCCTTGCGCTGCACGAGATCTTCACCGGTCACATCGTCCTTGCCCGCCACCTTGGGCGGATTGAATTTGATGTGGTAGGTGCGGCCCGATGGCAAGTGCACCCGTCGCCCGCTCATGCGCTCGATGATCACTTCATCCGGCACGGCAATCTCGAGGACATAGTCGATGCCAATGCCCGCTTCTTTCATCGCCTCGGCTTGCGGAATCGTGCGTGGGAAGCCGTCGAAGAGATAGCCTGCGGCGCAGTCGCTCTGCTTGAGGCGTTCTTTGACCAGCCCGATGATGATGTCGTCCGACACGAGCGCTCCGGACTCCATCACCGCTTTGGCCTGAAGGCCAAGCGGTGTGCCGGCCTTCACCGCTGCACGCAGCATGTCACCGGTTGAAATTTGCGGAATGCCGAAGCGTTCGCAAATGAATTTCGCCTGCGTGCCTTTTCCGGCGCCGGGTGCGCCCAGAAGAATGAGTCTCATGATCCTCCGTGGATGTAGTTCGTTCGTTTTGTCAAGGGCGCCAGAAGCTGCGCGCCGAGCGGTTCGCCATGCGGACGAAGCCCCAACACGCGATTATGACCGGAGGATGACTCGATCCAGTCGAGGATGGATCAACGCCCGCCACAACGGGGGCAACAACGCTGACAAGATCATGACGCTGTAGCTGGCCGGAAGCTGGGGCGCCTCAGGGCGTGACTCGAGTGCCGCAAACGGGCGACCCGCATGCAAGTGATGATCGCTGTGGCGCTGCAGATTCAGCAAAAAAGCGTTGGTCAGCCATCCTGAATAATCCCAGGAGTGCTGGGCTCCCACAGCCTCCACACGACCGGAAGCATCGACCTGCCGCACAAGCCCATAGTGCTCGATGTAGTCGACCACCTCAAGCTCCGCGATGGCCACCGCGCTCATCCCAAGGAACACCACGAGGGCTGCGGCAGCCGCGCCGGAGAGCAGCGCTGCGGCCACCCCAAACAGCACCGACACTCCGAGCCACTGAGCAACTTCGTTTCGAAGAAGCGCCGCCCAGCCCGCGTAGCCCTGCCGCGCGGCCCGCTCGGCCGCGCGCTTCCAACCCTGTCGATAAACCCCGGCCACCGCGCGCGGCACGAAAGCGTAGACCGATTCGCCACGACGCGCGGTGGCGGGATCGGCCGCGGTGGCCACATAGCGGTGGTGGCCGAGCACATGCTCGACTTTGAAGACGCCGTAACAAACGCTCGAAAGCAGGATGCCGCCGAGCATGCGCTCGAAGCGGTTTGTACGATGCACCAGCTCGTGTCCGGTGTTGATCGCAAGAATCCCGCCGATCACCCCAAGCGAGACCGTGAAGCCCACAAGCGAAACAAGCGGCAGCGTGGCCATGAGCTCAGGCAGCCTCCAAAACGCCCAGGCGAACAGACCGAGCCATGCACTCCCGCATAGCCAGGGCACCGCGCGAAGTAGCCTGTCGCGCGAGAGCCGCTCGCGTTGATCCGGGGTAAAGCTCGTCTGGACCCGCCCGAAGAGCAGATCGAGCACCGGAATCACCCCGTAGATCAGGATGACGGGCCACCACGTGGCCCAGGTGTGGCGATCGGGGTCGGCCAAAGCCCACTCGATACCGCGAACCAGCGTGAGCGCGGTCAGAGGCGCAAGCAGAAAGCTGGCGCGGTAGGCGGCAAGTCCAAGGCGGGTCACGCTCGCCACTTTACTCCTCCAGCACGTCGGCGCAACCCCTCCCCGCGCCTTGCGCGGACCTCCCCTTCGCTCAAGCGAAGGGGAGGACGCGTTCGAGTTCTTCCCTACGGCGTGCCGGGAAGTAGCAGACACCTTACCCTTCTCCCTTGCGCCGCAAGGCGTAGGGGAGATGTCGGCGAAGCCGACAGAGGGGTCGGGTGTGAGGTTACTGCGGCACGGTGAGCGTGGTGCCCGAAAAGGTGATCGTATCGGCGGCCGCCGGAGAAGCGCTCCACGCCGGGAGGTTGGCGGCCGTCAGCGCCGGAGCCGAACCCGGCGCACCACCACGCGGTATGGTGCGCACAACCTGCGAGGGCGGTAACGCCTGACCCGTGGTCAGATGCGCCCACATGGCATCGAGCGCGCGATTCATGTAGGGCAGGATCGGCACAAAGCGCGTGTCGTAACCCGCCAAGGCGGGGTTGCCGATAAAGGCATCGAAATGCTGCACGTTGGTGAGCTCGATGTAGGCAAGCTTGGCCGCGCTGCCCTGATGCGCAAGCGCCTGTGCCACATAGGGCCGAGAGCTGTGGTTGACCGGCACGAGCGCATCGGCCCGTCCATGCACGATGATCGTGGGCTTGCCCTGAAGCTTGCCACTGCGCTGCACCGCCCTGATGTTGGCCTGCACGGTGGCGTTATTCAGCATGCCCGCAAGGCAGCGGGCGCCATCGAGGTTGTAGTCGAGCACGCCACCGGCCGAGGCAGATGCCGCGCCCTCGACGATTGGGCCGCCCGGGTTTGCGAAGTTCACCAGGTTGATGCCCGAGGTCGGCGGAATGCCGTTGCCGGTGCCGAACAGGCGTGCGAACGCGGCAGGTGCAATCGCCGTCGGCCGACCATCCGCACCGGTTGCCGCAAAGCCGAAGCCGCAGAGGTTGTCCGCCACGCCAGCCGCGGCGTAGGTGTTGGCGTAGGTGACGGCAATCGCCGGCACCGCGAAGGCGAAATGCGAGGCATGGAGCAGATCGGCTTCGGGCGACCAGCCCGCGGCGCGCAACTTGCCGAGCGCCTCTTCGGCCTGCGCGTCGGTGGTTGTCGCCGAAAGCAAACCCCGCGAGGCAAGCGAGGCACAGCGGTTCGTGGCCGCTGCGCGGTTGATGAATGCCAGCGCGGGAGCTGCCGCAAGCGAGGGGGCAAGCGCCGCGCAGGGCTGATACAGAAGCGCTTGGGTGCTGTAGTCGAAAAGCGCTCGCCCGATCGAAGACTGCACGGCGTTGCCCACGCGCACAGTGACGTTGATGCTCCCATCGGGCTGAATCTGCGGCTCGGCCACCACCACCGCGTCGATGAGCCCGTCGCGGTCTTGCTCTGCCGCCATCAGCGCCGCGCCGCCGCCGTTGGAAACCCCCGCCGCGATGACAAGCGTGTTGTCGGGCCGGAAACGCACGGTGGCCGCGCCGCCGACGCGCTCGCCGAACTCTTCATTGAGCGCAAAAAACGCAAAGCGAATCGCCTCGAGGGTGTAGCGGCCCCAGTCCTTCTCGGGGTTTCTCCTCGAGTGCGCATGCTTGAACGCGATCCGGTTGTTGGCCGCCGCCCCGGTTGGCCCGTCGGAGACGAACTGGGCCGCCGCCGCATTGGCTGCCGTGGCTGCTATCGCTCGGCCACGCATGTCGAAGACCGTATTGCTTGCCAGATCATGCGCGCCGTTGCCGGTGCCTTTGTCGGTGTAGGCTACGGCACATCCTCGCTTCAAGCCCCACTCCCCGGGCACGGCAATGGCCCCATAGACCCCGCGCGAACCCGACGAGGGCGCAGTCACGATGCAGGGCTGCTCACGGTTGAAGTTCGCGGGGATCTGTACGAGCAGCGTCACATTCTCACGCCCGCTGCCATCGTCGGAGTAGGCCATGTATTCGACCCCGGCGATGCGCCCTTCGCCGGTCGTGACGGTGCCGTTTGCGGTCACGTTGGGGCCGAAGAGCGTGCCGAAGCCGCCGCTGGTGGTCGTGTCCACGAGGGCTCGATAGTTTTGGTGGATCGCCAGACGACGCAGTTCTGGCGCGGTCGGCGCGTTCGCATCGGCAATCGTGGGCGAAGCGGCGTTCGCAAGCCCTGTTCGGCCGAGCCCCGCGGTGAGCAAATCGTCGTTGGTGCCGTCGTAGGCGATGCGTTCGATTGGCCCACGGATGAAGCTGGGTTGAGCGTTGAACTCAAGCCCCGGGTCCGAGCCGCAAGCCGCAACAATCGCGGCGGTCATGGCGAGCGAGAGCGTGCGCATCCTCATGCTGATCCTCCTGGGTGGATGACGAGCAATCCGCGGAGGATTCTGACCCAGAGCGTGTCGCTACGGGGGAGCGTGTTTCACCGAGGCTCAGTGGTTGCAGTCTGCGCGGCCCGCATGATGAGCACGCGCGCTGCTTCCTCAGCGGCCGAGTGGGCAAGCAGCACCTGCTGCACCGCGGAAGGTGCAATCGCACGGCCCTGCCAGGCCGAACGGACACGCTCGACAAGCGCCTCCTCCTGCGGGTGAAAGCGACGAAAGAGTGCCGCAACCTCCTCGGGCCCTGACAGGCCGATCTCGAGCGCCACATCGATCCGCCCCGGGCGGATCAAGGCGGGGTCGAGCCGCTCCTTATGGTTGGTGGTGAGCACGACGATGCGCCCCTCCTGCGCGGCCACCCCATCGAGCGCGTTGAGCACACCGGAAAAGCTCACCTCGACCCGTTCGTCGCTTTTTTCGCGCTCGCGGAAGAAGGCATCCACATCTTCGATGAGAATCAGCGACCGCGCCGGCGAGCGCTGCAAGAGCTCGGAGAGGCTCGCATCGGAGAGCTTGGGATTCGTCAGCGAGAGCGTGCAAAGCGCAAGCTCAAGCTCGCCCGCAAGCGCAAAGGCAAGGCTCGTCTTGCCGGTACCGGGCGGCCCGTAGAAAAGATAGCCACGCCGCCACGGGATGCCCATTTGCGCATACCACGCGCGGCGATCGAAAAACTGCCGGATGTCGGCTACCAGCTGTTCGCGAAGCCCCGGCGCAAGCACAAGGGAATCGAGCCGCCGACGCGGTTTGGCATCCGCCAGTCGCCAGCCCGTGCCCCACTGATCCGGCACGTAGAGTTGCGTGCGCCCGGCGAGCCGCTCATGCGCCCGCTGGATCACATCGGCCAGCATCGCCTCAAGCCGCGCCCGCCGCGCAAACAGCATCGAGATGCGCATCGTCTCGACGACCTGAAGGTTCATCGCGATTTCGCGCTCGATCCACATTACATGCCCGTCATGCCAGAAGATGTGTAGTCCCGGTGCAGGGCTAAAGACGAGGCGTGGCAGATCGCCCACCGCATCGAGCGCATCCGCTGGCGCCTGCACCACCGTGAAAAGGCGGCTTTTTTTGCCGAAGGGCAGCTCATTGAGCCAGTTCACATAGGCGTTGAAGATGTCGTTACGGCTGTCGATGACCGCGGTGGCAACAAAAAAGCGCTTGACCTGCGACCACAGGAAGGCCGGCAGATGCCGAAGCGCCGCCACAAGGATGCCAGCCAGCCCAAGCGCAAGCCCGCCTGCCACGATCTGGTTTTGCAGTTGCGCTTGCAGCGCCGCCCACAGGCCATCCAACATGCTGCAAACTGTTCAGAGGGTGAAATGAATTCGTCCCGAGCGCAGCCAGGACGAGGCGCGAGCGAGCAAACGGCAAGACCTACCCGATAGGTCGGCGATGCCTTGAGCAAGCAAGCAACGACGTCTCGGCAAGGGCCGCAGAATTTTTCTCACTCGCTCAGCCTTGAATCGCCGGCGTGTTCACCCGCACGTCAGCACACTGCGCACGATGGCGAAGCGCGTGGTCCATGAGCACGATTGCAAGCAGCGCCTCGGCAATTGGGGTCGCACGAATACCCACACACGGGTCGTGCCGGCCTTCGGTGTTGATCGTGACCGGCCGGCCCTCGATGTCGATCGTGGCCCGATCCAGGCGAATCGAACTGGTCGGCTTGATCGCAAGCCGCACCGTGATTGGCTGCCCGGTGGAAATCCCGCCGAGAACCCCGCCTGCGTTGTTGGAGACGAAGCGGCCGTCGATGACTTGATCCGAATGCTCGGTGCCGCGTTGCGTGATGCTTGCAAAGCCCGCGCCGATCTCTACGCCCTTGACCGCATTCAGGCCCATCATCGCATGTGCAATATCGGCATCGAGTCGGTCGAAGACCGGCTCGCCCCAGCCGACCGGCACGCCGGTCGCTTCCACATAGAGCCGCGCCCCGCAGCTATCCCCCGATTTGCGAAGCGCATCCATGTAGGCTTCCAGCTCGGCGATCTTGGGCGAATCCGGCGGCACCGGCGCGAAGAAGGGGTTGGCATTCACGCCGTCCCAGGTCTCGAAGGGGATCGTCACCGTGCCGATCTGCATGCAGTAGCCGCGCACGAGGACGCCGTGGCGCTCACGCAGCCACTTCTTGGCCACCGCCCCGGCGGCCACGATCGGTGCGGTGAGCCGCGCCGAGGAGCGTCCGCCGCCGCGCGGGTCGCGGATGCCGTACTTCATCCAGTAGGTGTAGTCGGCATGTCCCGGGCGAAAGGCCTGCGCGATGTTTCGGTAGTCCTTGCTGCGCTGATCGGTGTTGCGGATCAAGATCGCAATCGGCGTGCCGGTGGTTTTGCCCTCATAGACGCCCGAGAGAATCTCCGGCACATCGGCCTCGCGGCGCTGCGTGACATGGCGTGAAGTTCCCGGTTTGCGCCGGTCGAGCTCCGGCTGTAAATCCTGCTCCGAAAGCTCAAGCCCTGGCGGGCAGCCATCGATGACACAGCCGATCGCCGGCCCGTGGGATTCACCGAAGGTGGTGACCGAGAAGAGACGTCCGAGCGTGTTGCCTGCCATGCGCTCGATTCTAGGCAGCCCTCGCAGAGGGCCCACTCGGGCATCGGGCGGAAAGGTCAGCTTGTCGACGGCCGAGCGCGGGCCTTACCCCGCGCACTGACCGACTCGTTATTGAAATGCCGCAAGGCCCGTGATCGCGCGCCCGAGGATCAAGGCATGAATGTCGTGTGTGCCTTCGTAGGTGTTGACCACTTCGAGATTGACGAGGTGGCGCGCCACAGCGTATTCGTCCGAAATGCCGTTGCCGCCCAGCATGTCGCGGGCAAGACGCGCGATTTCGAGCGCCTTGCCGCAGTTGTTGCGCTTCAAGATGCTTGTGGCTTCGAAGGAGGCCGTGCCAGCATCCTTCATGCGTCCAAAGACCAGGCACGCATGCAGACCGAGCGTGATCTCGGTGAGCATGTCGGCGAGTTTCTTTTGCACGAGTTGGTTGGCGGCAAGCGGCCGCCCGAATTGCCTGCGCTCAAGCACGTACGCGCGGGCCCGGTGGAAGCAGTCCTCCGCGGCGCCGATTGCGCCCCAGGCGATGCCGTAGCGGGCGCTGTTCAGGCACGTGAACGGTCCCTTGAGCCCGCGCACCTCGGGAAAAGCGTTTTCCTCGGGGCAAAACACCTCCTCAAGGACGATCCCGCCCGTGATCGAGGTACGCAAGCCCACCTTGCCGTGGATGACGGGCGTGGAAAGACCCGGCCAGCCTCGTTCGAGGATGAACCCACGGATTGCGCCTTCTTCGTCTTTCGCCCAAACGATGAAAACGTCTGCGATCGGGCTGTTGGTGATCCACGTTTTGGCGCCGGAGAGGCTCCACCCGCCCGCAACACGCTTGGCACGCGTGCGCATGCTGCCCGGATCGGAGCCGTGGTCGGGCTCGGTCAGGCCGAAGCAACCGATCCACTCCCCGCGCGCGAGCTTGGGCAAGTACTTTTGCCGCTGCGCCTCGGTGCCGAAGCGGTAGATCGGCAACATGACCAGCGAGGACTGCACGCTCATCATCGAGCGAAAGCCCGAATCGATGCGCTCGATTTCGCGCGCGATGAGCCCGTAGCAGACCTGATTGAGACCCGCGCCACCGTAGGCTTCCGGGATCGTGGCGCCCAAAAGCCCCAGCTCGCCCATCTCACGGAAGATCGCCGGATCGGTCTTTTCATGCCGAAACGCCTCGAGCACGCGCGGCGCGAGGGACTCTTGCGCAAAACGCGCCGCAGTGTCGCGGACTGCGCGCTCCTCCTCGGTGAGCAACGCCTCCAGGCGCAGCGGATCGCGCCAGTCAAACGGTGCGTGAGCTGTGGCCATTGTTTTGCTCCGTTCAATCGAGCTCTTCAGAGCGCCTCCGCCAGGCGATCAACAGCGACCAGCGTCGAGCGCTGCTGTCGTAGAACCGCAGCAGTTGCCGATCGCCATCGATGCACCCGAGGGGATTCTGAGCCGCCGCGTCGCCAGATGCGTTCCCGTGGTCCGATACACAACCGGCGTAACTGGGCGCCGGAGAGTTTCGCGCAAAAGACGTACCTAGACAAATCTAGGCCTCAATGGCCTACGCGGCCATACGGCTTTTCGGCGCCTTTCCCTCCAAGCCGGCCGCGGCAAACCGCCTGGCCTGGCCACCACCTGAAAAGGATTGGAATCGGAACGGGCAACTGCCATGCCAAGCAGCGTCCCTCGGGCTTCTCGCCAAGTTTTGGGCCGGTCTGCCTTCCTTGCCCGCACGCCCTACAGCGTAAGTCGCCCGCGGTTGGGTGTCTTTAGGGCCTAAGCGATCGGGCAAACCTGCCTCGCCCGAGGATCGGGACGTGGCCGTGCCAGCGGCCTGTTGCTTTGACCGCAAGCGATCAGACTCGCACCGCGTCGCGGTGTGCTTACCTCGGCGAAAAGCTAGCGGGTGCGAAAGCGGGCACGAATGCGCCCCGAGGCGCGCTCACCGACACCCTCCGCCACGAGCGCCGCGCCAAGTAGCACGAGCACCCAAAACGCCAGCACCGACAGCAGCAGCACCGGCACAGCAATCAGCGTACCGTAGAGCGATCGCAACGCGGCCAAGTTGGCCACATAAGTGGACAACGCCCAACGCGTCAGTTCGATCCCGATCGTCACCGCAAGGGCAGAGATCATGGCTGTGCGCCAGCCGCACGCGTGCGGCGACACCAAGCGATAGAGCAAGCTGAGCCCAGCCCAGATTGGAACACCCAGCACAAGCGGCTCCATGGCCACATCGAGCAGCGCGCGCACCGAAGGCAGCAGCCGGAGGAGCAAGCCTTCGAAGCTCCGCAACAGCACATAGAGCAGTCCCACCGACGCGGGCACGAGCACGAGCAGCGCGAGCAGGCCACGCACATGGGCCCACACGCCGCGCGCGGCCACACGAAACAGGCGGTCCAAGGCCGCATGCAGGGCAAAGGACTTCACCACCAAATCGAGCGCGATCACCAGCACTGCAAGCGTGCCCAAGCCGCGTGCATTCGCCCGCAGCCGATCGAGCCGTGTTGCAGCCTCCTGCGCCGCCTCGGGCAGCAGATTCGAATAAAGCAGCTCGCGCAATGCCTGTTCGCCACGCCGGAACAGCTCATGCTGCTCACCGAGCCAATAGGCCACCGCAAGCGCCGGCACGAGGGCAAGCAGCGTCAAAAACGCAAGCGCCGAAGCGAAAATGAGTCCGTCGGCACGCCAGAAGCGCGCGAAGGCTTTCGTGATTTTCATGGGCAGCGATTATCGGAGGCGTGGGAACGCGCTGCGACCACCAACCCCTCCGGCGCTCACGCGCCACCTCCCCTTCGCAGGCGAAGGGGCGGACTCGCCTTCCGTGTTCTCCCCTGCGGCGCACGCCGCCCCATCGCTCGCCTGAGGCTTCGGCGGCCGGGAGGACTCGCTTTCCGTGTTCTCCCCTGCGCCGCAAGGCGTAGGGGAGATGCCG
>JANWWI010000037.1 GCA_025056355.1 Casimicrobiaceae bacterium | reverse complement strand
CGATGGGGGCTATCAATGACGACGGTTTCAGTCTTCACCCGTCAACCTGACCATGTCGAATGCGTTCTGGCGCGCCCGAGTCACGGCCCGCGTGCTTTGCTGCTTGTTTGCCTTCCTTCTTGCGCTTGCTCGCGCGGATGCGCAGACCACGATCACCGAGTGGACTTTTCCCTCTGGATTCAATACCACCAACCCTGCGCCGACGATTGGAAGCGGTTCTGCGTCGCTGGTAGGCGGCACTTCAGGTGCCTCAGCCTCAGGTTACACCGGGTCGCCGGACTTAGGTTGGAATACGTCAAACTACCCTGCCCAAGGAACCGGCAGCAAGACCCGGGGTGTTCAGTTTCAAGTCTCAACCGCTGGGTATTCCAACATCGGTTTGCGCTTTGACATTCGCCACAGCAACACATCGGCCAACACGATCGTCGTTCAGTACTCGACAACCGGGTGCAGCGGCACCTTCACCGACGCGGCGACTTTTACCGCCACTTCGGGCGACTCCTGGTTCCAGCGAGATGTTGATCTGAGCAGCGTTACGGCGCTCAACAACAACCCGAACGCCTGCTTCCGGGTGGTCTCGGCGTTTACGCCCCCCGGGACGACGTATGTCGCCTCCAATCCGTCGTCGAGCTATTCAACAACTGGCACCCTGCGCTTTGACAACGTCCGGGTCTACAGCCAGCCGTCGACGACCGACACCCCGCCCTCGATTACTGCGGTCACGCCCCCCAACGGCGCCACCAACGTCTCGGTCTCCACAACGATCCAGCTTACCTTCTCGGAGGCGGTGGATGTGGCCTCAGGGGGCATCTCCCTCGTTTGCGCCGGCACACCGCAAGCTTTTTCAGGGGTTCCGGCGAGCAATGTCACCACCCTGACGCTTACACCCAGTGCGGCACTGCCTGCCGGGGCGAGCTGCACGCTCACGGTACAGGCAAACGCGGTCACGGACCGTGACGGCAGCTTCGATCCGATGACCGCGGATTTCAGCTCGAGCTTTACCACCGGATCGGCACCGAACACACCGCCCACCATCACCGCGGATGCCTCCTTCTCGCCGCGGCTCTTCCTTTCGGCGACCTCACCGTCCTATGTCTCGGGCGTGGTCAACGACCCGACCGACCCGGCGCGCACCGTGGGCATCCGCTTTATCGTGAACGATGCCGAGACCGCGCCGGCTGGCCTGACGGTCACGGCGACCTCCTCGAACACCGCCGTGGTCCCGGCGAGCGGGCTCGCCCTCTCGGGCTCGGGCAGCCAGCGCACGCTCACGATCACGCCTGCCGCTGCCGGGACGAGCACGATCACCGTGACCGTGAGTGACGGGTCGGCAAGCACAAGCTATGTGATCGAGTACGCGGCCTCGGCGGCAAGCGTCGCTCCTTCGCAATCGCGCTTCATCACCGGCCTTTGTGATGCGTCTACTGCCGCGCGCATCGATGGGTCGGCCTATGTGGTCGCCAACGACGAGGATCAGCGCCTGCGTCTCTTCCCCAGCACAGGCTCGGGCGCCTTCACGAGCCAGTTCGATGTCACCACGGCGCTTGCACTTACTGACATCTCCGGTGGCGTGCCGCGTGAGGTTGATATCGAAGCAAGCGCCCGCTTGGGTAACCGAATCTACTGGCTTGCCTCACACAGCAATAGCGCCAGTGGCGCCAACCGCCCGAACCGCTCGCGGGTTTTTGCCACCGACGTTACCGGCAGCGGCACTTCGGCCTCGCTGAGCTTTGTCGGCTACTACGCAAACCTGAAGGCCGATCTCATCGCCTGGGATAACGCAAACGGGCACGGACTCGGCGCCGGGGCGCTTGGCTTGGCCGCCTCGGCTGCTGCAGGGGTGTTGCCCGAGGCTCCAGGCGGCGACGGCTTCAACATCGAGGGACTTACTTTTGCGCCGGACGACACAACCGCGTGGATCGCCTTCCGCGCGCCGCTTCAGAACACCACAGCCCGCAACCGCGCGCTTTTGATCCCGGTGACCAATTTCACAAGCCTGGTCACCGGCAGCCCGGGCACGGGCCCGGCGAACTTCGGCGCGCCGATCTTGCTCGACCTCGGCGGCCGGTCCATCCGCGCGATCGACCGGGCTGCTGATGGGCGCTACCTGATCGTGGCCGGCCCGCCCGATGCCGCAACGGGGACTGCGCCGAAGGACTTCCGCCTCTTCCGCTGGAGCGGTAACCCCGCCGATGCGCCGGAGATGTTCCTGACCAACCTAACGGCACGCGGCGCGGCCGGGAGCTACGAGGGCATCGTGTCGTTGCCAGCCTCGCTGACGGCTGGGCAAACGGTGGAACTTCTGACCGACGAAGGCGACACGAATTTCTACGGCACCGGCATTTGCAAAGACCTGGCTCGCAACGAGTGGAAAAAGGCGCGCGTGGAAAGCTTCACTCTCGAAGGGCCGGTGACGCGCATCCATGCCGTGCAGGGCAGCGGAGCCGCAAGCCCGCTTGTCGGGCAGACCGTGACCGTGGAGGGCATCGTGACCGGGGACTTCCAGGCCTCGGGGCAGCTCGGCGGGTTCTTCATTCAGGAGCCCGACGCGCTCGCCGACGGCGATCCGATGACCTCCGAGGGGATCTTCGTATTGCACACCGCCACCAACGTGAATGTAGGCGATCTTGTGCGCGTCACGGGTACGGTGACGGAGTTCACAACAGGAACTGGCACGCGAACCGAGTTGACTTCCGCCACCGTGCAGGTGCTTTCAACAGGCAATCCGCTGCCGGCGCCGGTCACGCTCAATCTGCCGCTACCTTCCATGGCGCACTTTGAAGCGCTTGAAGGCATGCGCGTGACCATCGCCTCGCCGCTCACGGTGAGCGACAACTACAACCTCGCGCGCTACGGCGAGCTCACGCTCGCACCCACGCGGCTCACGATCCCAACCGACACGATTGACCCGAACGACAACCCGGCCTCGGGCACCAACACTTCCGGCACAAGCAACGTGCCGGCGGTGACTGCGGCGTTTGACCTGCGGGAGCGCAGCCGCATCATTCTCGACGACGGCAGCAACGTGCAGAACCCGCCGACCATTCCGTACTGGGACAGCACGAACAACACGCTGCGCGTGGGCTCGCAGGTCACAAGCCTCACCGGGGTGCTCTCCTACGGATTTTCCGAATACCGCATCCATCCGACGGCGCCTGTCAGTTTCAACTTCGCGCCGCGCCCGACGACGCCCCCGGAGGTGGGCGGCTCACTCAAGGTCGCGGGCTTGAACCTTTGGAACTACTTCAACGGCGATGGCGCGGGCGGCGGCTTTCCGACCCCGCGCGGTGCAACCAGCCTCACCGAGTTCAACCGCCAAACCGCGAAGACGGTCGCAGCCATCAACGCGATGGATGCCGCTGTGACGGCGCTCATGGAGGTGGAAAACGACGGCGATGGGCCAACTAGTGCGATCAAAACCTTGACCGATGCGCTCAACACAGCCGCAGGCAGCCCCAAGTGGGATTACATCCGCGACCCGGCCGGCTACACAAGCCTGCCGGGTGGAAACGATCAGATCAAGGTCGCCTTTCTCTATCAGCCGGCGCGTGTCACGCCGATCGGTGCGGCCCAGGCTTGCAATCACAGCGCATTTGCAAACGCCCGCGCGCCGATTGCGCAACTGTTTGAGTCGGTGGCCAATGGCGGGCGCTTCATCGCGGTGGTGAACCATTTCAAGTCGAAGTCCACGAGCACCCCGCCCTCGGGTGCCGACATCGACCAAAACGACGGGCAAGGCGCCTATAACGCCTCGCGCAAGGCGCAGGCCACGGCGCTTGTCAACTGTGTGAACGCCTGGCGGGCGAGCCTCAACGAGGACGATGTGCTCTTGATCGGCGACTTCAACGCCTACTTCGAGGAGGACCCGATCGATACCTTCCGCGCCGCCGGCTTCACCGTGCTTGACAAGAACGGCCACAGCTTCATCTTCGATGCCCTCTCGGGCTCGCTTGATCATGCCATCGTGAGCGCCTCGCTTCAGCCGCAGGTGACGATGGCCCGCGCCTGGCACATCAACAGCGACGAGCCGCGCATCCTCGACTACAACCTTGAGTTCAAGGGCGCCGGGCAATCGCCGGACTACTACACGCCCACACCGTGGCGATCTTCGGATCACGATCCGGTGCTTGTCGGGCTCGATCTTGCGCCCGATCGCGCGGCCGTCTCGGTGGAGGCTGCCACGGTCAGCGAGGGCGCAACCGCCACAATCACCGTGCGCTTGTCGCGCCCCATTGCGCGCGCGGCGAGCGTGAGCTGGCGCACGACCCTGGCAAGCGGCGATACAGCCTCAAGCGGCGACTTCACAAGCGCCTCGGGGACTTTGAACTTCCCTGCGGGCCAGACGACCGCCACGGTCAGCGTCGACACGCTGCAGGACGCCCTGATCGAGGGCGCAGAGACCTTCACCGTGGAGCTGTTCAACCCCTCGCCGGAGCTCTCGCTCGGGGCTTCAAGCGCCCAGGTGACCATCAACGACGATGATGTTGCCGAGACGGTGACGATTAGCGTGAACCCGACGAGCGTGAGCGAGGCCTCCGGCACACCGATTGTCTTCACGGTGGCCCGCTCGGGTGGCTCGCCGGCTCAGCAGGCGCAGGCTCTGGTCGTGAACTTGACGCCGCCTGCATCGAGCAGCCGCTACACGACCAGCTGCGGAAGCACGATCACGATTGCGGCGAATGCGACAAGCGCCACCTGCACGGTCACGCCGACCGACAACGCGCTCGTCGACGGGCCGGTGACGGTGGCCGTGGCGCTTGCGGCCGGAAGCGGCTACACGCTTGGCACAACAACTAGCGCAAGCGCGACGATTACCGATAACGATGTGGCGCTTCGCACGCTGAGCGCGCTGTCACTTCCTGGCGGCAGTGCGACAGCGAGCGCCCGCTTCAGTGCCCAAAATGGCTGCGGCGTTGAGGTGATCGCGGCGCGGTTTGTGGCCCTGGGGAGCTCGACGCTCTTCACCCCGGCGCCGATCAGCGCGCCGGCGGGGCAGTCGTTGCCTTGGGGAGTGTTCGAACTTGAGTTGGCGACTTGCCCAGGCGGGACGGTGGAGGTCGAGCTGTCGATGCCAGGCGCCCTGAGCGGAGCGTGGAAGTGGGGCTACGCGTCCTCAACCGCCCCTGCGCCGTCGTGGTTTGCGCTTCCTGGAGCCACCCTCGTGGGCGGCACGCTGCGCTTTGCGTTGACCGACGGGGGCTCCTTGGACAACGATCGGCTGACCAACGGCCGCATCGTCGATCCACTCGGTTTGGCAGCCCTGACGTCAACGGAGGCTGCGCAGCCGATTCCGTCGGCGGCCACGCCGGTGCTGCTGCTGCTTGCGCTGATGCTCGGACTGCTGGGGGTGAGCCGCTTGCGCGCCGCACGCTGAGCGCTGCTTCCGCTTCGATGACGCCCCCCTTGTCAAGGGGGCGTCACGGTTTGTTCACGCGCGCGTCACTTCGGCGGCAAAAAATCTTGGGTTGTCGAAGTGATCAGAGTTTGCGCTTGCATCAGTACGTTCTTCGCGGCAGCGGCACGGTTCTCAACGAGCGGTTGATCGCGGATCGGGTGATTCGTTTTCTCTACAACCGACCACGCGAAGAACCGGGTGCACTTTTGTCGGCGCTTGCCAGCGCGTGGGTGACCGATCAGCTTGCGCATTGGGAATTCGATCGACGCTTGCGCGATCCGGTGCGGACGCTGCGGGACACGATCGCCCGGCTCGGCATCGATGAGAGCGAGATGCTCGATCAGGTCGAATCGATGCGTACGCTGCGCGAGCTTTTCGAACGACGCATCCGCTACTGGCGCGTGCGGCCGCTTCCGAGCGACGAGGCGGCGATCGTATCAAGCGCCGATGGCAAGGCGCTGCCCTTTGCCACCGAGGGAGAGGCCTCGCTTCCGGTCAAGGCGCGTTTTCTGTCCGTACCTGCGATCCTCGGCCCGGCCAACCCATGGGCGCGTTGGCCCGATCTGGCGCTCTCCGGGGTGATCGTGCGTTTGACGCCGGAGGTCTACCACTACACGCATGCCCCGGTTGCCGGGCGCATCCAACGCTACCAGCTCATCGAAGGCGCTTTTCATAGCTGCAACCCGCACGCCTTGACGACCTTTACCCGCTCGTACGAGGTCAATCGGCGTGCGGTGACGGTCTATGACACGGATGTGCCGGGTGGCAGCGGCGTGGGACTGGTCGTGCAAGTGGATGTGGCGGCAATGATGATCGGACAGATCGTTCCGGCCTATAGCGAGATCGGCTACACCAATCCGCGACCGTTGGTCGAGGGGGAGTTCGTGGCGCGCGGCGTACCGGTGTCGATGTTTCGGCCGGGCTCGAGTACGAGCATCGTGATTTGGCAGTCGGCGCGCGCGGCCCACGCCCCCGAACTGCTCAGAAATGCCCGGCGTGCGGATTTGCGTTCACGGTTTTCCGACTGGCTCGGCTCGCCGTGGGTCGAAACGGCGCTGCGCGTTCGCGAGGCGATTGCCTATCCATTGAGTGCAACCACGGATCGTTCGGGAGCAATGGCATGACGCAACTATCCATTGAGGCCGGCCTGGCGCTTTTGTGCCTGCTCGTCTGGCCAGTGTTTCGTTGGGGTTTTCGGCATTTGCCCGGGGAAGGCTGGCAGATTGCCTGGGTGATTCCCGCGCGTCGTCCGGAAGGGGACGGTCGGCGCTGGCCGGCGGTCAACATCACCTTCTACGGCGTGATCTCAGCGGTGGCCTATACCGTTGCCGCGCTCGCGTACGTGTTTCTGATGGGGGCGCATGGCCAGCCGCTTGGCGCGGCGGCCGTGTATGCGGCGCTGCTGCTCGCGTTGGGCGTGCCAGCCTCCAAGTGGATGACAAAGCTCATCGAAGGGCAGCGCGGACACACGATCGGCGGTGCGGTGTTTGTGGCGATCGTGGCCGCCTTGCCCGCGCTCGCTCTCACGCAGGAGATCCTCGCGGCACTGGGATTGCCGCCTCTCGATGGGGCCGTGACGGTGGCCTGTGCGGCGGCCTGTTACGTGCTCGGCGAATCGATCGGTCGGCTCGCCTGCCTGTCGTTTGGCTGCTGCTATGGCAAACCGATCGCTCAGTGCACCCCGCTTCAGCGCGCGCTCTACGGTCCAACCGCGACCGTTTATCGAGGCCGCATGAAAAAGATCGCCTACGAAAGCAACCTGGCCGAAGAGCCCGTGGTGGCCGTGCAGTCGATCGCCTGTGTGCTGCTTTTTGCGCTCTTTGTGATCGCGGTCTGGCTGCTTTGGCGCGGATGGGTTGCCGCGAGCTTGATCGTGGCCGTGAGCGGTTCGCAGCTTTGGCGCGCCTATTCTGAAACCTTGCGCGCCGACTTTCGCGGCCGCGAGGGGTTCACGGCGTATCAGGGCATGGCCGTGGTGGCAGCGCTGCTGGCACCCCTGTATGCATGGTGGCTCCAGGTCGAGCCGAGCTTTCGACCGGTGGCGGATGCGCGCGCTGGCTGGGCCGCCGTGTTTCGGATCGAAGTCTTGATGACGTGCCAGGCGCTGGGACTTGCGATGCTCTATCTCATGGGCCGTAGCTATGTGACCTCGGCGCGACTCGATTTCGAGCTTCATCTTTCCTCTTCGGCGTCGCAGACGCTTCCGGCGGGGCAGCGGGCACTGGCCTCCGAGGCCTCATCGCGCTGATTCGGCTCGGCGCGATATCCTCACGGGCGTTGCCAATCCAGGGCGAGCAAGGATCAAAGCGCAGTGGCCGAACTCATCCTTTGGCGGCATGCCGATGCCTACGACGCCGCGCCCGGTGAAGACGATCTGGCGCGAAAGCTCACCGATCGCGGGCAGCGCCAGGCCGAGCGCGTCGCCCGCTGGCTCGAGCGCAACCTGCCTGCTTCGCACCGCATTTTCGTGAGCGAAGCCCGGCGCTCGGAGCAAACGGCGCGCTACCTTGGCACAAAGCTCAAGGTGTTGCGCGCGCTCAACCCCGACAGCACGGTCGATGCGGTGCTTGCAGCGATCGATTGGCCTCATTTGCCGGAAACCCTCGTCGTGGTCGGACACCAACCCTGGCTCGGGGGCGTGGTGCATCGTCTGCTCACGGGGGTCGACGGGCCGATCTCGATCCGGAAAGGAGCGCTTTGGTGGCTTTCCACGCGCGACGAGGGCCGCATCCTCGTACGCGCGGTGGTCTCGCCCGATCTTTTGTAACGCGGCTGTCATACCGCGTTCACGGAGCGGTCACGCGCTCCGGTCAGACTCGCCAATGCAACAGTCATCAAGGAGTCGATCGTGGCGCAGTCTCTTCGTGACGATGACGGAGTGAGCAATCCGTCAAACAATCTTTCTCTCGATCAAGTGGTTGAGCGTGCGCTTGTGGCCAATCCGGCCCGTCGCGCGTTGCTCAAGGCCGGGCTTGGGACGGCCGCGCTTCCGTTCCTCGGGGGTCTGAGCGGTTGCGGCAGCGACGCGGACCTCTTCAGCAACGAGCGCTTTTTCGGTTTTGAGCCCGTGCGCATTTCAACCGGCGATAGCGTCATCGTGCCGCCGGGCTACAACCACCAGGCCATTCTGCCTTGGGGCGATCCGATCAACGCAAGCGCGCCCGCCTTCAAGCCGGATGGTTCCAACACGGCCGCCGAAGCCGAGCGGCAGATCGGCGACAACCACGACGGCATCTTCTTCTTCCCGTTCAATCTCGAGCGCAACGGTCCGGGGCAGTCTAACGACGAGGGCCTGCTCGTCATCAACCACGAGTACATCAACCCCGAGTACTACTACGCGATCACCGCGGCGACCGATCCGAACAACTGGCGCGCGCCCTATACGGCGGAGATGGCGCGCAAGGATCAGGCCGGCCATGGTGTGTCGATCGTGCACGTGCGCCGCAAGGCCGACGGCAGCTGGGAGCATGTGCGCGACTCGATCTACAACCGCCGCATCCACGGCAACACCCCGTGCGACATCCAGGGCCCGGCGGCGGGACACGACATGCTCAAGACGGCGGCCGATCCGACCGGTCGGCGCGTGCTTGGCACGCTCAACAACTGCGGTTCCGGCCAGACGCCTTGGGGCACCTATGTGACCTGCGAGGAAAACTTCAACGGCTACTTCGGCTGGACGGCTACCCGCACGCAAACCGCGCATGAAGCCCGCTACGGCGTGAACAAGGATGGCTTTGGCTATCTTTGGCACACGGTCGATCCGCGCTTCGATGTGGCGCAAAACCCGAATGAGCCGAATCGCTTCGGCTGGGTCGTCGAAATCGATCCGTTCAACCCGAACTCCACCCCGATCAAGCGCACCGCGCTGGGCCGTTTCAAGCACGAAGCGGCGGAGATCGTGGTGGCGCCGAACGGCAAAGTCGTCGTCTACATGGGCGACGATGAACGAAACGAATACATCTACAAATTCGTCTCGGCCGGCACCTTCGACCGTGCGAATCCGTACTCGGCCGCCAACCGGCGTCTGCTTGAAGAGGGCACGCTTTATGTGGCGCGCTTCGAAGACGGCCCGACCAAGGGCGATGGCATGGGCACGGGTCGATGGATTCCGCTTGTGTGGGGACAAAACGGTCTTACGCCGGAAAACGGCTTTGCCAACCAAGCCGAGGTGCTGATCAAAACGCGCCAGGCGGCCGACCGCGTCGGAGCGACGATGATGAATCGCCCCGAGTGGATCGCCGCCAATCCGAAAAAGCCCGGGGAGATCTACGCGACCCTGACCAACAACAACCGTCGCGGCACGACGCCGGAGAGCTCGAACCGGCCAGACGGCACCACGCCCGGCGGTTCGGCGCGACCGCCTGTCGATGATGCCAACCCGCGGCCGAACGATGTCTGGGGCCACATCATCCGCTGGCAGGAGGCCGGCGGCGATGCTTCGGCGCTCACTTTCACCTGGGACATTTTCGTGCTGGCCGGGCAGCCCTCCATCACGGGCGCTCGGGCGCCCTCCTCGAACATCAACGCGGACAATTTGTTCAACAGCCCCGATGGGCTGCAGTTTGATTCGTTTGGACGGCTTTGGATCCAGACCGACGGCAGCTTCGCCAACAGCGGCGAGTTTGCCAACATGGGCAACAACCAGATGCTCGTTGGCAATCCGGCCACGAAGGAAATCCGCCGCTTCATGGTGGGGCCGTCGGGCTGCGAAGTCACCGGGGTGTGCTGGACGCCGGACCGTACGACGATGTTTGTCAACATCCAGCATCCGGGGGAAGTCGGCAGCCACCCGCGGGCACCGAAGAATCCGGACGGCTCGACCTGGAGCGACAACCAGATCGCGCGCAACCCGACGGCTTTTTCACAGTGGCCAATTGCCGGCATGCGGCCGCGTTCGGCCACGGTGGTCGTCTGGCGTAGCGATCGCGGCCCGGTCGGCGGCTAAACAGCCCCCGACGGATCGAGCTGCGATCCACCGTTTCGCTGGGGCGCCGTTCGTGCGCCCCTTTTTCGTCATCCGAGGCAAGACCGAGAGGCAAGACCATGGCCAAAGACTTCTCGACGATGGAGGACTCGAATCGCTCCTCCAATCCATCCATTCATGAGGTTTCCGATCCGTCGCGGCGGATCTTCGTCAAAGGCAGCCTCGCCGCCGTGACCGGGGCGCTTGCGCCGCTTGCGGGGCTTTCGGGCTGCACCTCGCTCGCCGGCGCGGGCGGGCCGAAGATCGGCTTCAAGAGCGTGCCGATGAATGCGCTCGATACGGTCACGGTGCCTGAGGGCTATCGAGTGCAGGTGCTCTTTCGTTGGGGTGATCCGGTGGGCATTGCCGGCAACATGCCCGCGTGGAAGCCGGATGCCTCAAACAGCGCCGCCGAGCAGCTCGCACAAGCCGGCATGCATCACGACGGCCTTCACTACTTCCCGCTCGAGGGCAGCCAGCGCGGGCTGCTTGCGATCAACCATGAATACACGGACGACGGGCTCTTGCACGTGGGTGGCTTCAATCCGTGGACGCCGGAAAAGGTCGCCAAGAGCATCGCCGCACACGGGGTCTCCATCATCGAGGTCCGCGCGGGCGCGAACGGCTGGGAGGTCGTGCGTCCCTCCCGCTACGCACGGCGGATCACCGGAGCCACACCCATGGCGATCTCCGGCCCGGCGCGCGGACACCCGATGATGCGTACCGCGGCCGATCCGGAAGGCGTGCGGGTGCTGGGCACCCTGAACAACTGCGCGCATGGCTACACCCCATGGGGCACCTACCTCACGGCGGAGGAAAACTTCATCGGCTACTTCTCAGGCGGCGACAACCTCTCGGCGCACGAGCGCCGCTGGGGCCTGAGGAAGGGCGGCTGGGGCTACCGTTGGCATGAGCACGAGGAGCGTTTCGATGCCACGAAGCATCCCAACGAGCCGAACCGCTTCGGCTGGATCGTCGAGATCGATCCCTTCGATCCAACTTCGACGCCGATCAAGCGCACCGCGCTCGGCCGCGCCGCGCACGAAGGCGCCTGGGTCGTGCAAGCCAAAGATGGCCGGGTGGTCGTCTACATGGGCGAAGACGCACGCAACGAATACATCTACAAATTCGTCTCGCGCGATGCGGTCAAGCCCGGCGGCTTTGCGGCCAACCGAGACCTGCTCGATCACGGCACGCTTTATGTGGCGAAGTTCAACGCCGATGGCCGCGGCGAGTGGATCGAACTGACCGTCGGCAAAAACGGCCTGACCGCAGACAAAGGCTTTGCCAACCAAGGCGATGTGGTCATCAAGCTGCGCCAGGCGAGCGACTTGGTCGGCGCGACCAAGATGGATCGGCCCGAGTGGATTGCCGAAGATCCGACCACCGGTTGGGTGTACTGTGCGCTCACCAACAACTCAAACCGCGGCAAGGAGAATCAGCCGGCCGTGGATGCCGCAAACCCGCGCGCCGACAATGTCATGGGCCACATCATCCGCTGGAAGGAGGAAGGCGACTTCACCGCCACGCGCTTTGCGTGGAATCACTTCGTGCTGGCCGGGGATCCGCAGGCCGAAAACCCGAACCATCGCGGCAATGTCAAGGGCGACTTCTTCGGTAGCCCCGATGGCCTCTGGGTCGATCCGCGCGGTGTCTTGTGGATTCAGACCGACATCTCGACCAACACCCTTGGTAAGGGCCCCTATGCCCGCATGACCAACAACGCCATGCTGGCAGCCGATCCGGCCACCGGGGAGGTGCGTCGCTTCTTGGTCGGGCCCCCGGGCTGCGAGGTCACCGGTGTGATCCTGACCCCGGACATGAAGACGATGTTCGTCAACATCCAGCATCCGGGCGAAAGCCCCTCGGAGCGCAGCGATCCGGCGCAGCCGACGCGCTTCTCCTCCTGGCCCGACCATGGCGGCGTGCGTCCGCGTTCGGCGACGATCGTCATCACCAAGGCCGACGGTGGCATTATCGGCACCTGAGCCAACCCGTCACATGACATCGCGAACGGGGGCCGCTTGCGGCCCCTTTTTGTGTAGGACGACCGACGGGATGGTTTGAAAGCGAGGTATGCCGCCATGACCCGCCTCGACCCCGCGTTTCAAGCGGAAAGCCGCGCCGAGTGGCGTGCGTGGCTTATGCGTCATCACGCGAGCGCGGCAGGCGTGTGGCTCATTACCTACAGAAGGCCACGGGCAAGCCGCGCGTGGACTACGAGGAGGCAGTCGAAGAGGCTCTCTGCTTTGGCTGGATCGACTCCAAACCGCGGAGCCTTGACGCGGAGCGCTCGATGCTGTGGTTTGCGCCACGCAAGCCGGGCTCAGGTTGGTCGCAAGCGAACAAGGCGCGCATTGAGCGCCTGCTCGCGGCCGGTCTTATGCATCCGGCGGGGCTCGCCACGGTCGAGCGGGCGAGAGCCGATGGTTCATGGTCGCGGCTCGATCAGGTCGAAGCGCTCGAGCTGCCGGTCGATCTCGTAACGGCACTGGCGGCCCACCCTGCGGCACGGGCCCACTGGGACGCCTTCCCGCGCTCGGCCAAGCGGGCGATCCTCGAGTGGATCGCAAGCGCAAAGAAGCCCGAGACGCGCGCCCGGCGGATCGAAGAGACCGCGCGCCTCGCCGCGCGCAACGAGCGCGCGAATCGATGGCAAAGGGCAGGCTAAGCACAGCTGTGGCCGTTGCTACGCGGCTGCGGTCATGGCGCGGGTTTTCTAATCGCCTCAGGGTCCCCGAGGATTGCCGCCGGCAAGGCCCGTGCGGGCTCGTCGTCGGCCGAGCCACAAAGCCGAACGATCTCCGGGGCCCATCATCGGCTGGAAGGAAGCGGGTGATTGCACCGCCACGCGCTTTGAGTGGAATCAACTCGTGCTTGCGGGCGATCCGCAGGCCGAAAACCCGAACCATCGCGGCAACATCAAGAGCGACTTTTTGGCAGCCCGATGGCCTTTGGGTTCTTGCTTTTCCGGCGACGAACGCGTGATGCGCTAAAACCTCAACAGCAGCATTCGCATCTCACCACGGGCGTGGCGGCGAAACCTCGCCCTGCCCACCTTCTGACCAGCGCTTCGTATGACGACGACTACTCCGTTGCTTGGCATCGCCTCGGATCATGCAGGCTTTGAATTGAAACGCGCCCTCGTGGCGGAACTTGAACGACGGGGCCTGAGCGTGCGCGACTTCGGCACGCACGACACGCAGTCCTGCGACTATCCGGACTTCGCGCATGCCCTCGCGCGCGCGATCGAGGCCGGTGAGATCGAGCGCGGAATCCTCGTCTGCGGGACGGGCGTAGGCATGTCGATCGCGGCCAACCGTCACCGGGGCGTGCGCGCCGTGGTGTGCAGCGAGCCGTTCAGCGCTCGCATGGCGCGGCAGCACAACGACGCCAATGTGTTGTGCCTCGGCGCCCGAGTGGTCGGGATTGGCACCGCGCTCGATGTGCTGGAGGCATTCCTGGGCGCCAGTTTCGAAGGCGGTCGCCACGCTGCGCGCGTGGCCAAGTTGAACGGCTGAGTGGCAGGCGAGGACCCGGCGCTGGATCGAGCGGTTTCGGGCGCCGTCTCGCCCGCGACCGGGCGAGAGGGGTGCCTGATCCCCGGTACCGTTGCCAACCCAGACCCCGGAGACCCTGCGGGGTTTGGGGATTACTGCGCCGTCTCGACGCCCAAGAAGTGCCGGGCTGCTCGCTTCGAGAGCCGCTCGATGGGGAGGAGAACGAGAAAATCCGCGCAGTCGAAATCGGGGTCCCAGGCAGCTTCTCCGCAAATCCAGGCTCCGAGCGAGAGGTAGACGCGAAGCAGCGGCGGCGCCACAGGCTTGGTTGCTTCGGGATCGCCGAGCGAGCGCAGGCCGCGAATCGGCTCGACGCGATACTCCGCCGGGGCGAGATGCCTGGACAAGAGCTCGGCTCGCAGCGCGCCCAGGTTGAGCGAGCCGCGCGCCAGCGGGACGCTCGCGCAGCCGAGCAGGTAGCGCACCCGGTGCTTGCGCACGTACTGACCGAGCCCAGACCAGAGCTTGGCGAGCACCGAGCCATCGCGCCACGCCGGATGGATGCAGGCCCGCCCTAACTCGAAGAGCTCGGAGCGGATCGGGGCAAGTGCTTCAATGCGGAATTCGCGCTCACAATACAAACCTCCGGCGCGCCGAGCCCCCCAGGGCGGCAGGATTCGATAGGTGCCAACGACTTTTTCGGTGGCGCGGTCGATGACGATCAGATGCTCGCAGTGCGGATCGAAGAGGTCGACATCGAGTCCGTCTTCTCCGCCGATGCTTGCGCCCATTTCCTCGCAAAAGACGCGGTAGCGGAGACGCTGCGCAGCGCGGACTTCGGCGCCGTTCTGGGCAAGCCGGACGGCGAGTCGTTCGCACGTGGTCGGGCCTGCATCCGGCCGAGCCACGCCGACCGTGTCGAGGGGAGGCAGACTCTGCAGCATGGAGCGGTGCATTTGCTGGAACCGCTAAACTCTAGCGTCCGGTTATGACGGCGGCGTGTCGAAGGCGTGACAAGTCGATGACAGCTCGCGCCTGCAGCGCGGATTGTCATTGGCCTGTCATTCCGGTCCGTCATGCTCGACGTGCGTCGAGCCCGACGAGCCGGCGTTGTCTCGCCTCCGCAATCGATTTTGGCTGGACGGCCAAGCCGCCGACGCAGTCGGTGCGATCGCCAGATCTGCAGCCGAGGCCGTAGCAGTCGGCTCCTTCTGAAGGGCGTGTCCGCGCCGCCTCGAGGCATACACGCCAAGCGACCGGAGTCAACGCCATGAACGCCGAAAGCAAACAAAAACCCGAGCAAAGCTTCGCGGCCTTGTCCAGCCGCATCGAGGAGGACATTCTCGATGGCTATGACGAGGAATTCGAACTCGAACTCGAGGAAAGCCATCTCGATCAGCTCGAGTCGGCGCAGCGCGTCCGCACCGGCGCGGCAAGGTCAGAATCAAGCCGCATGCCGCGGCGCCTCTATTTCCGCGAGTTGTTCCGTTTGCAGACTGAGCTGGTCAAGCTGCAGGACTGGGTCGTGCATACCAAGTACAAGCTCGTGGTGATCTTTGAAGGCCGTGATGCGGCCGGCAAGGGTGGCGCGATCAAGCGCATCACCCAGCGGCTCAATCCGCGCGTGGTGCGCACGGTGGCGCTGCCGGCCCCGAACGACCGCGAGCGCACGCAGTGGTACTTCCAGCGCTATGTGGCGCACCTGCCCGCCGGCGGCGAGATCGTGCTCTTTGACCGCAGCTGGTACAACCGCGCGGGGGTCGAGCGCGTGATGGGTTTTTGTACGGACGAGGAATACGAAGAGTTTTTCCGCAGCGTGCCAGAGTTCGAACGCATGCTCGTGCGCTCCGGCATTCAAATCCTCAAGTACTGGTTTTCCATTTCCGACGAGGAGCAGGAGGCGCGCTTTCTCGCCCGCATCCACGATCCGCTCAAACAGTGGAAGCTCTCGCCGATGGATCTCGAAAGCCGCAAGCGCTGGGAGGCCTACACCAAGGCCAAGGAGATCATGCTTGAGCGCTCGAACATCCCTGAAGCGCCGTGGTGGGTGGTCCAGGCTGACGATAAAAAGCGCGCGCGGCTCAACATGATCCATCACCTGCTCAGCCAAGTGCCCTACGAAGAGATTCCGCACGAACCGGTGACGTTGCCCAAGCGCGTGCGGCACAAGGACTATGTGCGAAATCCCGTGCCGGCGTCGATGTACGTGCCGCAGGTTTACTAGGGGGCGATCTGCCCGGCCGTGCGGCCTCGGCGTCAACGCCAAGACCCGAGGCGACCCGTCCGCACCAGAACCGTCCAAGGCAAGTTCGTTCGATCTGGCCTTTCGGGGATCAGCGCGCGAGCCCGCGGCGCACCGCGTTGACAGCTGCACGACGTGCTCGCACAATCGGGAGATGATGAAAAGAGCACTTGTTGCCTTGGCCGCTTTCCTCACCGGTGCCGGCGCGCAGGCGGCCTGTTATTCGGTCTACGAGGACGATCGCTTGGTGTTTCGCAGCGCGACGCCTCCGGTTGACCTGTCGCGGCCGATCGGGGCGCAAGTTCGCGCGATTTGGCCGCGTGGGCATCTGATCATCGCCCCAAGCCATCCACTGTGTTTTGAAACGCACGGCCGCACGCAGGACGATTCGATCGTGGCGCTTGCCTCACCGGAGCGCGCTACGCCGCCGGCCAAGGCAGACAGCACGGCATCGCAGCCAGCTTCGCGGGCGCGCGGCCGCGGGCGGCGCGAGCCCGCTTCGTAACGCGCAAGCGGCGGCGCCGGCAGGGTTTTGTTCAGGGCTCCCAGTCGAGCGCGACACCGAAACGCCGCCAGCGATCGCGTTCCTCTTCGAGCAGCAGTTGCGTGAGCGGATGGGCTTCGAGCCAGGCTCGCCCGTTGTCCTCGAAATGCAGGCGGTAACCGGCCTTGTGGCGCGTCAACCGAACGGGGGGAAGCTGCCCGGCGCGCCCGTGAAGAAACAGAGCCGCAAGGCGCAGACACATCAAGCGGTCGAGACTTTTCCCGTCGAAAACCGAGCGGTCGAGTTTGCGCAGCGACCCCGTGTGTCCGAGCACGAGCGCGGCAAGGGCTGCCCGCTCGCGTTCGGAGAAGCCGTAGAGCTCGCTGTGCGAGATGATGTAGGCGCCGTGATGGTGGTAGTCCTCGTGCGCGATCGCCATGCCGATTTCGTGCAGGGCGGCTGCGTAGGCAAGCATGGCGTCGGATTCCTCGTCGTGCAGACCGCGCCAGAGCCGTTCGGCGAGCCGTTCAACGGCCTCGGCATGCGGAGTGTTGGCCCCATAGCGTTCCTGGAGCCGGCGCACCGTGAGCGCGCGCGGGTCCTCGTGCGCCGAAATGCCCGCGCGATCGAGCAGGTCGTAGAGCGCCCCGAGCCGCAGCGCGCCTTCGGCCGGCAGCACTTCCTGGATGCCGAGCTCGGCCATCAGCCCGACGAGAATCGCCAAACCGCCCGGCAACACGGGGGCTCGCGCGGGCTTGAGCGCCGCAAGCCGCACGGCGTCCATACGTCCCGCCTCGACCAGCGCGCCGCGAAGTTGCTCGAGCGCTGCGGCGGTGATGTGCGAGCCGAACTGGTTCTCGATCACGATTTCGTGCAGCGCGCGGACGGTGCCCGAGGAACCGAAAGCGCTCGCCCAGCCGCGCTTGAACGCTTCCGGGACGACCTCGAGCCGCGATCGCACGAAGAGTTCGGCCTTGCGAAAGGCGGAAGCGGTCACCACGCCCTCGGGGAAAAAGTGCTGCGACAAGGTCACCGCCCCGAGCGGAAAGGACTCGGTCAGCTCCGGCGTGTAGCCGCGACCGATGATGAACTCGGTCGATCCGCCGCCGACGTCGAAGACGAGCCGATCCTGATCGCTCCACGGCAAGGTGTGCGCGCAACCCAAGTAGATGAGCCGCGCTTCTTCGGCCCCCGACACCACCTCGATGGGCACACCCAAGGCAGCTTCGGAGCGCGAAAGCAATTCCTCGCGATTGGTGGCCACGCGATAGGTGCTTGTTGCCACGGCGCGAATGGCATTCGGTGGCAGCGCGCGCAACCGCTCGGCGAAACGTCCGAGCGCTTCTTCGGCTTCGCGAATTTTGGCCGCGGAGAGCCGGCCGTGGCGATCGAGCCCGGCGGCCAGGCGAACGTTCTCCCGCCAGGTCGACACGGGCACGATCTGGCCGCCTTCCCGCTTGCCGAGCAAGAGGCGAAAACTGTTCGAGCCGAGGTCAACCGCCGCAAGCAGCGGGCTCGCGAGCGCGGCCTTCAAGGGCATGTGGCTGGACGGCCGCGTCTGCGGCCGTTCGAGGAGTTCCAGAGTTCCCATTGTCGCCGGTCGAGGCAGTCCGATCGAAAAGGAGCACCGGACGTTCGAGCATGCCTCGCACATGTGACGGACATGTGTCGCCCGCTACGGGATGCTGCCGGAGGGCTCGGAGCAGGCGGTCAAACGACCGTCTCGGGATTGCCCGGAGCCGGTCTGATGGCCAATCGGTGTCCCCGGTGCAAACGCTCTGCCCGTTTGCGCCACCACCGCGACAAGCCAACGCTAACGCCGTGCGAGGAAGCGCGCAAGCGCCGCGCCGGTGTGTGAGCGCGCTTGCGCGGCAAGCACCGCGGTGAGATCGCCCTCGACCACCACCTCGCCGCCGCCGGTGCCGCCTTCGGGGCCGAGGTCAATGATCCAGTCCGCCTCGGCGACGAGATCGAGGTCGTGCTCGATGATGAGCACGGTGTTGCCGGCCTCGACGAGCCGGTGGAGCACCCGGATCAGGCGCTCGATATCGCTCAGGTGCAGCCCGACGGTTGGCTCATCAAGCACGTAGAGCGTGTGTGGTGCAGAGCCCGTCCGTCCACCCCGTACGGCGGGTGCATCGAGGCGCACCTTGGCGAGCTCGGTCACGAGTTTGAGGCGCTGGGCTTCGCCGCCGGAGAGGGTCGGACTGGCCTGGCCGAGCGTGAGGTAGCCCAAGCCCACATCCTGCATGAGCTTGAGCGGATGCGCGATCGAGGGCGTCGAGGCAAAGAACTCGACCGCTTGGTCGACTTCCATGGCCAGCACGTCGCCAATGGATTTGCCGCGCCAGGTCACGGCAAGCGTTTCGTCGTTGAAGCGGCGCCCCTCGCAGACTTCGCACGGCATTTTCACGTCGGGCAGAAAGTTCATTTCGACCGTGATCGAGCCCGCTCCGGCGCATGCCTCGCAACGGCCGCCCGGGGTGTTGAAAGAAAACCGACCCGGCCCGTAGCCGCGCAGCTTCGCCTCGTTGGTCTCCGCATAGAGCCGACGGATGGCATCCCAGAAGCCGACGTAGGTCGCCGGGCAGGAGCGCGGCGTCTTGCCGATCGGCGTTTGGTCGACTTCAAGGACGCGGTCGATCGGCTCCCAGCCGCGGATTTCGCGGCAGCCTTGAAGCGGAAGCGGGTGCTTTCCCGCCTTGCGCGCGGCCACCAGCGCGGCAAGATTGGCTTGCACGATCTCGCGCGCCAGCGTCGACTTGCCCGAGCCAGACACCCCGGTAATCACCGTGAGCCGTCCGAGGGGAATGCGGCAGTTGAGGTTCTTGAGGTTGTGTCGCGTGGCGCCACGCACCTCGATCATCGGGTCCTGGTCCGACACGCGCGGCCGCGTGTGCGAGGGATGCCGAAGCGGCTCGCGCAGGAAACGCCCGGTCAGTGAGAAGGGGTGACGCGCGATCTCGTCGACGCTGCCGGCGGCGACAACCTGCCCGCCTCGGCGGCCAGCGCCGGGCCCGAGATCGATCACGTGCTGCGCGCGGCGAATGGTTTCCTCGTCGTGCTCGACCACGATCAGGGTGTTGCCGCGAGCCTGAAGCTTTTCCAGCGTGTCGAGCAGAATGCCGTTGTCGCGCGGGTGCAGGCCGATGGTTGGCTCATCGAGCACGTAGGCGACCCCCTGCAAGTTCGACCCGAGCTGCGCAGCGAGCCGAATGCGCTGCGCTTCGCCGCCCGACAGCGTGGGCGCGGAACGATCCAGCGTCAGGTAGCCGAGCCCGACCTCTTCGAGAAAACCGAGACGCGCGCGCAGCTCGGCAAGGACATCGCGCGCGATCGCCTCCTCGCGCGCATCGAGGGCAAGCGCATCCAGAAACGCCCGCACGTGCGCCACCGGATGCGCGACGAGCTCATGGATCCCAAGACCACGAAAGCGCACGTTTCGCGCCACCGCGTTGAGCCGCGCTCCACCGCACTCCTGGCACGGTCGAACCTCGGCGCGGCTGTCGAGAAAGGCATCGAGCGCGCGGTCGGCGAACTCCTCGCTCAGCCGCTCATCGCGTTGGTAGCCCTCGAGGCTCTCGCCCACGCCCTGGCAGCTCGGGCACCAGCCGAGCTTGCTGTTGAAGGAAAAAAGCCGTGGATCGAGTTCCGTAAAACTCGTGCCGCAGCTCGGGCAGGCGCGCTGCGTCGAAAACGGCGTGAGCTCTGCCTCGGGTCGCCCTTTGCGCCACGTGAGCACGTTGACCAGGCCCTTGCCGTAGTCGAGCGCCTGGGCGAGGGCTTGGCGCAGCTCGGTTTCGCGTCGGGCGTTTACCTCGAGAGTGGCCACGGGAAGCTCGATCGTGTGCTCGACGAAGCGGTCTAACCGGGGCCAGGCCGCAGTGGGCACGAGCTGACCGTCCACACGCAGATGCGTGAAGCCTTTGCCCTTTGCCCACTTCGCAAGCTCGGTATAGAGCCCTTTGCGATGCACCACGAGCGGTGCAAGCAGCGTGGCGTGTTGACCTTTGGCCTCGCGCAACAGTCGCGCAAGGATCGCCTCCGGCGACTGAGGTTCGATCGGCACCGCGCAGCGCGGGCAAAACTGGGTGCCGAGCTTCATCCACAGCAGACGCAGGAAGTGGTAAATCTCGGTCAGGGTGGCCACGGTCGACTTGCGTCCGCCGCGCGAGACGCGCTGTTCGATCGCCACCGTCGGGGGAATGCCGTGGATCGCATCGACATCGGGCCGCGCCGCGGGCTGAACGAATTGCCGGGCGTAGGCATTGAGCGATTCGAGGTAGCGCCGCTGCCCTTCGCTGAACACGATGTCAAAGGCGAGCGTGGACTTGCCTGAGCCCGACGGTCCCGTGATCACGGTCAGGCCACGACTCGGGATCTCCACTGAGAGGTTTTTCAGATTGTGCTCGCGCGCCTGAAGCACGCGAATCGAAGGGGTGGCACGCGCGAGATAGACAGGAGGCGGCTCAGCGATTGTCGCGGCGGGGGCGCTTGCCGCCTCGCGCAGCCGCGCGCGATCGCGGTCCCATTCGCGTAGCGCCCGGCCGGTGTGCGAGTGCGCGTGCGCGCGGATGTCCTCCGGCGTACCGGTGAACACGACTTGCCCGCCCCCATCGCCGCCTTCAGGTCCGAGATCGATCAGCCAATCCGAGACGTCAATGACATCGAGGTTGTGCTCGATGACCAGCAGGGAATGGCCGGCCTCGAGCAGGCGGTCGAAGGCCGCCATCAGCTTGGCAATATCCTCAAAGTGCAGGCCCGTCGTAGGCTCATCGAAGACGAAGAGCTTGCCGCGTGCCGCGCCCGGACGCCGTGCCGAGGCGGCGCGAGGCAGCTCGAGGCTTTCGGCCAGATGCCCGGCGAGCTTGAGCCGTTGCGCCTCTCCGCCGGAGAGTGTGGGCACGGGTTGACCGAGGCGCAGGTAGTCCAGTCCCACCTCGGCCAACGGCGTCAGCCGACGCACCACCTCTTCGCCGCCGCGCAGCGTCGCGAAGAACGCAAGCGCCTGAGCGACCGTGAGCTCCAGCACGTCGGCCACGCTGTGCCCGTGGAGCCGGACCTCGCGCACCTCGGGGCGAAAGCGCGTGCCATCGCAGTCCGGGCAGCGCAAATAAACGTCGGAGAGGAACTGCATCTCGACATGCTCGAACCCCGAACCCAAGCAGGTCGGACAGCGCCCGGTGCCGGCGTTGAAACTGAAGGTTCCCGCCGTGTAGCCACGCTCGACCGCAAGCGGCACGCGGGCGAAGAGCGCGCGGATCGCATCCCAAGCCCCGACATAGGAGGCGGGGTTTGAGCGCGAGGACTTGCCGATCGGAGTCTGATCGACAAAGACAACCTCGGCAACGTTGCCCGCGCCGAAGAGCGCCTCGTGTGTGCCGGGGGCTTCGGTCGGCTGACCCTTGGCTTTGCGCAGCGCCGGGACGAGCACATCTTGCACGAGCGTGCTCTTGCCCGAGCCCGACACGCCGGTCACCGTGATCAAGCCCCCGAGCGGAATCGTCACGTCGATGCCTTTGAGGTTGTTGGCGCGCACGCCTTGGAGGGCAATTGTGTGTGCCTCATCGTGGCGCAGCGTCCGGCGCGACCGTCGGAGCCGCTCCCGGCCGAGCAACCAAGCGCCCGTGCGCGATGCCGCCTCGGCCGCGAGCGCGCGCGGCGGCCCGTCGAAGACGATGCGCCCGCCGTGTTCTCCGGGACCGGGACCGAGGTCGATCAAACGATCCGCCGCAAGCATGATCTGGGGGTCGTGCTCGACCACCACGAGCGTGTTGCCGGCTGCCTTGAGCCGCTGCATGACGCCGATCACGCGCGCCATGTCGCGAGGATGCAGGCCGATCGAAGGCTCATCGAGCACAAACAGCGTGCGCGTGAGCGAGGTGCCAAGCGCCGTGGTCAGATTGATGCGTTGCACCTCGCCGCCCGAGAGCGTGCGGCTTTGCCGGTCGAGGGTCAGATAACCGAGGCCGACCTCGCACAAATACCTGAGGCGGGTGCGGATTTCCGAGAGGACGAGCACCCCGGCCTCCTCGCGCGCGCTGCCCGGTGCGCCGAGTTCGAGCTCGGCGAAAAACGAGTGCAACAGCGCAATCGGCCGCAGCATGAGGTCATGCAGCGTGAGGCCAGGCAGCTCAGCGAGCGTTGCGGCGCCGAAGCGGAAATGGCGCGGCGCAAAGCGCCGCTCGGGCGGCAGCACGCGATCGGCGAGCGCTTTCGAGCCGAGCCGAAAGTTGCTTGCAAACGGCTTGAGCCGCGACCCTTCGCAGGCCGTGCAGGGCGTGTAGGCGCGGTATTTCGACAGCAGCACACGGATGTGCATCTTGTAGGCCTTCGATTCGAGCCAATCGAAAAACCGGCGCACGCCGTACCACTTGCGGCCGCCGTCTTCTTCCCACGAGCGCCAAGCGGGATCGCCCTCGATCACGAAGCGGCGATCGTTTGGACCGAGCAGACGGAACGCAACATCAAGCGGGATGTTGCGCGCGCGCGCGAAGCGCTCGAGATCGTCTTGGCATTCGCGGAAGCGCTCGCTCTGGAACGGTTTGATCGCGCCTTCTGCGAGCGATTTGTCCTCATCGGGGATGACAAGTCCGAGATCGATTCCGATGACGCGTCCGAAACCGCGGCAGGTCTCGCAAGCGCCGAGGGGGTTGTTGAACGAGAAGTCCGAGGGATGCGGGTCACGATAGGCGATGCCGCAGGCGGCGCATTCGAGTTCGCTTGAGTAGCGCCACACGGTCGAAGCCTGCGCATCCAGCACGAACACCGCGACTCGGCCTTGACCGTGGCGCAGCGCCGCCTCGATGGCCTCGATGCGCCGTGCGCGCTCGACGTTTGAGACACGAAAGCGATCCTGCACGACGTAGAGCAGCCGACCGTCGCGGGCCTGCACGCGCGTATATCCTTGCGCCGCGAGGAAGCCTTCGACCTCGGCGTCACTGAAGTTCTCCGGTACGGACACCGGGAAGGTGATGGCCACACGTGGATCGCCCGCGCGCTCGGCGCGCAAACGCACATCGAGGTCGATCGTCTCGGGCGTGTCCCGCCGCACCAGTGCGCCGCAGCCTTCGCAGTGAAGTTGCGCAAAGCGCGCAAAGAGCAGCTTGAGCAGATCGTTGAGCTCGGTCATCGTGCCCACCGTCGAGCGCGAGGTGCGCACCGGGTTGGTCTGATCGATCGCGATGGCCGGCGGGATGCCTTCGATTGCATCGACCTGCGGGCGGTCCATGCGGTCGAGGAACTGCCGGGCGTAGGGCGAAAAGGTTTCCACGTAGCGGCGCTGACCCTCGGCGTAGAGCGTGTCGAAGACGAGCGAACTCTTGCCCGATCCGGATACGCCGGTCACCACGGTCAGCTCGCCGGTGCGCAGGTCGAGATCGAGGTTTTTCAAGTTGTGCTGGCGGGCTCCGCGGATGCGGATGACTCCGTCGCGGGATGGCGGGGAGGGCGGCGCAACCGGAGCGGCCGGACGGTTTTTCGCGGCGGCGCGGGCGGAGGGCTGGCGAGGCATGCGAGACAGCGCCGCACTTCGACGCTTGGTAAGCGCTCGAGCGCGGAAGAATCGAATCGTGGGTGCTAGAGTTTAGTGACCGCGCGTTCAACGATTCCCAGCGTCAAAGCGCGATTCAGCGATGAAGCGAATGCTTTTGCTTTCCAACAGCCGCATGCCGGGTCGCGGCTATCTCGAGCATGCGCTCGAGGCCATCGCCGCGACGCTGGGTGGCGCAAGACGCTTGGTGCTCATTCCCTATGCGAGCGTGACCACCGACTGGGACAGCGTGGCCAAGGCCGTGCGCATGGCCTTACAACCGGTGTTGCGCGAGGGCGCGACCGTGAGCTCGATTCACCATGCGAAGCGCCCGGTGGAGGCGCTGCGCGAGGCCGAGGCGGTGCTCGTCAACGGCGGCAACACCTTTCACCTCCTCCATCACCTGCGGCGCAAGGCGTTGATTGTGCCGCTGCGCATGGCGATCCTCGCGGGGCTGCCCTATGTCGGTTGGAGCGCTGGCGCCAACATCTGCGCACCGAGCATCCGCACCACCAACGACATGCCCATCATTGACCCAGGCGGCTTCGACGCGCTCGGCGTGATCGATTTTCAGATCAACCCACACTACACGAACGCCGTGCCCGAGGGCTGGATGGGTGAGACGCGCGATCAGCGGCTTGGCGAGTTTTTGCATCTACATCCGGGCATTCCCGTGATCGGTTTGCCGGAGGGAGATTGGCTTGAGGTGCTTGGGGACTCGCTCACGGTGCGCGGTTCGTTCCCGGCGCGGTGGTTTCGCGCCGGGGCTCCAACCAAGCTGCTGGAGCCAGGCTCGCCTGTGCCAGCGGCCGGCTAAATCCGCCTTGCTAGGGTTCGAGGCCGGCCACAGAGGGGTCAACTTCGCGCCGATGCGTCTGATTTTCAAGCATCTGGTGCCCAACGGCGATGTTCGGCACGGATGGGATCTGGGAATCGCTGCTC
>JANWWI010000036.1 GCA_025056355.1 Casimicrobiaceae bacterium | reverse complement strand
CTTCCGCTGAATCGCCTTAGCCCGTGGCTGATGCGGCAAGCGGGGCCATGCCGATCGCGGTCGTTCCCATGCGCGGCCACGCTGCGGCTGCTCAGCGCTGCGCCCGCGCCCAGGCGATGAGCCGTGCGCGCTCGTCCTCGGTCATTTGTGTGGCGTTGTTGATGGGCATGAGTCGCGTGACGAGCTGTTGCTCCATGGTGCGCGCATGTCGCGCAAGCAGCTCCGGCGTGTGCAGCGCGACGTTCTTCGATTGCACCTGCGCGTTGTGGCAGCCAAGGCAGCGCGCTTCCACGATCGCCTGCGCTTCGGCGAGCGTGGGCACCGGCACCGCCGCGGTCGGCCCGGCGGACTTGGGGCTGAGCGCCACGGCGACGGCGGCGAGGATCCCGCCGCCGGTGATCCACCAGCGCCATTCGGTGCGTCCGAAGTGCCGCGCGATGAAGAACTGCCGGATGAGCGCGCCGGCCAGCATGATGAGCACCAGAACGAGCCAGTTATTGGGCGCGTTGTAGGCGTTTGCGTAGTGGTTCGACAGCATCGCAAAGAGCACCGGAAGCGTGAAGTAGGTGTTGTGCACGCTTCGTTGCTTCGCGCGCTTCGGGTGCGTCGGGTCCGGGACCTGCCCCGCCTTCATCGCGGCCACAGTCTTTTTCTGCCCCGGGATGATCACCATGAGCACGTTCGCGCTCATGACGGTCGCGAGCATCGCACCCGTGAGCAGGAAGGCCGCCCGCCCCGAGAAGAGCTGGCAGGCGATCCAGCTTGCGAGCACCACGTAGAGAAACACCAGCACACCAACGATCAGGTCGCCGTGCTCACGCGCACCAAAGACGCGGCAGATCGTGTCGTAGACCACCCAGCCCGAAGCGAGATAGACGAGCGAGGCCGCAACGGCCGCCCACGTCGAGCTCCAGGCGTAGACCGAGCGATCGATCAGCATCGTCTCCGCTTGCGCGAGGTAGAGCACCACGAAGAGCGCAAAACCCGAAATCCAGGTCCAGTAGCTTTCCCAGTAGAACCAGTGCAGGCGCACGGGCAGCGTCTTGGGCGCTATCCTGTACTTCTGCGCGTTGTAGAACCCGCCGCCATGGACGGCCCAGAGTTCGCCGTCCACACCCTTGGCCTTCAAGTCCTCCGCCGTGGGCCTGACGAGGTGGTTGTCAAGCCAAACGAAGTAGAACGACGCCCCGATCCAGGCGATCGCCGTGATCACATGCAGCCAGCGCAGGAGCAAATTGGCCCAGTCGAGCCAGTAGAGGGTATCCATCACCGAGCCGCTGCGAGAAGGTCGCAAGAAGCGCCGTGCGCCCTGCGGCTTGCAGCCGGGCACCGCAGCCGATCGAGGCGGCGGTCGAGATGCCCACGAGCCCGCGGCCCGGCAAGCGGTGTATGGAGCGGCTTGTCCATCAGCTTCCGCGGTAGGTCGAATAGGCCCACGGGGAACAGACCAAGGGCACGTGGTAGCTGCCACCGTCTTCCGCGATGCCAAACTCTACGGTGACCCGGTCGATGAAAGGCGGCTCGGGCAAGGCGACCCCGCGGGCACGAAAGTACTCGCCCACATGAAAGACCAGCCGGTAGCGACCGCGCCGCACCGCGTCGTCTTTGAGGAGTGGCGCGTCGGTCCGGCCGTCGGCGTTCGTGGTGGCGCGCGTGATGAGCCGCGCCGCGCCGGACTCATCAATCGCGTAGAGCTCGATTGCAACCCCCGCGGCCGGGCCGCCGTGCATCGTGTCAAGCACATGGGTGGAGAGCTTGCCCATGGCGTTCCTACTCCGTCACGAGGTCCATTAGGCGCAGACGCGCGATCTCGCCCACCTGCACGAGTGCGTTGTTGATCTCCATCGCACGCGTGTTGGCAAGGCGCGCCTCGAGCGTGCCAAAGATCGCGCGTTGCGTGTGGTTGCGTACCGCGATGATGAAGGGAAATCCGAACTTCGCGCGGTAGGCGGCGTTGAGTTCGCGCAGTCGCGCCACGTCCGCCGCCGTCATCGCGGTCAGGCCCGCGCTCGCTTGCTCGGCGGCCGAGGCTGCCGTGAGCGTGCCGGAGTCGGCCTCCTTGCCAGCGAGTTCGGGATGGGCGTTCAAGAGGGCGAGCTTTTCGTCCTCAGTGGCCGCCTGCACGGTGGCCACAAGCGCGGCATGCAGCTGGGCGCGTGAGCCAAACCCGCCCGGAGGCTTGAGCGCGAAGGCCCGCTCGGCCACCCAGGGCGAGTGCTCGTAGAGGCCGCCGAGCGCACGGGAAAACTCGGCGGCGCTCATGCGGTTGATCTCAGCGAGGCAGAGCATGAGCCCGAAGTCTAGGCCCGGCGGCCAGGGCCGACCATTGCCTGCGGGTGATGAGGCGAATCACGGTGCTGCAGCATGCGGGGCGGCCGATCGCCTTGTGTGTGCGGCGGAGCGAGACCCCTCGGTCGGCTTTGCCGACCTCTCCCCTACGCGCGAGCGCGCAGGGGAGAACAAGGTGGGGGCGGTTTTGTGCAGCTTCATCGCCCGCAGTGCGCTCGCGTGCAGGCCAGCCTTGGACGAGTTCAAACCTATCCTCCCCTTCGCTCGTGCGAAGGGGAGGTCCGCGCGGAGCGCGGGGAGGGGTCCCGATTCAGCGAGTAAGCGAACTCGATCCGGACCTCGTCGGCTCAAAGCGCAAGCCAGCCGAGCGACGCAAACGTGTCGCCGCGCGAGGGGCGGTACTCCGCGCCGACCCAACCGCGGTAGCCGATGCGATCCAGGTGCACGAAGACGTGCTCGAAGCGAATTTCGCCGGTGCCCGGTTCGCCGCGGCCCGGCACGTCGGCGAACTGAATGTGCGCGATACGGGGCAGCAGCCGCTCGATCGTCGCGCACAGATCGCCCTCCATGCGCTGCATGTGGTAGCAGTCGTACTGCAAGAACAGGTTGGTCGAGCCGACCGCTTCGATGAGCGCAACCGCCTGGGCGCTCGTCGTGAGCGCGAAGCCCGGCACGTCGCGATCGTTGATCGGCTCGATGAGCAGGCGGATGCCGGCGATCTGCAGTTCGGCGGCGGCCCAGCGCAGGTTGGCGACGAGGATGGCTTCGGCTTCCGCTCTCGAAAGCCCTTCGGGTAGCACGCCCGCAATCGCGTTGACCTGCGGGCAGTCTAGCGCGAGCGCGTAGCGGATCGCCTCGCGCACCCCGTCGCGGAACTCCGCCTCGCGGCCCGGCAGGCAGGCGATGCCGAAATCGCCCCTGGCCCGATCGCCCATCGGCAGGTTGAAGAGCACTTGTGTGAGCCCGTGCGTCTCGAGCGCCTCGCATAGCGTCCGCAGATCGTGCTCGTAGGGCGAGTGATACTCGACGCCGGCAAAGCCCGCCGCGCGCGCCGCGGCGAAGCGTTCGAGAAACGGCCGCTCCGTGAACAGAAACGAGAGATTCGCCGAGAAGCGCGGCATGGGCCTAGGGCACGGAGGTGCTGCGATGATGCTCATCAGCGCCGTTGCATGGGCGGCCTGCGTGCTTGCCGCTAGACTCGGCGCCGATGAGCAGTTGGAGCCGCGATTATCCGCGCGACCTGATCGGCTACGGACGAAGGCCGCCCGATCCGGCCTGGCCGGGACAAGCGCGTGTGGCGCTTTCATTTGTGCTCAACTACGAGGAAGGCGGCGAGAACTGCGTCCTGCACGGCGATCCCGGCAGCGAGCAGTTTCTCTCCGAAATCATCGGTGCGGCCAGCTACCCCGCGCGGCACCTCTCGATGGAGTCGATCTACGAGTACGGCTCGCGCGTGGGCGTGTGGCGCCTGCTGCGCGTGTTCGAACGTCGCGGCTGGCCGCTCACCGTGTTTGCCGTGGGCATGGCGCTCGAACGCCACCCGGAGGTGGCCCAAGCCTGCGTCGAACTGGGCCATGAGATCGCAAGCCACGGCTGGCGCTGGATTCACCACCAGGAGATGCCCGAGGCAGTGGAGCGCGAGCACATCGCACGGGCCACCGAGACGATCCGACGGCTGACCGGCGGAGGCTGGCCGGTGGGCTGGTACACCGGTCGCGACAGTCCGAACACCCGTCGGCTGGTGATTGAGCATGGCGGCTACGAGTACGACAGCGACTACTACGGCGATGATTTGCCGCTGTGGTTGCCCACCGTGCTCTCCGACGGCTCGATTCACATGCAACTGGTGCTGCCCTACACCCTGGATGCGAACGACATGCGCTTTGCGACCGCGCAGGGCTTCAACACGGCGGAGCAGTTTTTCAGCTACCTGCGCGATGCCTTCGATGTGCTCTACGCCGAGGGCGAGGAAAGCCCGAAGATGATGTCGATTGGCATGCACTGCCGCCTGCTTGGGCGGCCGGGGCGGATCCTGGGTCTTGAGCGCTTTCTTGATCACGTCGAGCGCCACGAGCGCGTCTGGATCGCCCGGCGCATCGACATCGCGCGGCATTGGCGCGCGCGCTATCCGGCTCCGGAGCCACCGCGATGAGCTTCGGCACGGACATCCTCGCGCAGGCGGAGGCGCTTGCGCGTTTCACCGAGGTCGAGGGAGAGATCACGCGCAGCTATGGCACGGCGGCGCATCGCCGCGCAGGCGAGTATCTGATCGCGCTCATGCGCGAGGCGGGCATGGTGGCCGACTTCGATGCGCTGGGCAACGTGGTGGGGCGCTATGCGGCGGGGCTGCCCGATGCACCGGTGGTGATGAGCGGTTCGCACATGGACAGCGTCCGAAACGCAGGCCGCTACGACGGGCTCTTCGGCATTTTGTCGGCGATCGCCTGTGTGCGCGACCTGCACCGCCGCGGCAGGCGGCTGCCGTACACGCTCGAGGTGATCGCCTTTGCCGACGAGGAAGGCGTGCGCTTCGGCGTGACGATGCTCGGCAGCAAGGCGATGGCCGGCAGCTTCGACGCTGCCTGGCTTGATTGCACCGACGCCGACGGTGTGACGCTGCGCGAGGCCATCCGCGCCTTTGGCGGCGACCCCGAGGGCGTGAGCGCGCTCAGTCGCAGAAGCGGTCTCTACGGCGAGGTGATCGCCTATGTGGAAAGCCACATCGAACAGGGCCCGATCTTGCTCGAAGAGGGGCTGCCGGTTGGGGTGGTCACCTCCATTGTGGGCACGACCCGCATGAACGTGCGGGTGACGGGACTTGCCGGACATGCCGGCACCGTCCCCATGGGCCGGCGCCAGGATGCGCTTGCCGCAGCCGCCGAAATGGTCTTGGCGGTGGAGCGCTACGCCCTGCAGCATCCCGGGCTGGTTGCCACCGTGGGCAAGCTCACCGTTGCCCCTGGCGCGGTCAATGTGATCCCCGGCGAGGTGGTCTTTACGGTCGATCTTCGCTCGGGCGAGGATGCGGTGCGGCGCTCGGCGGTCGAGGCGCTGCGTGAGCAGTTTTTCGCGATGGCCGCACGCCGTGGCGTGCGTGTGGTGGCCGAGCCGTTTTTCGAGCTCGAAGCCGCGCCGTGCGATCCGGGGCTGCAGGCAGCGCTTGCGCGGGCGATCGAAGCGCAGGGGTTGCCGGTGCGACGCCTTGCGAGCGGGGCGGGCCACGATGCCATGGCATTTCACGGCCTCTGCCCCATCGGTATGTTGTTCGTGCGCTGTGGCCATGGCGGCATCTCGCATCATCCGAGCGAAACGATGAGCACCGAGGATGCCGACCTTGCCACGCGGGTGCTTCTGCACTTTTTTGAACATTTCGAGCCACCGATGTCCCGGCCCGAACGGGCGCAGCGGGTCGAGCGGGAGGGTCCCCTCTTGTGATGAGCAGCGAATTCATCGCCCGCTTCGTCGATTCACAGCACTCCGAGCAGGTCGAGTTTTTGCGCACGATCCTGCGCGTGCCTTCCGACACGCCGCCCGGCGACAACGCGGCCGCGGCCGAGTGCGCGGCGCGGCTCATCGAAGCGCGAGGCTTTGCGGTCGAGCGCCATGTCGTGCCGCGCGAGCGGGTGCAAGCCTACGGCATGCGCTCGATCACCAACCTCATCGTGCGGGAGCGCTTCGGCCGCGGGCGCGGCCCGACGATTGCGCTCAATGCACACGGCGATGTGGTGCCGCCGGGCGAGGGCTGGACACACGATCCCTACGGCGCCGAGGTGGTGGACGGACGCCTCTACGGGCGCGGCGTGGCCGTGAGCAAAAGCGATATTGCCACCTTCACCTTCGCGCTCGAAGCGCTGCGGGCCCTTGCGCGGGAAGGCATGGAGCTCGACGGCGCCGTTGAGCTGCACTTTACCTACGACGAGGAATTCGGCGGGCTGCTTGGGCCCGGGTGGCTACTCGAACAGGGGCTCACGCGGCCCGACTTGGTGATCGGTCCAGGCTTCTCCTATCAGATCGTGACCGCGCACAACGGCTGCCTGCAGCTCGAAGTGAGTGTGCATGGGCAGCCCGCGCACGGGGCGATGCCGGAGACCGGGCATGATGCGCTCGTGGCGGCGACCGCGATCCTCAACGCCCTCTACACGCTGCGCGAGACGTTCCGCGCGCGCCGCTCGCAGGTACCCGGCATCACGCACCCGACCCTGATCGTCGGACGCATCGAAGGAGGCACCAACACCAATGTCGTACCGGGCAAAGTGATCCTGCGGCTCGACCGGCGCTTGATCCCCGAGGAAAGCCCGGCCGAGGCCGAAGCGGAGCTGCGCCAGGCGATCGCGGCGGCGGTGGCGGCGCAGCCGGGCATTCGGGTCGAAGTGCGGCGGCTCTTGCTCGCCCAGGCGCTTCGGCCGCTGCCGGGGCATGACCGGCTCGTCGCCGCGCTCCAGCGGCATGCCGAGCGGGTGTTTGGCGAGCCGATCCCGGTGACTGGGGTGCCGCTTTATACCGATGCACGGCTCTACGGCGAGGCCGGTATTCCGGTGGTGCTCTACGGCACGGGGCCGCGAACCGTGCTTGAGTCCGGCGCCAAGCGCGCCGACGAGCATATCGTTCTGGAAGACTTGCGCCGCGCCACGCAGGTGGTGGGTTGCGCGCTGGCCGACTTGTTGAGAGCCTGAGCGTCTGCCGCGCCTTGGGGCGGCTTCCTACAATGCTTGCATGCTTCGCGTTTGGTTTGCGGCGGTTGCCTTCGCTTTGGGGGCCGGAGAGGCAGGGGGCCTCACCCTTGAGCTTCAATCGATCCTGAGCCGGGATCGGGTTCGTGTCAAGCTCGACGGCCTCAGTACCGAGCTTGTGCGCGAGCAGTTTCATGACGAAGGGCTTCTGCTGACGGACGTGCGAAACGGCCTGGCCGAGGTCATTGTTCAAGGCCGTCGCCTGGAGCTGCGGCCGGGTGAAGTGATGATCATCGACACCCAGGTGCAGCCGGGTCAGCCGATGCACCAAATCCGTGCCGACCCGAAAAACCGCTATCTCACGCAGGCGCTTGTGAACGGCGTGCCGGTGCAGGTGGAAATTGACCGCAACGTGGCGGGCATCATTCTTGCCGCGGCCGATGCCGATCGGCTGAACCTTCCCTACAAGGACAAGCCGATCCGCCGCGTTCGTGCTCCGAAGCAGATCGTCACCGAGATCAAGGAGGGCAAAGAGGTCAAGACCGTGATTCGGCCGAAGGACAAAGATGGCAAGCCGCTCTACTACCGGGACTACCGGAGCGAGGTCAATTCGATCCGGGTCGGCAACGTGGATTTGTACGGCTTTACGGTGACGGTGAGCGAAAAACCGGGCCAGATGAGTGTGCTCGGGCGGGAGTTTCTGCGCCGCGCCTCGCCGTCGTGGTCGAACCGCACGCTCACCTTGGTGCGGCGCGGATGAGTGCCCTTCTGCCCGCCACCGCGCCGCAGCGCTTCGAAAACGATCTGTTTTTGCGCGCCTTCACCGATGAGCGCCTCCCGCGTCCGCCTCTTTGGCTCATGCGCCAGGCCGGGCGCTACCTGCCCGAATACCGTGCCACACGCGCCCGCGCGGCAAGCTTCATGGAGTTTTGCCGCTCGCCGGCGCTGTGCGCCGAGGTGGTGCTTCAGCCGATCGAGCGCTTCGGCCTCGATGCGGCGATTCTCTTTTCCGACATCCTCACGATTCCCGATGCCATGGGGCTCGGGCTTAGCTTCGAGTCGGGCGAGGGGCCGCGCTTTGCCCATCCGCTGCGGGAGGAGAGCGCCATCGCGCGCCTTGCCGTCCCGCCGCTTGAGGCGCTGCGCTATGTGTTTGATGCGCTCCGCGAGTGTAAGCGTGCGCTCACGCGCGGCGCAATCCAGCGGGTGCCGCTGATCGGCTTTTCCGGCTCGCCCTTCACGCTCGCCTGCTACATGATCGAAGGCGGCGGCTCGGAAGACGAGTTCCCGCACACCCGGCGTCTGATGCACAGCCGGCCCGATTTGTTTGCACGCATCATCGAGGTCAACACTGAGGCCGTAAGCGCTTACTTGCTCGAGCAGGCCGCTTGCGGCGCGGATTGCCTGATGGTGTTTGACAGCTGGGGAGGGCTGCTTTCGCCCACGGCCTACCGGCACTGGTCGCTTGCGAGCCTGGAGCGGGTCGTGAGCGCGATCCGAGCTCGCTATCCCCACCTGCCGCTCATCGTCTTTAGCAAGGGCGCGGGGGCGAGCCTTGCGGCCACGGCCGCCATTGGCGCGGATGCGGTCGGGGTCGACTGGCAGACCGATCTTTGCGACGCTCGGGCTCGCGTGGGGTCAGCGATCACCTTGCAGGGAAACTTCGACCCGGTCCTGCTGACCACCGATGAGGCGACGCTGCGCCGCGCCGTGCGTGCGGCTTGGGCGGGCTTTGACCCCTGCCGGCGCTACATCGCCAACCTCGGCCATGGCATCACGCCCGAAGCCCGTCCGGAACTGGTTGCCGCGCTCGTGGCGGCGGTGGCCGAATTGGCCCGCACGGCGCGCGCTTGAAGCGCGTACCAACGCGCGCCAAGGCGACTTATGCACATGCAGAGGCGTTTTTTGCGGAAAGTTCCGAGGGGTTTCGCGCAAAGCCGCATGAAATTGCGTAACTCTCTGATTCGTCTGGCCTTTTCTAGGAGCGCCTGGATTTTGAGCAGCCTTCGCGAAGCCGCATCCAGACGTGCTTTCGCGCGTGTCAAGAGGGCGCTGTGCACATTTTTATCCACAGGCTTCGTGAGTAACTTTTCTGTCACATAGGCGCGGCTGGGGCAGGTATGCGTGTGCTCACATCGGCACAGGTCGAGGTGCCCCTCGCGCTTGGGCACCCCCTCGACTATGCGGTCGATCCCGACCATCCGCCCGAGCTGGGCAGCGTCGTTCGGGTCAGCGTGGGCAATCGCACGCTGCCCGGGGTGGTGATGTCGATTGCGCCCTATGACGGGGAGCGCTCGCTCAAGCCGCTCGGTGCGACGCTTGCCTCGGCGCTCTCGCCGAAGCTCATCGAACTGGCGCGTTTTGTCGCCGATTACTACCAGGTCACCTTGGGGGTGGCGCTCGGGCTGCTTGTGCCGCCAGGCCCCGCTCCAGCGGCAGCGATTCGCGGTTGGCGACTCACCGAGGCGGGTCGTCAGCAATTGGATCAAGCGCCGCGGCGGCGCAAACTCGCTCGGCGACTGCGGGAGGCTTTTGCTGGCGTTGACTGGTTGAGTGCCGAGGCCGCGGCGGCGCTCGGCGAAGGCGCCCGGCGCCAATTACGCGAGTGGTCGGTCCTTGGTTGGGTGCAACCGGTCCTGGCCGAGGAGGCCGGCCTATCCACGGCGGAGCGCGGGCGACTCGTGCTGCCCGAACTCCGGCCGCAGCAGCGCGCTGCCCTCGAAGCGCTGAGGGAGACCGTCGCGACCCGACGTACGGCGCTCTTGCATGGCGTCACGGGCAGCGGAAAGACCGAGGTCGTGCTTGCCCTTGCCGCCGAGCGGATCAGCGCAGGCCAACAGGTCCTTCTGCTCGTGCCTGAGATCAATCTCACGCCGCAACTGGTCGAGCGGGTCGAGCGCACCCTGCCCGGCGCACGCGTTGCGCTCATGCATTCGCGTTTGGCGGCGGGCGCGCGGGCACGGGCTTGGCATGAGGCGCACCAAGGCATGGCCGATCTTGTGATCGGCACGCGGCTTGCCGTGTTTAGCTCGCTGCCGAGACTCGGGCTGATCGTGATCGATGAGGAACACGAGGGTTCCTACAAGCAAGACGATTCGCCGCGCTATCACGCGCGCGACGTCGCCGTGATGCGCGGTCATCTCGAGGGCGTGCCGGTCATTCTCGCAAGTGCCACGCCTTCGCTTGAAAGCTGGCGCAACATGCGGCTTGGACGCTACGACTACGTCACGCTCACCGAGCGCGCCACGGCCGCGCCTTTGCCGAGGATCCGCTTTCTGCCTGCCCATGGGCAGCGCACGCAAAGCAAAGGGGGACTTGCACCCGGGCTCATCGAAGCCCTGCGGCAAACGCTGGCCCGCGGCGAGCAGTGCCTCGTGCTTGTCAATCGGCGCGGCTACGCCCCGGCGCTTTATTGCCCCCACTGCGGGTGGGTGGCGCCGTGTCGTCGTTGCGATGCCAAGCTCACCTGGCATCAAATCGACGGCCGCTTACGCTGTCACCACTGCGGCTGGGACGAGAGCCCGCCTGAGCACTGTCGTGCCTGTGGGCACCGTGAGCTTGTGGCCGTTGGCGTGGGCACGCAGCGCATCGAGGCCGCACTGCGCGAGCTGTTGCCGGGGGCGCGGATTGCCCGCGCCGACAGCGATTCCATGGGGTCGCAACACGCCTGGGCCGCACTCTACCGCCGCATGAGAGCACGCGAGATCGACGTGCTCGTGGGCACGCAGATGCTGGCCAAGGGGCACGACTTTCCCGCACTCACGCTCGTGGGCGTGATCGGTTGCGACCGGGCGCTGTTTTCCACGGACTTCCGCGCGCAGGAGGAACTACTTGCGCTGCTGACGCAGGTGGCGGGTCGGGCGGGACGCCACGAGCGCCCTGGGGAGGTGATTGTGCAGACCGATTTCCCCGAGCACGAGGTGTTCCAGACGCTTCGATCGGGCAACTATGCCGAGTTTGCCGATCGCACGCTCGAACGTCGCCGCTCGCTTGGATTGCCGCCCGCAACCCGCATGGCGCTCGTGCGCGCTGAGGCCAAGCGCGCGGAGCTCGTCGAGCAGTTTTTCGCCTACGCCTACGGCATCGTGCGTGCCGCCCTGGCCGACGGCGAGGTGTATCCGCCGCAGGCCGCTCCACTTTCGCGCAAGGCGGACCACGTACGCTGGATGATGGCGGTTGTGGCGCCAAAGTCGCGCATTCTGCAGCAGGCGCTCGCAGCGCTGGCACAAGCCCTGCGTGCAAACCGGCCCCGCCTCAAGTGGGTCATTGACGTCGATCCCTACGACTTTAGCTGAGCCCAGGCCTGCGCGAGCCTTCGCGGCCCTCGCTCGGAGGCGAGCGGCGAAGCCCGCAAGGCCGCCACCGCGCGTTTTGGATGACTCGCCTCGAGCGAGCCCGGGCCGTCTTGCAACGCGTGGCAAGCGCTGAGAAAGCCCTGCGGCCGGCTCGAGCGTGGCCGCGCGATCCCCCGCTTGACCCCGGCACCGGCGCCAAGCACAACGCCCAGGCTCGCGCGCGGGCCGTGCCGGGCTTTCCGACCGCTTACTCGATGCGACTCCAGGTCTGCGTACGACCACGCAACGACACGCCGAGCAAGCCCCGCACCAGAAGCTTTTTGCCCTCGTCGATGGGTGTCAAGCGCACGCGGTAGACCATGCCGTTGTTCGGATCGACGATCTCGCCGCCTTCCCAGACCCCGCCTTCGCTTTTTTGACGTTGCGGATGATGGTCATGCCGAGGACTGGCTGCCCCTTGCGCTCATCGGCGCATGCGTCGCACTTGGCATCTTGCTTCGTTGGCTCGAGGATCTTTTCGATCTTGCCCGTGAGCACCCCGCCGCTTTCGGTGATCCTCACAAGCGAGCGCTCTTTGCCCGTGTTCTCATCGATCGTGCACCAGAGTCCAACCGGGGATTGGGCAACCACACTGGCTGAGGCAAGCGCGGCAAGCGCAGCGGTCAAGGCCTGAGGCATGCGACCTCCTCTCATCCTGAATCGGCCAAACGATCACGTCCCGGCGAGAGCCCTGCCAACAGGATAAACTCTTGCACGCGGTGCAGGAGAGCGCGCGAAGGTCTGAGAAAGCCCTTGCGCCACCGTAGGCGTAATCCCCGGAAGGATCGCTCAGGTTTCAGGTACTGCCCGCTCAAGATCATCTGGAGAGCGAGGCAGCGCGGCCTCCAAGGCCCGCGCGAGAGCCTCCGCCGAAGGGGCAAGCGGCAGCGGCTCGACAAGCATGAGCCGCCGGCCGCGAATCTCTCAGGCTGAAGGACAGATTCCGGGACCAAGTTCAGTCTCACTTGTGTCCCGGTCATGGCGGAAAACGCAACCCTTCTCCACACACCCCTGTCCCAGCTCCACCGCGAGCTCGGCGCCCGAATGGTGCCCTTCGCGGGCTACGAGATGCCCGTGCAATACCCAACCGGCGTGCTCAAGGAGCATGCCCACACCCGCGCCCAGGCGGGGCTTTTCGATGTCTCGCACATGGGGCAAGTCGAACTGCATGGCCCCGAGGCCGCCGCTGGGCTTGAGACCCTTGTGCCGGTGGATGTGCTCGGCCTGCCACCGGGTCGCCAGCGCTACGGCTTTTTCACCAACGAGGCAGGCGGCATTGACGACGATTTGATGATTTTCAACGCCGGCAGCCACCTGCACCTTGTGGTCAATGCCGCCTGTAAGGCCAAAGACATCGCCTTGCTTCGCGAGCGCCTGGGCCGGCGCTGCGAGATCCGGGTGCGCGAGGACCTGGCGCTTCTTGCGCTGCAAGGCCCGGCGGCGGAGGCGGCGCTTCGACCGCTTGCCGAGGGGGCGCTTCCGGCAAGCTTCATGCACGGCGCGCGGCTGCGGCTTGCCGGCATCGATTGCTGGGTCACCCGCTCCGGCTACACCGGCGAGGACGGCTTTGAGATCTCAGTGCCGACCGAGGCGGTCGAGCGCCTCGCGCGGGCGCTTCTTGCGCAGCCGGCTGTGGCACCGGCCGGTCTGGGTGCGCGCGATTCGCTGCGCCTTGAGGCCGGCTTATGCCTCTACGGACACGATCTCGATGCGGTCACCTCCCCGGCCGAGGCCGCGCTCGCCTGGGCGATCCCAAAGGTGCGTCGCTCTGGAGGGACGCGCGCGGGCGGCTTTCCCGGGGCCGAGCGAATCCTGGCCGAACTCGACGATCCTTCCCGGGTCGTGCGCCGTCGGGTGGGTTTGAAGCCCGAGGGCCGGGCCCCGATCCGCGAGGGGGTCACGCTCATCGATTCCAACGGCCGTGAGATCGGCCGAGTCACAAGCGGCGGCTTCGGCCCGAGCCTCAATGCACCGATTGCGATGGGATATGTCGAGACCGCTTACGCGGCCGTCGGTACCGAACTGGCGGCCCTTGTGCGCGGCGCGCCGATACCCGTGCGGGTGGTTGAGCTGCCTTTCGTCCCGCATCGCTACCAACGCTGACCTTTTTTCAGGAGATCTGCCCCATGACCATCCGCTACACCGAAGACCATGAATGGATCCGGCTTGAAGGCGACCTGGCCACGGTCGGCATCACCCACTACGCGCAAGACAAGCTCGGTGACCTTGTCTACGTGGAGCAGCCCAAGCTCGGGCGACGGCTCAAGGCGCGCGAAGAGGCTGCCATCATCGAATCGGTGAAGGCCGCCGCCGAGGTCAAATCTCCTGTGGCGGGCGAGGTGGTCGAGGTCAATCAGGCCGTGGTTGATGATCCCTCGCTGGTCAACCGCGACCCGGAAGGCGCCGGCTGGTTCTTCAAGCTCAAAGTCAGCAACCCGGCCGATCTGGACACGCTGCTTGATGAGGCGGCCTACAAGGCCTCGCTGGCCTGAAGGAGAAACACGATGTCGGACTTCATCGCTCGCCATATCGGCCCCTCGCGCGAAGAGCAGATGGAGATGCTGGCGGCTGTCGGGGCGAGCAGCCTCGATGATTTGATCGCGAAGGCCGTTCCGGCCGAGATCCTCGGTCGGCCGCTCGATCTGCCGGCGGGCATCGACGAGGCAGTGGCACTGGCCGAACTGCGCGAGCTCGCCCAACGCAATCAGATCTACAAAAGCTTCATCGGCCAGGGCTACCACGGCACGATCACCCCGAAGGTCATTCTCCGCAACGTCCTTGAAAACCCCGCCTGGTACACCGCCTACACCCCCTACCAGCCCGAGATTTCGCAAGGTCGGCTGGAAGCGCTTCTGACCTTCCAGACCCTGATCTGCGATCTCACCGGCATGGAGATCGCCAATGCCTCGCTGCTCGATGAGGCCACGGCCGCTGCCGAGGCCGTGGCGCTTGCCCGGCGGCAGGCCACAAGCGCAAGCAACGTGCTCATTGTGGCCGGGGATTGCCATCCGCAGACGATCGAGGTGGTCAAAACCCGCGCCGAACCCGTCGGGATCGAAGTGCGGGTGGGCTTTGTGCCCAAGCTCATGCAGGAGGGCGACTACTTCGCGGTGCTTGCGCAGTACCCCTCCACCTCGGGCCAAATCCATGACATGGCGCCGTATGTGGAGCTTGCGCATCAGAAGGGCGCACTTTTCATCTGCGCGGCCGACCCACTCGCGCTCACGCTGCTCAAGCCGCCCGGCGAGTGGGGCGCCGACATCGTGATCGGAACGACGCAGCGCTTTGGGGTGCCGATGGGCTTTGGCGGACCGCATGCGGCCTACCTAGCCACCCGGGATGCCTACAAACGAAACCTTCCGGGGCGCCTGGTCGGGGTAAGCGTCGATGCGCACGGCAAACCGGCCTACCGGCTGACGCTTCAAACCCGCGAGCAGCACATCCGGCGCGAGAAGGCGACCTCCAACATCTGCACCGCGCAGGTACTGCTGGCCGTGGTGGCGGCGATGTATGCGGTCTACCACGGCCCGAAAGGCCTCAAAGCGATCGCCGAGCGCGTGCACGGCCTTGCGCGGCGCTTTGCGGCAGGGTTGCGCGCGCTGGGGCTGCGACCGCTCAACGAACACTTCTTCGACACGGTGACCTTTCTCTCGGAGGCGCACCACCATGCGATTGCCTCGCATGCCGGTTATGCGCGCATGAATGTGCGCCATTACCGCGAGTGGAGCGCCATCGGCGTGAGTTTCGATGAAACCCACACCAGCGACGATGTCGATCGGCTCTTGCGCGCGATCGCGGATGCGCTCGGCACAACCTTGCCCAGCGTGGTCACACCGCCCGAGAGCGCCATTCCGGTCGCGCTTCGACGCACGAGCGCCTTTCTCACGCACCCGGTCTTCAACCGCTACCACTCCGAGACCGAGATGCTTCGCTACCTGCGGCGGCTCGCCGATCGCGATCTCGCGCTCGATCGCACGATGATCCCGCTTGGCTCCTGCACGATGAAGTTGAATGCCACCACCGAGATGATCCCGATCACGTGGCCGGAGTTTGCGGAGATTCATCCGTTTGCGCCAGAAGAGCAGGTTGCCGGCTACCTTGAGCTGATCCGTCGGCTTGAAGAGATGCTTGCGAAGATCACCGGCTTTGACGCGGTGAGCCTCCAGCCCAACTCCGGCGCCCAGGGCGAATACGCGGGGCTGCTTGCCATCCGTGCCTGGCATCGTTCGCGCGGCGAAGGCGGGCGCAACGTCTGCCTCATTCCCGCCTCGGCGCATGGCACGAATCCCGCCTCCGCCCAGATGTGCGGGATGGAAGTGGTGGTGACGCCTTGCGACGCGCAAGGCAATGTGGATGTGGCGGCGCTTCGGGCCGCCGCTGAGCGGTATTCCTCGCGGCTTGCTGCGCTCATGATCACCTACCCCTCGACCCACGGTGTGTTCGAGTCCGCGATCAAGGAAATCTGCGCGATCGTGCACGAGCACGGCGGGCAGGTCTACATGGACGGGGCGAATCTGAACGCCCAGGTCGGACTGACTTCGCCTGCGGAGCTCGGAGCGGATGTGGCCCACATGAACCTGCACAAGACGTTTTGTATTCCGCACGGCGGCGGCGGCCCCGGGGTAGGGCCCATCGGCGTGAAGGCGCACCTGGCGCCGTTTCTCCCCGGCCGGGGTGTGGTTGGGCCGGTTTCGGCGGCGCGCTATGGCAGCGCCTCGATCTTGCCGATTCCGTTTGCCTACATCCGCATGATGGGTGCAGCCGGTCTGCGGCAGGCCACGGCCGTGGCGATCTTGAACGCCAACTACCTGGCCAAGCGTCTCGCGCCCTATTACCCCGTGCTCTACACCGGGCCCGGCGGCTATGTCGCGCACGAATGCATTCTCGACATCCGGCCGATCAAAGAGGCCTGCGGCATCTCCAACATGGACGTGGCCAAACGGCTCATGGACTATGGCTTTCATGCGCCTACGGTGAGCTTTCCGGTACCAGGCACCTTGATGATCGAACCCACCGAGAGCGAGGACAAAGCCGAGCTCGACCGCTTCATTGAGGCCATGATTGCGATCCGCGAGGAGATTCGCGCGGTTGAGACCGGCCTCTGGCCGAAGGACGACAACCCGCTTGTGAACGCCCCGCACACCGCCGAGGCGCTGCTGGTCGAGACCTGGAACCACGCCTACTCGCGCGAGCAGGCCGCCTATCCGGTGGCAAGCCTCCGGCAGAACAAATACTGGCCGCCGGTCGGGCGTGTCGATGATGTCTACGGCGATCGCAACATCATGTGCTCCTGCCCGCCGATGGAGGCGTTTGCAAGCGCCTGATAGCGCTTGCCGAGTCTGACCCCTCTGTCGGCTTCGCCGACCTCTCCCCTACGGCTTACGCCGCAGGGGAGAACTCGGGAGTGGTCCTCCCCTCCGCCGCGCGAAGGGGAGGTGGCGCGTGAAGCGCCGGAGGGGTTGGCTTGTCTTTTTGACCGAACCTCATTGCGTAGACATTCGACCCCTCCGTCGCCTGCGGCGCCATCTCCCCTACGGCATTTACCGCAGGGGAGAACTGGGGAGTGGTCCTCCCCTTCGCCGCGCGAAGGGGAGGTGGCGCGTGAAGCGCCGGAGGGGTTGGCTTGTCTTTTTGACCGAACCTCATTGCGCAGACATTCGACCCCTCTGTCGCCTGCGGCGCCATTTCCCCGACGGCTTACGCCGCAGGGGGAGAAACTCGGGAGTGGTCCTCCCCTTCGCCGCGCGAAGGGGAGGTGCCACGAAGTGGCGGAGGGGTTGTGGTGGATGCGACCCCTCTGTCGCCTGCGGCGCCATCTCCCCTACGGCTTACGCCGCAGGGGAGAACGACAAGCGTTTTTCCTCCCCTTCGCCGCGCGAAGGGGAGGTGCCACGAAGTGGCGGAGGGGTTGTATTTCGAAGGCATTGGCGTTTGCCACTTCGCTACGATTCGACGGCGCTTTGCATTTCGCCGCAATGAGACCCTTCGCCCGTCGCCGTCAACTGCTTGCTCTCTTCGCCGCCACGCCGGTTGCGACGGGCTTGCGCGACGTCGGTGCGCAGCCTGCCCCGGCTGCGACCATCGCGGCCGCTTCCGACCTGAAGTTCGCGCTGGAGGAAGTGATTGCGCTCTTCGAGCGCGAAACCGGGCAGCCTCTGCGGGTGAGCTATGGCTCCTCTGGGCAGTTTTTTTCGCAAATCCTGCAAGGGGCGCCGTTTCACGTGTTTCTTTCGGCCGATGAGAGTTTCGTTTTCCGCCTTGCGGATGCAGGACGCACCCGCGATCGGGGCCGCCTCTATGCCTACGGGCGCATCGGCCTTTTCGTCGGCCTACGCTCGCCGCTCAAAGCCGACGGCAGTCTCAAGGATCTGGCCGCTTCGCTCAAGGACGGGCGAGTGCGCAAGTTCGCGATCGCCTCACCCGAGCATGCGCCCTATGGCATGCGTGCGCGCGAGGCGCTGCAACATGTCGGACTGTGGCAGGCGATTTTGCCGCGGCTGGTCTTCGGCGAAAACGTTTCGCAGGCCGCACAGTTTGTGACTTCGGGGGCGGCTGAAGGCGGCATCATCGCCTATTCGCTCGCTCGCGCTCCACAGCTTGCACAGGCGGGGCGTTTCGATCTCATTTCCGAGGCGTGGCATCAGCCCCTTGCGCAGCGCGTGGTGCTGCTCAAGGATGCGCCACGCGCGGCGGTGGAGTTCTACGACTTTCTGACCACGCCCCGCGTTCAGGCCATCCTGATGCGCTACGGCTTTACGCCGCCGCAGAGCTCCACACTGACGCCCACCGCACCTCGTTGAGGCGAGTGCTTGCATGGACTGGGTGGCGCTTCGTCTTTCGCTAGAGCTTGCAGCGGCCACGCTTTTTGTGCTTTTGCCGATGGGACTCCTGCTCGGGCGTTGGCTCGCACGGACGCGGTTTCTCGCAAAGTCGTTTGTGGAGGCGGCGGTGGTGCTGCCGCTTGTGCTGCCGCCCACGGTGCTTGGCTACTACCTGCTTGTGAGTCTGGGGGCGGCCTCACCCCTGGGTCGCTTTCTGCTCGAGCAGTTCGATTTGCGGCTCACCTTCAACTTTGCGGGTCTACTGCTCGCCTCGGTCATCTTCAACATTCCCTTCATGGTGCAGCCTATCCAGCGGGCTTTCGAGGCGATTCCCGCCAATCTCTCCGAAGCGGCGGCTGTGAGTGGTTTGACCGCGTGGCAGACCTTCCTGCGGGTGGAGCTGCCGCTTGCCTGGCCGGGGATCCTTTCGGCGATTGTGCTCACCTTCGTGCACACGCTCGGAGAGTTCGGTGTGGTGCTGATGATTGGCGGCTCGATTCCGGGCGAGACGAAGACGATTGCCATTTCGATCTACGATCGCGTGCAGGCCTTCGATCTGGAAAGCGCCGATCGGATGGCGCTTCTGCTGCTTTTGCTGTCCCTGGTGGCGGTGGCCGCATCGTTTCTCGCGGCAAGCCGCGAGCTTCGCCGGCGGTGAGCGCTAACGCGATGAGCGCTGAAGAACAGCTTCCGGGCGATCTTGAGGTCGCCGTCGAGCAGATGCGCCCAATGCGCCTGTCAGGCCGATTCACCTGCGCGGCCGGGGAGCTGCTCGCGCTGGTTGGGCCCTCGGGGGCCGGCAAGACTTCGCTGCTTCGCGTGATCGCCGGGCTTATGCGCCCGGAGCGAGGTCTCGTGCGTGTCGGCCGCGAGACCTGGTGCGACAGCGCAAGCGGAGTGTTTCGGCCCGCGCGTGAACGTGCCGTCGGGCTCGTTTTTCAAGACTACGCGCTCATGCCGCATCTGAGCGCACGCGAGAATGTCGCGCTTGCGCTGCTCGATCGCCCCCGCAAGGAACGGCAGGCCTTGGCCGCTCAGTGGCTCTCGCGTCTGCGGCTGACGGCCGAGGAACAGGCCCGGCGCCCATCGGCGCTTTCCGGCGGGCAACGCCAGCGGGTGGCTGTGGCACGCGCGCTTGCCCGCAAGCCGCGGGTGCTTCTGCTCGATGAGCCCTTCTCGGCCGTGGATCAGATGAACCGCCACGGGCTCTATGACTTGATCGCCGAACTCCGGCAAAGCCTTCGCATCCCGATTGTGCTGGTGACCCATGACCTGGCCGAGGCGCGACAGTTGGCCGACACGATCGTGGTGCTTGATCAAGGCGAGGTTTTGCAGCAGGGCAGCCCCGAGCGCATCTACCGCTCGCCGCGCAACGCCCGTGTGGCCGATCTGCTCGGCATCGCAAACCGCTTCCGCGGGCGTTGGCTCGGCCCCGAAGACGAGCCGGATCGGCGCGAAGGCCGTGCGAGGCTGGAATGGCTCGACGCCGCCGGGCGTGCCATCGGTATTCGACTGCGGGTGCGGGACAAGCAGCGCATCCCGGTCGGGCAAGACGTCACTTGGGTGATCCAGGGCGACGGACTGCTCATCGGCACTGAGCAAGAGACGGCGGCCGCGCTGTCGGCTGGGTCGCCGCCGTGTGTGCGCTTGGCCACGCGGATCGATCATGTGCGCAATCTCGGCGACACGACGGTCGCAACCGCGGTGCTTGCCTGTTGTCCCGAGGTGACGCTACGGATCGCACGCTCGGGCCCGTCGCGTCATGCGCTGCGCGAGGGGGCCACGCTGGAGGTGCGCCTCCTGTGCGATTGGGTGCATGTGATGCCGACGAGGCAAACCGCCTCCCACTAAGCGTTGCCGCGCGCGCCCGAGCGGTTGCGCAAGAGCGTTCGCTGCGAAGCCGCACGTGCCGCGCGATCACCCGACCGGCCGAGGCCGAACGGTCAAGCGCACGGACAACCCCGCACGAGCCGCTTGCGCCGCATCGAAGAGCTCAACCCGCGCGTGTGTCGCTGGACACGCGACAGAGCTTGCGACGTGCCGGATCGCTCCCTGGCGGCTAGCGTGCCTGTCACGGACACCGCAACCCGTTGCGTGTGTTGCTCGAGGCCGCACGCGAGCGCGTTGCTTGCGCCACCACGGGCAAGCGCGCTTCAAGCGTCCGTTGTGCCGGCAAAGCTCGCATATGCCATTACGCGTGGATCGACATGCAAAAACAAACTATGCGAGCCCTGGGTCGGCTTTTCAGAATGCTGACCGACGTCCTTCCTGCTTAGAGTTTCCATGTCGCGCATTCCTTTGCACACGATCGAAACCGCCCCCGAAACGAGCCGCCGGCTGCTTGAGCGTGCCGAGCGCAAAAACGGCTTTGTGCCCAATCTGCTTGCTGTACTCGCCCACGCGCCGGCTGCGCTTGAAACCTATGTCACGGTTTCAGAGATCAACGCGCGCACGAGTCTGTCGCTTGCGCAGCGTGAGACCGTGCAGTTGGTTGCGGCCACGACCCACGGCTGCGCCTTCTGTGTTGCGGGGCATACGGCGATCGCGCGCAAGGGGGGCCTGCCCGAGTCGTTGATCACCGCGCTGCGTGAGGGAGCCCCACAGCCCGATGCGCGCCTGGAAGCGCTTGCCGAGTTCACACGCGCGGTGATCCGCTTTCGCGGTGCGGTGCCGACTCAGGCCCTTGAGGCCTTCCGCGCCGCCGGCTACACGGATCAGCAGGCCCTCGAAGTGGTCCTGGGTGTGGCACTTGCCACCCTGTGCAATTTCGCCAACACCCTGGCCGAGACGCCGTTGAATGCCGAGCTCGCGCCCTACCGCTGGAGCCGCACCGTCGACGCGAGGGCTGCATGAGCACACCGCTTTTTGAAGCCGAGGCGGTGACCTTCGCGCGCGGGCGCCGCGAAATCCTGCGGGATGTCTCGCTTCGTATCAAGGAGCGCGAAATCGTGGCCATCCTCGGCGCCTCTGGCGTGGGCAAGTCCACGCTCATTCAACTCTTCGCGGGGCTGTTGGCGCCGCAGTCCGGGCGGATTCTTCTCAACGGGGCGCCTCTGCGCGCTGGCCACGGCACAGCGGTGGTCTTTCAGTCACCCACGCTTTTGCCTTGGCTCACGGTGGCCGAAAACGTTGCCTTCGGTCTTGATTTTGCCTGCCATGGGCGAAAGCGTTCTCGCGAAGCGGCCGCACGGGTCGAGCATGCGCTTTGCCAGGTGGGACTGGCCGATCGCAGCGAGGCAAAGACGCACACGCTCTCCGGCGGCGAAGCCCAGCGCGTGGCGCTTGCTCGGGCGCTTGTGCGTGATCCCGATTTGCTTTTGCTCGATGAACCCTTCGCCGCGCTCGATGCCATCACACGAACCGCGATGCAGGAGCTCTTTGTCTCGCTCGTGCGCCGGCGACCGCTTGCGGCTTGCCTGGTCACGCACGACCTGGATGAAGCGCTTCGCGTGGCCGATCACATCGTGGTGCTGGGCGGCTCACCGGCCCGTGTCACCGCCCGCTGGTCGCTGACCGGCCCGCACCTGCAGCGCCCCTCACATGAGGCCCTGCGCGCGGCGCTTGCCGCAGGCCGCGGTGAAATGCGCGACCCCTCTGCGGCGGTTTCCTAGACACCTTTTTTTGACCCTGTTTTCGTGGAGACGATGCGATGAACGCTTGGACGCCTTCCCTTGCCACGCGCCTGACCCGACGCGATCTGCTGCGCCTGACGGCGCTTTTGTCGGGCACCTGCGCAATACCGCGCCTGAGCCGCGCCGCCGATGCCCTTGAGCCGGTGCGTGTGGGCTACCTGCCAATCACCGATGCGGCACCGCTTTTGATCGCCCACGCGCGCGGACTCTTCGCCGCGGAGGGTTTGCGCGTCGAGCCGCCGCGTGTCTTTCGCTCCTGGGCGCAATTGGTTGAGGCCTTCATGGCCGGGCAGGTCAATGTCGTGCATTTGCTCTCGCCCATTCCGGTCTGGGCGCGCTACGGCGCCGCGCAGTTTCCAATGAAGGTTGTGGCATGGAACCACATGGCCGGCTCGGCGATCACGGTCGGCCTCCAGATCCGCAGCGTGCGGGATCTGGCCGGCAAACGCGTGGCGGTGCCGTTCTGGTATTCGATCCACAACGTGGTGTTGCAGCACTGGCTGCGCGAGGAAGGTCTCGTGCCGGTCACGAAGGGGAACGAACCGCCCAAGGCGAATGAGGTCGCTCTCGTGGTCATGGCCCCCGCCGACATGGGGCCAGCGCTCGTTAGTGGTGCGATTGCCGGCTTCACGGTGGCTGAGCCGTTCAACGCGGCGGCAGAGTTGCAGGGCATCGGACGCATCCTTCGCTTTACGGGCGATATCTGGCGTGAGCATGCTTGCTGTGTGGTGACGTTGCACGAGCGCGATCTAAGCACACGCCCCGAGTGGTCGGAGCGTGTGGTCACGGCGATCGTGCGTGCGCAACACTGGCTGCGCTCGCACCGCGCCGAGGGCGCACGGCTACTTGCGCGGGACGGCCCCGGACGCTACACGCCGCATCCGGTGCCGACGCTCGAGCGAGTGCTGGTTGAAGATGCCGCGCGCGAGCGCGACTACGTGCGCACTGGCGCTATTCGCCACCCGGAGTGGAAGGAAGAGCGCATCAACTTCCAGCCCTATCCGTTTGCCTCGTACACCGAGCTGCTCATCCGGCTGCTCAAGCAGACGCAGCTCGAAGGCGATCGTAGCTTTTTGGCCGCGCTCGATCCGGCCTTCGTGGCGCGCGATCTGGTCGATGATCGGGCGGTGCGGAAAGCCGTGCTCGCGCTGGGCGGACTCAAAGCCTTTGGCCTGCCTGAGTCTTTCACACGAAGCGAGACGCTCAAGATTGGATGACCATGCCTTACGCCGCCTGGCTCGTCTCAGCTCACGCTTTGATCCGCGGAGGCTCGTGGCCGCTGCTTGGCGTATTGCTCACCCTTGCGTTGTGGTGGGCCGCGGCGAGCCTCCTTGCAGGCAGCTCGCCGCTTGCCGCGCAGTTTTCGCCCAAGCAGGCGCTCGATGCCGCGCGCGAGCTTTTCGTGCGCGGCGAAGTGTTCGAACACACCTTTTTGTCGCTGCGTCGGGTCCTTGTGGGCTTGATGCTTGCGCTTGCGCTCGGGGTGCCGCTCGGGTTGTTGATCGGTGCGCTACCGCGTTTTCGGGCGGCGACCACGCCGACGTTTCAGTTCCTGCGCATGATCTCACCGCTGTCGTGGATGCCGATCGCCGTCATGGCGCTCGGCGTCGGCGAGGCTCCGGTGATCTTCCTGCTCGCCTGCGCAGGGGTTTGGCCGATCGCGCTCAACGTGGCCGCCGGGGTGGCCGCCATCGATCCGGCCTGGCTTTCGCTTGCGCGAAGCCTCGGGGCGAACGCGCGCGAGCGGATCGTCCGAGTCATCCTGCCGGCTACGGCCGGCCATCTGCTGACTGGTGTGCGCCTGGCGATCGGGCTCATCTGGATCGTGCTTGTTCCGGCGGAGATGCTCGGCGTTTCGGCGGGACTTGGTTACTTCATCCTCGACACACGTGACCGGATGGCCTACGGCGAGCTCATGGCCACGGTCCTTCTGATCGGCGCTTGCGGTTACACGCTCGATGCGCTCGCGCGTTCGGCCCATGCCCGCTGGTCGCGTTGATTGACGCGAGCTCGATACGTAGGGCATTTGCATGGAGGTAGCCCCTGTCATGTCGCTCGCACTCTCCCCCGCTTCGACCTCGCCGAGGCTCGACTTGCTTCTCGAACGCGAACTTGCCCCCGCGGTGGTCGCAATCGACCTCGAGGGGCGCTATCCGGAGCGCTTCCTACGATTACTCGGTGCCGCGGGCGGCTTCGCGCCGGCCGCGGGCGCGACTCGAGCAGCGCCGCAAGGGCTTCCACAGCTCATCGGCACGATGGCGAGCATCGGGACGTGGTGCGGCTCGACCGCCTTTCTCTACTGGTGCCAAACCGCCTGCGCGCGCTACCTCCGTCTCTCGGAGAATGAGACGCTCAAACATGAGCTGCTGCCACAACTGCTCACTGGAGAACTGCTTGGCGGCACCGGGCTGTCCAATCCGCTCAAAGCGAGCTCAGCGATCGAACCGTTTCGTCTACGCGCGCGGCCCGTCGCAGATGGCTTTGAGGTCGATGGCGTCTTGCCTTGGGTCTCCAACCTCGGCCCGAGCCACGTCTTCGTGACGGGCTGTCCCGTCGAAGGGGACGGCCGGCTCGTGTTTTTCCTCGTGCGCTGCGGCGACGAGCGTATACGGCTGCTCGCGGAGGCACACTTCGCCGCGCTCGAAGGCACACGCACCTTCGGTGTGGTGTTGCGTGGCTACCGGGTTTCGGCGCATGATGTGCTTGCGACCCCCGAGGCTTCAGAGGCATTTCTCGCCCGCATCAAGCCGGGCATGATGCTTTCGCAACTCGGTCTGGCCATCGGCATCACGCGAGATGCCATCGCGCTTATCCGCGAGGCTGCGCGCGGACGCGAAGCAGTCAACGCGCATTTGCCGACGCAAGCTTTCGAGCTCGAACGCTCACTCTTTGAGCTTGAGCGCGATGTGGCTGTTCTTGCAGCTCGTATCGAGGCCGGGGCCGTGGGGCCGGCGGTGATGCCCGAGGTGCTCCGCCTGCGCTTGGCAGGGGCCGAGCTTGCGCTGCATGCCGCACAGGCGGCACTGCTTCATCAGGGAGCGAAGGGGTTTTTGCGCGAGGCTCGCGCACAGCGGCGTCTTCGTGAGGCCTGTTTCATGGCAATCGTCACACCGGCGGTCAAGCACCTGCGCTTAGAGCTCGCGCGGCTTTCGGGGGCGGTCGAGGACAAGACGGTGACACTTCTGCGCCGTAAGGCCTAGGGGTGAGCGCGCCGCGGGCGACCGAGGGACGCATCGCCTGCTCCACCATGAAGCGTGCGTGAGCAGGGCTTCTCGTCGATTACAGATCGGCGCGGGGCTCGTCGAACCGGGATTTACGCCGTGGGTTCGCTTCCCATCGCCGCAAAAAACAAGGGTCGCTTGCGCGACCCAATCATTCTGGAGCGGGCGATGGGAATGTGCGGGCACTTGCGTGTCCCGCATCCCTCGCCGCCGTGCCGTCGGCTCGGGACCGCCCCGTGCGGGGCGTCCGGCCCGCGCCTTCGGCGCGGGGCTCGTCGAACCGGGATTTACGCCGTGGGTTCGCTTCCCATCGCCGCAAAAAACAAGGGTCGCTTGC
>JANWWI010000035.1 GCA_025056355.1 Casimicrobiaceae bacterium | reverse complement strand
TGCGGCTGGAAGAGCCTCTTATAGTCTTTTTTGGCAATCACAACCCCTGCCGGCTCACCGCGCAAGGTGATCTCTTGCGGTTCATGGCTCATCGCACGGCGGACGACCTCGCTCAGCCGAGCTTTGGCATCCTGAAGCGACCACACGGCCATCAGAACTCCCGCGCGTTTTTGCTTATGACTCGACTGACTAGTTCGTGTAGCAACAGCGTGCGGCTGAGCCTCCGGTCGCGCCACTGCCCAGGCGGCCGAATGATCCGGCAGCGCGTGGACGGTTGAGGGTTTCCTTTTTGCCGCGACCGCCGGTTGAGCCGCCAGCACGACGCCGCCGCACGCGGAAGAAAGCCCGCACTGACCAGACCCTCACGACAGACACGCACCGGCGGTTTTGGTGCAAAGTTACCCTGGGTGTCAGGCTCACCTTGCGCGCTACTCGATGGCCTTCACGATGTCTTCCATGATCTTTTTCGCGTCGCCGAAGACCATCATCGTCTTGTCCATGTAGAAGAGCTCGTTGTCCAGTCCCGCATAGCCAGTTGCCATCGAGCGCTTGTTCACGATCACGGTGCGGGCTTTGTAGGCCTCGAGAATCGGCATCCCGTAAATGGGCGAACCTTTCTGCAGTGCGAGCGGATTGACCACGTCGTTCGCACCAAGCACAAGCACCACATCGGTCTGCGCGAACTCCGGGTTGATGTCTTCCATTTCGAAGACCTGGTCATAGGGCACCTCGGCCTCGGCCAAAAGCACATTCATGTGCCCCGGCATACGGCCCGCCACAGGGTGGATGGCGTACTTGACGCTGATGCCCTTCGCCGTGAGCTTGGCGGCTAGCTCCTTGACCGCATGCTGCGCACGCGCCACCGCAAGTCCGTACCCCGGCACGATGATCACACTGTCGGCGTTGGCGAGCATGAAGGCTGCATCCTCGGCGCTGCCGGTTTTGACGCTGCGCTGCGGGGCGCTCGCGGCCCCCGCGCCGGTTCCACCGAATCCACCGAGGATGACGTTCACAAAGGAGCGGTTCATCGCCTTGCACATGATGTAGGAGAGGATCGCCCCCGAAGAGCCCACCAGCGACCCGGCGATGATCAGCATCGGATTGTTGAGTGAAAAACCGATGCCGGCGGCCGCCCAGCCCGAATAGCTGTTGAGCATCGACACCACCACCGGCATGTCTGCCCCTCCGATCGGAATGATGATGAGCACCCCGAGCACGAAAGAAAGCGCAAGCATCAGATAGAACGCGGGCAAGCTCCCGGTGAACATGTAGAAGAGCCCAAGCGCTACGGTGGCGATCCCCAGCACCAGGTTGAGCAGGTGCTGACCGCTGAAGACAACCGGCGCGCCCTGAAAGAGGCGGAACTTGTATTTGCCCGAAAGCTTGCCGAAGGCGATCACCGAACCGGAGAAGGTGATCGCACCGATTGCCGCACCGAGAAAAAGCTCAAGCTTGTTACCCTTCGGAATCTCGGCAATCGTCGGTGCAATGCCGAAAGCCTTGGGCTCGTTGGCTGCGGCAATGGCGATAAACACCGCGGATAGGCCCACCATACTGTGCATGAAGGCCACAAGCTCCGGCATCTTGGTCATTTCGACCCGGGCGGCCATCACCGCGCCGATCGCACCGCCGACGACAAGCCCGACAAGCACATAGCCCAAACCCGCCGCCGGGTTCGCAGCGAGATTCCAGATGAGCGCCGCCGTGGTGAAGACGGCGATCGCCATGCCGACCATCCCGAACACATTGCCGCGGATCGAAGTGGTCGGGTGCGACAGGCCTTTGAGCGCCTGGATGAAGCAGACCGAGGCGACGAGGTAGAGCAGGACGACGAGGTTCATGCTCATGCGCCCTCACCTCCCTTGCGCTCCTTCTTTTTGAACATCTCGAGCATGCGCCGGGTCACGAGAAACCCGCCGAAGATGTTGACCGCGGCAAGCGCCACCGCCAGCACGCCCATCAGCTTGCCGAGCGCGGTCTCGGTGAGCGCGGCCGCGAGCATCGCGCCTACGACGATGATGGCCGAGATCGCATTCGTGACCGACATGAGCGGCGTATGCAGCGCCGGCGTGACGCTCCAGACCACGTGGTAACCCACGTAAATCGCCAGCACGAAGATGATCAGGTTGATGATGAGGGTGTCAACACCAGCCATTACGCCTCCCTACGCCTCCCCCGTGACGAGGACCGCTTTCACGATGTCATCCTCGAGATTGATCTTGAATTCTCCGGTTTTGAAGTCGATGAGCAGCTTCAAAAACTCAAGCAGGTTGCGGGCATAGAGCGCGCTTGCATCTTGCGCCACGGTGGCCGGATAGTTGGTCAGTCCAATCACCTTAACCCCGTGCGCTTCCACGATCTCGCCCTTGACCGTACAGGCACAGTTGCCACCCTGCTCGGCCGCCAAGTCGACGATGACCGAGCCGGGCTTCATCGAGCGGACCATCTCCTCGGTCACGAGCTTGGGCGCCGGCCGCCCAGGGATGAGCGCCGTGGTGATCACCACATCCGCAAGCGCGACGCGCTTCGCAACCTCGACCCGCTGCCGGGCCATCCAGCTCTCGGGCATCGGCCGTGCATAACCGCCCACCCCCTCGGCAATCTGACGCTCCTCTTCGGTCTCGTAGGGCACGTCGATGAATTTGGCGCCCAGCGATTCCACCTGCTCCTTGACCGCTGGGCGAACGTCGGAGGCCTCGATTACCGCGCCCAACCGTTTGGCGGTTGCAATCGCCTGTAGGCCCGCCACGCCGACCCCGAGAACGACCACCCGTGCGGCCTTGATCGTGCCGGCGGCCGTCATGAGCATCGGGAAAAGCTTCGGGTAGTGCGCCGCAGCGAGGATCACCGCCTTGTAGCCGGCAATGTTGGCCTGAGAGGAGAGCACATCCATGCTCTGCGCGCGGGTGGTGCGTGGGATGCGCTCCATCGCGAAACCGCGCACTCCACGGGCTTTGAGCGCCGCGAGGCCGGACTCGTCGTACGGATTCAAAAGCCCGATCAACGAGGAACCCGGCTTCAAGGCCGCCAACTCTTCGGCATTGGGCCCGCGAACCTTGAGCACAAGATCGCTTGTCTCGAGCACGGCACGCGCTTCGCCAACGAGGCTTGCTCCGGCCTGCTGATAGGCCTCATCGACAAAGCCAGAGGCGCGCCCTGCCCCGGACTGCACCACCACCCTGACACCGGAAATGGCGGCCATCTTTTTGACGGTCTCAGGGGTGGCCGCCACGCGTGTCTCCCCCGGAAATGTCTCCGCAACGATGCCGATGTGCATCAAGGCTCCTTAGGGTTTTTCTCGCAACGAGTGTAGCGCGGTGCCGTTTGCGCCATGGGATAACCCTGATCTATTCGAGTATTCGCAGCGTGGGGAAGCTGGGGTACGCTCCACCTGTTGCATGTTTGGGAGGTTTGCTATGTTGTCGATGCTTCGTGCCGGGGCGACAGCGGCGCTTGTGATTGGGCTCGGCGTACTGGTCACCCCGAGTCTGGCTGTCCCGCTCAAGTGGGCAGCCCAGAACGACATTCTGACGCTTGACCCGCATTCGCAAAATCACGCCACGACGAACGCGATCCTCATGCACGCCTATGAGGGTCTCACCCGCTACAACCAGAACTACGAGGTCGAGCCGGCGCTTGCCACCAAGTGGACTTATCTTTCGCCGACCCATGTGCGGTTTGAGCTGCGGCGTAACGTGCGCTTCCACGACGGAAGCCCTTTCACGGCCGATGATGTGGTCTTTAGCTTCAACCGCATCCGCCAGCCGCAGGGCACGATGCAAATTTACGTGACCGGCATCAACGAGGTGCGTAAGGTCGACGACTTCACAGTGGACTTCATCCTCGCCGCGCCGCAACCGATCTTGCTCCGGAACATCATCGACTTTCGCATCATGAGCAAGGCCTGGGCCGAAAAGCACAAGACCGAGCGCGTGCAGGACTACAAAAACAAGGAAGAGAACTACGCCTCGCGCAACGTCAACGGCACCGGCCCGTACCGCATCACCGGCTGGCAGCCGGACAATCGCGTCACGATGGTCGAAAACCCCAACTGGTGGGGTAAGCGCGAGGGCAACGTTTCGAGCGTGACCTACACGCCGGTGAAGGCCGATGCAACCCGAGTGGCAGCCCTGCTTTCGGGCGAGGTTGATCTGGTGACCGACCTGCCTACGCAAGACGTGGCGCGGTTGCGGGCCGATCCCAAGCTCAAAGTGCTCGACGGCCCAGAGGTGCGCACGATCTTCATCGCCATGGATATCGGCAGCCCCGAGCTCAAGAGCTCCAACATCAAGGGCAAGAACCCCTTCGCCGACAAGCGCGTGCGGCAGGCGCTCAGCATGGCAGTCGATCGCGAAGCGATCAAGACCCGCATCATGCGTGGGCTTTCGATCCCGGCCGGCATCATGGTGGCGCCTGGCGTCAACGGACACTCGCCGCAGCTCGATGTCGCGGTGAAGTACGACGAGGCTGGCGCGAAGAAGCTCCTGGCCGAGGCGGGCTATCCCAATGGCTTTGAGTTCACGCTCGGCTGCCCGAACAACCGCTACGTGAACGATGAGGAGATCTGCCAGGCGCTCGTGGCGATGTGGGCGAAGATTGGCGTACGCGTGAAGCTCCAGGCCGAACCCATGGCCACCTTCATCCAAAAGGTACAGAACTTCCAGCTCGACGCCTACATGCTGGGCTGGGGGGTTGCGACCTACGATGCGCAGTATGCGATCCAATCGCTCATTCGCACACGCACGGGCGGTGCCAACGGCAACTTCAACTTCTCGCGCGTGAGCGATCCTCGCATCGATCAGCTCACCGACGCGATGGCAACCGAGACCGATACCGCCAAGCGCAACGCGATGATCGCCGAGGCACTCACCCGCACACGCGATGAGCACTATTTCATCCCGCTACACCACCAGATGCGCCCCTGGGCCATGAAGCGCAACGTGACCACCGTGCATCGCTCGGATGACCGGCCCGAGGCGCGCTTTACGAGCGTGGCGGGGATGTAGTAGGAACCCCTCCGCCGCTTCGCAGCACCTCCCCTACACCCGCGGTGCAGGGGAGGAAAGACTCACGTGACTCTCCCCTGCGCGGTCTCGCGTAGGGGAGATGGCGGCGCAGCCGACAGAGAGGTCTGTACGCTTCAGCGCTGCGGCTGCTGGCCGTAGGTTTTGAATTTCACAAGCACCTCGGCCATCTCGGCCTCGCTCAAGAGCACCGGCTCGCCAAGCTGGCAAGCCCGCCAATACTGCCCGCAGAGCTCCTCGACCTCGAGCGCAATCGCAAGCGCTTTCTCGGGCGTCGGTCCGATCGCCACAAGGCCGTGGTTGGCCATCAGGCAGGCACGTCGGTCGACCATTGCCTCGAGCACAGCATCCGAGAGCGCCTGTGTGCCAAAGGTCGCATAGCGTGCGCAGCGAATCGTCGTCCCACCGGCCACGGCGATCATGTAGTGAAACGGCGGAATTTCGCGCCGCAGGCAGGCCAGCGTCGTCGCGTAAGGCGAGTGGGCATGCACGACCGCGGCGCAGTCCGGACGCGTGCGATACAGATCACGATGAAAGCGCCACTCGCTCGAGGGCTTGAGCCGGCCCTCGCCCTCCCCCTCGGTGGCAAGCGGCATCCAGACCAGGTCCTCGGCTTCGACACGGTCGGCGCCGTAGCCGGTCGGGGTGATCAAGAAGCCCTCTCCTGCGCGGACGCTTAGGTTTCCGCTCGTGCCGCGAATCAAGCCCTCACGGACGCTTGCACGGCAGGCCGCAATCAGCGCTGTCCGTTCGGCCGCAAAGCTCAACGGCGCCCTCATGCGTTCAATCCCTGGCGCAGCGCCTGAGCGGTGGTAAAGACGCCCCGTTCGGTGATCCAGGCGGAAACGAGCGCCGCAGGCGTCACGTCAAAGGCTGGGTTGTCGGCGCCAACGCCCAACGGCGCCACGCGGACCAGCTGCCGAGCGCCGCCGACCGTGCACCCCTCGATGCTGAGCACCTCCTCGGCCGCGCGCCGTTCGATCGGAATCGCCGCACCCGTGGGAAGCTCCGGGTCAAACGTCGGCGAGGGAAGCGCAACCCAGAACGGAACGCCGTGCGCTCGTGCCGCGAGGGCTTTGAGATACGTACCGACTTTGTTGGCGACATCACCGTTTGCGGCAACTCGGTCGCAGCCGAGGATCACCGCATCGACCTTTCCTTCCATCATGAGCACCCCGGCCGCATTGTCGGCGATCATCGTGCAGGGCACGCCACGCTGCGCGAGTTCAAAGGCGGTGAGCGCGCCTTGATTGCGCGGCCGGGTCTCGCTGACCCACACCTGCACCGCCATGCCCTGCTCATGCGCAAGGTAAATCGGCGCGAGCGCCGTGCCCCAGGCCACCGTGGCAAGCGCACCCGCATTGCAGTGGGTCATCAAGCGAAGCGGTCGCGCGGGCGTGCCGGCGCCGCACTCGGCGGCGCGCTGTTTGAGAAGCGTCAACCCCTGCCGGGCGATCGCCTCGTTGATTGCAACGTCCTCTTCGGCGATTCGCATCGCCTCGGCCCAGGCCTTGGAAAAACGCTGCTCGGGCGCGGCCTGGGCCGCCACTTGGCGCACGCGTTCCACGGCCCAGCGCAAGTTGATGGCGGTCGGACGCGCGCTTGCCAAGCGCTCGGACCAGTACGCCAGTGCCGCATCGTCGGCTTGATGACGGAGCGCGAGGGCAAGCCCAAAGGCCCCGCAGGCGCCGATGAGCGGTGCGCCACGCACTTGCATCGTCTGGATGGCCACCTCCACCGCGGCCGGGTCGCTCAGCGTGAGCCAACGCTTGTCATGCGGCAAGCGGGTTTGATCAAGCACCCGAATGCCCGCACCGTCGGCAAGGGGCTCAATCGAGCGCGCATGAGCGGGGCAGGTCAACACCGTCGGAAACCCGAATCGAGAACAAAAAAGCCCGCGTTTGCCTGCGGGCCTGCTTCGAGGTCACTTGCGCGTGACGCGCATCGCTGGGGTCAGACGTGCGCTTGCCACGCGCAACAAGCCCAGCTGGCTCCCCGACCTGGGCTCGAACCAGGGACCTGCGGATTAACAGTCCGTCGCTCTACCGACTGAGCTATCGGGGAATCAGCTCGTCATTATAGGCAAGCGTCTGTGTTTGCCGTTTCGCAGCAGCGCCTGTCGAGCTAGGGCGCAGCGTGCGCCACGACGCAGCGGCGCACGCCGATCTCCTCGCCGACGGCCTCCCGCACAGCCACACGCACCTCATAGCGCCCATCGCGAAGGATGACAAGAAGCGCGGGCTGGCCCTCAGGCACCGCGCAGTCGGTGGCCAGATACGAACGCCCCTCCTCGCTCACGAAGCGCCCCTCGCCCGCACTTGTGAGGGGACGGTACTCGAGATCGCTCGTGCGCGTACGCTCCTCGCTCCAGCGGATCAAACCGGCGACGGCGGCCAGTCCGCCAAAGGCCAAACCGACCGCGTTGTTGGTCGCGTTGCGTGCGGCTGCCCCGGCGGCCACCGCTGCGGAACCGGCTTGCGCGGCACTTGATCCGATGTGCGCGGCCGCGCTTGCGGCTTTGAGCCCAAGCTCTCCGGTGGTGCGGGTCGCGTGAAGGGCGGTCTCCGTCACGCCCTGTGCGGCCTGAGCGCCCGCGGCGGCCACTTTGACCGTCGCGCTCGCAGCGCTCGTGGCAATGTCCCCGGTCGTTCGCAACAAACCACATCCGGCCAGGACGCTCGCGGAAGCGCTCAGAAAGAGCAGGCTTACGCGTTGACCAAGTCTGCTCATTCGCCAGCGCTCCCCGCGCTCGGCCCGAGCTCCTCGGCGCCTCGCTTCGTGTCGCTCGCGAGACTCGTCGGACGTGCCCCGCGCAGATAGGGTGCGGCAAGCCGCAGGTAGTAGATCATCGACCAAAGCGTCAGTCCGACCGCGATCCACAGCGCCACCGTTCCGACAAGCGGCGTAGAGACCCCCGGAATCACGGGCTCATAAAGCAATAAAGCGATGATCGCGGTCAGCTGCGCCGCGGTTTTGAACTTCCCGAGCGTTGAGACCGCCACGCTACGCCGCTGGCCGATTTCGGCCATCCACTCGCGCAACGCGGAAATGGCGATCTCGCGCCCGACCACGATGAACGCCGGGACCGGATCGGCACGCTCCATGGAGACGAGCAGGATCAACGCCGCGGCCACCATGAGCTTGTCGGCCACCGGATCGAGAAACGCGCCAAAAGCCGAGGTTTGCCCGAGCCGCCGTGCGAGGTAGCCATCGGCCCAGTCGGTGATCGCGCCCGCCGAAAAGATCAGCGCGCCTGCCCAGTTCTTCTGCGCTGGGGAAAGCCAGGTCTCGGGCAGGTAATAAATGCCGACGAAGGCGGGGATCAGCGCGATACGCACCCAGGTCAGAATGGTCGGCACGGTCAGCGGCATGCGGCAATTCTGGCACGTGCTCGTTCCGGATCGGCGCGCAAACGACATGCGTGCGGGCAGAGCCTGGTTTAGGGCGAACCGGCGCCCCCCAGCGCCTCGACGAGCCGCTCGGCATCCGAATCAACCACCAGCAGGTTGCGGTGTTCGGGCGAAAGTAATTTCATCGTCACTGCACGATCGAGCCACTCGAGCAGCGGATCGTAGTAGCCGCCCACGTTGAGCAGTCCGCAGGGCTTGCGCGCTAACCCAAGCTGACTCCAGGTGAGCGCCTCGAAGAGCTCATCGAGGGTGCCGTAGCCGCCCGGCAAGGCGATCACCGCATCGGCGAGCGCATGCATCATCGCCTTGCGGCTGTGCATGTCTGGGACCGTGTGCAGCGCCGTAAGGCCCTTGTGCTCGAGTTCACGGACCTTCAACGCCTCGGGAATGACACCGATCACCTCGCCGCCCGCGCGGAGCGCCGCCTCCGCGAGCGCTCCCATAAGCCCCACTGCGCCACCCCCATAGACGATACCGATGCCGCGTCGTGCGAGCAAATGCGCGGTCTGTTCGGCGGCCTTGCGAAAGGCTGGATCGGCGCCTGAATTCGCCCCACAGAAGACGGCGATCCGAAGCACGCGGTTCACCATGACCCGACGTCCATCAACCGTGGGCGCCGTCGTTGCCTCCTACAGCCGTGGCGTTTTCGCAAGAAAACTGCCCCCCTGAAGAACCTGCGCCGGATCGGCGGAATTTGCCCAACCTTCACGCGCCTCGATCGAGGCGCGAAATGGCTCCGAGGTGTCGCGCGGCTGCCAAGCAAGATGCTGTGCGTAGCGGTTATCCCAGAATCGCGCTGGATTATCCGACACGCCATAAACGATCGTATGCCCGACATTCGGCGCCGCCAAGGCCGCAATCACAAGCCGCTCGAAGTCGTCGTGACTCAGCCAGGTGCGCAGCATGCGCCGATCGCTCGGCTCCGGGAAACACGAGCCGATGCGCAAACTGACGGTCTCGATGCCGAAGCGGTCCCAATAAAGTTGTGCGCAGTCTTCACCAAAGGCCTTCGAGAGGCCGTAAAAGCCGTCAGGACGCTTGCGTACCGTCGCGTCGAGCACCTCGTCTTGGCGGTAGCAGCCCACCACGTGGTTCGAGCTCGCGTAGACAATGCGCCGAACGCCGTGGACGCGCGCCGCTTCGTACAGGTGAACGATGCCGTGGATGTTGGCCGCCGCGATCACCGACCAGGGCTCCTCGGTTGAGACACCGCCCAGATGCACGACGGCATCGACGCCTTCAAGCAAGCGGAAGACCGCAGCCGCGTCTTCAAGCCGAGCTGGGATGAGCTCCTCCCCGGGGCCCGCCCCGCCGAGCTCGGAAATATCACTCACACGCAAAAAATCGCAGTACCCTGCAAGGCGCGGACGCAACACCCGACCAAGCTGGCCGGCCGCGCCCGTCAGCAACAGGCGCCGCCAGCGCATCGCAGAATAGCGCGATGACATCGGAAAACCTCCTCACGTGTTTGCGGCGAGAGAAACCCCATTGCGCTACGCGCGAGTTGCCACACCGCGCGCAGCTTTTGAGCGGCTCTAGACCCCGGGAACGAAAGGGCGTGTAGCCCAGCCCTTGAGGCGACTGCCGGCCAGATTCGGCGAGTTTATTGTATGATGTCTGACAAGCGTCTCCACGCGACTCGGATCGCCGCTCGACGCGCCGGCCGGCGTAAGAGGCGCAGCGAGGTCGCAACGTCGTCCGAGCGCGCGACGCTGTGTAACACAGGTCGGGACCGGCATGCCTCACGGCGTCTGCCCGCGATCGTCGATAAGGATAAGGAGGAGTCCATGATTCATCGCGATGCCACCGCTCTTGCTTTTGCCCTGCTCGCGACCAGTTGGAGCATGTCGGGCTATGCTCAAAGCATGATCCTCAAAGCCGCCGACACGCACCCGGCTGGCTATTCGACTGTAGTGGCCGTCGAAAACTTTGGCAAGAAACTTGAAGCGGCAACGCAAGGTCGTCTCAAGCTGCAAATGTTTCCGGGCTCCGTCCTCGGACAAGAGAAGGAAACCGTCGAGCAGACCCAACTGGGCGCCATTCACATCAATCGCATCTCGCTAGGCGTGATCGGACCGATCGTGCCGGAGGTCAATGTTTTCAACATGCCCTTCGTGTTTCGCGACGTAGCGCACATGCGCAAAGTCATTGACGGACCGATCGGAGATGAACTGCTCAAGAAGATTACCGACAGCAATGCGCGGCTCGTCGGGCTGGCTTGGATGGACGGCGGCTCACGCAGTATTTACACCAAGCGTCCAATCCGCAGCCCCGAGGATCTAAAGGGTCTCAAAATTCGCGTCATGGGCAACCCCCTGTTCGTCGAAACGATGAACGCAATGGGCGGCAACGGCATTTCGATGGCTTATGGCGAAGTCTTCGGCGCGCTACAAACCGGGGTCATCGATGGCGCCGAAAACAACCCGCCGTCCTATCTGACGGCTAACCACTACAACACGCCCGCAAAGTTCTATTCCCAAACCCATCACTTGATCATCCCCGAGATTCTCGTGATGTCGAAAGTCGTCTGGGATCGCCTGTCTCCGGCTGACCAGGCGCTGATTCGCCGCTTGGCACGCGAGGCACAAATGGAACAGCGCGCGCTCTGGGACAAGAGCGTCGCCGAGAGCGTCGCCAAGCTCAAAGCCGCCGGCATCCAGTTCATCGACGTCGATACGCGGCCTTTTTTCGAGGCCACCGCACCCGTCCGCGCGAAGTACGGAGCCCAGTTCGTCGACCTCATGAAGCGAATCGCCGAGGTCCGCTGATCCGAAACGCTCGGGCAGTCCATGGCTCACTGGCTGCTGAAACTCAACGATCGGCTCTATCGCGTCTGCGTGTGGGTCAGCGGACTCTCCATCGCAGCCATGTCCCTGATCATCCCGTGGGGCATCTTCACGCGTTACGTACTCGGAACGGGTTCGCAGTGGCCAGAGCCGATCGCCATCCAGTTGATGGTGTTGTTCACGTTCCTCGGAGCCGCCGCGGCCTATCGCGCGCAAGCGCACATCGCGGTCGAGCTGCTGCGTGAGCGGCTTCCGCCGCGGGCCAATCGCGTGATCGGCGTCGTCGTGCAACTGGCAATCCTCGCCTTGGCTCTTTTTGCTGTGGTCTACGGGGTAAGACTCTGCGCGAAAACGTGGCATCAATACATCGGACAGCTGCCCTGGCTGCGCGTCGGCGCGACCTATCTGCCCGTTCCGATCGGAGGGGCTATCACGGCCTCATTCGTCTTGGAAACGCTTTTGTTCGGTCCGCAAAGCAAGCGTGCGATGCTCGGTCTTGCGACGGACTCTGCTTCAGCGTCCGAGGAGCGCAGCTGATGGACGCCTTCGTTTTGCTGGGTTCGTTTGCGCTGCTTTTGCTCCTCGGTGTCCCCGTGGCCTACGCCATGGGTCTTGCCGCTCTGCTGGGTGCCCTATGGCTCGACCTGCCGATCGACGCGGTCATGATCCAGGTGGCCGCGGGCGTAAATAAGTTTTCCCTGCTCGCGATTCCCTTCTTCGTTCTCGCGGGAGCCATCATGGCCGAAGGCGGTATGGCGCGCCGACTCGTGGCCTTCGCCAACGTCCTGATCGGCTTCATCCGTGGCGGACTCGCCCTGGTCAACGTCCTCGCCTCTACCTTCTTCGGCGCGATCTCGGGCTCGTCGATGGCCGATACCGCCTCGGTCGGCTCGGTCCTCATTCCCGAAATGGAAAAGAAGGGCTATCCACGCGCGTTTTCGGCGGCCGTCACGGTAACGGGATCGGTGCAGGCCATCCTGATTCCCCCCTCGCACAACGCGATTATTTATTCACTGGCCGCAGGCGGTTCGATTTCGATCGCCGCGCTGTTTATGGCCGGGGTTTTTCCTGGCCTTCTCCTCGGGGCGACGGTGGGTGTGTTGTGTTTGTTCATCGCGCGCCAACAAAACTATCCGCGCGGTGAGCGTTATCCCCTCAAGCAGGCGCTCAAGATTTGCCTCGACGCCTCGTGGGGACTGATGACCATGGTCATCATCCTCGGCGGCATCCTCTCGGGGGTGTTTACGGCCACCGAATCGGCGGCGATCGCCGTGTTGTGGGCGTTCTTCGTCACGATGTTTATCTACCGCGATTACCGTTGGCGCGATCTGCCCCAACTGCTGCATCGGGTCGTCAAGACGCTGTCGATCGTGATGATCTTGATCGCCTTCGCCGCTGCGTTCGGCTACATCATGACGCTCATGATGATCCCGCAAACCATCACGGCTGCCTTCACAAGCGTAAGCAACGAGCCATGGGTCATCCTGCTCATGATCAATGTACTGCTCCTGCTGCTTGGCACGCTGATGGACATGGCCCCCTTGATCCTGATCATGACACCCATCCTGCTGCCGATCGTGACCGCAATCGGCGTCGATCCCGTGCACTTCGGCATGATCATGATGGTCAACCTCGGCATCGGCTTGATCACCCCCCCAGTCGGCGCGGTGTTGTTCGTCGGCTCGGCGATTGCCAAGGTGCCCATTGAGAGCGTCACGCGCGCACTCGTTCCGTTCTACGGCGCCCTGCTGATCGTGCTTGCCTTGATCACCTACGTGCCCTCGATCTCGCTGTGGCTGCCGAAGACACTCGGACTGTGATGCGAGCACGTGCGCTCGTCGTTTCGCATGCGGAAAGCGCCACGCTGTGGCTGCTTGCGATCTCGGCCAATGGGCACCTGCGGCATGCCGACACGGCTTGCGGGCACGGCGTGCTCATGCCGATCGTTCGCCATCCCAACGCGCCCTGGGTTTATGTGGCGCGCCGCAGCGAACCTTTCGCGGTGGTGCGATTCCTGGTCGACCTCGAAGCGTGGCGACTGAAGCGCCTCGATGAGGCGCCGTTGCCCGCCAGCATGCCCTACCTTGCGATCGATCGAGCCGGCCGATGGCTGCTTGCAGCCTCTTTTTCTTCGCACCTGCTCGCCGCGCTGCCGATCGGGCCGGATGGCGCAGTGGGACCCGTACGGCACACCGTGCCAACCGCCGCGAACGCGCACGCCGTGGTCCTGAGCCACCACGAACGCTTTGTGCTGGTCCCATGTCTGGGCGGCAACCGAATCGAACGCTTTGCCTTCGATACGCACTCTGCGGAACTCACGCGCATTGAGCCGCCTTGGATCGCGGCCGGGAACGTCGGTCCGCGCCACGCCTGCTTGAACCGCCGCGGCGATCGACTTTATGTGCTCCACGAACTGGCGGGGCAAATCGAGGTCTTGCGCTTCGATCCCGCGGACGGCACGCTCGAATCGCTGAGCTTCGCAGCCATGGCGATGCCGGCGGGCGCCGGAGCGCCTTGGGCCGCTGAGCTACGGCTGTCTCCCGATGAGCGCTGGCTGTTTGCGAGCGAGCGTCGCACGAGCACGCTGCATGTGTTTTCGGTCGAGGACAACGGCGATACCCTGCGGTGGCGTGCCGCCACTTCCACCGAGCGACAACCGCGCGGCTTTGCCCTGGATTTCGATGGTAAGACGCTGTGGGTGGCCGGCGAACGCTCCGGACATCTCACCCGCTACGAGGTCGCCGCCAACGGCCACCTCTGCGCAACACAGCGCATCGCCCTCGATCGTGGGCCAAACTGGGTCTTGCCGCTTGCCTGAGGTGGAGGAACGGAGTCGCCCCGCGGAAGGGCAGCACAGTGCCCGCTCATCCTCCGAACACTGGCCCTCCAGGACGCAAACGCAGGCCCGCAGTGAGTTTGCGCCACGGCAGATCGGCCGGATCGGCCGGCATCGGCCCCGGCGCCTTGGCCACAAGGATCGCCTCGGCAATCGGGGCGAAGTCGGCTCGAAAGTGGACCGAGCTCTTGTTGACGAGGATTGCCTGCTCCTTCGGCTCGATGCCCACGTAGCGATACATCGCTTGGTCGGCCAACTGCGTCTTGTAGCTGGCCACCACGACCCGTACGCCCTGGTAGGCAAGGCATGCCGAAGGACCGAGCCGGAGCGTCATGCCGCGGTAGAACGGCCCAGTTGCGGCCACTCGCCCGTCGGCAAGCGCCTCAACGCGCCAGGGAAGCTCAAGCGGGCGATCGCCCGGAATGCCGCTTTTGCCGCCTAAGGGGATGTTGAGCGTGCGTCCCACACCTGCCTCGTGTGCCGCACGCGCGGCGGCTGGATCGACGATCAGCCCGACCGCCGCCCGCTCGGCCCGGCACTCCAGGAGCGCGCGCACCATACCCATCGTGTCGCTCTCGCCGCCCGCACCGGGGTTGTCCTGCGTGTCGGCAATGACCACCGGTCGCTGGGCCCTGGCCGCAATGGCCTGCGCGCGGCGCACCGCCTCCACGGCCTCAAGCACTTCGACCTCCCAAGCGTTTTCAACGGCAAGTACGCGCTGCTCAAGCCGCGCCACCGCCGCCTCGGCTGCCGCCAGCGTCGAGGCATGTGCCCAGACCATGGGCCCGCAGCCCGGCACGTCGGCTGCCGGAAAACCGGGCGTGAACGAAGCCGAAACCACCTCGCGCGATTCGCATGCAGCGACGAGCCGATAGATCTCGCCGGCCGGCTCGAGATCTGTACATTGCGCTTGCAGCGGAATCAAATACGGGATGCGGCGCCACGCCACGACCGGCAGCGCTTGCCCGTCCGCCAAGCGTTTGAGAAAAAACGCTGCGCGCCCTCCCGTGTCAGCCATATCGACGTGCGGATAGGTACGGTAGGCCACCAGCAAAGTGGCCTGCCTCAGCATCGCCTCCGTGACGTTGGCGTGCAAATCCAGGCTCACGACGATCGGCGTACGCGGGCCGACCACTTCGCGCACGCGTCGCAAGAGTTCGCCCTCGCCGTCCTCATGATCCTCGGTGACCATCGCACCGTGCAGATCGAGGTAGACCGCATCGGGCTGCGCCGCTCGAATGCGGCTCAAGATTTCGCCCGCGATGTGCTCGAAGGCCTCGGTGGTGACATGAGCGCTTGGGCTGGCCGCAGCCCAGGCGGTTGGAATCAACTCGTGCTTGCCAGCCAGTTCCGCCATGAAGCCCGAGATCGGAATGTTTTGGTTTTGGAAGCGATCGAAGATCTCCTCGCCCACCGACAGGGGCGGCCATCCGCCGCCTTCGATAAAGCGTTGCAGCGTCGCTTTGGACGGCGCAAACGTGTTGGTCTCGTGTTGAAACCCCCCGATCGCGATACGCATGGGTCGAACGGCTCAATCAAAAAGGCATGCCGCCGCGAGACCGCCTGACCGGGACCACGGGGACCGGCGCGGGCGCTACCCCGTACTGAGCGGGGTCGGCGTAGTTCTCGAAGCGCGTGAATTCGCCGAGAAACGTCAGCGTCACCGTCCCAATCGGACCGTTGCGCTGTTTGCCGATGATGATTTCGGCCATGCCCTTGAACGGCGAATCCTCGTAGTAGACCTCGTCGCGGTAGATGAACAGGATCAAATCAGCGTCTTGCTCGATTGCGCCGGACTCACGCAAATCGCTCATCACGGGCCGCTTGTTCGGACGCTGTTCGAGGGCGCGATTGAGCTGCGACAGCGCCACCACGGGGACATTGAGCTCCTTGGCGAGCGCCTTGAGCGAACGCGAGATTTCGGAGAGCTCCGTCGCGCGGTTTTCGCCGAGGCTTGCCGCGCTCATCAGTTGCAGATAGTCGATGATGATGAGCCCGAGCCCACCAACCTGACGCGCCAGGCGCCGGGCGCGTGCGCGCAGTTCGAACGGGTTGAGCGACGCCGTCTCGTCAATGTAGATCGGGCACTGCTCGAGCACCGAAAGCGCATCGGTGAATCTGCCCCAGTCGCTGTCGGAGAGTCGGCCAGTGCGCAGCTTGTGCTGATCGAGCCGTCCCACCGAGCCGATCATGCGCATCGCTAGCTGCAGTGCACTCATCTCCATTGAAAACACCGCCACGGGCAAGCCCTGCTTGATGGCGACGTATTCGCCGATGTTGAGTGCAAAGCTTGTTTTGCCCATCGACGGACGCCCCGCGATGATGATGAGGTCGCCGCGCTGAAAACCCGCGGTCAGTGCGTCGAGCTTCGTGTATCCCGTGGCGATGCCCGTCACCTCGCTCGGGTTGTCGCGCTTATACAACGCATCGATTCGCTCGATGGCTTGCGCGCTCAGGTCCGCCAGTGAAACAAAATCCGCTCGATTGCGATTTCCAGCTTCGGCGATCTCGAAAATCTTGCCTTCGGCATCGTCGATGAGCTGTTGGCTGGTGCGCCCCATCGGGTTGTAAGCCGCCTCGGCAATCGACGTGGCCACGCTCGCGAGCCTGCGCAGGAGCGAACGGTCGCGCACGATTTCCGCGTAGCGATGCACGTTGGCGGCCACTGGGACGGCGTTGGCAATCGCACCGATGTAGGCGAGCCCGCCGACATACTCGAGTTTGCCCTCCGCCCGCAGGCTTTCGGCCACCGTGACGGCATCGGCCGGCTTTCCTTGCGCGGCAAGGCGCTGGATGTGCTCGTAGATGAGGCGATGCCCCTCGTTGTAGAAGTCCTCGGGTCGCAGCAGGTCAGCGATTCGGTCGACCGCATTGTTATCGAGAATCAGCGCCCCGAGCACTGACTGCTCGGCCTCGATCGAATACGGCGGCGTGCGCAGTTGGGCGAGTTCGGCATCGATTGAGCTCATGTGCCGATTCTAGGGAGATGCCCCCGGGTGAGTCTGCGCTTGCGCGCAAAGCCCCCACAGCGGTACCGCTGTTCCTACGCTGGCGTAAGAAGACCTTCGGCGATCCGAGCCGCCTGGACGGCCGGGCGGGCCATCATGCGCGCGTTGAACGCCTGAAGTCGCGCAAAACCGGACAAATCCACGTCACAGTACTTGCCCCAGCGCGCCACCGTGAAGAGGTAGGCATCGGCCACGCTGAATGCGGGCCCCATCGTGTACTCACGACCAGCGAGGCAATCGTCGAGCTGCTGGAATTTGCGCATGAGCCGTTCGCGCGCGAGCGCCTTCGCCTCCTCGGGCATCTTCGAACGGATCAATGGCCAAAACCCCATGCGCAGATCACTCGCGATGAAGTTCAGCCATTCGATCAGACGGTAGCGGTCCATGCTGCCATATGGCGGAGCAAGCCGCTTCTGCGGCACCTGATCAGCGATGTATTGCACGATGGCTGGCCCCTCGGTCAGACGTTGACCGTCGTCGAGTTCAAGCAAGGGCACGGCGCCCTTCGGGTTGATCGTGTCGTAATCCGTCCCCTCGTCGAGACGATGGGTTTTCAGATTCACTCGTACGAGTTCGAACGGCAGACCAGCCTCACGCAAAACGATGTGCGGCGAAAGCGAACAGGCACCGCTGCTGTAGAAGAGCTTCATACGGATTCCGACGCTTGGCAAAGAATCAACGATCAAGTATCGGGAAACGCTGCAACAGGTCCAAAACCTCTTCTCCCCAAAATGGGCGACCCACCGCGACAGTCGCTCGCGCCAGAGAAAACGACCTGGCACGAGACCCATCAGACGGGTCAGGAAAGAACGCGAGGCGGCTGCCCGACACGCGCAGACCTGGCTTGTAGCCTGAGCAGCGCCCCCTACGCTTTGAGTCCCGGGAAGAGGCCCGCGAGTCCGGACGCGAGAATCTCAATGGCCAAGGCGGCGGTGATCAGTCCACCCACTCGGGTCATGATGTTCATGCCCGTCACCCCCAGTGCGCGTGCCATGCGATGTGCGGCGCGTAGCGCAAGCCACGTGAGCAACGCCACGGCGGCGATGACCACGATCATGACCGCCAAGTGCGCCGCATACCCGATTTGCGCAATGCCGGGATGAGACTGACCAAAGACGATGACCATCGAAATCGCGCCTGGTCCGGCAAGCAGCGGTGTGGCGATCGGCACCACGGCCACGGCGTGTTTGTGTTGTGCCTCTGCCTCTTCCTCGGGTGTCTGACGCACGCGCCCAGGTGCCGCGTTAAAGCTCGAAATCGCGGTCATGAGCAAAAGCATCGCGCCGGCCACTTTGAACGAGGGCAGCGAAATGCCGAAAAACGCAAGCACCGGACCGCCAAAAAGCAGCGCGCCCGCCAGGATCAGAAACACCGAAATGCCAGCGATGCGGGCCGCACGGCGACGCTCGTCGGTCGTGAGGTTCGGCGTAAGCGCCAAAAACAGCGGCACGGCGATCACCGGGTCGACGATCGCCAAGAGCCCGACGAACGATTTGAGATAAGCCGCGACTTCCATCGCCTCCGATTATCGCGGTCGCCGGCGCGTCCGCTCAGGCGGCATCGCGACGATCGTGCATCCCTTGGCCCCTGTGCCCGCGGGCCCCATTTGGCCTGCGCTCCGCCCTCAGATGCCGCTTGGGGCGACACCCAAGAGTTCGCGCTTCAAGCGCAAGAGCTGATCGCGTAGTTCTGCGGCGCGTTCGAACTCGAGATTGCGGGCCGCCTCAAGCATCGCGCGCTCGAGCTGCTTGAGCGCCGTCTCGCGACCCTTCTCGTCGAGTGCGGCGATGCTGCGTTCGAGTTCCGCGTGTCGCGCCTCGCGCACCTCGCGGGCGCTGTCGTAGACGCCATCGATCAAGTCTTTGACGGCCTTGTGCACACCCCTCGGAACGATGCCGTGGCGCGCGTTGTATTCGAGCTGCTTCGCGCGCCGGCGTTCGGTTTCTTCGATCGCCCGACGCATCGATTCGGTCACGGTGTCGGCGTACAAAATCGCCGTGCCGCGAATGTGGCGCGCCGCGCGACCAATCGTTTGAATCAAACTGCGCTCGGCACGCAAAAATCCCTCTTTGTCGGCGTCCAGAATCGCCACCAGCGACACTTCGGGAATGTCGAGGCCTTCGCGCAAGAGGTTGATGCCCACCAGCACATCGAACTCGCCCAAACGCAGATCACGAATGATTTCGGCACGCTCCACGGTATCGATGTCGGAGTGCATGTAGCGCGCGCGCACGCCGTGCTCGTTGAGGTAGTCGGTCAGATCTTCGGCCATGCGCTTGGTCAGCGTCGTCACGAGGACGCGTTCGCCGCGCGCAATACGTGCCTTGGCCTCGGCAAGCAGATCGTCGACTTGGCGGCTGGCCGGCCGCACGTGCAACTCCGGATCGACGAGCCCCGTCGGTCGCACGACCTGCTCCACGATGCGTGCCGAGCGTTCGCGCTCGTACTCGGCCGGCGTGGCCGAGACGAAAATCGTCTGCGGCATGAGCCGCTCGAACTCCTCAAAGGTGAGCGGCCGGTTGTCAAGCGCCGAAGGCAAACGAAAGCCGTACCGCACGAGGTTTTCCTTGCGCGAACGATCGCCGTGGTACATGCCGGCCACTTGGCTCACGGTCACGTGCGACTCATCGATGAAGAGCAAGGCATCTCGCGGCAGGTAGTCCATCAGCGTCGGCGGCGGCTCGCCGGGCTGTCGACCCGAAAGATGCCGCGAGTAGTTTTCGATCCCTTTGCAAAAGCCGATCTCGGCCAGCATTTCCAAATCGAAGCGCGTGCGCTGCTCGATGCGTTCGGCTTCAATCAACTTGCCTTCGGCGAGAAAGGCCTGCTTGGTCTCGTGCAGTTCGGCTTTGATGGCCTCAATCGCGCGCACGACATTGGAGCGTGGCGCTACGTAGTGCGAGCTCGGAAAGACGGTAAAGCGCGAGATCGCTTGGAGCGTACGGCCCGTCAACGGATCGAAGAGCTCGAGCCGCTCGATTTCATCGTCGAAAAAGGTTGCCCGCACGGCCGTTTCGGCGTGCTCGGCCGGAAAGATGTCGAGCACTTCGCCGCGCACGCGAAAGCGCCCGCGCGTGAATTCGGCGTCGTTGCGCTCATACTGCATCTCGACCAAGCGCCGAATCGCCGCACGCGGATCGAGCCGATCGCCCTGCCGCAGGTGCAGGATCATCGAGTGGTAATCGACCGGATCGCCGATGCCGTAAATGCATGAGACCGAGGCTACGATCACGCAATCGCGCCGTTCGAGCAGGCTTTTGGTCGCCGACAACCGCATCTGCTCGATGTGCTCGTTGATCGCGCTGTCTTTTTCGATGTAGAGATCGCGCGAAGGCACATAGGCCTCGGGCTGATAGTAGTCGTAGTAGGAGACGAAATACTCGACCGCGTTTTCCGGAAAAAACTCGCGGAATTCGGCATAGAGCTGCGCGGCAAGCGTCTTGTTGTGCACGAGCACAAGCGCCGGACGACCACAGCGCGCAATGACGTTGGCCATCGTGAAGGTCTTGCCCGAGCCGGTCACGCCGAGCAGGGTTTGAAACGGCAAGCCCGCCTGAATGCCTTCGACGAGCTCTTCGATCGCCTGCGGCTGATCCCCTGCCGGTGGATAGGGCTGCTCAAGCACGAACGGGGAATTGGGAAAACGAACGCGCATCGCTTCGAACGATCAAGTGCATGCCCCAGAGCGCGTCGAGGCTCGCTCACCAAGCAAGCCGCGCAAGCACACCCGCGCGGCCGATCGCATGAATGAGCTGATCCACCGAGGGGGCCTGCGTCGTGCCGGTCAGAAGCACCCGAAGCGGCATCATGACCTGCGGGGGTTTGAGGCCGTGCCGCTTGGCGGTGTCTTTGAGCAAGGCGGCAATCGCTTCGCGGCTCCAGTCGATGCGGGCCAGGGCCGCGCGCACCTCCTCAAGCGCTGCGCGGTTCGCTGGGGTGATGTGTGCCTCGATGAGCGCTTGCGGCACCTTGGGCGGTTCGAACAGGTAGCGCGCCTGCTCGGCCATTTTCGCAAGCGTCGGTGCACGTTCGCGGAAGAGCTCGCCCACCACAAGCGCCGAAGGTTCGGGCCCGTAGCCGCGCTGCCTCAAGAAAGGCTCCAGCCGCCGCGCGAGCTCCTCAAGCGGCAAGCGCTTGATGTGCTCGCCGTTCAACCACTCGAACTTCTCGGCATCGAAACGCGCCGGCGAAGGCGTAAGCGACTCAAGGTTGAACCAGGCCACGAACTCTTGCGGCGTGAACACCTCGTCGTTACCGTGGCTCCAGCCAAGCCGCGCAAGCCCATTGATGATCGCCTCAGGCAGGTAGCCTGCGGCTCGATACTCGTCCAGGCCGGTGGCGCCGTGGCGCTTGGAGAGCTTTTCCCCGTCGGGCCCAAGCACCGTCGGCAGATGCCCGTAGAGAGGCGGCTCCGCGCCGAGGGCGCGAAAGATATTGATCTGCCGCGGCGTATTCATGACATGCCCGTCGCCGCGCAGCACGTGGGTGATGGCCATGTCGAGATCATCGACCACCACACAGAAGTTGTAGGTCGGCACCCCGATCTCGCCCTCTGGAGCCGCACGCGCGATGACCAGATCATCCATCTCGGCGTTGGCGATCTCGATGCGTCCTTTGACCAGATCGTCCCACGCCACCCCCCCCTCGTCCGGATTGCGAAAGCGAATCACCGGCTCGACGCCCGGCGGTGGAGTCAGGCCCAGCCGCTTGCGGTTTTCGGGGCGCCAGCGCCCGTCGTAGCGCGGTTTTTCACCGCGTGCGCGCTGCGCTTCGCGAAGGGCATCGAGCTCCTCCATGCTCATGTAGCAGTGGTAGGCCTTGCCCTCTTCGAGCAGCTTTGCGATCACCTCGCGATAGCGCGGCAGACGCTGCATCTGAAAGTACGGCCCCTCATCGAAATCAAGCCCGAGCCAGGCCAAATCGCGCAGGATCCCCTGAGCGCTTTCTTCACTCGAGCGTTCGAGGTCGGTGTCTTCGATGCGCAAGATGAACTGCCCGCCATGACGCCGTGCAAAGGCCCAGGCAAAAAGCGCCGTGCGGATGTTGCCCAGATGCAGGGTTCCGGTGGGTGAGGGAGCAAAGCGGGTGCGTACCCGTCCCGAATGCTGCAATGCGGAAATCATCAAGGCATTTTAGGAAGCCGCATCACGCCCCATGCCGCGCGGCGGAGCACCGATGCAGCGCACGCGCCGCAACCGAAGCGCCGATGCACACGAAAAATCGGTCACCTTGAACCCGGGCCCCTCCCAAGAGCGCCCCCTGGTGCTCACCGGCGCCAAATCAGCCGGCATCCGTGCCGAGAAAGCGCACTGCACCAAGCGGGCTCCCAACGGCACCGCCTCAACACCTGCTTGAAAACTGGTTTTTTATACAGTATTCTTGCCGGGTCATGTTCGCTCATTGCGCTCCGCAACGTTCAAGCGCCCTTGCCTCCGGCAGCGCCGCACTCATGCCGGCCGATGCCGCCGCGGCGGCTGTGACGCCATCGCCAGCTCCGCCGGGTGTGGCCACCGGCTTTGCCGTGCTCGATGCCTTTCTGCCCTGGGGCGGCTGGCCAGTGGGCGCAATGAGCGAAATCCTCACCGAGCGCTGCGGTGCGGGTGAGCTTTCGCTGCTTTTGCCTGCCATGGCGCGGCTGGCAGCCGAAAAACGTCCGATCGTGTTGATCGGCCTGCCGCATGAAGTCTTCGCCCCGGCGCTTTTACAGGCTGGGGTCGATCCGCACCAAGTCACCCAAATCTACCCCGGCGCCACAGTGCGCGATGTCAAGGCATTGTTATGGTCCAGCGAACAAATCCTTCGATCCGGCAGCGCTGCTCTGGTAGTGCTTTGGAGCCTTGGTCGGCCGGAGCCCCCGATCGAGGCCCTGCGCCGCCTACACCTGGCCGGCCTCGGCAAGACGACAAGCTTCATTCACTACCGCGCCGTCTCCTGTCGTGGGCAGCCTTCGCCGGCCTGGTTGCGCTGTGGCTTCTGGCCGACGGCTGAGACGATCGAGCTCGAAGTGTTCAAGTGCCGCGGCCGGCTCACCGCGCGGCCCCGCATCACGCTCGATCGCCGGGCGGTCGAGGCGCGCCTTGCTGCCCATCTGCACGCCCGCTTGGCGCTCAAGCGCGCTCTAAGCGAGGGCTTGTCAAGTGAAAGCCCACCCCCGATTGCTGCCCAGCCCCAACCCTGGACGGCGCTTGCCCGATGAGCTGCCGCCATGCTCGGGAACCGCTGCAAGTGTGGCAAGCACCCCCCAGCGCGAGGGGCCGCTTTGAGCAGGCGATAAGACCCATCGCAGAGTCAAGCCCGTCGCAAACAAACACCCCACCCGGCATTCGATGCCGCCTGAACAGGCCTCGCAAAGGCTTCCCCCATGGCACGGCTGTTTTTGTGCCTCTACCTGCCGGCCTTACCGCTACAAGCATTGGCCTATAGCGGGCCGGAGGGCGTCTCCGCCGCCTTCGCCGAAACCGCACCGCTTGTCGTGGTGGAGCGTGAGGCGCGCCAGACGCGCATCGTCGCCCGCAACCGGCTTGCAGCACGGGCGGGTATCGCCCCCGGGCAGACGCTTGCTCAAGCCCACGCTTTGGCCGATCCGCTGCTTGTGCTGCCGCGCGATCCGGTGCGCGAACGCGCCCTGCTTGAACGGCTTGCGGCGGCGCTTTCTGCCTTCACGCCCAACATCCACCTGCACGCTGCACGCGCAAGTCTGCTGTGTGAGGTGGCCGCTTCGCTGCGCCTCTACGGTGGCATCGAAGGCTTGTGCCATGCGCTCACCCAGGCAACCACCCCGCTTGTAGCGCGCACCCACCTGGTGGTGGCCCCAAGCGCCCGTGCTGCCGACTGGCTTGCGCGCGCCCATCGTGAGTTGATCGCAACCACAGCGCTTGAGGACTGGCTCGAAGCCTTGCCACTTGCCTGCACCGACTGGCCGCCCCAGCTTCTCGAAACCCTCGCGGGGCTCAACCTGCATACCGTCGGCGAGGTCGATCGACTGCCGCGTGCAGAACTGGCACTGCGCTTCGGCGAAGCGCTCCTCGTGGCGCTCGATCAAGCCTATGGCCGTTGCGAAGAAGCGCTCGAGTGGTGGCAGCCGGCCACTGTCTTTCGCACTCACATCGACTTTCTCGAACCCGCCCGTGAGCGAGCGCACTGGCAGGCGGGCCTAAGCGCCCTGCTTGCCGAATTCGAGCGTTTTCTCGATGGACGGGCGCTTGCCGCACATGCGCTTGAGCTTACTTTCCGGCATGGCTCGCATGAGGCCACCCCGCTTGCCGTAAGCGCAGCCACACCGACGAGCGCGGCGCGCAGCTGGCAGCGGCTTATCGATGCCGCCCTCGAACGCACGCCGATCGGCCATGAAATCTCGCGCCTGGAACTTACGAGCACCGCGCTTGAGCCGCGCCGCTTTGACTCCATCGATCTTTTCGATCGGAGCGCTCAAGAGAGCCGCCACTGGCATGAGTTGCTCGCACTTTTGCGGCTTCGGCTTGGTGCAGAACACATCCGCCCCCCGCGTCGGCAAACCACACACCTGCCCGAAAGCCAGGATCCGGCGCGTCGGGCAACCATCGATGCCCCGCCGGGCGTTCGACCGCTTTTGCTCATTGATCCGCCGCGCCGCCTGAGCGCTCGCGAATGGCAGAGCCTACGCCCGGTGCTCGAACACCATCAACCCGAGCGGCTTTGCGCGCCGTGGGCCGCCCTGGAGGGCGCAGAGGCAGCCGCCGCCGAAGCGGGCCTTGCGCGCGACTACTACATCGCCCGTCTGCCCGATGAGCGCACGCTGTGGATCTTTCGCGATCGCCACGCGCGCGAATGGTTCGTGCAGGGGGTGTTTGCGTGACAGAGGTCAGAAGTCAGGGGACAGGTGTCGGAGCAACCCCTCCGCCACTGCGTGGCACCTCCCCTTCGCCCAGCGAAGGGGAGGACACGCCAATTCAGTTCTCCCCTGCGCCGCAAGGCGTAGGGGAGATGTCGCCAAAGGCGACAGAGGGGCCTGCGACCTGTGAGTTCGTTGCGCGCATGTCTCCAAACCCCTCCCCGCGCTTCGCGCGGACCTCCCCTTCGCGTGAGCGAAGGGGAGGACAAACTCGAGTCGTTCTCCCCTGCGCCGCAAGGCGTAGGGGAGAAGTCGGCGCAGCCGACAGAGGGGTCACGATGACGTTGGTATGAAAACCACGCTCTACTCCCGCCGTTTACTCCAGCACGCACGCAACCTGCGTCAGACGATGACTCCAGCCGAATTGCGGCTGTGGCTCGAACTGTTGCGCGATCACCGACCGCGGTTTCGTCGCCAACGGCCGATCGGTCCCTACATCGTCGATTTCTACTGCCCAGCTTGGAGACTGGTCATCGAAATTGACGGCTACTCGCACGACCATGAAGCGGCTTACCGCCAAGATGAAGCACGAAGGCGTTTTCTTGAGCAGCATGGTTTACGTGTGCTTCGTTTCACGAACGACGAGGTGCTGCGAAATCTCGAAGGCGTTGCACACGCAATTGAAAAAGCGGCACCCCAACGCGGTGTATGAGCACACATTCTTTGCATCAACCCCTCCGGCGCTTCGCGCCACCTCCCCTTCGCAAGCGAAGGGGAGGACAGATCGACGCAGTTCTCCCCTGCGCCAAAAGTCATCTGGGAGAACACGCACCAACCCAGTTCTCCCCTGCGCCGCAAGGCGTAGGGGAGAGGTCGGCGAAGCCGACAGAGGGGTCGCCGAGGTTCGAACAACACATACGACGCTAACACCAAACACCACTACTCAAGAGAGTGTAAGGACTATGTCCGATCACCCGTGCGCAACAAGCCGGAGCG
>JANWWI010000034.1 GCA_025056355.1 Casimicrobiaceae bacterium | reverse complement strand
CAACTGCGTCTGGAGTTGACAAAGTAGTGACGCAAACTCAAGCACCCGCCGGCTCTCAGCCGTTGCCAGTCCAATCAGGCGCTCAAGTCGAAGCTCCGAGGCCGAGCGCCTGGGGGCGCCGTATGCCCGAGCGATCGCCCGAGCCGGAGCCCACCGAAGAGGAGCGTGCTCTGGCGCAAAAGGTGCGCGTCTTAGCTGAGCAGCGCTGGCGCGACATCGAGGCCGGGCGTTGGGCCGAAGCCTATGAGCGTTTCACACCGGCAGCCAAGGCTACGTTGTCGCTGGAGGACTTTCGCCGCGCTCTTGATCTGCCCCACCGTCGGTTTTTGGGGGTCGGCGACGTCCGTTGCCGGGCCGACCTGTGCACGGTTGAAGCGCTTGTCGAGCTCCGCCTCGCGATTGGGCGCACTGGGGCGCATACCGTTCCGGTCAGCCGCTACGAGCGCTGGCGGCTCGTGGATGGGCAGCTCCACGTTCTGGCGGACTGATCCTATCCGGTGATCTGAGACGCAGTTTCGAGTTGTTCGAGCGCTCGCCTTCCTGACCGGCTAATGATTGTCGCCAACTCACGAAGCCGGTGTTGTATCTGTGCAACCACCGAACCGCGCCAGGGGAGACAAAGCCAGGGCGTAGTTGACAGGCGCCACTCAAAATCCCACAATGGCTGAGAACGCGTGCAGAATTGCGCCATTACAATCAAGGCATTGCTGTTGGTTCTCACGAAATCGACCTACGGGCGTAAGCCCATTAAGACTTCACCATCAACTCGGAGAAGCACATCCTATGGTTCACTTCAACAAAAAGCTTCTGACGGCGGCCGTCTCTTCAGCAGTGTTTGCTGCTGCGGGTTCAGCCTCCGCAGTGGTTCTCAACCCTGACGGCGTCGGCGAGGCGCTCATCTATCCGTACTACACGGCTCAGGGCAACAACGCAACTTTCGTCTCGATCGTCAACACGACCACTCAGGCGAAAGTTGTCAAGGTTCGCTTCCGTGAGGCCAAGAACTCAAACGACGTTCTCGACTTCAACCTCTACCTGTCGCCGTACGACGTCTGGACGGGGGTGGTGACGCGCAATGCCCAGGGCGGCGCTCGCCTGTCGACCAATGACACGAGCTGCACGGATCCGGCCAAGGCCGACTGGGGTAGCGCCGGTGGAGGTGTGTACTACGTCGACTTCTTCCCCTTCGACTACCGGACGGTTGATGGCGACGCGACACAAGGCTTGGGCCGCACGCTTGAGGGCTACATGGAAGTCATCGAGATGGCGACGATTCCGCCATCGAACACGACGCTTTTCAACGCGATCAAGCACAACCCTACAACGGGCCGTCCAACCTGCACCGGCGTTGCAGGGACGATCGGTACGACGGGTCTGTCGGCTCCGACGGGCGGTCTTTTTGGTGGCGGTGCGATCGTCGATTTGTCCGCGTCGGCCAGCGGTGGCATGGCGGTCGGATACGGCGCGAGTGCTTACGGGGACTTCAACCGGACCGCGGAAATCTTCGCGCCGTCTGCGGCAAGCCCGAACTTTGCCGACCACGCTTCGACTGAAGCAACGATCATTACCCAGCGTAACAATGTGATTCGTGTCGGCTCGCTGAATACGGGTCGTCTCGCGCGCGCAGAGGCGTTTGCCATGGTCAACATGGGCGAGCGTCTGGTCGGCGAGTACAGCATCGATAAAGCAAACGTTCGCGCGCATGGCACCGACTGGGTCATCACCTTCCCAGGCAAGCACTACTTCACGAACCGTGTCACATGGTTGACGAACGCCGGCGATCCTCATGGTGAGGTCGCGGCCACGGCGACAGCCGCGCTTCCGCCCTTCACGACGATTTGGGATCGGACCAACCGTCGCGCTTGCGAAGTGGTGGTGCCAACCTCAACGAGCCGTGAGGAAGATCGCGAGACCACGCGGTCGACCTTCTCGCCGCAGCCTCCTGGCCCGGCGGACAACCAGCTGTGCTTCGAGACGAACGTGATCTCGTTCGGCACGAACCCAGCAACGACGGGTAGCGCTCCATCTTCGGTCTTCGGAGCGAGCGACACGCTGTGGTATCTCGGCAACCACGACCGGAACGACAGTGGCTGGCTCGACCTCGATCTGACCAGGAACAGAGCCGGGACGATTATCCACTCGTTGCAGGCGCGTTACCTCGGTGGCTTCCCTGCGTTGCCGGCTCCGTCGGGCTCGGTCACGGTTCTTGGCTTGCCGGTGATTGGCTTCAAGGCGACCGTGTCCCGTGTCACGAGCAGCCCGACGCTACCGCTCAACAACTACGCAGACGGCAACCCGCTGCATCCGCTTCGCACGGTGCGTATCGGAGGCACCGACTACTGATCCCGATCGGTCAGTCAAACAAAAAAGGGGGCGAAAGCCCCCTTTTTTTTGAACATCGGCTTTAGTTGACCATCGATCCGGAAACAAACCGGCGCTTCCTAGGATCTCATACACTGAAGGATGGCTCAGAGCCGCGCGAGTCTATGTTTCGATCGCGTCAGTGATGTGCTTCGTGGAGCGAGCACCAGGTCGGCGCCAATTTGTTGAACCTCAGTCTATTCGCCGTTGTTTATGACTTCGCATCCTCCCCTCGGACAACAACTCGTAGCAAGACCAACGCTTCGGCGCAAACGGATTGCCGTGGCCGTTCTTGCTGGCCTTTATGGCTTGGGGGCTCATGCAACCTGCCCTTCCCCGCAAGGGACCTCAACTTGCGCCGAGCCACCCGCGCTACGCAACTACATCCACAAGCCAAGCGGAGTGCACGTCTACACGGGCTGTCTCACAGAAGACGAAGCGCTGGATAAGCTGCCACACTTATTCGGACGCAATCAGCAGGGTGATGTGCCGCTAGCCCAGGGAGCGCAGCCGCCTTCCGGGACTTCGACAAAGGGTCTTTGGCGCATTTTTCTGAGCCCGCGTCAAGATGGTGCCTTTCATCCGCGCCACTTTTACACGGCGGATGCAGAGGAGTATCCCGGCATCCTGTGCAGCGCGCAAGCGTTGGCCCAGATGAACGTGCAACCGGAATACCAGCTTGCGCAAGTCGTCGACGCTCAAACGAGCTTTAACGGCGAGCGCAGGCTCGGCGGGCGATGCGCCTTCGGAACGCGGCCGGTGTGGCGCCTTTTCCACAGTCAATTGAGGAGTCATCGCCTGACCGATCAATGGTCGGTCGTCGAAGAACTCAAAACCACAGGGCACGACTTCGAGCATCTCGCTTTTTGCGTTCCGGATCCCGCCTATGGCCTATCTTTCACTCGAGCTGCCGTTGAGGAGATTTCGTTTCAGCGGCGCCTGATCCTTGAATGGCAGCCGCCCGCAAGCGGTCTATCGCAGATCGGCATTCTCCTTCCGGCCGGGGTGAGCGTTCGCAACCTCCCGACAGGTTGCATGGAACCGACGCGACAACCCGGCGACGGGAAATGGCTCCAGTGTTCGGTGCCGGGCGGGCAGCTTGTCATCGACCTTTCCGGGCAGCCGACAAACGCTAACGCAAGGATTTACGCGCTGATTCACGGCCGGTCCGACCGGGCTGCTGACTTGCCTTCCGTTTGTCGGGATCAGCCTGGACACGTGGCATCGTGCCGAGCGATTGATACCACCCCGCCCACTTCGGCGGGCGGGCTTGATGGTTTCGGTCTCGAGCCGCCACAGCTTGGTCCACCGGCCGATTTAGAGGTGGATCTACGTGCCATCATCATTCCCGGCCCAACGAACGCTCGAACCGACGACTATCGCGTCCAGTGGTTTGTTCGTCGTGTGGGCGCAGTCGAGTGGCAGGCTTACGGCGAACCTGCTGCGCTACAACAGCGGACTCAATGGGGCATCGCTCTCTCGCAATGGAACTCGCATGCGGTTACATTTCGAGCACCATCTCCGGGTCAGTACGAGTTCCGGTATTGCCTAACGACCGACAAGACTGGTGCAGCGTGCCGCGCCGGTTCGGAGGGGCCGAATGCGCGGTTCTCAGTGACCGAAACCCGAAACCTCACATTGGGGTCTTCCTCGCCTCCACCCCCGCCCCCGGCGCCCGCGCCATCGCCGACTCCCGCGCCGCCACCACCGCCACCGCCGCCGTCCTCGGACGCACCGCTTTCGCTGTCAGAGCCTGACTTCTCGGTCGATCCGGTGGCACGAACCATCACGATGCGCGCCTTTGTCTCGAACGGACAGGGGCGGCGAATCAAATTCGTTGCGTATCGCTTTGGAGGCGGAGAACAGAAAGACGAGACGCGAGATTCCTTCAGCGCTGGCGAGGTTCGTCTAAGTTTTCAAACGGCTGCTGAAGGTGAAATCGAGGTCCGATATTGCGCGACGACCAACACCTTCAATCCAGTTCCTGCGTGTAACGCCGCGCTCTCAAGTAGTGCGCTCTCAAGTAGTGGAGAAGTGACCTCCGGCACGACGGTTGGCTTCAAGCGCCGCGTGACGATGCCTTCCAATTGGACCGGGCCGGCGCTATCGTGGCTCGATGTGCCGGCTTCGTTGTCGGTCGGCTCTGCCGCCACAATCAAGCTGCGCGCACAGGCGATGCCATCGCTCGTGGGCCCTGTCTATGCCTGGGTCGAAGTACCAAACGGCATCGACTTGAGTGGTTCAGCTCATGACTGCGTGCTGCAGGCGACGAGCCCCAACCGTTACCGCTGCCGCCTGCTCGCGGCCGGCGAGGCCTTGAGCACGGATCGAGACCTCACGTTCACCCTCACGCCCCGACCCGGTTTGGGCGGACGAACGGGGCTGACTGTAGCTGCCGCCACAACCAACGCCGAATCTTCGGCACCACCGATGCGCTGTGGAACGCCCCGATGCGCCGAGACGCCCTTGCCAAGCCCGAGTTTCTACGATTTGGCGGCTCAGTCGACCTTGTGGACCCAACCCCCGGGTGGAACTGAGACTCAAACGGTCGGATGCGTGAAGAACGGGAACGACCCGGCGCCCGCAGACGCCGCTTGCCGACTGCGGCTTGAATACACAACGGGTAGCCCGGACACCGTCACACTGACCGCATCGCACGAAACGCTTTGGCGCGCGGGGACCGTGTGCGCTGCACCGGCGCCCAGTTGTGCCGCGGTAATCGACACGACGCGAACGTTGCACCGTGTGATCGTGGAGGCCGTCGATGGGAGTGCGGGTCACGACAACGATCCAAGCAACAACAGCCGCACGATCTTCACACGTGAGCCGCTCCCGGCCCCGACCATTTCGGTTCTGAGCGGAACCAACGCGACGGTGGGGCAGCCCTACACCTTCCGGTTCCGTTGCAGTGTGGCTGCGGTCCTCGACAGCTCGCAACTCAACTGTGAGATCGCGAGCGGCACTCCGTCGTGGCTTAGCGCGCCCTCGTGCTCCTTTGCCCAGAGTGGCGCGCTCAGCCAACAGACCTGTGAGGCAAGCGGAACGCCAAGCTCCGCAGGAACGCACTCGATCGAACTTCGTGCGAGTGCCACACGTGGTGGCGAGACCCAAACGGCAACGCAAGGAGCAACGATCTCGGTGAGCGAACCGAGCGCATCGTGTCCTTCGCCAGAAGGCCGCTTCATGCGCAGTTATGAAAGCAACGCGGCGACGATTTGGGAACCGCAGCCAACGACGAACGGCGTGCAGTATTGGAAGATCACGGCCAACGGCTGGCCCTCTTCTCCGGCGAGCCCGAGCCTGATTCGCTGGTCGAGCGTGGGCGGGCATCTGACCGATATGGTCGGCTACATCACCACCTGTCCGGGCTACGCGCCTGAGCCGCCCTCTGGCAGTGCGCCGTTCCCACAAAACCCGAAAGTTGCGCTTTTCCTGCGAAACAACGCGGTCAGCGGATCGCGAGCGATTTACTTCTGGCCACTGCCAGGCTCCACACCCGTGACTACCGTTACGGATAACGGAGACGACATCGTTAGCCGCGTGGGTCTGCCGGGGCTCAATGAAGGCCGCGACTGGTATTTCGTCATCCTTCAACGCTCATGCGATGCGAATCCCTGCCCGCGGTCTCAATACCACGCGCCCTGATTGGATGGGTCAGTGCGACTGCGAGGTGAGGTTTGCCGGAATCGCCACGCAGGCTTGACCGGCGGTTGATTCTCATGAGGAGTCCACTGCCGGTTTGCATTTCGAAGCGACCGCTCGATCGTTGCGTCGCACGGTGCGACGCAACGCTAACATTGACTCATGTGCCTCAAAAAACACTTGCCGCTTCTTGCTGCAGGCGTTCTCGCCTGCGCTTCAGCTGCCGGGGGCTTGGCCGTGGCGTCGCAGAGTCCGGCCGACCAGCTTCAAGAAGATCGGGTGATCGCTCGGAGTGGGTCGCATACGGTGACCTTGTCGGAGTATCGCGTTTTCACTTATCCGACCTGGGGCGCTCTCTCGGATCCTGGAGGACCTCGAAAGCGCGCTGAAGATGCACGCGAACATGTGCAATCGCTCCTGCGATTGAAAGCCTTTGAAGCGGCCGACGGTAAGCTGACGACCTATACCGAAGAGGAGCGACGCTGGGTCGAGCAAACGGTCCGGATCGCGCGCGCCCGCGCACTGCTCGATGTGTTTGAGATCCGTGCGCTTGCGGAATTGAACCGTGATCGGAAAGCGCTTCGCGAACGCGCTTACGAGCGTTATCTGGCCGAACCCTTGCAATACAACGAGCCAAGCCGAGCCGACGTGCGCGTCATTGTCATCCATTCCACACCGTTCGATGAGGCCGTGAAAAAGATCCAGGCGGTTCGTGAAGCGCTTGGACGCGGTGAACCCTTCGAACAAGTTGCCGAGCAATACACGCAAGCGCGGGACGCGCAAGGTAGGCCTCGCATCGAGCAGACGGTATCGGCAGCCGAGGCCGAAAACGAGATCGCCGAGTGGATGTTCAAAAAGGCCAAACCCGGCGATGTGTTTGGCCCGGTCGTGTCTTCTGGGCACTTTTCGATGATTCAACTCCTTCGCGTTCATCCGCCACGGAAAATTCCCTTCGATCACATCGCGGACCGCATTGCTGACCAAATTCGGCGTGAAGCCGCTCGAGGCGCCAGACTCAAAGCGGCCGATGCGCTCTTGCCCGAACCGGTGGAGTGGCTCATTTCCCCGAGTGAACTGCCGTGACCGTTGGATCGCTTCCCTCCTACGCCCTCCTGCGTGATCCGCTGACCGCGAAGTTCTACGAAATCGATCAGTGGATCGACCAAGGCCGACTTCAGGAGTCCGCGCAAGCTCTCAATTCACTCCGCGAGGTCGCTCGCAACGACGTGCGGCTGCATCTGCTCGGAACCAAGCTTGCCGAAACTGCAGGCAACGTCGAGCAGGCGCGACGTTCGAGTGAGCGCGCTCTTGCGTGCAACCCAGCCGATGACGTCGCGCAAATTGATTATGTTTGGCATCATCTCGACCGCGAGCCGCGCGAGGTGCTCATCGACCTGCTCAATGCGGCCTACGACAATCTGGGTTCAGAGCCGCCGCTGTATCGCCAGGCGGAACGGGCCGTGCGAGCCGCCAACTACCTGGGCGCGCATGATCAGGCTCGCCGTTGGCTCGAACGCAGCGCCGAGACCTGGCCCGATGATCCTCGCATTCATGCGGCGCTTGGTGATCTCGCGTACCGGCGTGGTTTAGCCGAGGAGGCGGTGAGGCATTTCGATCGGGCGCTTGCGCTCTTTCCCGACCATCCCGAGGCGCTGCGCGGCCGTGCAATGAGCTTATGGTCGCTCGGTCAGCGCGCGGCCGCCCAGGCCGATCTTCAGCGGCTCGTGCTCCTGTTTGAACAACCACCGGAAGACCTCGAGTTTCTCCTCGATGCGACCCGAGCCGATGTGAACGTGGATCCGCCGCTAGCCTTCATCGCGAACTTATTCGATCGTCTCGCTGAGGATTTTGATACCCATTTGGTGGAACGGCTCGGCTACCGCGCCCCGGCGTGGGCAGCGGAGCTCATTCGCGCTCGTTACCTCGAGGGGAAGGCGAAGGTGCTCGACCTCGGATGCGGGACCGGTTTGCTTGGGGATCACCTGAGCGGTTGGCCCGGCAAGCTGTGGGGTGTGGACCTTTCACTGCTCATGATCGAGAAGGCGCGCGCGAAAGGGCGCTATGTCAGCGTCGAGCATGCCAATCTGTTCGATTGGCTCGCGCAGTCGGAGCCGCAACGCTTTGACGTCGTGGCGGCGCTCGACGTGTTCATTTATGTCGGTCGTTTAGAGGCAGCTTTGGCAGGAATTCGGCGGGTGCTCCGTCCGAACGGCATCGTGATCTTCACGGCGGAGGCCGCTGAACCGACCGAACCGCCACTCGTGTTGCGCCCGAGCGGCAGGTACGCCTCAACCGAGGCCTATTTGCGGGAACTCCTGGAACGAACCGGTTTTTCTGAGCCCGTCGAATGGTCAAGACGCCTTTTGCGCCGCGAAGCGGGACTGCCGATTGACGGTTTCTTCGTCGTTGCCGAGGCAGGTGGGTAAGACCGGCCGCCAGGCAAGGGCTGCCGCTGCCCAGACCGCACCGATTGGCCAGAGTAGATAACGCAAATCGGCCGCAGGTGCAGTAAGGAACAAGCCGAGCAGATACAAGGCAGCGCTCGCAAGAAGCACCCAAGCCAAGCGATCGAGCGGACCAGAAACCCCGACACAGCGCCTCGAATCGGTACTCAAGCGGCGCTTTCGTCGGGCCAGCCCCACAAGCGCAGCACTGCCAAACAGCGCGAGCCAAAGGCCGCCGGAGAGGGCATGCGCGTTTTGCCAGGCGGCAACGGTCCGCTGATAGAGATGTTGCGCGCCCTGCCATGCGCGATGCCGCGCGGGGTTGTCTCGAAACTGCGTCTGGACGAATTCATAGGCCCCACCGTGTGAGGGATGGGTCTTGCTGCGAAGCAGTAGCCATGCAAGCCTTGCCCGATGGGCGAGATAGGCGAGCGGTTGCTCGGAGATGGCTTCGCGCCAGATTCGAAGCAACGCTCGACGCTCGGTCCAGGTCAAGCCGGTGGCGGCGTTCGGAAGGTCAAGCGGACGCTGCTCATAGAGGGGAACCGCATGCGCTGGGTTATATCCGGCGCGGAGGACCTCAAGCGGGGCCAGCCGAGCGTAGCGCCCGTCTTCAAGTAGCGAACGGCCTACAGCCACACTGACCGCCTGGACATCCCAGATGAGCGTAAACGCGAGGGTATCGGAGCGATAGCGAGCCAAGTGATTCAGGCTCCACGGTGTGAAAGCCCAAATCAGAGCGATCATCACGACGCCGAAGGCCCGCGATCGGCGACGAATGGCCTCGGATAAGCCCCGAAGCCTCGACCTTAGAGTCGAACCGGCTGCTCGGCTAGGCGGCTCGCGTCCAAGGGTGCTTACCGCTTCCGCGGCAGGCGCGGTCTGTGCTTGAGGATTGAGGCGAGTCGATGCAAGCTCTCGGAACGTAAACCAAGCCAACGGGAGCAGCGCGACGATCGCGTTGTAACGGAGACTGGCAGCATAGGCTCCAAGCAGAGTAAGCACACTGAGCACGACCGGTACACGCAAGCGCTGAGGAGCGCCATATTCGTTGCCAGTCCAAACCAGCAACGCTGTCATCAACAGCAACACCCCAAGCAACAGGACGTCGCTCCAAAGATGTCCGACCAGCGCCCAGATGACCGGGCAGCCTAGAAAAAGCGCGGTCCAGAGCACTGCGCGAACCGGCTCGGGGCGAAACACCAAACCGCACAGGAGCGCGACCGCCGACGCGAGCAAAAGCAGTTGTCCGAAGAACAAAGCGGTCGGGGCTGCGACGTCGCCAAGGAACTCGCGAAAAACGCGAAGGCTCAGCGGATAGCCGAGCGGCCAGAGACTCCAGTATTCATCGTGCCGCGCCATCCACCACATGAATGCGGAGTCATGCGAGGTAAATCCAGGAAACGTCGCTAAACCGAGCGCAATTAGCCACGCCACAGCGAGGCTTCCTACCCAAAGCCACGTGCCCAGACAAGGCACTCGGCGCGCTGGAGCAAAATCAGCGAGAAAGCGCTGCTTCCCACGCGGAGTGATGACTTGCAAGCATTTGAACATTTCAGGTTTTTCGCAACCTCGCTCCGGTGGTGACCAGAGCAGCACTTCGAGTTTGCCTTCGCGGCTTGGTCAAGGGCACCGCCGAACCTCTCAAGACCCTCGGAAACCTTTGCCAAACCTGCTGCGCGGGTCGATTGCTTCGTCGCGTGTTCGCTTGCGACTCGCCAATCTCGTTGATCGATCTTCGCTCGCTCACGCGGCTCCTCGCACTCGATCCCGCTCGCGACCCTTTTGCAGAAGTTTCTTAGGCAGCTGATGGGAAGCTTGTTAGCCCGACCGAGGTGAGGTTCACGCGCTCTTTCGCCTGCTGAGAGCTAAAGAACGAATGCATCGAGGTCACATCGTAGCGAAGTCAGAAAGCGCACGTGAGCCTTTCCCTCCGCGCCGAGCGCGAGCGTGAACTCATCGTAGCGAAGCGGTCCGAGCCGGCGGGTCGCAATTCGTTCGAGTCGCGCTGAGTCTTCGAGTGCGGCGAACAGTTCCTGCTCAGTCGTGTCCAGACAGCGCAGCAAGACGTGAAGTCGCTCGGGCGCTGAACGACCGGACGCCTCGCGCGAGGCTTCGAGCACGCTGCCGGCGGCAATACCCAGGGGTGCGTAATAGCTATAGCTCGTTCCCTTCTGCCATCCCTGGCGCGGGACAAACGGCGCTTCATTGAATCGCACGTGGCCGGCAACCGGGAGCGGATGGACAGAAGAGCCAGCAAACTCGAAGACAGGCGCGGCCAGGCGAGCCATCGCGAGCGGGTTCTGGTCTCGAGTGAGGAGTAAAAAGCGAGGCAAGCCGTGGCCGTCAAAAGTGTGCGTCTCCAGCGTTCGCGGGCAAGCGTACAGATGCCAACGCAAGGTGAGGTCGCGAAGCCAAAACTCGTCGAGCCCCGTGAGTCGGTGCGCAAAACACTGCGTCGTTGTTCGCACAAAGTGGCGGTAACGATCAAGGGCGCGTGCGGTCGGGACGCTTATCGGCGCCTCGCTCGCTGGCGCTGGGAAAAAGAGTGCGTGCGGCATCACGCGGTAGCGCTCCTGCACGACCACCGAGGTCTTGATGAATATGGCGAGAAGTAAGACCGTTGCGGGAAACACCAGCAAAACCGTAGCGAAGGCGCGCCCGCGTTCTGAAATCTGGTGGATGCCAAACGCCGCCAACACAGCGATGCTGGGCCAGTAAGCATCGAAGTACCAAAAGCCCCAGACGTCAATCCAGCTCGTGGCGAGCACAAGCCCCGCGAGCGTTGCAACAGCGATGAGAAATCCGTCGCGGTGTCGTCGAACGAATGCCGCATAAACGCCGATCGCTGCGAGCAGCGTGATTCCAACCTGAGCGATCGTCGTGAGCCCCTGGCTTGCCCAGGCGGGCAGATCGCGAAGACCGCGCACATGCGAAAACGCGTGCTCAGTACTTGGAACCCGTGGTCCAAGTCGATTAGTCGACTGAGTGCCTGGAACAACCGAGGAGCTGACAAGGGGGCGCCCTGAGCTTCCGGGGCGATGAACCCGAAGCGCAAAGCCCAGAGGAGGAGCGCGAGCACGAACGCGGCCGCCACGCCGCTGATAACCGGGTGCATCCACGTTCGACGGTAGACGATGACATGGGCGGCGATCAAGGGAACTGCCAGCGCGAGCGCAGACGGATGCATGAGTACAGCAGCCACCCCGCAAACAAGCATCGCAAGCGTTGCTGTGTGCGGCCGGGCCGATGTGGCCAGTGCGCCTGCAAGTGCACCATTCATGAAGGCATAGGCGAGGGCTGGGTTGCTGACCCCCGCGAAGACGACGGATGCATGCGGCGGAGCAGCCGCGGCCAAGTACACCAAGACAGGTAGCGGATTCTTCGACCCGAGACGCGCATCAATGGCCCATGCAAGGACGCCGATCGATACGAAGACAACCAGCCCCGTCGCAATGAATATGGCGCGTTCGTCGAGCCAAAATCGAAGCGGCAGCGAGATCAGATAGAAGTAGAGCGGTGGCAACTGCCAGCGTCCGGCGAATGGTTGGCTTGCCGTCGGTGCCTCCTCACCAAGCGCAATCGCACTCGCCATTTGAAAGTCGCGCACATTGTCAACCGTATGCAACGTGGCCCCCGGCCAGCCAAGTAAAAGCACCGCCCAAACGAAAAGAAGCCCGAAGGAAGCCAAGCGGCCAAGCAGCTGGGTCAGGCGTGAGACAAGTGGCCCTTGAGTCATCACATGGGCTTGTTCTGCGCCGGTCTTTTGGTCGAGTATGTGTGGGAGTCGGCACTCAGGTGAGCATGACCGAGGCCTTGACCCTTCCAGCCCGCTCGCACCAGGCTGTGATGTCAACGACGGTTCCCTCCCGCGCCCGCACAACCCAGGTGAAGCGGTGTCGATCCGGGGTGGCGTTGCCTCCCGGAAAGAAGCTCACCAGCGTGTGCACGAGGTTTCGGCCTTCAAGCTGCGGGCCGATCTCGCGCGCTTTGCCCTGAACGAGGGTTGCGCCTTCGGGCAGCTCGATCTCAGCCACGACGCCGCGCAGCTGAAGATGCTCGCGGGTGCGCTTGCTCACATCGGTGGGCAGATAGCCGGTGTTTTGCACACCGAAGTCGATGCGCCAGAGATCGTCGCCGAGCCGGGTAACCTTGGTGGAGTGATGCTCGAGCTTGGGTGACATGAGCGCCATGAAGACGATCCAGTCGGGGAACTTGGCCACTTCGCGCTCGAGCAGCTGCGGCGGCGGATTCGAAAACACATGAAAGCGGTCCCAACCGCCCAGTTCGACCGGCCCGAGGTCGGGGTGGTTGAAGGGGTACCAATCGACATAGCCGCGCCCGCCATGCACGCGATCGCTCCAGGCCAGAAGCTTCAAGTCGTCTTCGACCGGATGGTCACGAAACCAGTCGATGTACTTGTAGCCGGTGATGCCAGCCTCGCGCATCGGGCACCAGATTTCCACGACCCAGGCGTAGGAGCCCAACTCGGTGTAGAGCCAGTCCTGCGTCCCAGTGATGACTTCCTTGGGGTGGTACCTGAATTCGTGAAAGACGCTAATTGCCGGATAGCCAGTGATCTCTTCGCCCTTCTTGCCTTGCAGTTGATAGACCCATAGGTCTTCCGGCGGCATCTCATCATCAGGCTTGGTGCCGAAAGGGCGAAGCAGCACACCGCTCCAGGTGTGAAAGAAAACGCCGCCGCAAATGTTGCGGTGGGCGTTGATGAACTCCACACAGGCGCGCACCTCGGGTTCGCTCGTCGGAAAGTCGCCGGCGCCCACTTGCTTCGATTCGGGACGCCACTCCTCGGGAAAGTTGCGGTTCAAGTCGAGGCTGTGCTTGGGCCGCGGCACAGGCAGGTTGAAGCCGTCGTAGTTGCGCACCCGGCCCTCGCTAACGATTCGGTAGTACTGGCCACCGCTTTCGGTGGGATCGCGCCGCACCATGAGCCGTGGCTCTTGCGGGTGCTTTTTCCATGGGCCGTTCGGATCCGGGATGCGCATCATCAGGATGCGCCCGTCGCCGTCGACATCCTCGACTTCGAGCCCTTCGACCGGGTCTTCGTCGAACGGGTAGGGGCGGGTCGAGGAGCGGATGAACTTCGGTTTGTCCGCAAGCGCCCACTCGGCGCCGTCCGGATTGACCCGGGGCACAACATAGAGCGCGCGGGTGTCAAGAAGCCGCGTGATGTCCTCGCGGCGACCGTAGTTCGAAAGCAAGGTATCGATGAGCTTGAGCGCCGCCGTGCTGCCGGAGAGTTCGGTGGCATGGATGTTGGCATCGACATAGAAGGCCGGCTTGTCGCGGTCGCTGCCGGTGGCGAAACGGGTCAAGGTGACGCACCAGATGGGGCGGCCTTCGTAGCTCGAGCCGATCGGCTGCAGCCGCGCAAGCGCCGGGTGCGCATCCACCGCGCGACGCAGACATTCGGTCAACTCTTCGAATCTGAGAAAGCGGTCGTAGGGGAACATCGCTAGGAAAAGCCGTCACGGCGACGCTCGGCTAAGAGGCCACCAGTGAATCGATTTTGAGCTGTTGCGATCGTCGGGCACAGGCATCATCCCAAATTGCCTCGAGTGCCTCGATAAGGGACTCGGCAAAACGCGAACCATCGCAGGAGGGGTGCTTGAGGAGCCGCTCACGAACAACGGCCGGCGGCGGCAAGTGGCGATCTGGGTCGTGGGCGATTTCAATGGCTCGCGCGACGTAGGCTGTCGCATCTACGACCGCAAACTCCTCGAACCCAAGCTCTGTCATGAGCGAAGCGGACTGGCGAGACACCGGCGTGTCGCCCCAAACCGAAAGCACCGGCACGCCCATCGACAGCGCATCAAAGGTTGTCACACCCCCGTTATAGGGAAACGTGTCAAGCAGTAGGTCGATGCGCGAAAACGACGCCAAGTGTTCCAGGTAATCGTGTTTCCCAAGAAGCAGGATGCGATCGGCGGCGATTCCCCGCTCCGCGAAGTATTTTCGATAACGCATTTGAAACCGAGGTGCATCGAAAACGGCGGCTTTTAGCAACAGCTTCGTCTTCGGAGCCGCCTGCAAAATTCGCGTCCATGCATCAAGCAGACCGGGGTGGTACTTGTCAATCCGGCCGAAAACGCCAAAAACTATGGGCTCGTTTTCACGCCGCTGTCGTGTCGGAAGTGAGGCGAGTGCCGGATGCGGGCGGTACGGCAGCCGAAAATGCGGTAAGCGCCACAGCCGCTCGGTGAAATACGGCTCAGCACCGACCGGTGTCGAGAGCGAATCGCCGAGCCAGTAGTCCATGTTCGGCAAACCGGTGGTGTTGAACCAGTCAAGCCAACTGACTTGGACTGGGGCCAGACGTTCGGCGAAGGAAAGCGGGCTGCCTCCTGGAGCGTGGCCATCGAGATCAACGGCGATGTCGAACATGCCGCGGATGCCATAGGCCCCAGGGACGTGTATGTAGGGCACTTGGGACGGGAGCCACCGTGGCCGATCCTGCGCGTTCGCTTTACTGTCGACGAGGGTCAGGCGGATGCGCGCTAAGTCGAAGGCACCAACCAATCCCGGAAGTAAGGTCGAATGAATCGGGCCCGAGAAATTCCCGCTCACAAAAGCAACACGTAACGGCGCTCCCGGCCGTCGCGGCATGAGCGGTGTCTCAAACGTCGCGGCCTTGCAATCGGCCGCAACCGCCTCCGATATTCTGCGAAACAAGGCGCCGGCGTCATGCGCCGGGTTTGCGTGCATGTACACAAGATGACCGCCACGCAACCGCGCCCGCATGGTTCGATCAGGACAAAAGGCGACAGCTTGTTCAACCGCTCGCTCGTGAAGTGCCAGATCGTGCAGGTACCGCGCCACCCCTGCAAGATTCGACCATGTGGTCCAGCGGGTTGGCTCAAGCTCGAGTGCGCGTTCGTAACAGGTGCGCGCAAACTCGAAGTCAAAACGTCGCACGGCGATATCGCCAGCCATGTGCGCCGCCTCAGCGTTATCCGGCTCAGCGCGACGCCACTGTCCAGCAAGACTTGCGGCCTCTCGCAGGTCTCGGCGATCTATTGCCCGTTCGATACGCTCTTTCCAATTCACACGGACCGGGAACGAGGAACGCAGTGTTTGCCGCCGATGCGGCCGGGTCAACGGAAGTTTCGAAATGGTTTGCCAGCAGTCACGCAGATGGGCGCGCAGGGCGGAGTATGGCATCGAAGACCCCGATGCATCACGCGCCCGCCTTCGTTTTTTGCTGAGCCGGCCGTTTCCACGGACGGCTTCCTACCGATCGGTACACAGCGGAGACGCCCTGCCGTCGCCGCACTGATCCCGCGAGACGCCAGTCTTCACGAGGCATCAGCCAGACATGCCGACGAGGAGGTCGCCCGGCCGCGCGGCTGGCTGCTCGCCCCCGCGCGCCGCCGAGCAACCGGGGAGGAGCACCCACGAATTGAGCCATGATCGCCTTGGTGCGACCCGCATGCTGAGGCAGAGCCCCTAACGGCTTCGCTCAAGCCATTTCCAGGCAAGCGGCAGGGTGAGCACTCCGAGCGCGGTTTTGAGCACGGTGGCGGTCCAAAACGGCGCAAGGCCGACGGCGTAGGCCTTCGGCCAGCCCATGAGCGCGGTGAGCCAGGCCAGGCCGAAGACGAAGATCAGCGCATGGCCGGCACTCATGGCGATGGCGGTGCGCCAAAAGCTGCGGTCGAAGCCGCGCTCGGCCAGCCAGCCGCAAAGCGCGGCGCCAGCCACAAAGCCCACCAGATAGCCGCCGGTCGGCCCAAGCATGTAAGGCAGGCCGATTCCCTTTTCCGGCGTGCCGGCAAAGACCGGCAGGCCGAGCGCGCCTGCGGCCAGGTAGGCCAGCATGGTCAGCGTTCCGAGCCGCAGTCCATAGGCCATGCCAAGCACAAGCACGACGTAGGTCTGCATCGTCATCGGCACTGGCCAGAAGGGAATTTGCAACTTCGCCGACAGCCAGAGCAGGCCAACCCCAATCAGGATGAGCACAAGGTGTCGCGACAACGGCAGACGGCTGCTCTGGGTACCAAGCGGTGTCAGAAGGGCGTGTGCGAGGGTGGGCATCTGCATTCGTGGCGGTAGATGATCCGTGCGGGATTATCTAAGAGAGTGTGTGTGGGAGGGCCGCCTTGCGCTGCCGGGGGTCGATCGCCCGCTACATCTGCTGCCACGGCAGGCCGTCGTGCCGCCAGCCGTTTTTCTTGCCACGGTGCATGTTTTCATCGAGATCGCCCTCGAAGCCGTGCAGCACGTTGTAGACCTGCGTAAAGCCTTCGCGCTCAAGCAGCTCTCCGGCCTCGACCGAACGGCGACCGCTGCGACAGATCAGCACGACGGGGCGCGACTTCACCCCCGCAACGAGTTTTTTGACGTTTGCGACGAAGTGCGGGTCGACATCCCAGTCCGGCGGTTCCTGAAACGCGACGTGTTCGGCGCCGACGGGATGACCGACATAGAAAAATTCAATCTCCGAGCGCACGTCGATGAACACCGCGTCCGGATTGGATTTCAAAAACTGGGCCGCCTCAAGCGGTGTGAGGTGTTTCATGGCTTGATGAAGAGCAAACGATCGCGCGGAGAGTCTGCCGCAGGAGGGCGCCGCCGCGGCTATTCCCGATTGCATATGCAGATTCAAGCCCGGCATAAGCGGCCAGGGAGAGGCCGGGCGCGGAATGCGAGAATGTCGATCTTTGCTTTGCGGCCGCCGACGCCTGCAGGCCGCTTTGGGACATGACCCGACTCAAACGCTTGACCGCACTGGCACGCGAGCGCATCCTCATCCTTGACGGTGGCATGGGCACGATGGTCCAGCGCTACAGGCTGGGAGAGGCGGATTATCGCGGCCACCTCTGCCGCGACCATGTCTGCGAGCTCAAGGGCGCAAACGATCTGCTGGTGCTCACCAAGCCCGAGGTCATTCGCGAGATTCACGAGGGCTATCTCGCCGCCGGCGCCGACATTATCGAAACCAACACCTTCAATGCGACCTCGATTGCGATGGCCGACTATCGGCTCGAGCACCTGGTTCGCGTGATGAATCGCGAGGCGGCGCGGCTTGCGCGCGCTTGCGCCGAGGCCTGGAGCAAAAAAACGCCCGACAAGCCGCGCTTCGTCGCCGGGGCGCTTGGGCCCACCAACCGCACCGCCTCGATTTCGCCGGATGTCAACGACCCGGCCAAACGCAATGTGACCTTCGATGAGCTGGTGGTGGCCTACCGCGAGCAGCTCGAAGGGCTTCTCGAAGGCGGCATCGATCTGGTTCTTGTGGAGACGATTTTTGACACGCTCAACGCAAAAGCGGCGCTGATGGCCTATCAAGACCTCTTCGACGGTGAGTCGGACCCGCCGCCACTGATGATTTCCGGCACCATCACCGATGCCTCGGGGCGAACGCTCTCCGGACAGACGATCGAGGCTTTTTGGGTGAGTCTGCGGCACGCCCGACCGTTTTCGGTGGGCATCAACTGCGCACTGGGTGCAGCGGCGATGCGCCCCTATGTGGAGGCGCTCGCCAAAATCGCCACCGACACCTTCGTAAGCGTCTATCCCAACGCCGGGCTGCCCAATCCGCTTTCCGAGACCGGCTACGACGAAACGCCCGAGGTGACGGCGGGGCTTTTGCGGGAGTTCGCTGCCGCGGGCCTGGTCAACATCGTCGGCGGGTGCTGTGGCACCACACCGGCGCACATCGCGGCCATCGCGGAAGCCGTGGCGGATCTTCCGCCCCGGCCTGTGCAAACGCATTGATGCATCCAGCATGGATTACACGCTGTATCTGGCGGGCCTCGAGCCGCTGGTGATTGGCCCCGATTCGCTCTTCGTCAACATCGGTGAGCGCACGAACGTCACAGGTTCGCGCGCCTTCGCGCGCATGATCCTCAATGGCGACTTCATGGCCGCCGTCGAGGTGGCCCGCCAGCAGGTCGAAAACGGCGCCCAGATCATCGATGTCAACATGGATGAGGCCATGCTCGACAGCAAGGCGGCCATGGTGACCTTTCTCAACATCATCGCCACCGAGCCCGACATCGCGCGGGTGCCGGTGATGATCGACTCGTCGAAGTGGGAGGTGATCGAGGCTGGCCTCAAATGCGTGCAGGGCAAGCCGGTAGTGAACTCGATTTCGCTCAAAGAAGGCGAGGCCGAGTTTTTGCGTCAGGCGCGCCTGATCAAAAAGTACGGCGCCGCCACCGTGGTCATGGCCTTCGACGAGCGCGGTCAGGCCGACACCTTCGAGCGCAAGATCGAAATCTGCGCGCGGGCCTACAAACTCTTGACCGAGCGGGTGGGCTTTCCGCCCTCGGACATCATCTTCGACCCGAACGTCTTTGCGCTTGCGACCGGCTTGGAGGAGCACAACAACTACGGGGTCGATTTCATCGAGGCGGTGCGCTGGATCAAGGCGAACCTCCCGGGGGCGAAGACTTCGGGCGGGATCTCGAACCTCTCCTTCAGCTTCCGCGGCAACGACCTCGTGCGCGAGGCGATGCACACCGTGTTTCTCTACCACGCGATTCGCGCTGGGCTCACGATGGGCATCGTCAACGCCGGCCAGATCGGCATTTACGACGAGCTGGACCCGGAGCTGCGCGAACACTGCGAAGATGTCATCCTGAACCGTCGGCCGGATGCGACCGAGCGCTTGCTGGCACTTGCCGAACGCGTCAAGGGCGCGGGCAAGGCAAAGGTCGAAGATCTCTCCTGGCGCGAACTGCCGGTCGAGGAGCGGCTCAAGCACGCGCTCGTCAAAGGCATCTCCACCTTCATCGTCGAAGACACTGAGGAGGCGCGACAGAAATACGCCCGCCCGCTTGAGGTCATCGAAGGCCCGCTCATGGCCGGCATGAACGTGGTGGGCGATCTCTTCGGCGAGGGCAAGATGTTTCTGCCGCAGGTGGTCAAGTCTGCGCGCGTCATGAAGCAGGCGGTTGCGCATTTGGTGCCCTACATCGAGGCGGAGAAACAGGCCTCCGGCGGGCAGGCGCAGTCGAAGGGTCGCATCGTGCTGGCCACGGTCAAGGGCGATGTGCATGACATCGGCAAAAACATCGTGGCGGTCGTGCTTCAGTGCAACAACTTCGAGGTGATCGACTTGGGCGTCATGGTGCCCTGCGAAAAGATCCTTGCCACCGCGCGGGAATCGAAGGCCAACCTGATCGGGCTCTCGGGCCTGATCACGCCGTCGCTTGAGGAGATGGCGCATGTGGCCTCCGAGATGGAGCGCGAGGGCTTCGCCATTCCGCTTCTGATCGGTGGCGCAACCACAAGCCGCACTCACACGGCCGTCAAGATCGCGCCGAACTACTCGCACCCGGTGGTGCATGTGGTGGATGCCTCGCGTGCGGTGGGCGTGGCGACCAGCCTGCTCTCGGAGGAGCTGCGCGAAGCGTTCGTGCGCGAACTCGAAGAAGACTATGCACAGATCCGCGCCCGCCATGCGGGTAAAAAGACCGCTGCGCTGCTTGAGCTTGAAGTTGCGCGCGCTAAACGCTTCCGGGGCTTTGAGGGCGAGTGGGCCGACTACGCGCCGCCGGTGCCGCGGCAGCTTGGGGTGTTTCACTTGCGTGAATACCCGCTTTCGGCTCTGGTGCCCTACATCGACTGGACGCCGTTTTTCTTGGTCTGGGATTTGGCTGGCAACTACCCGAAGATCCTCGAGGATGAGATCGTGGGGGAAGAGGCGCGGCGGGTGTTTCGCGACGCTCAGGCGATGCTCAGGCGCATCGTGAGCGAGAAGTGGCTCACGGCCCAGGCTGCCTATGCGCTGCTTCCCGCAGCAAGCGACGGCGACGACATCGTGCTCTACACCGACGAGACGCGCGCAAGTGAGGCGATGCGCTTTCACACGCTTCGCCAGCAGGCCGCCAAGGACGGCGATCGGCCGCAGCTTGCGCTTGCCGACTTCGTTGCGCCGCTTGGGTCGGGGCGTGCGGATTACCTCGGGCTCTTTGCGGTGACCGCCGGCATCGGCTGCGAGCCGGGGGATGCGCGGCTTGCCGCGTTCGAGGCCGCGGGCGATGACTACAACGCGATCCTGTTCAAGGCGCTGGCCGATCGGCTGGCCGAGGCGTTCGCCGAGCATCTGCATGAGCGCATCCGGCGTGAGTTTTGGGGCTACGCGCCCGAGGAGCGGCTCGACAACGAGGCCCTGATCCGCGAGCAGTATCGCGGCATCCGTCCGGCGCCGGGCTATCCGGCCTGTCCGGACCATCGGGACAAGACAGCGATCTTTCGCGTGCTGCGCGCCCACGAGATCGGCATGGGCCTGACCGAGTCGCTCGCGATGACCCCGGCGGCAAGCGTCTCAGGTTTCTATTTCGCGCACCCGGCAGCGCAGTACTTCACGGTGGGCCGCATTGGTGAGGATCAACTTGCTGACCTCGCGCGACGTCGCGGGGAGGATGTTGAAGCCCAGCGGCGGGCGCTTGCGCCGCTGCTCTGAGGCGGACCATCCGGGCGCAGCCCACTGAAACGCCGAGCGGCGGCGCGTCGACACGCCACCGATAATCCGCCTTGCGATGCCACCTGCCCCTTCGGGCTTCTCGCAGGCCGTCCAGCGCTTGCGGGGAGTGCTGTATCGTCGATTGAGCGATGCGGTCCCGCGACCGCGCCTTGCCCCCAACGACCTGCTGCGCGATCCGAACTATCGCCGTCTGTTCATCTCGGTGCTCGTGACCCACTTCGGCGCGCAGATCACGATGCTCGCGCTACCGCTCACCGCGGTCACACTTCTCGAGGCGAGCCCAACGCAGATGGGCTTGCTCTTGGCCTTCGAGATTGCGCCTTTCGTGCTCGTGTCGCTGCCGGGTGGGGTATGGCTCGATCGAGTACGCAAACTGCCTGTCTACATCTGGGGCGAGGCCGTGCTTGCGCTTGCGCTGGTCACGGTTCCGCTGGCTTGGTGGCTTGGCGTGCTCGCGATGCCCTGGCTCTATGCGGTCGGCTTTATCTTGGGCTGCGTGCATGTGACTGCAGGCTCGGCTGCGCAGATCGTGCTCACGCAGATCGTGGCCCGCGAGCGCTTGGTTGAGGCGCACAGCAAGAACGCGCTTGCGACCTCGGGCTCGGAGGTCGCGGGCCCCGGCGTGGCCGGGGCGCTCATCAAGGCCGTGGGCGCGCCCTTCGCGATCCTGCTCGATGCGCTCCTGATCGCCGCGGCGGTGCTTGTGCTGCGCGGCATCGCGGTCCAAGAGCCGAAGCCGGATGCAACCGGTCAGCGCTTCTGGCCCCAACTCAAGGAAGGACTGACCTTCGTCTTTCGCACGCGGATGCTTTGGACGATGGCGCTCTTCGTCGGACTCTGGCAGCTCATGCATCACATGGCGGTGGTCGTGCAAATCCTCATGGCCTCGCGCGAGCTGGGCATGGGCGCGCAAGCGATCGGGCTCGCCTACGTCGGCATGGGGGTGGGCACGATTGCGGCGAGTGTCTACGGCCGACGCCTCAGCGAGCGCATCGGCCCAGGGCCTACGATTCTCTGGGGCATGGCGGTGAGCGGGGCGGGCTGGCTTGCGCTTGCGATTGCGCCGGTGAACGCCTTCGGGGTATTCCTGTTTGCGCTGATGCTTGTTTGCTTATCTGGCGGCGCGGTGCTCATCTTCGTGAACTTCCTCGCGCTTCGGCAGGCAGTCACACCCACGCCGTTGCTCGGCCGCATGACCTCGACGATGCGCTGGTTGATTCTCCTCGGCGCCGGCCCGGGCGCGTTGCTAGGCGGCTTTATCGGCGAACACCTTGGCCTGCGCTATTCGCTTGCGCTTGCGGGTGCGGGCGCCCTGGCGCTCGCGTGGATCGGCGCGAAGAACGACATCATGCGCCACACACGACGGCTGCCCGAGCCGGTCGTTCTGAACACCTGAACTGCGCTGGGGCTACCAATAGGCTTCGGTGGTGATTTGCCCCGGTTTGCGCAAGCGATGCTTGGTCAGGCCGCGCGCTTCGAGTACGGCGGTGGTGTCGGCAAGCATTCCCGGATTGCCGCAGAGCATCACATGGCAGCGCTCGCGCTCGATGGTCAACCCCGCGCGGGCTTCGAGTTCGCCGCTCGTGATGAGCGCTGGAATGCGTCCGCGTAGTGCCCCAGGATGATCCTCGCGTGAAACGATCGGCACGTAGCGAAAGCGTGTGCCGTGGCGGGCCGCAAAACCCTCGATGCGGTCGCGGTAGATGAGCTCACGCCCGTAGCGCACCGCATGCACCAGCACGATCGTTTCGAATTGCTGCCAGGCTCGCTCGGTGGCGAGAATGGACAAAAACGGCCCGAGGCCGGTGCCGGTGGAAAGCGCCCACAAGGTGGGAGCGGAGGGAACTTCCGAGAGCGTAAAAAACCCGTTCGGGCGCCGCCCGACCAGCAGGGCATCGCCGGGCCGAAGTCGATGCAACGCCGGGGAGACCACGCCCCCGGCCGATTCCGGGACAAGGGTCAAAACGACCTCAAGCGGCCGTTCCTCGGGGGCGTTGACAAGGGAATAGGGACGAAGCTCGGCAATTCGTTCGCCCTTGCGTTCAATCCAGACGCCGACCCGTACGAACTGCCCGGCGGAAAAAGCCTCGATCTGCGCGTCAAAGCGCAACGCGAAAAGTGTTTCAGTAAAGTCTGATCGCGCGACAACGCGCCCTTCAATACACTGTTCGGACACAGCGCCCCCCGCGTTCCCGCGTATTCGGTGGGAACGCTGCTTCGAATATCGTTGCTCGAGATTCTAGGTGTCCGTCACGACCCTGTTTTTTGATCTCGATGGGACGGTTTCCGACAACCTCGTCGGTATTCACCGTTGCCTCAACTACGCCTTCGAGCGGCTTGGCTTGGAGGCCATCGATGAGGCCACCGCTCGCACGATGATCGGGCCGCCGTTTCGAGTCTCGCTACCGCGGCTATACCCTCGGATCGATGTGGAAGCGGCGCTGCGGCATTATCGCGAGCGCTACGCGGCCGTCGGCTGGCGCGAAAACGCGCTCTACCAAGGGATCGAGGAGGCCTTGCGCCGTCTGCATCTGTACGGCTACACGCTGGCCTTGTGCACAAGCAAGCCGCGTTCGTTTGCGGTGCGCATCGTCGAACACTTCGGCTTGGCGCGATATTTCGACGGTGTTTACGGGGCCGAATTCGATGGCCGGTTTGATCGCAAAGACGAGCTGCTCGGTCATTTGATTGGCGTCTACGGCACGCCACCCGCCTGCGCGGTGATGATTGGCGATCGGGGTCACGACGTGATGGCCGCCAAAGCACACGGCGTGCGCTCAATCGGCGTGACCTGGGGCTTTGGTGCGGTGGAAGAGTTGCGAACGGCCGGTGCCGATGAACTGGTGACGGACCCCTCGGCCCTCGTGTACCGCATCAACGCCCTGCGCTGATGAAGCTTCTTCGTACGGCACGCGAACTACGCGCAACCCTGCCGGCATATCCCGAGCGAGTGTTCGTGCCCACCATGGGCGCTTTGCATGAGGGACATCTGCACCTCGTGAAGCGGGCGCGCTCGCTCGGTGGCGCCACGGTGGTGAGCATCTTCGTGAACCGCTTGCAATTCGGCCTCAACGAAGACTTCGACCGCTACCCGAGAACGCTTGCCGAGGACTGCGCCAAGCTTGAGTCGGTAGGCTGCGACCTCGTGTTTGCTCCGGATGAGCACGAGGTCTACCCGGAGCCGCAGACCTTCACCATCGATCCCGGACCGATCGGCACCATCCTTGAAGGTGCAGCGCGGCCTGGGCACTTTCGCGGGGTAGCCACCGTGGTCACGAAGCTCTTCAACCTCGTGCAGCCCAAGATCGCCGTCTTCGGCAAAAAGGACTATCAGCAATGCCGGGTGATTGAGGCCATGGTGCGGCAGCTTGCGCTGCCGGTGGAGATCATCCTGGCTGAGACGGTACGGGCGGAGGATGGGCTCGCTCTCTCGTCACGAAACAAGTACCTCTCGGCCGAGGAGCTGGCGGAGGCGCCGCGTCTCTATCGCGTGCTCAAGCGGGTGGCCGAGGCGGTTGCCTGCGGCCGGGCGATCGAGGCGGAAGAGACTGCGGCGCAGCAGGAACTGGCTAGCCACGGCTGGCGCACCGACTATGTGACCGTCCGCCGACGCTGTGATCTTGCCCCACCGGGGCCCGAGGATCGCGAACTGGTCGTGCTTGGTGCGGCGCGCCTGGGCAGCACACGGCTCATCGATAACCTGGAGTTTGTGCGCGGGTAGGGTGGCGTGCTTCAGTCCGCGGCGGCACGGTGCTTGGTTTCCTGAAACGAGGCGGTTACATTCGAGTCTCCACAGCGTGTTGCCTGCATCGCAGCGGCCCGAAGGAAACGGTTCGCATCAAACGGGCTGGAGCGGCCCGAACAACACGGCTTACAGACCGCTTGACCCGAACGTCTGCTTGACCTGCCCGAGGCGACGAAGGGCGATTGACCGGAGTCGAACACTCATGCAGCGCATCACTTCCTTGGAGGGCGGCAGTCGGTGTGTGTTGCCGTTGATTGTTCAGAAGCAAGCGCGAAGCGCCGCATGTGGTGGTGGCGGCCTTTGATCGAAACCTTCTCGTGAAGCGGGAAGAAAACCAACAGGCCGAGCGCCTGATTTCATCCGGAGTGAGGCGCCTTCCATCCGTTCAGACGAAGGCTCGCGCCCGGAATCATCGCGAACTTATCGATAAGGACGCGTGGTCGGGGTCACGACGCTGCCGCTTTCGAAGCGCGCGTTGCAAACCGACAACTGGCGGCTCATGTTGGACTCTGTCACAAGAGGTTTCTCGCGCCCGCTCGCGAGCGGCACGATGCCTCGGTCCATCAGCCGAGCGGTTCATCCTCGGGGCAATACGCGGTAGCTCGTTTGTGCGTATGGGTGGCTGGGTTGCGCGAGACTTGTGCCGTTGCGACTTCATCTGATCGGGCCTGCGCCCTGCACTGCGAGCTTTTTGCGTTCCGACCGCTCAAAGCGGCTTGTTCAGTGTTTTCCGAGCTTGCCAGTCGAAGAGCTGGAGCGGAAGTGGCGCTACGAACCGCGACCCGAGGCCTCAACCTCCTGCACGACCGCAGCACCGTGCAAGTTCAAGGCGTTAGCATGACGCCATGCTGACCCGGCTCATCGTCCGCAATTTCAAGCTCTTCGACCGCGTTGAGATCGAGCTGGGCGATCGGGTGGTGTTCATCGGGCCCAACAACGCCGGCAAGACCTCCGCGCTTCAGGCGCTCTCGTTGTGGGACGTGGGCGCCAAGCGCTGGCTCGAAAAACGCGGAGGTGATCGAGCGCCCGAGAAGCGGCCCGGGGTGACCATCAACCGGCGCGACCTCATCGCCGTACCTGTACCCGCCGCCAACCTGCTGTGGCGCAACTTGCGTGTGCGCGCGAGCAGTCGGGCCGAGGGCAAGACGCGCACCGAGAACGTGCGGATCGAAATCGTCGTAGAGGGCCTATACCAAGACAACGCCTGGTCTTGCGGGCTGGAATTTGATTACGCCAATGAGGAATCCTTCTACTGTCGGCCGCTGCGCCTTGCTGACGGCCAGCGCAATGAGGTGCCCCGGCATCTGGCCCACCTTCGCCTGGCTTACTTGCCGCCGATGTCCGGCCTATCGCCGCGCGAAGACCGCCTGGAGATGGGCACGATCAACGTCCGGCTCGGCGAAGGGCGTACGGCTGAGGTGCTGCGCAATCTCTGCTGGCAGGTGCGCGAGTCCGAGAAAGGCCTGGAGCAGTGGCGGGCGATCACTGAGCGCATCGAGGCGCTGTTCGGCGTGAAGCT
>JANWWI010000033.1 GCA_025056355.1 Casimicrobiaceae bacterium | reverse complement strand
AGCGGCCCCGAGCGAGGCGCAAGCGAGCGAGCGGCGAGGACACGCGCGAAGCGCGTGCCGAGCTTGCGAACGGCAGGCTGGTCTCACCTCACGCGTGGAGATCACCTCCAGGCCCTGCCGCGCACTTAGGCTGCGCGAGGACCGCAGCAAACAGCGGTCAGCAGGCTCAGCCTGTTCCCCCCTGCGCGGGGGCGCGTAGGGGGGATGTCGACGCAGTCGACAGGGGGGTGAGGGGCCGAAGGGTGGTTTGTTTGTGTTTGACCCCTCCGCCGCTTTGCGGCGCCTCTTCTTCGCATGCGCGAAGGGGAGGAAAAACATTGTTCATGCGAGCCCTAGTATTCACGCGTGGACCGTGCGTTCTTCCCTTGCGCGATGGGGGAGGAAAAACCTGTTGAGGGGCACTTGGTTCTTGAGGCTTGGGCCGCGCGCCCTTCGCGAGTGAGGGAGTCGAAAACCGATCGCGCAGCGCTTTTGGGGTTCGCATTCCGCTTCCCTTGGCGGTCGAAGGGCAGAAAATACCTCTCGTTGAGAGCCACCACTGCCCGGCAGGCTCGCCAAGGCATGGCCGGCGCTTTTTGCTTTCCGGTAACGACGCCGCAACGCCGTCCGCTCAAGGTTCAGCGCACCGGGCTTTTGTTGCCTGTGCCGATCGGAGCGATCGGATAATCGAGCGGTTTGAGATGCAAGGAGAGATCGACATGTCCACCGCGATCTGTGCTGATCGTCCTTGGCTTTCTTCCTATCCGCCAGGTGTGCCCGCGGAGATCGACCCGTCGGGTGTGCCGAATCTCGCGGCACTCGTGGAAGAGGCGATGCAGCGTTATGCGCGGCGCGTGGCGTTTCACTGCACCTTCATGGACATGAGCTACCGGGAACTCGACCGGCTCTCGGCGGCCTTCGCGGCGCATTTGTACCGGCACGGTTTTCGACGCGGGGATCGCTTTGCGCTCATGATGCCGAATCTGCTTCAGTACCCGATCGCACTCATGGGCTGCCTGCGGCTTGGGTTGACAGTGGTCAATTGCAATCCCCTCTACACCGCGCGGGAACTGGCGCATCAGCTCAAAGATTCAGGCGCCCAAGGGATTTGCATCTTCGAAAACGCTGCGCATGTGCTCGAAGAGGTGATCGGCGAGACCGACGTTCGGCATGTGATTGTCACCGGCATCGGCGATCGACTGTCGTGGTGGCGTGGGCCAGGGTTCAACTTTCTCGTGCGCCATGTGGCCAAGCTCGTGCCGGAATTTCGCTTCGAGGCTGCAATCCGCTTCAATGCGGCGCTGGCCGATGGGGCGGGCGGCGGCTTCGAGCGTCCCGAACTCACGCACGAAGACATCGCGTTTTTGCAGTACACGGGTGGCACGACCGGCGTTTCAAAGGGCGCGATACTCACCCACGGCAACATCATCGCCAATGTGTTGCAATGCCGCGCCTGGCTCGAAGGCAACACGCAAGCCTCGGCCGTGTCGGTCGAACAGGAGTGTGTGATTGCGGCCCTGCCGCTCTATCACATCTTTGCCTTGACGGCCTGCACCTTCGTCTACCTCACGCAAGGGGCGAAGATCGTGCTTGTGACCAATCCGCGCGACATTCCGGCCTTCGTCCGCACGCTGTCGCGGCATCGCTTTACGGTGCTGCCGGGGGTCAACACGCTCTTTGTCGCCCTCATGAACCATGAGGACTTCGCAAGCCTTGATTTTTCAGCCCTACGTTACGGGCTTGGCGGCGGTATGCCCGTGGCGCGCGCAACGGCCGAGCAATGGCAGCGCATCACCGGCAAGCCGCTCATCGAGGCCTATGGGCTTACCGAGACCTCGCCGGGCGCGACGATCAACCCGCTCGATGTGGGAGGTTGGAACGGCTCGATCGGACTTCCGATTCCAGGCACCGAGATCCGCCTGCGCCGCGAGGACGGTCGTTGGGTGCCCTTCGACGATCACACAAGCGTCGGGGAAATCTGCATCCGCGGTCCACAGGTGATGAAGGGCTACTGGAGACGCCCCGAGGAGACCGCCAAAGTACTCGATCCCGAAGGCTGGCTCGCCACGGGCGACATGGGGCGCATGGACGAGCGAGGGTTTTTCTACATCGTCGATCGCAAGAAGGACATGATCCTTGTGTCGGGTTTCAACGTCTACCCAAACGAGATCGAGCAGGTGGTCATGACGCATCCCGGTGTGCTCGAATGCGCCGCAATCGGCGTGCCCGATGAGAAGTCCGGCGAGGCCGTGAAAGTCTTCATCGTGCGCAAAGACCCCTCGCTCACGGCCCAGCAGGTGTTCGCCCACTGCCGGGAACAGCTGACTGGCTATAAAGTGCCCAAGCACATCGAATTTCGTAACGAGCTTCCAAAGAGCAACGTCGGCAAGATTCTGCGCCGCGAGCTGCGGGAGGAAGAGCTCAGGCGCCTTTTACTGGCGAAGGCCGCGTAACTCGCACTGCGCCAACGCAAGGATCGCGATCTCGGTGGCAGATATAATCCGGCCCTTGAATGTCTTTCGCTTGCTTGGTCTGTTTCGGATGCAAAGCGAGCGGCAAGGCAAATTCTCACACCTGCACGATCTGATGGGTGCCGCGCAAGGCCGAGCTCAATGCTCGGCGCGGGCGGTTCCAAGCGGGTGGCGGTCTAACCCTTCAGGAGCACCACAATGTCCTTGACCATGCGCGAGATGCTGGAGGCCGGCGTGCATTTCGGCCATCAGACGCGCTTTTGGAACCCGAAGATGGCTCCTTACATCTTCGGCGCGCGTCAAAAAATCCACATCATCGATCTCGAGCGCACGCTCGAAAAACTCAAGCAGGCCACCGAGTTTGCCCGCCGCATGGCGGCCAATCGCGGCACGATTCTCTTTGTTGCGACGAAGCGCCAGGCGCGCGAAATCATCGCTGAGGAGGCAGGGCGCTGTGGCATGCCCTACGTCAATCACCGCTGGCTTGGCGGCATGCTCACCAATTTCAAGACAGTCAAAAGCTCCGTCAAGCGGCTCAAAGAGCTCGAGGCGATGGCCACCGATGGCACCTTCGATCGGATGACCAAGCGCGAGGCGCTGACGCTGAGGCGGGAATTCGCCAAACTCATGACCTCGCTCGGTGGCATCAAGGACATGGCCGCGTTGCCCGATGCACTGTTCGTGATCGACGTCGGTTATCAGCGAATCGCCGTGCAGGAGGCCAACGCGCTTGAGATTCCGGTCATCGGGGTGGTTGACACCAATCACAGTCCGGATGGCGTCGATTATGTGATTCCGGGCAACGACGATTCGGCGCGCGCCATCCGTCTCTATGCTCGAGCGATGGCCGATGCGATCCTCGAAGGCAAAGCGCAGGCGGTCATTGAGATCGCTCGCGAGCAAACGGAAGAAGTCATCGAGCTCGACCCAGCCGAGCTCGAAGCCAAACAGTAAATTCGAGCGGCGCGCGGGGACCTTTCGCGCGCCCGGTCATCACGAGATAGCGAGACATGACAGAAATCAGTGCGGCAGTCGTCAAGCAACTGCGCGAGCTCACCGGCTTAGGCATGATGGAGTGCAAAAAGGCACTCGCCGAGGCAGGCGGTGACCTCAAAAAGGCGGAGGAACTGCTCCGTATCAAGTCGGGCGCGAAGGCGAGCAAAGCGGCTTCGCGCCAAGCCGCCGAGGGCACGATCGGAATTTATGTTGCGCCCGATGCCTCGGTCGGGGCCATGGTCGAATTCAACTGCGAGACCGACTTTGCGGCGCGAAATGCGGAGTTTCAGGCGCTGGCTGCCGCGCTTGCTCGTGCCGTGGCAGAGGGCAATCCGGCCGACGTGCCGGCGCTTCTGGCCCTGTCGATTGACGGAGAGACCGTGGAAGCGCGCCGCGCGGGGCTTGTGCAGAAGATCGGCGAAAACATGACCGTGCGGCGTTTCGCGCGCCTGGCCGGGCATCCAATTGCAAGCTACGTGCACGGCGGCGGGCGCATCGGGGTGCTTGTCGCCTACGAGGGCAGCGCGGAGGCGGCGCGCGACGTGGCGATGCACCTGGCCGCCTCGGTGGCTGCCACTCGGGCGATTTGCGTTTCGCGCGAGCAAGTTCCGTCCGATCTGGTCGAACGCGAGCGCCGCATCTATCTCGCGCAGGCTGCCGAGTCTGGTAAGCCGCCCGAGATTGCGGCCAAGATGGTCGAGGGGCGAATCCAGAAGTTTCTCGCCGAGGTCACGCTGCTCGGTCAGCCATTTGTGAAAAATCCAGACCAAAGCGTCGAGCAGTTCCTCAAGGCCAGTGCGACGACGATTCACGCATTTGAGCTTTTTGTGGTCGGGGAAGGTATCGAGAAGAAGGTCGTGGACTTTGCAGCTGAGGTAGCCGCTGCGGTCCAGGCGCGCTAGAGACTCTCCTGCGGGGGATGGCCTCGAACCGCGGCGAAACAATCTTCGGCGCGAGGTCTGCGGCGCGCGTGTAAGGGGCATCGCTAGAATCCCCGGGCAACATGTCTGAGGCAGCAATTCCTGCGTCCGCCGATGCGCCACCGGCGGCGTCGGCACGGCCGGCCTATCGGCGCATCCTCCTCAAACTCTCGGGCGAGGCCTTGATGGGGGACGATCCCTATGGGATCAACCCGGCAGTCATCGACCGCATTGTCGCCGAGATCAAAGAGGTGCACGCGCTTGGCGTCGAGATCGGGATCGTGATTGGCGGCGGCAACATCTTTCGCGGCATCGCGCCAAGCGCCGTGAACATGGACCGTGCAACGGCCGACTACATCGGCATGCTCGCCACGATCATGAATGCCCTTGCTTTGGCAGACGCCTTGCGCCGCGCCGGGGTCGAGGCGCGAGTGCAGTCGGCCCTGCGCGTCGATGCCGTGGCCGAGCCCTACATCCGCGGCCGCGCGCTCAGGCATTTAGAAGAGGGCAAGGTCGTCATCTTTGCCGCGGGAACGGGCAATCCGTTCTTCACGACCGACACCGGGGCGGCTTTGCGCGGCCGAGAGATCAACGCGGACCTGGTGCTCAAGGCGACCAAGGTCGATGGCATCTACAGCGCCGATCCGTTGAAGGATCCGAACGCGTCGCGGTTCACGAAGCTCACCTTTGATGAGGCGATCGTGCGGAATTTGAAAGTCATGGATGCCACGGCGCTTGCGCTGTGCCGCGATCAGCAGCTGCGACTCAATGTGTTTTCGATCTTGAAGCCGGGCGCGCTCAAAAGGGTGGTCTGCGGCGAGGACGAAGGCACCACGGTCACCTGCTAGGCAAGCCGTTGCGAGCGACTCAGCTCTGTTTTGAGAGGCTAGCGATGATTGCAGAGACGAAAAAAGCCGCCGAACAAAAGATGCAGAAGGCGATCGAGGCGCTCAAAGCCAATTTCGCTCGCGTGCGCACGGGTCGTGCGCATCCCGGCATGCTCGATGGCGTGATGGTCGAATATTACGGGGCGCTCACGCCGCTTCGCCAGGTGGCAAGCGTCACGCTGCTTGACCCGCGCACAATCGGGGTGCAACCGTTCGAAAAAAAGATGATCCAGACGATCGAGAAAGCCATTCGCGAGGCCGATCTCGGTTTGAACCCCTCGGTCAATGCCGACGTGATACGCGTTCCAATGCCGATGCTGAGTGAGGAACGCCGGCGCGAGCTGGTCAAGGTTGTCAAGGGGGAGGCTGAAGACGCGCGGGTCGCCGTGCGCAATGCCCGGCGCGACGCGAACAGTGCCCTCAAGGAAGCACTCAAGGCGAAGTCCATCTCGGAAGACGAGGAACGACGCGGTCAGGAGGAGGTGCAAAAAATGACCGATCGCTACATCGCGGAGATCGACAAACTCCTCGCGGCCAAAGAGGCCGAGCTGATGTCCGTCTGAAACGGACTAAACAGGTTCCGCCCTCTCTTCGCAAGCCCCCTCGTCGTGACCCGTTTTGGACCGCTTCCGCGTCACGTGGCCGTCGTCATGGACGGCAACGGGCGTTGGGCGCAGCGGCGCCTTTTGCCTCGAGTGGCCGGCCATCAGCAGGGGATGGAGGCGGCCCGCACGGCGATCCGTGTCGCGGGCGAACACGGCATCCAGTACCTGACGCTCTTTGCGTTTAGCAGCGAAAACTGGCGGCGTCCGCCCGAAGAGGTCGGGTTCCTGATGGATCTGTTTCTCAAGACGTTGCGCGAGGAGCTCGATCGGCTCAACCGCAGCGGCGTGCGCTTTCGCGCCATCGGAGATTTGAGCCGGCTGCCGGCGGAGACGCAGCGACTCATTGCCGAGGCACAGGCGCAAACCGCTCGGAACAGCCGACTTTGGCTCAACGTGGCGGTCAACTACGGTGGTCGGTGGGACCTCGAGCAGGCGGTCGCTCAGGCCGCGGCGCGCGGCGAGCCCGAGGCGTTTGCGCGCTATCGCGTGCTTGCCGAGCAGCCCGACCCGGATTTGCTGATCCGCACCGGGGGCGAGCAGCGCATCAGTAACTTTCTGCTCTGGGAGCTCGCCTACACTGAGCTTTACTTCACTGACGTGCTGTGGCCCGATTTCAGCGCCGAGGACATGGAGCGCGCGCTGGCTTGGTATGCGACGCGTGAACGTCGTTTCGGCATGACCAGCGAACAGCTGCGCGAGGCAAGCCATGTCTGAACGCGCCTCTGCGTCGAGCGACCTGGCCACGCGAGTGGTCACGGCGCTCGTGCTCGGGGCATTGGTGATCGCCGTGCTCGCAAGCGCGAGTACGTCGCTTTGGGCGTTGGTGGTGCTTGCCTTTGCGCTGTTGGCCAGTTGGGAGGCCGCCCGTCTGGTGGCGCGGGAGGGCAGCTGGCGCGTCTTCGCGGCCACCGCGGTCGTTGTGCTTGCTGCGGCGGGGCTCGCGCTGTCTTGGCCCGAGACGGGAGCCACACGGGCCATCAAGCTCTGGATCTCGCTGGCACTTTTCTACTGGTTGTTTTTCGCGCCCGCAGCGCTCAGGCGGGCGCGGATCGAGACCCGTTGGCCGCATGGAGCGCTCACGGTGGCGCTCGTGCTCGGTTCGGCCGTGCTCGCAGCCATTCTCTTGCATCGGATTGGCGTGATCTGGCTCGTGGCCGTCTTGCTCATTGCGATTGTGGCCGATGTGGCGGGCTATTTCATCGGCCGTGGCTGGGGTCGCGTCGCGCTTGCGCCGCAGATCAGCCCGAAAAAGACGATCGAGGGGGCTGCAGGCGGCGTTGTCGCGGCGGCGCTTTGGAGCGCGCTTGCCGCCGATCAGCTTGAACTCGTGCGCGCAGGCTGGCAGCTTCTCGTCGCGGGGGCTGTGGGGGCGGCCCTCGGTGCGCTGTCTGTGCTCGGTGACCTTTGGGAGTCCCAGCTCAAACGGCAAGCCGGAGTCAAGGACGCCTCTGGGTTGTTGCCCGGGCACGGTGGCGTGTTGGATCGGATCGATGCGCAATTGCCCGTGCTGCCCGCGGCGGCGGGGTTAGTGATCGCCCTTGGGTGAAGGCCCGGTGGTTGGGGATGAAGCCGCAGCGGCTCGCGATTCTGGGAGCGACGGGCTCGATTGGCCACCACACGCTTGAAGTGGTGCGCCAGCACCGAGATCGCTTTCGCGTCTATGCCTTCGCCGCACGTCGCGATTGGCAGGGGATGCTTGCGCTGGCACATGAATTCCAGCCGGAAGTCGTTGCCTTTTCCGACACGGATGCGGCGCTGTCCTTCCGCGAGGCGCTCGGACGGCATACTCCGGCGGTGCAGGTTGAGGCCGGGGCAGCGAGCCTTTGCGCGCTCGTTCAAGCCCCAGCCGTGGATATGGTCGTTGCCGGCATTTCCGGTTTTGCCGGATTGGCCTCAACCTGGGCAGCAGTCGAGGCCGGCAAGCGCGTGTTGCTTGCGAACAAAGAAGCGCTCGTGGCCGCAGGCCGCTTGCTGCTTGCTCGAGCGGCGGCGCGCGGCGCCCAGATCGTACCGCTCGACAGTGAACACAACGCTCTCTACCAGTGTCTCGGCGGGCTCGATACTGCTCGCAAAGGGGTGGCGCGACTAACGCTCACGGCCTCTGGAGGCCCGTTTCGCACACGGGATCTTGCCAGCTTCGCCACGATCACGCCGGAGGAAGCGGTGCGTCACCCGAACTGGGCCATGGGGCGCAAGATTTCGGTCGATTCGGCAACGCTTATCAATAAAGGCCTCGAGGTGATTGAGGCAGCGCTGCTTTTTGACCGCTCGCCCGACGAGATCGACGTGCTCATTCATCCGTCGAGTGTCGTGCATGCGCTGGTCGAATTCGTCGACGGTTCGGTGCTTGCCCATCTTGGGCCATCGAACATGTCCGTGCCCATCGCGCACGCGCTCGGGGCGAGCGAGCGGCTTTCGCTTTCGGTCGAACGGCTATCGCTTGCGCGGCTTGGCCGACTCGAATTCTTCGCGGTCGATCCGGAGCGCTATCCGGCGCTTTCACTGGCCTATGAGGCACTCTCGAGTGGACAGGCGGCCTGCATCGCACTCAATGCCAGCAACGAGCTCGCGGTGGAGGCGTTTCTCGAAGGACGGCTACGCTTCACCGATATCGTGCCTGTGATCGAAGCAACGCTCAGTCACGCCTCTGCTAAGGAGCCAAAGACGCTCGAGGATGTCTACGCGATCGATCAGGAGGCGCGACGGCTGGCGTACGGTTTCGTTGAGGAACGTGCGCGGAGGGTGGCGTGATGGTCTTCGGGAGCTCGCTGCTTGGTTTTTTGCTCGCTGTTGCGATTCTCGTCACCGTGCATGAGTTTGGTCACTACCTGGCCGCGCGTCTGTGCGGGGTGCGCGTGTTGCGCTTCTCGGTGGGCTTCGGTCCGGTGCTTGTTCGCTGGGTCGGACGGCGCAGTCTGTTTGCCGGCACCGAGTTCGCGATTTCGGCCATTCCGCTTGGGGGCTACGTGCGCATGCTCGACTCGCGCGACACCGAGCATCCGCCGCGCGATATGCGGGAACTGGCCGAGGCGTTCGATCGGCAGGTTCTGTGGAAGCGTTCAACGATTGTGGCTGCCGGCCCGCTGGCCAATTTCCTCCTGGCAGCGGTGCTTTACGCCTTTGCCTTGAGTCTGCCCGAGCGCGGTGCGATCGCCTACCTCGCCCCGCCGGCGGAGGATTCTCCGGCAGCAGCGGCTGGGCTGCGCGGAGGGGAGCGCGTCATCGCGGTCGATGGCACAGCGGTCTTGCATTGGGGCGACGTGCGTTGGCATCTGCTCATGGCGCTGTTCCAGGACCGCTTGCGGCTTACGGTCGAAGTCGGCGGCATCGAGCGCGAATTCGAGCTCGTCCGAGGCCGAACCGAGCTGACCGATGAGGCGGCCACGCGAGGTCGGCTTGAAAGCTGGGGCCTGCAACTCGACCAGCCGGCGCGCATCGGCTTCGTCAAACCCGGTGGGCCAGGCGCGGCGGCAGGTCTCAAGGCTGACGATCTCATCTTGGCCATTGACGGGCGAGCGATTGCGCAGTGGAGCGATGCTGCGCAGATGATTCGCGCGGCACCCGAGCAGCGCTTGCGCCTGACGGTCCGGCGCGCGACCGGCGAACAACAGGAGCTTGTTGTGATTCCTCGGCGCGAGCTCGTCGAGGGACAGGCCATCGGGCGCATCGACGTCGGGGTCGCCTCGCCACTTGCGCCGGGCAGCGAGCGCGCCATCGACGTACAGCGCGGCCTGATCGAGGCCGTACGCGAAGGCACGTGGCGCGCGGTCGATGCGACCGCGCTAACCGTGCGCTTGCTCTGGGGCATGGTCATGGGCGAGGTGTCGCTGCGCCAGCTGTCGGGTCCGCTGACGATGGCGGAAGGGGCCGGGCACACGCTCAAGCAAGGTCTCTCCGCATTTGTGTTCTTTCTCGCGATCGTCAGCGTCTCGATCGGCGTGCTGAACCTGCTTCCCGTGCCGATGTTGGACGGAGGACAGTTGCTATATCATGCGTTTGAAGCCATCAAAGGCGCGCCGCTTTCAGAGCGCGCCGAACTCCTCGGGCAGCGCATCGGCATCGGTTTGCTGACCGCGCTCACGTTGCTTGCCATCTACAACGATCTTTTGCGGATTCTGAACTGATGTCCGTTTGTCTGCCGCGTGCTTTTCGCCTCAAAAGCGTCTCGTTTGCGGTGTTTGCAGCGGTGATGGCCGCAAGCCTTGCCGCACATGGACAAACGGACGTCACGACCTCGGCCGCGCCGGACCGCGCAGGGCCAACGCCGCGCCTTGAGGACGATGAAAGCTTGATCGTCCGCGACATCCGCGTCGAAGGTTTACAGCGCACCGACCCCGGCACGGTGTTTAGCTACCTAGGCGTCAAGGTCGGTGATCGCTTCAACCGCGAACGGGCTTCCGAAGCGATTCGTGCACTTTATGCGACCGGCTTTTTCCGTGACGTGCGAATCGAAGCCCAGGATGGGGTGCTCATCGTAAGCGTCGTGGAACGGCCGACCGTGGCATCGCTCGACATTACGGGCGCGCGCGAATTCGACCTCGACACGCTCAAAAAAGCCCTGCGCGATGCCGGGCTTGCCGAAGGACGCATCTTCGACCGCACGATCCTAGACAAGGCGGAACAGGAGATCAAGCGTCAGTATCTGGCGCGCGGTCGCTACGACGTCGAGGTCACCACCACACTCACGCCGCTTGAGCGCAACCGCACGGCCGTTTCGATCGCGGTGCGCGAGGGGGAGGTGGCCCGCATCGAGTCGATCAACATCGTTGGCGCCACGGCCTTTAGTGAACGTACGCTGCTCAATCAACTTCAGCTGTCCACGGGTGGCTGGTTCTCGTGGTATACGAAAGACAACCAGTACTCAAAGCAGAAACTGCAAGGCGACCTCGAGACGCTGCGGAACTTCTACTTGAACCGCGGCTACCTCGAGTTCAACATCGACTCCACGCAGGTGTCGCTGTCGCCCGATCGGCAACGTGTCTACATCACGATCAACATCACGGAGGGCGAACAGTTCACGGTCTCGGGCGTCGATGTGAGCGGTGAAATGTTGCTGTCTGAAGCGGAAGTTCGCTCGCTTATCCCGATCCGGCCGGGTCAGATCTTTTCTCGGACCGCGTTAGCCGACGGCACCAAGGCGATCGCGGACCGGTTGGGGCGCGAGGGCTATGCCTTTGCCAGTGTCAACCCGGTGCCCACGATCGATCGAGAAAAGCGCACGGTAGCGTTCAATTTCGTCATTGATCCGGGGCGGCGGGTGTACGTGCGCCGCATCAACATTTCCGGCAACGTCCAGACGCGTGACGAAGTGATCCGCCGCGAGCTGCGCCAGCTTGAGGCCGCGTGGTATGACCAAGCCAAAATCCAGCGCTCCAAAGTTCGCCTCGATCGCCTTGGCTTTTTTTCCGAGGTCACGATCGACAATCAGCCAGTACCGGGCGCGCCCGATCAGGTCGACCTCGATATCACGGTGACCGAGCGAAACACTGGAACGCTCAACGCGGGTGCCGGCTATTCGAGTGCGGAAAAACTCGTGCTGACCGCCTCGCTTTCGCAGAACAACGTGCTTGGCACGGGCAACGCGCTGTCGATTCAGGTCAACACGAGCCGGGCCTCGAAGACGGCCGTGTTCTCCTATTCGAATCCCTATTGGACGAAAGACGGCGTCGGCCGCGGCATCGACCTGTATCGGCGGACCTATGACTCGAGTACGACCGGAATCGAGGCGTACTCGCTGGCAACAACCGGGGCCGGCTTGCGCTTTACCGTGCCAATTAGCGAAACCGATAGCGTGAGTTTGGGGCTGCTTGCCGAATCGCAGGGACTCACGCTGACCGAAGGGGTTAGTCCGAGACGCTATTTCGACTACGTCAAGAACTTCGGACGGGTCACGAACGCCTACAAGGTGTCCGGTGGCTGGCAGCGCGATACGCGAGACAGCATCATCTTTCCGACGCGCGGCTGGTTGCAGGCCATTGGGCTTGAAGGGACCTTGCCCGTGACCAACGTCAAGTTCTACAAAATCAACTACCAAGGCCAGCTGTTTGTGCCGCTTGTGAACGACTTTGTCTACGGCATCAACGTTGACCTCGGCTTCGCGGCCGGCTACGGCGGTCGCCCCTTGCCGTTTTTCCAAAACTACTACGGCGGCGGCGTCGGTTCGGTACGCGGCTATGAGACGAACTCCCTCGGGCCGCGCGAGCCCGTGACGAGCACCGTCACCGGGCCTGACGGTCAGCCCGTGTCTACGACGACCTTTACCGGCGGCGCGCTCGGCGGTCGACGCAAGATTGTCGTCAACAATGAGCTGCTCTTTCCCTTCCCGGGGACGCGCAACGACAAATCCGTGCGCGGCAGTATTTTCTTCGACGCCGGGCAGATTTATGATCGCGGCGAGCAAAAAGACAACGAGCGCTTTCGCTTCTCGGTCGGCTTGGCGATTGCGTGGCAGTCGCCGATCGGGGCGCTTAAGTTCAGCTACGCCTTTCCGCTTGCGACCAAACCGACCGATAAATTGCAACGCTTCCAGTTCCAGGTAGGCACGCTGTTCTGATGAAGGATCGTTTGCATTCACCGCGCTCGAAGCCAAGCGTTGGCTTGGTACGCCGATGCCTGCGCGCGCTTGGTGCCGTGGGTACGCTGTGCGCGGTCGCGGCCTTTGCCACGCATGTTGCGGCACAAGGCGGCGCAACACAGCGTTCTGGGGAGATCAAGATCGGCTTTGTCAATACCGAAAAGCTCTTGCGCGAGTCGGCGCCGGCGCAGCGCGCGCTCAAGAAACTCGAGCGCGAATTTGCAGCACGCCAAGCCGAGGTCGAAAAGCTCGCCAAGCGCTTTCGCGATGCGTCGGCGGCGTTCGAACGCGATCAACTCACGATGTCCGACACCGAGCGACGCAATCGCCAGCGCGATCTCGACGCGCTCGCGCGAGAACTGCAACGGGCGCAGCGCGAATTGCGCGAAGACGAAAACCTGCGCCGCAACGAAGAACTCGCCGCGCTCCAGGAGCGACTGCAAAAAGCCATCCAGCAGATCGCGGAAGCCGAGCGTTTCGACCTCATTCTTCAGGAGGCGGTCTACGTGAGCGGCCGCATCGATATCACCGACCGCGTGCTGCGCGCGCTTGCCGATCGCTGATGGCACGGTCCGTGGCGCGCCCGCTGACGGCGCGCGAGTTGGCTGAGGCGCTTGGTCAGGGGCAAGCGCTGAGGCTTGAGGGGTCACCAGAAGCGCGGATCGGGCGCGTCAGTGCTCTCGAGCACGCTGGGCCCGGCGATTTGGCCTTTGTCGCGGACCGGCGCGGGCTTGAGGCGGCGCGCGCGGTTGCCGCGAGCGTGCTCATCGTGCCGACTGGCGAGGGCGCCTGGCGCGCGCAAGCGCGGCTCATCAGCGCTCGACCGAGGCTCGCCTTCGCGCGGGCGCTTGAGCTGTTGTTTCCCTTCTCTCCGGTCGGGCGCTTTGTCTCCCCTCAGGCATTTGTTGCAGCGGATGCCTGCCTCGGCGAGGTCTGGATCGAAGCCTTTGCCTCCGTTGCAGCGGGCGCGGCCATCGGTGATGGAACGCGCATTGCAGCCGGTGCGCGCATCGGTGCCGGCGCGCGGCTCGGGCGCAATTGCCTTATCTATCCCAACGCGGTCGTCGGCGAGCGGGTCGTTCTCGGTGATCGCTGTATCGTTCACGCCGGCGCGGTAATCGGTGCGGATGGCTTTGGCTTCGAAACGGATGAGGCTGGCCACTGGGTCAAGATCGCCCAGCTCGGTTCGGTCGTAATTGGCAGCGACGTCGAAATCGGCGCCTCAACCACGATCGACCGTGGGGCAATTGAGGACACCGTGATCGAGGATGGCGTCAAGATCGACGATCAGGTGCACATCGCGCACAACTGCCGGATTGGCGCGCACACCATCATTGCCGGCTGCGTCGGCATCGCGGGCAGCACGCGCATCGGCGCGCATTGCCAGATCGGGGGGGCGGCGATGATTGTGGGGCACATCACGATCTGCGATGGTGCAATCGTCTCGGGCGGCACCTTGGTGGCTGAGAGTATCGACCGGCCGGGGCGCTACACGGGCGTTTTCCCGACCACCGAACATCGACATTGGCAGCGCATTGCCGCGCAGTTGCGGCGTGGCGCCCGGCGCAACGCCTAGGCGCGGGCTAGCCCGGCGATTTGAGACAATGCCGCCCGGGGGAAACGGCGCATGGCCTCGATCAGTCTCGAACGCATCCAACAACTTCTTCCGCATCGGTATCCATTTCTGCTCATCGATCGTGTTCGAGAATTCGAACCCGGCCGGCGCATCGTGGCCGCGAAAAACGTCACGATCAACGAACCGTTTTTTCCGGGCCACTTTCCAGCTCGCCCGGTCATGCCAGGGGTCCTGATTCTCGAGGCGCTCGCGCAGGCCGCTGCGGTGCTCGCATTTGAGAGCGATGCCACCCTGGGCGGCGAGGGACGGGTCGTCTATCTCGCGGGCATCGACGAGGCGCGCTTCAAGCGTCCGGTAGTTCCTGGCGATATCCTCACGCTCGAGGTCGACATTGAGCGCATTGTGCGCAATATCGGGCGTTTTCGGGGGCGTGCCAGCGTCGATGGGGCAATTGCCGCGGAAGCGACGCTTTTGGCCGCCTTGCGCGTTTGAGTTCGCGTGGCATGGCGCGCATCCATCCGACGGCGATTGTCGAGGCAAGCGTTGAACTCGAAGAAAACGTCGAGATCGGCCCGTATTGCCGTGTGGGACCGCACGTGCGCATCGGTCGCGACAGCCGCCTCATCTCGCACGTGATTGTCGAAGGCCCAACGGTCCTGGGCGCCCGCACGACGATTCATCCCTTTGCTTGCGTTGGGGTTGCGCCGCAGGACAAAAAGTATCGCGGTGAGCCAACGCGCCTCGAAATCGGCGATGACACAACGATTCGCGAGTGCGCCACGGTGAGCCGCGGCACCCTCGGTGGCGCCGGGGTCACGCGGATCGGCGCTCGGGTTCTTTTGATGGCTTATACGCATGTGGCCCACGATTGCGTCGTTGAGGATGATGCGATCCTGGCCAATGCGGCCACGCTGGCCGGTCACGTGACCGTGGGCCGGTATGCGATTCTCGGGGGGCTTGCCGCAGTCCATCAGTTCACGCGGGTTGGCGCGCATGCGATGGTTGGAGGCTGCTCTTGCGTGCTTCAGGACGTGGCGCCGTACGCGCTAGGCCATGGAAATCCGTTTTCAGTGACCAGCGTCAATGTTGAAGGCCTCAAACGTCGCGGTTTTTCGCGCGAGGCGATTGCGGCGCTACGGGAGGCTTATCGCATCGTGTTCCGTTCGGGGCTGACGCTCACGGAGGCTCTCAAGCGTCTGGCGGAACGCGCTGCGCAGGCCGACTGCGATGTTCGCGCCGCGCTCGAACCGCTGATCGAGTTTTTGCAGGTCCCCGGCCGAGGGCTCGCTCGATAGTGGTAGACGTTGTGATTGTCGCCGGGGAAAGCTCGGGCGACCGCTTGGCTGCGGAGTTGGTCGAGGGCGTGCGGGCGCAGCGCGCCGATGTGCGCTTTCACGGCGTGACCGGTCCGCGCATGCGGGCAGCGGGCGTGGAGACCTGGGAGGACATCGAGACCTTGGCCGTGCGCGGCCTGGTCGAGGTCTTGCCGGCGTTGCCCGCGATTTGGCGCCTCAAACGGCAGGTCCTAGCGAACGTGCGTGAGCTTCGGCCCGCGCTCTACATCGGGGTGGATGCACCGGAGTTCAATCTGCGCATCGAACGGCTACTCAAGGCGCGCGGCATTCGCACCTTGCATTACGTTTGTCCGACCTTTTGGGCGTGGCGCCCAGGGCGGGTGCGGACGTTCCGCGATGCCGTCGATCACATGCTGTGCATTTTCCCCTTCGAGCCCGAGGCGCTAGCGCGCCATGGCGTTCCGGCAACCTTTGTCGGGCATCCGCTCACAAAGACGCGCTGGAGCGAGGCCAAACCCGCGCGGCTCAAGCGCCAGCTGCTCCCGGAGGCGGCCTCCCTTCAAGCGCCACTGGTGGCACTGCTGCCCGGGTCGCGATTGGCCGAGGTGGAGGCGCATGCGGCGCTGTTTGTCGAGACGATGAAGCTGATCGCACAGGCGTTGCCGGAGAGCCACTTCGCTGTGCCGCTTGTGACGCGTGCGACGCGTGAGCGCTTCGAGCGCGAGCTCTGGCATCGCGCCGAAACGCTTGTTCCGCGAACGCGCCTCATGTTCGGGCACGCCGACTATGCATTGCGCGCGGCCGATGTGGCACTGGTGGCCTCGGGCACGGCAACGCTGGAGGCGTGTCTTCTGGACTGCCCGCAGGTGGTCACCTATCGCCTGAACCCCGTGACCGCGTGGCTCGTGCGCCGGCAATTGACGACACGCTGGGTTGCTCAGCCCAACATCATCGCGGGCGAAGGCATCGTGCCGGAGCGTTTGCAGCGCGATGCGACGCCGAAGCGGCTTGCCGAGGACATTCTCGGCTACTTGCGCGATGCCGCTCGGCGCGAAGCGGTCCGTGCGCACTACGCACGCGTGCGGGCCGCGCTGCAGATCGATGAGGCCAAACCGGGCGAGCGGCTCGTGGCGACTGTGCTCAAAACACTCCCGCCGTCATGATCTGTGGAATCGATGAGGCGGGGCGCGGTCCCCTGGCGGGCCCAGTCTTTGCCGCAGCGGTCATCCTCGGCGCGCGCGGGGGGGCCATTGCCGGCTTGGATGATTCCAAGCGCTTGACGGCCGCGATGCGACAACGATTGGCGCGCGAAATTCGCGAGCGCGCCTGCGCATGGGCAGTTGCCTCGGCGAGTGTGGCCGAGATCGATCGACTCAACATCTTCGAGGCCACGATGCTGGCCATGCAGCGCGCTTTTGAGCAACTCCTGGCAGGTGGGTCGGTGCCAAGTGCGGTTTGGATCGATGGGTTGCATCGCCCAAGTGCCGTTGCCACCTGGGGTCAAAGCCGTGGCGTGGAGGTGATCGCGCGGCCTCGGGCCGATGCCGAGGTCCCTGCGGTCTCGGCCGCCTCAATCCTTGCCAAAACGGCCCGTGATGAGCACATGCTCGCGCTTGATCGCCGTTACCCCGGCTACGGCTTCGCCCAACACAAGGGCTATCCGACGGCGGCCCATCTGGCCGCCCTGGCGCGCTTAGGTCCCTGTGCGGAACACCGCATGAGTTTCGCGCCGGTTCGGCAGCGCTCATGGTTCGCCTGAGGGAAGCACGGGCGGCGCCAGGGCGTGCCAAGTCCGAACGGCCGCGGCCGTTGCCAAGACATCGTGAACACGCACGATGTGTGCCCCTCCGAGGAGGCTTGCGAGCGCCGCGGCGAGACTCTCGGCGAGCCGCTCCTGCGGCTTGCGTGTGAGCCCCGTGTACGCATCGAGCGAGCGCTTGCGTGACCAGCCGACGAGCAACGGCCGTCCGAGCGAGGCCAGTTGCGAAAGACCCCGTGTAAGCTCGGCGTTATGGGTGGCGGTCTTGCCGAAACCAATGCCAGGATCGAGCACGATACGCTCCGCCGCGATCCCAGCGGCAAGGCAGGCTGCGAGGCGTTCGGCGAGAAATCGCCGCGTGGTCTCGACCACGCCTTCGGGGTAGCGTGGGTCTGCTTGCATGGTCTCTGGCGTGCCCTGCATGTGCATCAGCACAATGCCGCAGTCATGGCGCGCGGCAAGCTCGAGAGCGCCCTCGGCGCGCAGGGCCGCCACATCGTTGATGATGCTCGCGCCGGCTGCGAGCGCTGCGGCCATCACCGCGGGGCGTCGCGTATCGATGCTCACGCAGTAGCCGCGCGCTGCCAGCGCCTCGACGACGGGAATGACGCGGCGCAGTTCCTCGGCTTCGCTCGGGGGAGTTGCACCCGGACGCGTCGACTCGCCGCCGACGTCGAGGATGTCGGCCCCCTCAGCCGCCAGACGCTCGCCGTGCGCGATCGCGCGCTCGGGGTCCAAATATTGACCGCCATCGGAAAACGAGTCGGGCGTGACATTGACAATGCCCATGATGAGCGGTCGTGGTCGACCCAAGCCGGCTGTCCATGGGGGCGCGGACGGCATTTGCGCATATTGATCAGGCCACGTCCAACGAAACCGACCGCAACCCCAGTGCGTGACGACGGTCATAGAATCATACGGTGCAGGGTTCGCCTGCGGAGCGCTCGGCGAGCCAAAGTCTCAAAGTCCAGGCGGGGGTCGCTCCGAAGTTGAGCGTGCAGGCCCGCCACACGACGTGCAATGGCCGCCAGGCGGTCAATCGGCAGGAGTTGGGCATGAGCAGCGGATCCCAGAAACCCACGTCAAGCTATTCTGCCCGCTTCGCCGAGCGGATCGCGGCGCTCAAACGAGAAGGGCGCTATCGCGTTTTCGTGGAACTGACGCGCCCGATCGGCAAGCACCCGTACGTGCTATGGCAAGGTCCGACCGGCCTCAAGCAGGTGGTCAACTGGTGCTCGAACGACTACCTCGGGATGGGGCACCATCCGCTCGTCAATGCGGCGATGCAGCAGGCCGTCAGCGAAGGGGCAACCGGTGCGGGCGGCACGCGCAACATCGGCGGCACGAATGCGCGCCACGTCGCCCTCGAGCGGCTGCTTGCGAGCCTGCATGGCAAGCAGTCCGCGCTGACGTTTACGTCCGGGTATGCGGCCAACCTTGCGAGCCTGTCGGTGCTCGGTTCGCTATTGCCGCACACGGTGATTCTCTCCGATGCGGACAATCACAACTCCATGATCGAGGGCATCCGCCGCTCGGGGGCTGAAAAGATCATCTTCGAACACAACAACCCACGCGATCTCGAAGCGAAACTGCGCACGATCGCACCGGATCGGCCCAAGCTGATCGCCTTCGAGAGCGTCTACTCGATGACCGGCAACATCGCGCCGATTCGCGAGTTTGTGGCGCTTGCGAAGAAGTACAACGCGATGACTTATGTCGATGAGGTGCATGCGGTCGGCATGTACGGTGCCCGCGGCGGCGGCGTGACCGAGGAGATGGGCATTGCCCACGAGATCGACGTGATCCAAGGCACCCTCGGCAAAGCCTTTGGTATGCAGGGCGGTTATGTGGCTGGCGACGAACCCGTCATCGATTGCATCCGCAGCTTCGGCGCGGCGTTCATCTTTTCGACGTCGCTCGCCCCGGTGCTGGCAGCCGGAGCGATCGCGAGCATCTCGCACCTGATGGCTTCGCCGGTCGAGCGTGCGAAACAGCGCGAACACGTTGCGCTTCTTCGGCGGCGGCTCATCGAAGCCAATCTGCCCATGATGCCCTCGGACACGCCCAAAGGGGTGGTGAGTCACATCGTGCCGATCTTTGTTGGCGATCCGGTGCTTGCCAAAGCCGTCTCCGACCGGCTGCTGACCGAACACGCAATCTATATCCAGCCGATCAACTACCCGACCGTGCCGCGTGGTACGGAGCGTCTGCGGATTGCTCCGGGACCGTTTCACACGCCCGACCTCATCGAGGCGCTCGTGCAGGCGCTCGATGTGCTCTGGCGCGACATGCAACTGCCGCGGCGCCTGCCGGAGTTGATTCACCAGCGTCAAGAGCGGCTGCGGGCCTAGGCCCGCGTGAATGATCGAGTGCGAAAGGCACCGCCAACCGGCCTGCGCAATTGACACGGCGCGTCACCGTCGCGTGCCGTTGAAGACCGAGGCAGCGTTCTGGAGCGGCCAGCGTTGCACGCGGGATCGCCGCGATTCTCCGCCACCGACGTGCGTGCGGTCATCGAAGCGCCATTGCGCTGTCATGATCCGACCATCGAACTGGGGCAGACTCCCAACGTTTGCGCTGTTTCGAGGAGGTTGTGGTGATGGCTTGCCTAGGAATTCGTCGCGCGCTTGTGCTGCCGCTTCTCGTCGTGCTTGCGCTCGTTCAGACGGCATGCGGCACGGAGGAGAGCGGCGCACCGATCGAGCTCAAGATCCTGCATATCAACGATCATCACTCGCGCCTGGATCCCGAGACGATCACCTTGCGGCTCATGAACGCCAACGGCGCGCGCGAGGCGGTGACCGTTGATCTCGGGGGCTTTGCGCGCGTGAAGCAGGCGATCGATGAACTTGCGGGTTCCAATCCGAACGTGCTCAAACTGCACGCCGGCGACGCGATCACGGGGGACCTCTACTTCACGCTCGATGAAGGCCGCTCTGATGCGGCACTCATGAACACCGTGTGCTTTGACGCTTTCGTGCTGGGCAATCACGAATTCGACAACGGCGATGCCGGGCTCAGGAAGTTCATCGACTTTCTGCATGCCGGTGGCCCCTGTCGTACGCCCGTTCTCTCGGCGAACACGCGACCGGGGGTTGGCTCACCACTCGGCGCGCTGGGGCAGCTGATCCAGCCCTCGGTCGTGCTAACCCGGGGCGGGGAGCGCATCGGCATCGTCGGCATCACGGTCTCAGACAAGACGGCAAGGTCCTCGCGGCCGAGTGCCGGTACGACGTTCGAGAACGAAATCGCGGCTGCCCAGCGCGAAATTGATCGTTTGCGGGAACAGGGCGTCAACAAAATCATCCTGTTGACGCACGTCGGTTTTTCCGCCGATCGCGCGCTCGTGCGAGAGCTCTCGGGCGTGGATGTCATCGTGGGGGGTGATTCGCACACGCTGCTGGGACCGGCCACGCTCGCCGACTATGGCCTCACCCCGGGCGGCGAATACCCGACCCGTGCCACCGACAAAGACGGAAACCCCGTCTGCATCGTCCAGGCCTGGCAATATGCCTTTGCAGTCGGTGAGCTCAACGTGAAATTCGACGCTGGAGGCCGGGTGACCGAATGCTCGGGCACCACGCACATCCTCGTCGGCGACACGCCGCGCCGCGGTGCCACTCCCGTCACGGGGGCCGATCTGACCGCGATGCGCAACGACATGGCCGCTTCGCGCGTGCTGCGCCCAACGGCACTGTCGAATTCGGCCAACGCAGTGCTGGCCCCGTTCAAGGCTGCCAAGGACGCCTTTGGCAACGTGAAAGTCGGGGTGGCCGCGGAAAACCTGTGCCTGCGCCGTGTGCCCGGCACGAAGCGCGACATCAATCGTTCGACGCTTGGTGATGTGTGCAACCGCGATCCGCGCGTCATCGCGCACGGCGGTGATGCGCAGCAGCTCGTCGCGCAGGTGTTCCTAGAGCGGGGCCGGCAATTTGGCGGAGCCGATATCGCTCTGCAAAACGGCGGTGGCGTGCGTACCGACATTCCGGCCGGCGATATCACCGTGGGGCGCATCTACACGATGCTGCCGTTCAAAAACACGCTCGTGCGGCTCACCATGACGGGGGCCGAGATCAAGGCCGCGCTCGAAGACGGCATCGCCTTCATGCTCGCGGGGGCCGGCAACACCGGCGCTTACCCCTACACGGCAAACCTTCGCTTCAAGGTCGATCTCAATCAGCCCGCCGGCCAGCGCGTGCGCGATCTACAGTTCCGCAACGCGCAGGGTCAGTGGGTTGCTTTTGACCTTTCCGCCACCTATCGGCTCATCACGAACAACTTCCTGGCCGATGGCGGGGATGGCTATGCAACACTCAAGGCTATTCCCGCCAGTCGGCGCGAAGACACGTTCCTCGACTACGCCGAACCATTTCTCGACTACGTGCGAAGCCGCGGCACGATTGCTCGACTGCCGGTTGCAGAGTATTCGACGCAAGACTTCATCGACACGCCGTAGACATCCGCGCGCCTGCGTGACACACATCGCTCCGGGGTCACTCTGGCCGGAGGCGGCCTGAGCGGGCCTCCTGGGGGCGGGGCGTTGGAGGCGCGCGGTCTTAGCCGCCGATGAAACTCATCTCGATTTTGCGTTGACGAGCTGTCTCTTCGGTGCGGATTTCGCTGTAGCGGTCGTTGCGCCCGGCCCACGTCCCCGCAATGAGGGCTGCGATATCGTTATCCGAGGCACCTCCGCGCAGCAGAGCGCGCACATCGACACCGCTGTCGGCAAATAGGCACGTGTAGAGCCGTCCGTCGGTCGACAAGCGCAGCCGCGTGCAATCGCGGCAGAACGCGCGGGTCACTGAAGCGATAACGCCGATTTCGCCGGCGCCGTCAACATAGCGCCAGCGCTCGGCGACTTCGCCCGGATAGGTCCGGTCGATGGGTTCTAGCGGGAACTGGTGCGCAATGCGCTCGATCACCTCCGCAGAGGGAACCACATCATCCATGCGCCATCCGTTGGTTGAGCCCACATCCATGTACTCGATAAAGCGCACGACGACGCCTGTGCCGCGGAAGTAGCGCGCCATATCCAGGATGCCGTGATCGTTGACGCCCCGCTTGACCACCATGTTGATCTTGAGCGGCGTGAGCCCCGCATCAAGCGCGACCTCGATCCCGCGCAAGACTTCTGCCACGGGAAAGTCCACATCGTTCATTGCGCGAAACACGGCATCATCGAGCGAATCGAGCGATACCGTGACGCGCTGGAGCCCGGCCGCTTTCAGCGTCCGGGCAAGGCGTGCAAGCGTCGAGCCATTGGTCGTGAGCGTGAGATCGACCGGCCGACCGCTTGGCGTGCGCAGCGAGGCCAGTTCATCGATGAGCGTCGGCAAGTCGCGCCGAAGCGTTGGTTCTCCGCCGGTGAGCCGAATCTTTTCAACGCCGAGTGCAATGGCGCAGCGGGCAACCCGTGTGATCTCTTCGAAGGTCAGGACCTCGGTGCGGGGCAGGAATTGGTATCCCGGCCCAAACACTTCTTTCGGCATGCAATACGTGCACCGGAAGTTGCAGCGGTCGGTGACCGAGATGCGCAGGTCACGCAGGGGGCGACCCCGGGCATCCTCGATGCGTCTCCGGGCGAGCGCATCGGCAAGCAGCGCTGGCGACAGTGCCTGGGCTTCGCGCACCGGCGCGTTCTGCGCGATCGGGATCAGTTTGCGGTTCGATTCGCCCATGGCGTTGATTGGCCGAACGCAGTAGCGCCTATTTTGCTCGATCACCGTGTCCTGCGGGCATCCGCCGCCGCAGTCGCCGGAGTCGCAGCGCACCTCTAAAGTTTTGCGGCGCTGGAACCGTGCGGCAAGCGATATCCATGTCATTGGGCTGCACGAGCACTTCTGCCCCAAACCCTTTCCCGAAGGCCCGGGTGAGGGTGCTGACGATGGTTGCCCTCACCCCTGCCCCTCTCCCAGGGGGAGAGGGGAATCGCACTCAGGCCAACGGGCGGGGAATCGAAGGATCGAGTTGCCTTTTTGTTTCCCTCTCCCAATGGGAGAGGGTGGCCCGAAGGGCCGGGTGAGGGCGCTGACGGTGGCTGCCCTCACCCCTGCCCCTCTCCCAGGGGGAGAGGGAGATCCGATGACAAAGACTCGAAGTCGGAGGTGTCGCTGCCTTTTCCCTCTCCCACCGGGAGAGGGTGGCCCGAAGGGCCGGGTGAGGGTGCTGACGGTGGTTGCCCTCACCCCAACGCTCTCCCCGGGGGAGAAGTCGGCGCAACACGACAGAGCGGTTGCGCGCAGTGTCAACCCCTCGCCGTGCTTCGCACTGACCCCCCTTTGCATGCGAAGGGGAGAACGGGTTCTGTCCTTGCGCCCGAAGGCATCCCGACATACGCACAGCAAGAGACTGCTCCCCGGCGCCGTCAGTTGTGGGCCGGCTGGCAGAGGGCGCCTGGGGGCGTGAATCGATCGGCGAACAGAAGCCTCCGCGACGGGATACGATTTCGCGAGTAGAGCTCGGCGCGACTAGCGAATAAAATAGTGGGCACGGAAAGGTGGCAGAGTGGTTGAATGTACCTGACTCGAAATCAGGCGCACCGCAAGGTGTCGGGGGTTCGAATCCCCCCCTTTCCGCCAGTTTCTTTTTGAGCACGAGTACGAACTGATCCTAGAAGCCCCTTGAAGCCGCGACGAGTGCGGCTTTTTTTGTGTCTTGTCGCGCAAGCGTTGACTTCACAAGGGTGCGTTTCGATGTGCCTCCACCGCGCGGACGGGTGCTTTCTCTCACCCACCTTCGTCGGCAAAACCGCTTCGTGCAGTCGGCAGGGTTGGCAAGCGGCGGCCTCGGCGCCTTTCAGGTGCTCGCTTCGAAAACCGCACGGCGCTTGAGCCGCGTGAGCATCATAGTCTTCCCAGGAATGATTCAAATTGAGGCGCGTCACTCGGCGGCGGTAGCATGGCACAAAGGCACCGCGCACGATCGCTATGAGGATCGCTACCGCTTGCTCGGCCGCGGCATTGCTCTCGTCGATGCCCTGCAGCGCGGCGAGCTCTTCGCCATCGCCGATGGCTTGGGCGACACGGAGTGTGCTGCGCAAGCCGCGCAGCTTCTCTGCGACCGCATCATCGATTTCTTTCGCCCGGAGACAACGGCAGAGCCCACCACCGGTGCGCTCCTCGATTGGGTGCGCGACGTTCAGGCGCAAATCCTCGCCTGGGGGCGAGACGCGCGCGGCTGGCCGCGTGGGGCGGCTTCCGCCACGGTGCTTTGGCTTCACGACGGTCATGCGCATGTGTTGCAAGCGGGCGACACCTGGGCGGCGATCGTGCGCAGCGGGGTCGTGATTCCCCTCAGCCAGCGGCGGCGTTCGGTTTACGGCCTTCGTGCCTGTCTGGGCGCGGACGATCTTGAGCTTGCAATCGAGACCACACCCTTTGCGGAGGGCGATCGCTTCGTGCTTGCCACCAACGCGGTGGCGGATCGGCTCTCCGCCCAGCGCATCGCCCGGATGGTGCAGGAGCAACCGACGCCTTCACGGGCGGCCGAGGCCGTTTTGCGCGCGGCACTGGGCGATGGGCGAAGCGATGCAACCGTGATCGTGATCGACCCGGAGGCGGACGAGCCGGCCTGTTGAGGGCGGGCGGGGAGGGTCGGAGCCGAGCGCGCCCCCCCGCGTGTGCGGGGCCTGTGTCGCGGCGCTGCCACGGGTTGGAAACGCTGCAAGCTTGCAGACTTGCGGTTTCTCGGATCGCTTGCATACATTGGCGCTCGTCTGGCTGCCTGGGGGAGGCGCTGGCCCGGCGATGGGTCCGAAGCTGTGCGGCTGCCCCCGGTGCATCGGTCTCCGGAGTGTTTTTCAACTCGCCGCTTCGCGCCCATGCAGATCTTGAACTTCAAGCTCACGTTCCTTACGCCCGCATTTCTTGGCGATGCCGCGCAGAACGGCCGCTGGCGAACGCCGCCGATCAAGCACGAACTGCGCGCCTGGTGGCGGGTGGCGTATGCGGCTTCAAAACAATTCAACTTTGCCGCATCCGAGATGCGCAAAGCAGAGGCGCTGTTGTTTGGGCATGCGTGGTTGGAGGACGACGCCTTTGAGTGTGACGGCCGAAGAGTCACAACTGCCGCGCGCAAGAGTGCTATCCGCTTGCGCTTGATGCGATGGGACGTGGGCACACTCAAGTCCTGGGAAGGCCTCGAGAAGGGAACGGTTCATCACCCGGAGACCGAGAGAACGAACTACCAAGTTGGACCGCACGCGTATCTCGGCTTTGGCCCGCTGGACGGGCGGGGCGGCACAAATCTCGCCAAAAGTGATGCTGCGATAAAGGACGAAGAATCAGCGCGGTTGTCTATCGCGGCGGCATGCGAGGCGCAGTCTGATGCGTGGCGGCTCATACGAGAGGCACTGGCCCTTATGAACTTATTCGGCACCCTCGGGGGCCGCTCGCGCAATGGCTGGGGCTCTTATGCCCTGGACCCCACCGATGGCACGCCCGCTCACAGCGTCGATCTGCTGCCTCTGCGGTACTGGAAGGACGCGCTTGATCTCGACTGGCCTCATGCTATCGGCAAGGACGAGAAGGGGGCTCCGCTTATTTGGCAGACCGAGCCGTGTGATGACTGGAAGGGCGTTATGAAAACCCTTGCAGAGCTCAAGATTCGTCTGCGGACGCAAAAGGGAGCGTTCGAATTTGTCCTAAACGGAGAACATGATGACGAAGAGGTGGTCGACAAGAGGACAGGTGAACGAACAGGCATTGCACATGGTCGCCCTCAAGATCGTCACTGGATTGCCTATCCAGTCACGAATCACAAGGTCAAGACCTGGGAACGCCACACGCTACGCCTCCCCAACCAACTCCGCTTCAAAGTGCGCAAGACCAACGACGGGAGGTTGGTCGGCGTGATCTTTCACATGCCGCACCTGCCGCCGCCGGCTTTCAGTCCCAATCGCAGAGTGATTGAGTCCGTCTGGCAAAAGGTCCATCGGTTCCTCGATGGCCAGGGCCAGAAACTTTCCCGCATTTCCGCCTGACCCGCCATGAACAACGATCTTCTCTGGCAAGCCAAACTCGCCGCTCGTTTGCATGATCCGCTGGAAAAGGCGCTCATCCTCATGCGCACACAGGAAGGACATGAGGGCGGCACGGTGCGCGCGCTCTTGAACGCGGTATTTCCGCAGGGTATCCCCGATGAAATCGAGCGCGCGATGAAACTGGCCGACCACTGGGCCAGTGCGGCTGATCGTGCGGCCTTTCCAAAACATGAAACCGACGGTCGCTATCCGCGCTGGCAGCAGGTGCACTTCGTC
>JANWWI010000032.1 GCA_025056355.1 Casimicrobiaceae bacterium | reverse complement strand
CGCGCCACCTCCCCTTCGCTTGCGCGAAGGGGAGGACTCGCTTCATGTTCTCCCCTGCGGTCCGGTTGGAACGAGGGTGCGTCTGCGGGTTCTCCCCTGCGGCGAAAGCCGTAGGGGAGATGTCGGCAGAGCCGAAAGAGGGGTCTGTGCCCTCAGGCGTCGGGGAGCTATCGACGCAGGCGACAGGGCCGATACAACCGCGCAGGCACGCGCATGCGTGATGCCCCGCAACACGCTGCCGAGCGATGCACGGTCAGCGCGGCAGCACCCGCGTGGCGAGGGGTTGCACCTCGTAGTCGGGCCGGAACCGGCACTCCGCCTCGGAGGCTTTGGCCGCGCGCTGCCGCTCCCGGCAGCGGGTCGCGATGCGCTCGGGCGTCGGCCGTTCACCACGCTCCACCCAGGCGAGCAAGGCGTCGAAAAGCGGCGGATAAATGGCATCGCCGAGGTAGCTATGCTCGGCCGAGTCGACGAAGGTCTGCACCAGATCGTGCACCGTGCCGGCGCGCTGCATGATCTCGCGCAACGCGTGCTGCGCCTCGACGAAGACAGTTGGATCGGCAATCCCATGCACCGTAAGCACGGGCACCGCAAAACGACCCCCGTGCTCGACATCAGCCAGAAAGCGTGCGCGAGCCGCGGGATCGGCTGCGTAGCGGAGCCCCTTGCGGTCGAGTTCGGCGTTGAGCGCCGCATCGTCGGTCGACCCGCGGTAGCGCACGCCCGCGTTGCCGATCACGATCCCGCCATGACGTCGTGTGATGTCAGCGAGGGTGAGGGTGGCCCAGTTCATGTGGCTTCCAATCGAGGCCTCGGGAATGCGCAGCACGTCAGCGATCAGCTTGGCCTTCGCGCGTTGTTCGGGGCTGCGCTCGCTCACGGGGCGGTTGAGCGCGAGGCACTCGTTCACCCGTGCTGCCACGTCGGCACCGCTCATCGTCACCCCCGGCGGCAGCCCAAGCGCCACGGGATAGGTCGGCTCGCTCGGGCGGGGGTGATTGCCGCAAAGATGCTGGTAAATGGCCCGCAGGTCGACGCGGAAGTCGTAGCTTGCCGACCCGCCGACCACGCCGCTTGTGAACAGGATTCCCTGCCAGGAGCTTGGGTACAGCTCGGCGGCGCGCGCTGCAACCATGGCGCCCCAGGACTGGCCATGCAACAGGGTGAGCCGCGGCCGTGCGACATGGTCAAAGAAGATGCGACGCACCCGTTCGCTGTCCTCGGCGGCCGCGGTCACGGCAAAGCCTCCTTGGCGGAAAACGCTTGCGGCATAGGCATGCCCTTCGCGCAGGATCACGGCCCAGCGTTTGACATCTTCATCGGCGCGCGCATCGGTCGGCGGCCCGAGGAACGGCCCGCCGTGCACATGCACGACGAGCACGCCGGACCAGCGCTCAGGTAGCGCGAGGAGATAGGGCGCGCCCGCGCTGTCCCGGCCACGCCAGCAGCGCGTGCCTGGCGGCGGGCCGTCAGGGCAAGCCACGAGGGTGGGCGGGGCCTCGCTCACCGCGGGTTGCGGCGTCGTCGACGCGCAGCCGACGAGTCCCGCAAGCACGACGACCATCGCCAAGCCCAAACCCCACACCTGCCAACGCGGCTTGGCGGCCGGGGCAGGGATTTGCGTTCGTCGCGTATTCATGCGCTCGCCTCGCCGGCCTCGGCATGGCGCGCACTCGGGGCCCCGCAGGCGTGGCAATAGCGCGCGAAGGCGTTCTTGCGCGCACGGCACGCCGCGCAGTGGTCGAAGAGCGCAATCCCGCAGTGGATGCAGTGGTTGATCTCCGGGTTTGCGAGATCGGCTGGCCGCTCGCAGCCCGGGCAAATCTTCTTGGCCAGGCGATTCATCGCGAGGTCATAGTCGAGCTGCTCACGCCGGGCTGTTTCAGGCTGGGCCTCGACGGCCTTTTGCTGTTCGAGGTAGCGTTGCATCGCGCGAATCGCGTAGTGCCCGATCACAAGCGTGAGCAGGATCCCCACCCCGTAGTGCACATAGCCGCCGTAGCTCGGCAAATAGGGGACGAGCTCGACGAAAAACGTGAAAAGCGCAAAGAGGATGAAGCCCCAGACGAAAGGCCAGTAGCGGCTTTGCCGGTGTTTGCGAAACAGCCAAAGTGCCAGCGCAATCAGCGGCAGCGTGAGGGCAAGCCGATACAAAAACACCCGCAGCTCCTGCGCGCGCGTCTCAGAGGTGAGCCGCTCGGCAGCCTTGCGCTCCAGTTCTTGCAGCGTCGCGCTCAGTCGGGCGCGCTCCTGACGCAATTCGGTTGCGCGCGTATCCAAGGCTTCGAGCGCTCGCTCGGCTTCGCGTTCCTTCGCCTTGAGCGCGTCGAGCCCTTGTGTGCGCTGGATGACCTCGGGGTCCTGTTCGCTTCGTTGCGTGGCCGAGCGCGTGGCCAGCCAGTTCTGCAGGCTCGCCTGCGCCGCGCGCACCTCGGCGCGCGCACGCTCGAGCGCTCCAGCCGCCTGCTCGCGACGCTCGGCGAGTGGACGCGCTTCGGCATCGATCGCCTTCAGGCGTGCCTTGACGGCGTCGGCTTGTGGGTCGAGAAAACGCTCGAGCGTCAGCGCGGTTTCGACTTTGGGCAAATCGGCCACGATCAGCCCGCCGAGCCCGATCAAAAAGCCCGCGAAGACAAGAGCGATCAACCACAGACCGCGCCGAAACCACTTCTCGGAAAAGCGAAGGCCCTTGCTCATGCTCATGCGCGCGCTCTCGTTTCGTTGGAGAGGATGTACCACGCTTGCCGGGCGTTCAGCAACCGCAAAGGCAGCCAGCGGCACTTGCACGAGGCCAACCGAGACGGTATCCTTACCAAACCGACTTTCGTAAGGAACGCCCATGGCCAACGCAAAGCTCACGAGCAAAGGCCAAACCACGATCCCGAAGGAGATCCGGGACGCGCTTGGACTCAAGACCGGTGATCAGCTTCAGTTCACACGGCTTGCCAACGGCCTGGTCATCATGCGCGCCTGCAACAAGCCGGTGGCGCGGCTCAAGGGCATCACGGGCTACCAGGGGCCGGTGATCCCGACCGAGGCGATGCGCCCCGATGTCTGAAAGCCACGGCACCGCCTGGGGCGTCGAGGACGCCGGGGGGCGCTATGAACTTCCTGACCTGGGCGTCGACACGAATGTGCTCGCGCGGCTCGTGCTCGGCGACGACGCTGAGCAGGCCGCCGCTGCCGAGCAGGCGCTTGCGCACGCGATCGCACGCGGTCAGTCGATCCTCATTGCACCGACGGTCTGGCTCGAACTCGAATGGGTGCTGCGCTCGCGCGCTCGGCTCGATCGCGAGCGGATCGCGGCGACCTTCGATGCGATCCTCGAAACCGAGGGCTTCGTCTTTCCCGAGTGGCCTGCGGTCGAGCAAGCACTGGCGTGGTATCGCGACGATCAAGCGGATTTCGCCGATGCGCTGCATGCGGCGCTTTACGCACGGCACGGAGCGCGGATGCTCACTTTCGATCAAACGGCAGCGGCGCGCTTACCCACCACACGGCGAATCGGTAGCGGGGAGGCTGGATAAGCCTCGCCCGGAACCCGAAGCAAAGTGCCACGCGGCGAGCGCTTTGACGCCGCCCGCAAGCTCGAGCTCGCTTCGTCTCCCTGCGCAGCCGCACCCGGTAGTCCGGCCTTGCCCAAAAGCGACCCGGGTCGCTCCAGCCGCCCGCGCAGCGGCTTGATGTCTGCCACACCCGGTCGGTCGTTCGATTGCTCGCGCCCATCGCGCGAAGAGCGGCGCGAAGCGCCGGGCGTGGAATCGATGGCAAGCGCTCCCTCACCTCAGCCCGCTCCGAGGGGGAGAGGGCGCTTTCGAGCTCACCGAGCGCGAGTACCTGCGCGGGGACCGCGCCCTCGCTCCCCGGGCGAGGGCGCTTAGTTGGGTGCGCCCGCGGGTTCGCTCACGAGCATCGCCTGCACGCGCCGCACGTAGGCGGCCGGATCCTGCGGCAGCCCACCCTCCGCAATCACGGCCTGGTCGAAGAGCACCTGTGCGAGGTCGCTGAACGGACCTTCGGTTCCGATGAGGCCGTGCAGTTTCTTCACGAGTCTGTGCTCGGGGTTGATCTCCAGGATGGGCTTGACCTCCGGCACCTCCTGGCCCGCCTGCTTGAGCAGGCGCGCCAGCTGCGGCGAGATCGCACCCTCCGGGACGACCAGGCACGCGGGCGAATCGCTCAAGCGCGTGGTTGCGCGCACCTCGCTTGCGCGGTCGGCGAGTACCGTTTTGAGCTTTTCGATGACGGGCTTGACCTGTTCGGCCGCCTCCGCCGCAGCCTTCTTTTCCGCGTCGTCCTGCAAGTCGCCGAGATCGACCGCGCCCTTGGCCACGCTCTGGAGCGGCGTGCCGTCGAATTCATGCAGGAACTGAAGCGCCCACTCATCCACCCGATCGGTCATCAAGAGAACCTCAATGCCTTTCTTGCGGAACACTTCGAGTTGCGGCGAGCCCTTCGCGGCCACGAGGGAATCGGCCGTCAGATAGTAGATCGCCTTCTGGCCCGGTTTCATGCGCGCTTTGTAGTCAGCGAAGGAGACCGCGACCTCGTCCGACTGCGTCGAGGCAAAGCGCAAAAGCTTCGCGATGCGCTCGCGGTTGACGAAGTCTTCGCCCAGACCTTCCTTGAGCACCGCACCGAACTCGCGGTAGAAGCGTGTGTACTTCTTCTTGCCCTCCTCGTCGCTTGCGTTGGCCAGCTCTTCGAGCATGGTCAGCACCCGCCGCGTGCAGCCTTCGCGAATCGCCTTCACATCGCGGCTTTCCTGCAGAAGCTCGCGCGAGACGTTGAGCGGCAGATCCGCCGAATCGACCACTCCGCGCACAAAGCGCAGATAAAGCGGCAGCAGCTGCTCGGCATCGTCCATGATGAAGACGCGCTTGACATAGAGCTTCAGGCCCCCTTTGCGGTCACGGTTCCACAGGTCCCACGGAGCCTTGGCGGGGATGTAGAGCAGCTGCGTGTATTCGGTTGCGCCCTCGACCTTGTTGTGGCTCCAGGCAAGCGGCGGCTCACTGTCGTGCGCAAGCTGCTTGTAGAACTCGATGTACTGCGCCTCCGTGATGTCCTTCTTCGGCCGACTCCAAAGCGCGCTTGCGGCGTTGACCTGCTCCCATTCGTCTTTCCTGACGTAGTCGTTTTTATCCTTGTCCCATTCCTCTTTGGGCATGAGGATCGGCAGAGAAATGTGCTCGGAGTACTTGCCGATGATCGACTTCAAGCGCCAGGCCGAGAGAAACTCCATCGCATCGTCTCGCAGATGCAGGATGACCGCGGTTCCGCGCTTGGCGCGTTCGATGACCTCCGTCTCGAACATGCCGCTGCCATCGGAGCGCCAGCGCACCCCTTGGGTTGGAGGCAGCCCCGCGCGGCGAGTCTCCACGGTGACCCGATCGGCAACGATGAAGGCCGAATAAAACCCGACGCCGAATTGCCCAATGAGGGCGCCTTGCTCCTTGGCATCGCTCTTGCGCGCCTCGGAGAGTCGCTCGAGAAACTCGCGCGTTCCGCTCTTGGCGATCGTGCCAAGGTTTGCGATCGCCTCCTCCAGCGACATGCCGATGCCCGAATCCTCGATCGTGATCGTATGGGCGGCTTTGTCGTAAGAGACCCGGATGTCGAGGGTCGGTGCATCCTCGTAGAGGGCCGGATTTTCGATGGCCTCGAAGCGCAGCTTGTCGCAAGCATCCGAGGCATTCGAGATCAGCTCGCGCAGAAAGATTTCCTTGTTCGAGTAAAGCGAGTGGGTGACCAGGTGAAGCAGACGCGCTACCTCAGCCTGGAAGGCATGTTGTTGCGTGCTCATGGGGTATCAACGAACGGTGAGTTGGGCCCGACGCCCGTCGAGTTGCTTTTTGCAACGATCTAGGGACGGCCTGGCTCCTTTCAAGCGCAGCCACGGCGGCCCCGACGCCCAGGCGCGGTTCTTGCATGGTGCACTGCGCCGACGGGGGTTGGCCGCTCCGATGCGTGTGCTCCTGCTTCACCACACCGAACATGACGTTCCGGCGCTCGAAGCGCGCTTGGCACGTTCGGGTCACCGTATCCGCTCCGTCACGGCTCAGGGGACGACGCTGCTGCGGGAAGTGGAGACGTTTGAACCGGATGTGATCATCGTGGCCGCCGATGACCCGTCGCGAGACCTGCTCGAGCAGGTCTGTGTGTGTTCGCAGTTTCGCGAGCGGCCGATCGTCATGTTTACCGAGGCCCAAGCGCCTGAGGCCATGAAAAAGGCGCTGCGCGCGGGCGTGGCCGCCTATGTGGTGGCCGGCCTTTCACCCGAGCGGCTCGAATCGGTGCTTGCGGTGGCGATCGAACGCTTTGAAATCGAGCGCGAACAGTTCGCCGAGGCAGAGCAGCTACGTCGCAAGCTTGAGGAGCAGCGCCTCGTCTCGCGCGCCAAGGCGCTTTTGCGCAGACGCGGCCTGAGCGAGCCGCAAGCCTATGCCTGGCTGCGCCGCGAAGCCATGAATCGCCGCTGCAGCATCGCCGAGCTCGCCCGCGAGCTGCTGGGCTGAAGCAGTGCATCCGCCCCGAATTTGAGCGCTTGACCTGCGAATTTGGTGCACTGCAGCATGCGTTGCTCTCCTCGGTGCAGTTGAAGTCGCGGCCCTGCCGGCCGCCTCGGCCGCACCTGCCGCAGCCGCAGACCGAGGGGCCCTACCCTAGATCGCTGGCACGCTATTCGCTTCTTCTCAGGCAGGCAGTCAACGGCGACTGCTTGATCTGTGCAGGCACCTCGGGTCGATCCCTCCTCCTGCCGATTCGGAGGCGCTCGCGCAGAGCGTGATTCATCCCTTTGATCGTTTCGAGCAACGGCGCTCGTGGCCCGCAGGGCCGCGAGCGCTTTTTTTTTGATGAGGTTTGCGATGCGTGCACTCAAGAAGCCCTCTTGCTCTTCAACCCGTGTGTTGGCGCTAGCCGCCTCGAGCGAGCCGACTTCGGCGGCTCGACGCAAGGTCGTGCAAGCCGCCAGCGCCGCGAGCCTGCTTGCGGCGGTTGCCCCCGGGGTGCGTTCCAGTGCCTGGGCCGCTGGCTCGGATGCGCCCGAGAAAAAGGAGGTCAAGGTCGGCTTCATCCCGCTGACCGATTGTGCAAGCGTGGTGATGGCCTCAGTGCTCAAGCTCGATGAGAAGTACGGCATCAAGATCCAGCTGTCGAAAGAGGCCAGCTGGGCCGCCGTGCGCGACAAACTGGTCAACGGCGAGCTGGACGCCTCGCATGTGCTCTACGGACTCATCTATGGGGTGCACATGGGCATCGGCGGCCCGAAAAAGGACATGGCCGTGCTGATGACCCTCAACCACAACGGGCAAGGCATCACGCTGTCCAACCAGCTGCGCGACAAGGGGGTCACCACCGGTGAGCAGCTCGCACAGCTGATCCAACGCGACAAGCGCGAATACACCTTCGCGCAAACCTTCCCGACCGGCACCCATGCGATGTGGATCTACTACTGGCTGGCCACCTACGGCATCAACCCGATGCGTGATGTGAAGGTGATTACGGTGCCGCCGCCGCAAATGGTGGCCAACATGCGTGTGGGCAACATGGACGGCTACTGCGTCGGTGAGCCCTGGAACGCCCGCGCGATCTTCGACAAGATCGGCTTTACGGCGGCCACGACCCAAGACATTTGGGCCGGACACCCGGAAAAAGTCCTCGGCACCACGGACGAATGGGTCAAAAAACATCCCAACACCGCCCGCGCCCTCGTGGCTGCAGTGCTTGAAGCCTCACGCTTCATCGACCAGGAAGTCGACAAGAAGAAAACCGCCACGATCCTTGCCGACAAGGCCTATGTGAACACGCCGGTCGAGGTGATCGAAGAGCGCTGGGAAGGCAAATACACAAACGGGCTCGGCAAGAGCTGGACGGATCCGAATGCGATGAAGTTTTTCCAGGACGGTCTTGTCACCTACCCCTACCTCTCCGACGGCATGTGGTTTCTCACCCAGCACAAGCGCTGGGGGCTCTTGCGCGAGCATCCTGACTACCTGGCGGTGGCCAAGGCGGTCAACAAGATCGAGCTCTACCGGCAGGCGGCCACCGCCGCCAAGGTGCCCCTGCCGCGCAGCGACATGCGCTCAAGCAAACTGATCGATGGGGTCACGTGGGACGGCTCGAATCCGCGCGCTTATGCCGATGGCTTCAAGATCAAGGCGGTCGGAGGTGCAGCATGAGCAGTCTCTCGGCGACCCTGCCCCCAGTTGCCACACTCGGGTCCGAGCAAAGCGCGTCGGCCTCCGCGCCCCCGAGTGTGCATGAGCTGCACAGCATGCCTGAGCCGCTGCCGGCCACCACCGCCCAGGCAGCCGCCGAGCGCGAAGCTTCACGCGCCGAGCGGGCGCGGCAGCGTCGCGAGCGACTTGCGGCCTTGGTACAAGCGGTTGTGCCGACGCTCTTGGGGGTGGTGGTGTTTGTTCTTCTCTGGCAGGCCCTTTCGCAGGTGGCCCCTCAGCTGCCGGGGCCAGCCCGGGTCTGGGAAGCGGCCGTCAAGCTCTGGAGCGACCCGTTCTACGTCAAAAGCCCGAACGATCAGGGCATCGGCTGGAATGTGCTGTCCTCGCTCGGGCGCGTTGGCGCCGGGTTCGGACTGGCTGCGCTCGTGGGCATTCCGCTCGGATTTCTGCTCGGGCGCTTCCTGTTTCTGCACCGCATGGCCGCACCGGTGATTGCGATTCTGCGGCCGGTCTCACCGCTTGCCTGGCTGCCCATTGGGCTCATGGTGTTCAAAGCCGCGCATCCGGCTGCGATCTGGGTCATCTTCATCTGCTCAATCTGGCCGATGATCATCAACACCGCCGTGGGCGTGCAGCGTGTGCCACAGGACTATCTCAATGTCGCGCGCGTGCTCCAGCTCTCCGAGTGGAAAGTCTTCACGAAGATTCTCTTGCCCGCGGCCCTGCCCTACATGCTCACCGGTGTGCGTTTGTCCGTGGGGGTCGCCTGGTTGGTGATCGTGGCCGCCGAGATGCTCACCGGCGGGGTCGGCATCGGTTTTTGGCTGTGGGATGAGTGGAACAACCTGGTGGTTGAGCACATCATCGTGGCCATCATCACGATCGGCATCGTCGGCCTGCTGCTCGAACAGGGCTTGCTGCAGCTGGCCAAGCGCCTGAGCTACGAGTGACCCGAAGGAGCCGAAACGATGTCTCAAACCCAACACCTCATCCTCGACGGCGTGGGCATGCGCTTTGAGACCAGGCGTGGGCCCTTCGTCGCCCTTCGCGACGTCTCGCTGCAGGTGGCCGAAGGCGAATTCATCGCCCTGATCGGGCACTCAGGCTGCGGCAAATCCACCCTGCTCAATCTGATTGCCGGGCTGACTCGCCCCACCGAAGGCGTCTTGATCTGCGCCGGGCGTGAGATCGCGGGCCCCGGGCCCGACCGCGGGGTGGTGTTTCAGAACCACTCGCTTTTGCCGTGGCTGAGCTGCTTTGAAAACGTCTATTTGGCGGTTGAGCGGGTGTTCGGTGCCCGCGAGAGGAAAGCCCAACTCGTGGCGCGCACGCAGGCTGCGCTCGCGCTGGTGGGCCTTTCGCATGCGCGCGACAAACGGCCCGGCGAGATCTCCGGCGGCATGAAGCAGCGTGTCGGAATCGCGCGGGCGCTGGCGATCGAGCCGAAGGTTTTGCTCCTCGATGAGCCCTTCGGGGCGCTGGATGCGCTCACCCGCGCAACCCTCCAGGATGAGCTCATGCGCATCGTCGCGCAGACCAAGGCCACGGTGGTCATGGTCACCCACGATATCGATGAGGCGGTGCTTCTGGCCGATCGCATCGTGATGATGACCAACGGCCCGGCCGCCACGATCGGCGAGGTGCTCGAGGTGCCGCTCCCGCGGCCGCGCGACCGTGTGGCGTTGGCGGAGGACGCGCAGTATCACCGCTGCCGCCGTGCAGTGCTTGACTTTCTCTACACCAAACAAAGGAAGGCGGCGTGATGGGGGCACCGATCAAACCGCGGCTCGTGGTCATCGGCAACGGCATGGCCGGTGTGCGCACGGTGGAGGAATTGCTTGCGCTGGCACCCGAGAAATACGCCATCACGATCGTTGGTGCCGAGCCGCATCCCAACTACAACCGCATCCTGCTCTCACCGGTACTTGCCGGCGAGCAGCGCTTCGAAGAGATCGTGCTCAACGACCGGCGCTGGTACGAAGCCAACGGCATTGAGCTCATCACCGGTGTGGCGGCCACAGCCATCGATCGCGCACGACGGCAGGTGCAGTTGGCCGATGGCCGGCTGCTGCCCTACGATCGGCTGCTGCTAGCCACCGGCTCGCATCCGCTGCTGTTGCCGATTCCAGGGCGCGATCTCCCAGGGGTGCTGACCTATCGGGACATCGCCGACACCGAGGCGATGATCGACGCGGCTAAGCGCTTCCGCCACGCCGTGGTGATCGGCGGTGGGCTGCTGGGGCTTGAGGCGGCCAACGGTCTGCGGCAGCGCGGCATGGAGGTGACGGTGGTGCATCTGATGCCGTGGCTGATGGAGCGCCAGCTCGATCGCGAGGCGGCCCGCTTGCTGCAGCAGGCGCTCGAGGCCAGAGGCATTCGCTTTCGGCTCGAAGCGCAGACCGAAGCGCTCATGGCCGGCGAATCGGGCCGGGTGGCGGCGGTGCGGCTCAAAGATGGCACGCAGCTTCCGGCCGAGCTTGTGGTGATGGCGGTGGGCATCCGGCCCAATGCGGCGCTCGCTAAGGCCTCGGGTCTTGCAGTGAGCGAACGCCCAGGCGGCATTTTGGTCACCGACACGCTGCAAACCCTCACCGACGCCCGCATTTATGCGGTGGGCGAATGCGTGAACCATCGTGGCGTGACCTATGGACTGGTCGCGCCGCTTTTCGAGATGGCCAAGGTCTGCGCAAACCATCTCGCCGAATTCGGCACCGCGCGTTATCGGGGTTCGGTCACCGCCACCCAGCTCAAAGTCACCGGCATCGATCTCTTCAGCGCCGGCGACTTCATGGGCGGCGAAGGCTGCGAACAGATCACGCTTTCGGATCCCGTCGGGGGCATCTACAAGCGGCTCATCATCCGCAACGAGCGCCTGATTGGCGCCTGTCTCTACGGCGACACGGTGCACGGCAACTACTACTTCAAGCTCATGCGTGAGGGTCGCTCGATCGCCTCGATCCGCGATCGACTCATGTGGGGCGATGCCCAGCTCGGCGACACCGGGCACGAAGGTCAGTCGCGTGCGGCGCTGTTGCGCGATGAGGATGAGGTGTGCGGCTGTAACGGCGTCTGCAAGGGCACCCTCGTCAAGGCCATCCGGCAAAAGGGGCTCTTTACCCTCGAGGAGGTGCGCAAACACACCAAGGCCTCTTCGTCCTGCGGCTCCTGCACAGGCCTGGTGGAGCAGCTGCTCGCGCTGACCCTCGGCAGCAACTACAGCGCCGCGCCCAAGGAAAAGCCGCTTTGCGCCTGCACCGATCGCACCCATGCCGAAGTCCGCGCCGCCATTCGTGAACAGAAACTGCTTTCGGTCGATGCGGTCATGCGCGCGCTCGGCTGGCGCACACCGAACGGCTGCGCCAACTGCCGCCCGGCGCTCAACTATTACCTGCTTTCCACCTGGCCAAAGGAATACATCGACGATCCGCAAAGCCGCTTTATCAACGAACGCGCCCACGCCAACATCCAAAAAGACGGCACCTTCAGCGTGGTGCCGCGCATCTGGGGCGGTGAGACCTCGGCCGCGGAGCTGCGCCGCATCGCCGATGTGGTGGACAAATACCGCATCCCGACCGTCAAGATCACCGGTGGCCAGCGCATCGATCTGCTCGGGGTCAAGAAGGAGGATTTGCCCGCCGTCTGGCGCGATCTCGGCATGCCCTCGGGGCACGCTTACGCCAAAGCGCTGCGCACCGTCAAAACCTGTGTCGGCTCGGAGTGGTGTCGCTTCGGTACCCAGGACTCCACGCAAATGGGCAAGGACCTCGAACGTGCGCTCTGGCGCATGTACGCCCCACACAAGGTCAAGCTTGCCGTGTCGGGCTGCCCGCGAAACTGCGCGGAAGCGGGCATCAAGGACGTGGGCGTGATCGGCGTGGAATCGGGCTGGGAGATCTATGTGGCCGGAAACGGCGGCATCAAAACCGAGGTCGCGCAATTCCTCGTCAAGGTCAAAACCGCATCGGAAGTGCTCGAATACGCCGGCGCCTTCTTGCAGCTCTACCGAGAGGAGGGCTTCTACCTCGAGCGCACCGTGCACTTTGTCGCGCGCGTCGGTATGGATTACGTGCGAAAGCGCATCCTGGAGGACGCACCCGGTCGCCAAGCGCTCTGGGAGCGCCTACAGTTTGCGCTCGACGGCGAGCCCGACCCGTGGCATGAGCCCGAACGCGCAGGGGTCGATTTTCGGCAGTTCATTCCGATCCGTCCGGCCGCGACGCGGTCCGAGGCAAGCACAGCCGGCTAACTCGGGAGCAAGCCTATGAGTGCCATCGAAACCGAGCTTGCCTGGGTGCGCATCTGCCGGCTGGAGGAGATTCCGCGGCTTGGGGCGCGGGTCATCGAGCGCCCCGCGGAAGCGGGCGGCAACATCGCTATTTTTCGCACCGCCGAGGATCGGGTCTTTGCTTTGCTCGACCGCTGTCCCCACAAGGGCGGACCGCTTTCGCAGGGCATCGTCTTTGGCGAGCGGGTGGCCTGCCCGCTGCACAACTGGACCATCGAGCTTGGCACGGGCGAAGCGGTGGCTCCCGATGTGGGCTGCACCCAGCGCTTCGCGGTGCGGGTCGAAGACGGCGAGGTCTTCCTTGCGCTCTAAAGGTGAGGACGGCCGACCATGCCCCCGCGTGAAGTGCGCTCAACCTGCCCCTACTGCGGTGTCGGCTGCGGCGTCATCGTGACCGCCGAAAACGGGCGCATCACGGGCGTGCGCGGCGACCCCGAGCATCCGGCCAACTTGGGCCGGCTTTGCACGAAAGGCACGCTTCTCGCCCAGAGCGTGGTGCGCCAGGGCCGGGCGCTCTACCCCGAGTGGCGCGCCCGGCGCACCACCGCGCGCCAGCGCATCGGCTGGGATGAGGCCCTGGAGCGCCTGGCCGAGCGCTTCGCCGATCTGATCGCCCGCCACGGCCCGCACAGCGTGGCGTTCTACCTCTCGGGCCAGCTGCTCACCGAGGACTACGCGGTCTTCAACAAGCTCGCCAAGGGCATCATCGGCACCAACAACGTCGATACAAACTCGCGGCTTTGCATGTCCTCGGCGGTGGCGGCCTACAAGGCCAGCCTCGGTGCCGATGCGCCCCCAGCCTGCTATGAGGACCTCGAGCATGCCGATCTGGTGGTGATTGCCGGCTCCAACCTGGCCTGGGCGCATCCGGTGCTCTACCGTCGCCTGGAGGCGGCCCGCGAGCGGCGGCCGCAGATGCGCGTGGTGGTCATCGATCCTCGTCGCACCGAGACGGCCGACGGGGCCGATCTGCATTTGCCGATCCTGCCGGGAACCGATGTGGCGCTTTTCAACGCCGTGCTTCACCAGCTGATCTGGTGGGAGGCGATTGACCGCGCCTTCATCGAGGCCCACACAAGCGGGTTTGCCGCGCTGCGCGACAGCGTCGGTGAATGCACGCCCGCCTGGGCAGCGCGTCGTTGCGGGGTGCCTGAAGAAAAAATCCTCGCCTTCGCCGCGCTTTGGCGTGATGCGGGCGCGGTGCTTTCGCTCTACTGCCAGGGCTTGAACCAGGCCGCCAATGGCAGCGACAAAAACCTCGCGCTCATCAACCTGCATCTGGCCACCGGGCAAATCGGCCGCGAGGGTGCCGGCCCCTTCAGCCTGACCGGACAGCCCAACGCCATGGGCGGACGTGAGGTGGGGGGCCTTGCAAGCCTCTTGCCGGGACACCGCGAAGTTGCCGACCCGACCCATCGGGCAGAGATCGAGCGGCTCTGGGGACTGCCGCCCGGACGCATCGCGGCCGAGCCGGGCAAGCCGGCCGTTGCGATGTTCGACGCTTTGGCCAGCGGAGAAATCAAGGCGATCTGGATTGTCTGCACGAACCCGGTGCAATCGTTGCCGGAGACCGGCAAGGTCGTCCAAGCGCTTGAGACGGCCGAACTCGTGGTTGTGCAGGAAGCCTTCGCGGACACCGAGACCGCGGCCTACGCCGATGTGCTGTTGCCGGCGGCCACTTGGGGCGAACGCGAAGGCACGGTCACCAACTCCGAACGGCGCATCTCTCGGGTGCGCGCAAGCGTTCCTCCGCCAGGGGAAGCACGGCCCGACTGGGCGATTGCGGCCGACTTCGGCCGAAGGCTCGCCCCGCGACTCGGTCTGTCGCCTGCGCTCATGGCCTATCCGAACGTCGAAGCGGTCTTTCTCGAGCATCGCGCGGCAACGATCGGGCGTGACCTCGATATTGGCGGGCTCGACTATGCGCGGCTTGAGGCGCTCGGTCCGACCCAGTGGCCCTGCCCGACCGGGGCGTTCCGCGGCACCGCAAGGCTTTACGGCGATGGCCGCTTTGCCACGCCCGATGGGCGCGCGCGTTTGATCCCCACGCCAGCGCGCAGTGTGGCCGAGCCGGTGGATGCGCGCTTCCCGCTTGCACTGCTGACCGGCCGGTTGCGCGACCAATGGCACGGCATGAGCCGCACGGGACGGGTCGCTGCGCTGTTCGGGCATACGCCGGAGCCGGCGCTGTCGATGCCGCCGGACGATGCGCTCCGACGCGGGCTGCGCGAGGGCATGCTCGTGCGCGTCCGTTCCCGCCGCGGCAGCCTGGTGCTGCCGCTGCGCTTCGACCCGACGCTGCGCTCGGGCCAATGCTTCTTGCCGATGCACTGGGGGGCGCGCAGCCTCCCGGGCAGCCTCGGGATCAACGCACTGACCTTGCCTGCGGTCGATCCGCGTTCGTTTCAGCCTGAGCTCAAGCATGCGGCCGTGCGCGTCGAAGCGGTCGAAGCCGCCTGGGGACTCTACGCCTTCGCGGTGGCCCGGTCGTCGAACCCGGGTCAAAACCACGGGGATGCTGACGCCGTCGAAGCGCTGCTTGCGCTACGCGAGCGGTTGCATGCGCTTGCGCTTGAAGCCCGGGCCGAGCTGGGCGAGGCGGCGCTGTGGGCAAGCCTCACGCTCCTGGATGGGCGCTGCCCCGGCGTGCTTCTGCGCGCGGCGGCGCAACGCCCTTGGCCGAAAAGCGTCCTTGCAGCGCTTGATGCGAGCCTTGCGCTCACCGACGGACAGGTGCTCCGCTACGACGATCCCGCGCGCTCAAGCAGCCGCCGGCTGCGCCTTGAAGATGGGTGCCTGACCGCCGCCCGACTCGCCGGACCGATGCAGCCGTTGCCGGCGCTTGAGTGGCTTCAGGCGCTCGCCATCACTGGGGAGCAGGCAAGCACGCTGGGCGCGCTTCTGCTTGCACCCGGCAAGCCGCCCAAGCTTTCTACGGCCGCACGCGGCACAACCGTTTGCCTTTGCTTCGGTGTGAGCGAGCCGGCTGTGCGCGAAGCGCTCGCGCAGGCCTCCGGTTGCGCCGCCGAGCGGCTGCGCAGGCTACAGGTCACGCTGCGCTGCGGTACCCAATGCGGCTCATGCCTGCCCGCGCTCAGGCGGCTTGCGCAGGAGGCGGCTGGCCAGAGGCACGAGGAGGTGCTGCTCAAGCCATGAACGCAATAGCCTCGATGTCCGATCTGAGCCCATGGCTGCGCATCATCGGCCGCGGCAGCCACGGGCGGCGCGACCTGGCACGCGAAGAGGCTGCCGCCTGTCTGACCGCCCTACTCGAGCACGAGCTCAGCGAAGCGCAACTGGGCGCCTGGTGGATCGCGATGCGCTTGAAAGGCGAATCCGGCGAGGAGCTCGCCGGTTTTACTGAGGCGCTGCGGCGCACACAGCGCTGGCAGCTCGATGCCGCACAGCTGGCACGGCCGTGCTGGGTGCTGCCCGCCTACAACGGGGCGCGGCGGCTTCTGAATGCCGTGCCGCTTCTGGCGCGCGCGCTGGTCGAACGCGGAGCCTGGGTGCTCGTGCACGGGATCACCCATGATCCAACCCGGCTGACAACCTATGCCCTCTGGCAGGCGCTCGGCTGGCCGATCGCCGGCGAGGCCGCGCAGGCCGAAAAAGCCCTTCGGCGCAACGGGCTGGTCTTTGTGCCGATCGCGGCCCTGCAGCCGGGGCTTGCGCGGCTGCTCGCGTGGCGGTGGCGGATTGGCGTGCGCTCGACCCCGCACACCCTGGCCAAGCTCATCGAGCCGATCGCCGGCGCCTGGCGGGCTGTGCCAGTCACGCATGCCGATTATTTGGACCGGCTCAGCGCGTTTCTCGCTGCAACCGGCGCGCGAGCGGTCGTCTACCGCGGCGCCGAGGGTGAGGCCGCGTGGCATCCGCGCCGCGCCACCGAGCTTCAGGTGTGCGCTTCGGGTCAGCGCCGACGCCACACCTGGGCCGCGCAACCGCATGCGCCCTGCGTGGAAACAGCCGAGCTCGACACCTCGGTGCGCCTGCTGCACGCGATGCTTTCGGGAAGCGCCGCGCTGCCTGAGTGCATTCATGCCCAGGCCGAAGCCTTCATGGAGATTGCCGGTGCAGAGCACTCACCGACCTAGGGAAACACTCAAGCGCGGTTTTGTGCATTTCGTGGGCGCTGGGCCCGGCGATCCCGAGCTGCTCACGCTCAAGGCGGTGCGCGTGCTTCGGGAAGCGCAAGTGGTGCTCGTTGACGATCTGGCCGGTGAAGCGGTGCTCGCCTACTGCCCGCAAGCGCGCATCGTGCCAGTGGGCAAGCGCGGCGGCTGCCGAAGCACACCGCAAGCCTTTATCGAGCGGCTCATGGTGCATGAAGCGCTTGCCGGACGGCGCGTAGTGCGCCTCAAGGGCGGCGACCCGACGATCTTCGGGCGGCTCGGCGAAGAAATCGCAGCGCTCGATCGCGCGGGGGTGCCATGGTCGATCGTGCCCGGCATCACTGCCGGGGTGGCTGCAGCGGCGAGCCTCGGCCTCTCGCTCACCCACCGCGCGCACGCCCATGGGGTCGCGTTCATCACCGGCCATGGCGCCGAAGGCGCGGCGATCGACTGGCGTGGGCTCGCCACGAGCGGCATGACGCTTGTAGCCTACATGGCCGTGGCGCGCGCAGGCGAGCTTGCCCAGGCACTCATCGCCGGCGGGCTCTCGGAAGACACGCCTGTGGTTGCGGTCGAACGGGTAGGCCATCCGGCTGAACGGCAGATCGCCTCGACGCTCGGCATGATGCGCGTGACGTTCGAACGCGAGAGGCTGTCAAGCCCGGCCGTGATCATCATCGGCCGGGCGCTTGCCACGGCGGCTGACGCGATCATCGATGCACTCCGCGAAGCGGAGCCTCCGCTCAGGCACGCCGGGTAATCGCGAGGCCCGCGCAGAAGAGCAGCGCGATGCCCACCCAGGCGAGCGCGTTGGGCAACTCGCCGAAGAACAGGTAGCCGAGCAGGAGCGCGAACAGCAACCCGCTGTAGCGAAAGGGCGCGATCGCGGTGATGTCGCCTGCTCGCATCGAGGCAATGAGCAGAAAGTAGCCGAGGGCGAGGAACACTGCGGCTAGCAACAGCGCGGCGACCTGCTCGACACGCATCGCAACCACGCCCTGGAAGGGAATGAGGGCGAGCGCGAAAAGCAGCACCGCGAGCGCGGTGGAGAGCGTGAGCAGCAGCGAGGGCACCCCGGACCGGATACGCCGGGTGGCAAGATCGCGAAGCGCATGAAAGAGCGTCGAGGCCACCGCGAAGAGCGACCAGGCGTTCCAGTCGGCGGCCTTCGGCTGCACGATCAGAAGCGTTCCCACAAAGCCGATCAAGATCGCAAGCCACCGCCCGGGCGCAAGCGGCTCGCCGTAGGCCAAAGCCACAATTAGGGCGATCACGATTGGGGTGAGCATGTTGATCGCCGTCACGTTGGCAAGCGGCATGTGAAAGAGCGCGGTCAGGTAGAGCAGGGTTGCGATCGCATCGAAGAGCGCACGCACGAGCACCGGCCGCTCGAGGAGTTGCGCGAGGCTCGCCGTTGCCGCCGCCTCGCCCTTGAGCGCGGGTGCGAACCGCCAGAGCGCGAGAAGCAGCAGGCTCGCGAACACACCGCGCACCGCGATCAACTGTCCCGAGGGAAGATCCTTCGACACCTGCTTGATGATCGCGTCATTAAGGATGAAGGCCAGCATGCCGCCGCTCATGAGCGCCATGCCACGGCGCGTGGCGGTGCGGGCCGCGATGTCGCGCGCACGCTCGCTCATGTCGGCTCGCGGTTCTTCGCGCGCAGCCGCGCGAGCTTCTCGGCAATCTGCGCCTCAAGCCCGCGATCGGTGGGCTCGTAGAGCCGCACCGGCGCCATGTCATCGGGGAAGTAGTGCTCCCCTGCGGCGAAACCTTCGGCCTCGTCATGCGCGTAGCGGTAGCCGCTGCCATAGCCGAGCGCTTTCATGAGCCGGGTCGGCGCATTGCGAAGCCGCAGCGGCACCGGTCGCGTGCCGCTTTCGGCAGCCAGGCGCTGCGCGGCCTTCCAGGCCACATAGACCGCGTTGCTCTTTGCGGCCACGGCCAAAAAAACGCATGCTTGGGCAAGCGCCAGCTCGCCCTCGGGACTGCCGAGGCGCTCATAAGCCGCCACGGCGTTGAGCGTCATTTCCAGCGCGCGCGGATCGGCCAAGCCGATGTCTTCGCTGGCCATGCGGATCATGCGCCGCCCGAGGTAGAGCGGATCGCAGCCGCCTTCGATCAAACGCGCCAACCAATAAAGCGCCGCATCGGGATCGCTGCCACGAATACTTTTGTGCAGCGCCGAGATCAAGTCGTAGAACTGTTCACCGCCTTTGTCGAAGCGGGCGCCTGCGCGCGTGAGCGCGGCCCGCACGGCCGGCGCATCGATCCGGCTGAGCGAACGAGCGCGCGCAAGCACATCGACGCTCTCGGCCAGATTCAGAAGCCTTCGTCCATCGCCATCGGCATAGTCAATCAGAAGCGCTTGGGCTTCGGGGTCGAGCCGGTAGCGCGCATCAAGCGCTTGCCAGGCCCGCGCGAGCAGCGTCTCGAGCGCCGTGCGATCGAGGGGTTTGAGCACATAAACCTGGGCACGCGAGAGAAGGGCGCTGTTGAGCTCGAAGGAAGGGTTCTCGGTGGTTGCGCCGATGAAGGTAAAAAGCCCCGACTCGACATGCGGCAAGAAGGCGTCCTGCTGCGCCTTGTTGAAGCGATGCACCTCATCGACAAACACGATCGTGCGCCGGCCAAGCGTGGCGTTGGCCCGCGCCTGTTCGATGGCGTCTCGAATGTCCTTGACTCCTGCCAACACAGCCGAAATCGGGATCAGGTCGGCACAAAAGGCCTCGGCCAGAAGGCGCGCCAGGGTTGTTTTGCCGACCCCAGGCGGTCCCCAGAAAATCATCGAGTGAGGCTGCCCCGCGGCAATGGCGTTGGCAAGCGGCGCGCCGGGCGCGAGCAGATGCGCTTGCCCGACGAGGTCGCAGAGGGCCTTGGGCCGCAGCCGTTCCGCCAGGGGCAGGCTGTTCACTGCCGCAGCACGTCCGCGCCCTTCGGCGGGGTGAAACTGAAGAGCTCCGGTGCAAGCCGGGGGTTTTTGCTCACCGATTCGAAGCGTAGCGTGTTCTGGTTGAGCAAGGCATCCCGCCAGGAGAGCTCACGCGGCTCACGGCCCACCATGGCCACCACCAGGTCGCTGAAGGCGGCCTCTTTCTTCCGTGGCTCGACCAGCACGAGCCCGACCGATCCCGCCGGCGGCCCCGCCTTGAACTCGAAGAGCTGCTCCGCGCGCGCCGGTTCAAGCAGAAGCGCAAGCGGCTGCTCGGAAAGCGTGTCGCCGAGCTTGCGGATCGTGACCTGATTCAAATCCTCATCGTGAATCCACACGGTGGTTCCGTCGCTTACGATGGTCTGGCGAAAGGGCTTTTCGTAATCGAAGCGGAAGCGCCCCGGGCGGGCGATGGCGAAACTGCCCACCGAGGTGCGCGCCACACGGCCGTTTTTATCGCGGACTTCCTGCGTAAAACGCCCGGAAAGCGCGCTCAAGTCGCGAGTGAACGCACGAAACTCGGCCACTGCGGCCGGCGACGCCACCGCGGGGCGGCCGGCACTGGCCACGGCAAACGCCAGAATCCAGGCAAGCGATGAAAGGCCTCGGCTCATCGCTGCGAGCCTCCAGGCACAAGCACTTCGCGTTTGCCCATCGCATTGGGCTTGGAGACGATACCGGCGGCTTCCATCGCTTCGATCAGCCGCGCCGCACCGTTGTAGCCGATGCGCATGCGGCGCTGCAGATAGCTGATCGAGGGCTGTCGGGATTCAAGCACAATGGCCACCGCTTCGTCGTACCGCGGGTCTTTCTCCGCATCATTCGACCCAGCGCCTCGAACTTCGTTCAAGGTTTCGCTGTCGGTGCCCTCAAGCACACCTTCCACGTACTGCACCGGCGCCTGAGCCTTCCAGTGCTCGACCACGCGATGCACCTCTTCATCGGCCACAAAGGCACCGTGAACACGCACCGGAACGCCTGTCCCGCCGGCCAGGTAGAGCATATCGCCACGCCCAAGCAGCGCCTCGGCCCCCATTTGATCGAGGATCGTACGGCTGTCGATCTTGCTGGCCACTTGAAAGGCGATCCGGGTCGGGACGTTCGCTTTGATCAGCCCGGTGATGACATCGACCGAGGGCCGCTGGGTCGCCAAAATCAGGTGAATGCCCGCTGCGCGGGCCTTTTGCGCAAGTCGCGCGATGAGCTCTTCGATCTTCTTGCCGGCCACCATCATGAGATCAGCCAGCTCATCGATGACCACCACGATGAAGGGCAGCTCTTCAAGCGGCTCCGGGTTCTCCGGTGTGAGCGAAAGCGGGTTGTTGATCGGCTGACCACGCTCGCGCGCCTCGCGCACCTTGGCATTGAAGCTGGAGAGCTGCCGAACGCCCGTGGCGCTCAAAAGCTTGTAGCGGCGCTCCATTTCGCCCACACACCAATGGAGCGCGTTGGCCGCAAGCTTCATGTCGGTCACCACCGGACAGAGCAGATGCGGAATGCCCTCGTAGATCGAAAGCTCGAGCATCTTCGGATCGATGAGCACGAGCCGCACCTGCTTCGGTTCGGCGCGATAGAGCAAGGACAAGATCATTTGATTGATCCCGACCGACTTGCCCGAGCCCGTGGTGCCGGCCACCAGGCAGTGCGGCATCTTGGCCAGATCGGCCACCACAGGCCGTCCGCTGATGTCCTTGCCAAGCCCCAGCGTGAGCACGCTGGGCGAGTCGTTATAGACCGCGCTGCCGAGGATTTCGATCAAGCCGACGGTTTGCCGCTGCGGATTGGGCACTTCCAGCCCCATGCAGCTTTTGCCCGGAATGGTCTCCACGACGCGGATGCTGGCCACGCTCATCGCGCGGGCGAGATCCTTGGCGAGGTTGACAATCGCACTGCCTTTGACGCCCACATCGGGCTCGATCTCGTAGCGGGTGATGACCGGGCCCGGATAGGCCGCAAGCACCTTGACCGGGACATTGAACTCCGAGAGTTTGCGCTCGATGAGGCGGGAGGTGAATTCCAAGGTCTCGGCGGAGACGGTGGGTTGATCCTTTGGCACCGGCTCGAGCAGCGACAGCGGCGGCAGCACCGTATCGGGCAGCTCCGCAAAAAGCGGCGTCTGCTTTTCTCGCTCGACGCGCTCGGAAAGCTCGATGGGCTGCACTGGTTCGACGATACGGATGGGGTCATGCTCTCCCACGCGGCGCGCCTGCGCGGCCACGTAGGCCTCGCGTTCCGCCACAACAGAGGCCGCCGCGGCCTGGTCGCGCTCGACCTCACGGGCGCGCTCGCGCGCTTCGAACCAGCGCCGTGGTCCATCGAGCAGAAACGAGCCTATTGCCTCGCTCCAAACCAGCCACGGCAGCCGAAACACAAGCGTCAAGCTCGCAACGAAAGCGCAAAGCGCTCCGAGCAAGGCCGGCGCAAAGCCGACCGCCTGAATGAGTGGCGTGGCCAGACTCTGACCCAAAATGCCCCCTGCCCCCTGCGGCAACCATGAAAGCCGCCGCCCGAATCCGAGCGCCTCAAGCGCGGCGCTTGCCACGATGAGTAGAACGAGCCAAAGCGGCCACCACGCGCCCAAGAATCCGACCGATGTCCCCGGCGCTGCCGCGCGGGCAGCGGCGGGCTGCTCCGTCATATCGCCCGCACGCCACGGCGGCCGATGAGCCAGTAACCGCGTCAGCAGGAAGACGATCGGCCACGCAACCGACGCTCCCATCCACGACAATCCAAGATCGGCGAACCACGCACCTGGCACACCGAGGAGGTTGCGCGGCGCGGCTCGCGCGCCCGTGGTCGACCACGCCGGGTCGTCGTGCGACCACGACAACAAAGCAACGATCCCGGCGAGCGCAAAGCCGAGCCCGAGCAGCCAGACAAACCAGCGCTCGAGCCACCGTAGCCGGGTAATCAACCCTTCCGAAAACGGCGGCCGGCGCCGGCGGTTGCCGCTCGGACGCTTCCACCACCGTCGCAAAGCCGCGATCATCGTAGGAGTCTAGCCAGAGCGCGGACCGCTTGGAATATGTCCGCAGCCAGTCCCGAAACAGCTCCTTACGGCCTCGAAAAACGGCGTGGCGTAGAAGGAGCGAACGCAGCTTCGCGCGTCAGCCTCAATACTTCACGCGAAGGGCGGGGCGCTGGCTTGCGTAAAACGCGGCGAGGTTACGAATGTCACGCTCGCTCAGTGCGGCGGCAAAGCCTTTCATAATCGCATTGTTGCGTTCGCCGGTCTTGTAGTCACGCAAGGTCTTGGCCAGATAATCCTCGTATTGACCAGCAAGCCGCGGAAACGATGGGTCGCTGTTGTTGCCGTCTACCCCGTGGCAAGCCGCGCACACCTCTTTGGCTTTTGCAGCACCCGCAGCGATATCACGCGCCTGCGTCGGCGATCCGAACGACAGAACCAGCCCCGCGGCGAGGAAGATTGAAAAAACGGTCGAGGCCTTCACTTATTTCTCCTGAGCGTAGTAGGCCGCGAGATCGGCCATGTCCTGATCGGTCAAAGACAGTGCAATGGCACGCATGCTCGGGTGCTTTCGTTCGCCTGAGCGATAGGCCTTGAGCGCCGCAACGATGTAGGCAGCATGTTGCCCGCCAATCTTCGGAACGTGGTAGACCTCCGGAAATGCCGTCCGCCACCCCGCGATTCCGTGGCAACCTTGGCACATTTGGACCTTTTTGGCCCCAGCCTTTGCATCGCCAGCCGGTGCAGCAGCCTGCGCCAGAACCGATGCACTACCCACGCTAAAACAGACCGCGACGAGGGTAGAAAAAAGGCGCTTCATCTCTGTTGAATCGGACGATAATGTTGACAACGACACATTATAGAGAGCGCGTCGCGCCGTCACGGCCAAAGTGTTCAGTCGGAACCCTTGGCAACGTCAACTCCCCTCAGGACGTCGCTGCGCCATTTCACTCACCAAAACCAGACTAATATTCACCGACGAAAGGTCGATCACATGAGCGAGCTCATTACGAACGTCACCGACGCAAGCTTCGAGACGGAAGTGTTGCGGTCGGACAAGCCGGTCCTCGTGGATTTCTGGGCCGAATGGTGTGGACCCTGCAAGATGATCGCTCCCATCCTTGAGGAGGTAGCCGCCTCGCACGCGGAGAGGATCAAGGTTGTGAAAGTCGATGTCGATCAAAACCGCCAGGCTGCTGCGCAATATGGCGTTCGCGGCATCCCGACCCTGATGATCTTCAAAAACGGGCAGTTGACGGGTCAACAGGTCGGCGCGCTTTCCAAGGCTCAGCTGACGGCGTTCATTGAGGCCAATCTCTAGCCCTAAGGAGGCTCTGCGAACGTGTGGTGAGCGGGTCGAGTACACGGCGCCGCGCAGCACGCAGCGAGACCTCACAAGCGGATCGGCGAGTCGCGAGCGAGCGGGCGACTGAGCAGTTCAAGCCGTGTGAGCAGCGTTGCCGAGGCTGCCCGGCGTCCGGTTGGGGAAACACGCGGCGCAAAAGAGCGCCTCCGCTCGAGTTTGCCCGTTCCTCTCAACGTCACCGTTCATCTCAACGCATCAAATTGACAGCATCGCCCCTTCGGATAGACAATGCGAATGTGGTGCCCTGGTCGGCTTCTTGAGTGATCCAAACTCGCCCCGCACCGTCTCGAGCCTAACCGCTTCGAGCCTTCGACGCGCCTTCGGCTGATCACGAGCGAGCCGGCGCTGCGAGGGTCAAATGTCTTTTCGCCAAGCCACAGCCGTTCCTCGCTGACGTGTGGCCGTGGCGCGCGCCTAGCGAACGCTTCTGTGCTCCTTTTTCCCGAACCGCATGAATATTGCCGAACTCAAGGCCAAGTCCGCCGCCGAACTGCTCGAGATCGCCATTGCCAACGATCTTGAAAATGCCAACCGCCTGCGCAAACATGATCTGATTTCGGCGCTGCTCAAGCAGCAAGCCAAGCGCGGCGAAGTGATCCGCGGCTCCGGGGTGCTCGAAGTCATGCCCGACGGCTACGGCTTTTTGCGCAGCCCCGAGGCCAGCTATCTCGCTGGCATCGACGACATCTACATCTCGCCCTCGCAGGTGCGTCGCTTCAATCTACATACGGGCGACTACATCGAAGGCGAAATCCGTACCCCGAAAGAAGGCGAGCGCTACTTCGCCCTCACCCGACTCGATTCGGTCAACGGGTTGCCGCCGGAGGCAAACAAGAACAAGGTCCTCTTCGAGAACCTGACGCCGCTGTTCCCTGACGAGCCGCTCAAGCTCGAGCGCGACATCAAGGCCGAGGAAAACATCACCGGCCGCGTGATCGACATCATCGCGCCAATCGGCAAAGGCCAACGAGGCATCATCGTTGCGCCGCCCAAGTCGGGCAAAACCGTGATGCTGCAGCACATCGCGCACGCGATCGCTGCCAACTACCCCGAGATCGTGCTGATCGTCCTGCTCATCGACGAACGGCCGGAAGAAGTCACCGACATGCAGCGCACCGTACGCGGCGAAGTCGTCGCCTCAACGTTCGATGAGCCGGCCTCGCGCCACGTTCAGGTGGCCGAAATGGTGATCGAGCGCGCCAAGCGCCTGGTCGAAATCAAAAAAGACGTGGTGATCCTGCTTGACTCGATCACACGGCTCGCCCGTGCCTACAACACCGTGATGCCCTCCTCGGGCAAGGTACTCACCGGCGGGGTCGAGGCGAACGCCCTGCAACGTCCAAAGCGCTTTTTCGGCGCCGCGCGCAACATCGAAGAAGGCGGCTCACTGACGATTCTTGCCACTGCGCTGATCGACACCGGCAGCCGCATGGACGACGTCATTTACGAAGAGTTCAAGGGCACCGGCAACATGGAGATTCACCTGGATCGACGCATGGCCGAAAAGCGGGTCTACCCCGCGATCAACATCAGCCGCTCGGGCACGCGGCGCGAAGAGTTGCTGCTCGAGCCGTCGGTGCTCCAGAAGACCTGGATCCTGCGCCGCCTGTTCTCGGAGATGGATGAGATCGAGGCGATGGAAAAGCTGCTCAAGCACCTCCGCGAAACGAAGAACAACCGAGAGTTCTTCGAAGCGATGACGCGCGCGCGCTGACCCACACAAAGGCACCCGATCTACCTCGGAGCGTCTCGAAGCGCTCGCGTGCAGCGCGTCGCGCCTCCGTGCGAACGTCAATCCTCGCTCTCGGTCGCGCCTCGCCCAAGAGCCGCACCCGCTTTGAGCGAGGCCTCGATGAACCCGTCCAGATCGCCATCAAGCACCGCTTGCGGGTTGCCGGACTCAAAACCCGTCCGGAGGTCTTTCACGCGCGACTGATCGAGCACATAGCTGCGGATCTGGTGCCCCCAGCCGATATCGGTCTTCGACTCTTCGAGCTTTTGTTGCGCTTCCATGCGCTTCCGGAGTTCGAGCTCGTAAAGCCGCGCCTTGAGACGCTTCCAGGCCACTTCGCGGTTCGTATGTTGGCTGCGCCCGTCCTGGCACTGCACCACGATGCCGGTGGGTAGATGGGTAAGCCGCACGGCCGAGTCAGTCCGGTTGACATGCTGACCGCCGGCGCCGCTTGCGCGGTAGGTATCGACGCGAACATCCGCTGGATTGATTTCGATCTCGATCGAATCGTCCACTTCGGGGTAGACGAATACCGACGCAAACGAAGTGTGCCGCCGTGCGTTGGCATCGAAGGGGCTTTTGCGCACGAGCCGATGTACCCCGGTTTCAGTGCGCAGGTACCCGTAGGCGTATTCGCCGGTGAGCTTGATCGAGGCGCTTTTGATCCCTGCGACCTCTCCGGGCGACTCGTCGAGCACCTCGACCTGAAAGCCCTTGCGCTCACCATAGCGGCAGTACATGCGAAGGAGCATCGCCGCCCAGTCCTGCGCCTCCGTGCCGCCGGAGCCCGCGTTGATATCGACAAAGCAGTTCGATGCGTCAGCCTCGCCTGAGAACATACGTTTGAACTCAAGCTGGCCGAGTCGCTTTTCGGCTGTAACCAGCTCTTCGTAGAGACTGCGCAGCGTGGCCTCGTCGGCTTCAGCCGCGGCCAGATCGATCAATTCCTCGCTTCCGTCAATCGTCCGCGCGATCGCATCGAGCTCGGTGACCACCTCCTCCACGAGGCGTTTCTCACGCCCGAGATCCCGAGCTCGCTTTGGATCGTTCCATATCGCAGGGTTTTCAAACTCAGCGTCGAGTTCTTCGAGACGACGCCGCTTGCGGTCGTACTCAAAGTAACCCCCGTAGCTCAGCAAGTTTCAGGCGCGTTCGCGTCGCAAGAGGGCGCAGTTCAGCGATGAGTTCGTCCACAGTTCTTTCCTACAAGCGAAACATCTGAGGCAAGCTCGCGATTCTAGAAAAGCCTGTGCGCAAGCCTGGTGGTCTTCTCATTTCGGCTGCCAGCGCAGACCCAAGTTTTCCCCTTTTTGATGCCAGCCGCGCCGCGCACGCGTCGTGCCCGCATATTGCGTCGCCCAAGTCGGCTTCGAAAGATGGCTGGTCGGCTCAAATTGCACGGCGCAGCCCACCTACCGCTGCCGATCGACAAATCGGCCAAGAAAAAAGAAGAGCCCCGAACGGGGCTCTTCGTCTCGCTCAAAAGGGCCCTCGATCAGCGTCGCCGAGACGCCCGCCACGCGCCCAGGAATCCAAGCATCAATGCAATCGCCCACCACGGTGTAACTGGAATTTCTAGGGCCTGAGCGAGCACGATCAACGTCGCCTGGCTCTGGTTGTTCGCCGTCTGAGTTTCGCTCGTCGGCGTCGTGACATTCGATATCACCGGAGCCGTGGTGAGAGGCGTGGTGAAGATCACCGTGTAGGTTGCAACGTTGGTTGTCGACGCTGGAACCGTGGCAATCGCCGGCCAGGTCACCGTATTGGTCGCCGGATTGAAGCTGCCGCCGCCTGAAATCGACTGCACCACCGCCCCCGGCGGCAACTGCAACGTCACCACCGCATTCGAAGCCGGCGCTGGCCCCAGGTTCGAAAGCGTCACGGTCGCAGTCACCGGAACACCAGGCGTGGCACTCGTCGGACTAAGCGTCACGGAGGTCACCAAATCCGGCAACGCAGCCACACTCGTCACCACCGGCCCACTGACATTGTCCGAAGGATCCGGATCGTGCACCCCAAGCGGCGGCACCACCGTGGCCACATTCACAAACGACCCCGAAGCCGGCGCC
>JANWWI010000031.1 GCA_025056355.1 Casimicrobiaceae bacterium | reverse complement strand
CTCATCTGTCGGTTGCGCCTCATGACCCCTCAACGCAACAACCACTCACGCGGTGGACTTATGCAGACCTTCCTTAGTCATAGAGACCACCGCACCGAATTCAGTCTCGTTCGAAAAAGACTCTTACGTCGTTAGCCTAGGTGACTTGCGACCTGGCGAAATCATCGAAGCTTCCTTTCTTTCGGAGGCAATTCAGCTTTCGCACTTTCGTTTCAGCAGCGAGGTTCATGGACTGTCAGTTAAATCTGACGAGCACGTCGCAAAACTTTCAGGAGTATCCGACTTGGAAATGATCGTTTACCGTATCGGGTTCTGGTTACTTGTTCTTCTGATGATAGTATTTCTCACACTCTGGGTATATCAACAGTATTTTATGGACCCGAAAAAGAAGGAAGAACTTATACTTAAAGAGATTGACAAACTTGGGAAGAGTTAGCTCAAGCCGCGCATCATTTCAACGCGAACTGAATCTTCCACAAATGCCCGTTGTCTGGTCGGCACAAGCTCGTTGAAAACTCGCACTAGTCAACCCGCAGAGGCGTAAAGGATCGGGCGACAAGGCCGCCTCGGACCCTCGATTTGCGCCGAATCCAGTTAGGTCGGGAATTCTCAGCGGTCAATCCACCCACCGCCTCGCGTTCTCAAACATCCTCAGCCACGGCGAGCGCGTCCACTCGCGCGGGCACCAGGAGAAATTTTCCACGCGGTGGGTGCGCTCGGGGTGGGGCATCAGGATGTTGAAGCGACCGTCCTCGGAAGTGAGGCCCGTAATACCCCCCGGTGAGCCGTTCGGGTTGTAGGGATAGGTTTGCGTGGCCACCCCGGAAGAGTCCACGAACCTCAAGGTGACATAGGGGGCTGCCTTCTGCAGTTGCTCATCGGTTGCAAACTGCGCGAAGCCCTCCCCGTGCGCCACCACGATCGGTAGCCGGGAGCCCTCCATCTCGCGGAAAAAAATCGAGGGCGAGTCGCCGACCTCGACCAGCACCGTCCGGCACTCGAACTGCTCGCTGACGTTGCGAACGAACTTGGGCCAGTGAGCGGTGCCGGGCATGATCGGGGTCAAATGCGCCAACATTTGGCACCCATTACAGATGCCGAGGGCAAAGGTGTCGCTGCGCTCGAAAAACTCCTGGAACTGCTCGCGCAGGGCGGTGTTGAACAGGATCGATTTGGCCCAACCCGCCCCGGCGCCCAGCACATCCCCGTAGCTAAAGCCGCCGCAGGCCACAATGCCCTTGAATTCCTCAAGCGTGCGCCGCCCGGATTGCAGATCGGTCATGTGCACGTCGTAGGCATCAAAGCCCGCCAGCGTGAACACATAGGCAGTCTCCACATGGGAGTTCACGCCCTGCTCGCGAAGAATGGCCACCGTCGGCCGGGCACCGGTTGCGATGAAGGGGGCAGCCACCGAAACGTTCGGATCAAAACTCAGCTCTGGCCGAAGCCCACGATCTTCCACATCGAAGATTCGATCGAACTCGGCATCGGCGCAATCGGGATGGTCGCGCAGGCGCTGCATCTCAATCGAGGTTGCGCTCCAGGCGGCATGTAGCGCCTCACGTGCCTCATCGAAGAGCGTCTGCCCGTTTTGGATGATGCGGATGCGCCCATCCTCACGCAGCCGCCCCAGCACTTGAAGCGGCAGACCCACAAAACAGGCGCGAAGCGCGTCGAGATCCGCGCTTTTCACCTGAAGCACCGCGCCGAGCTCTTCGTTGAACAGAATCGCCGCGGTGTCCCCACCCAGCCCGTCGAGCGTGATTTCGAGCCCGACACGCGAAGCGATCGCCATCTCAACCAGGGTTGCGAAGAGCCCCCCGTCGGAGCGGTCATGGTAGGCAAGCACGAGTCCCGCCCGTCGCGCTTGTGCGAAAGCGGCGAAGAAACGCTTGAGCGCGGCCGGATCGTCGCAGTCGGGCACGTTCGCCGGGTCGGTTTCGATTCGCCCCTCAACTTGCTCATAGATCGAGCCGCCGAGCCGCTGGCGCCCGCCGGCCAGATCCACCAGCACCAGGCGTGTGTCTTGGGCCGGGTCGAGCAGTGGTGTCAGCGTGCGCGCCACATCGGTGACCCGCGCGAAGGCCGAGACGATCAGCGACACCGGCGCATGGACCGAACGCCTCTCACCCTCGGCGCTCGTCCAGGCAGTGCGCATGCTCATCGAATCCTTGCCTACCGGGATCGACACGCCCAGGGCCGGACAAAGCTCCAGGCCCACCGCACGCACGGCATCGAAGAGCGCAGCATCTTGCCCGGGCACATCGACCGCGGCCATCCAGTTGGCCGAGAGCTTCACATCCTCGATCCGCTCCACGTCCGCCGCTGCGAGGTTGGTGAGCGCCTCGGCCACCGCCATGCGCGCCGCAGCCGCGGCGTTCGCCACCGCAAGCGGCGTACGCTCGCCCATGGCCATCGCCTCCCCCGCCTGACCCACGAAGTCACGCAGCACCACCGCGCAGTCGGCCACCGGTACCTGCCACGGTCCCACCATCTGATCTCGAGCGGTCAGCCCACCCACGAAACGATCGCCGATGGTGACAAGAAATGTTTTGTCGGCAACGGCCGGATGCTGCAGCACCCGGTAGGCGATCTCCCGAAGCGGCTTCGTTCGCAGAAGCGGTGCAACCGCCGGCAGCGACACACGCTGCGTCCGCCGATGCATTCGCGGCGGCTTGCCAAGCAGCAGCTCAAGCGGCATGTCCACCGGGGTGTTGCCGAACTTCGCATCCGCAACCACAAGCCGACCAGAGGCATCTGCAACCCCGAGCACCGCAAACGGACAGCGCTCCCGCTCACAAATCGCACGGAAGCGGGGCAGCGATTCCTTCGCGATCGCGAGCACGTAACGCTCCTGCGCCTCGTTGCACCAGATCTCGGCAGGCGACATGCCCGGCTCAAGCGAGGGAATCGTTCTCAAATCGAAGAGCGCCCCGAGCGACTCGCCCGCCTCCGCCGCCCCGTGCACCAGCTCCGGAAGCGCATTCGAGAGCCCCCCCGCGCCCACGTCATGAATGGACAGGATGGGGTTTTCCGCGCCGAGCTGCCAGCAGGCGTTGATCACCTCCTGCGCGCGGCGTTGCATCTCCGGGTTTCCGCGCTGCACCGAGTCAAAGTCCAGATCCGCCGTGTTCTGGCCCGTGGCCATCGAGGAGGCCGCCCCACCGCCCATGCCGATACGCATCCCCGGCCCGCCGAGCTGAAGCAGCAACGTACCCGGCCGAAAGCGCCGCTTCTCGGTATGCGTCGCCGAGATTGCACCCACCCCGCCCGCGATCATGATCGGTTTGTGGTAGCCGAAGATGTGCTCCCCGACCCTCGCCTCGAAAGTTCGGAAATAGCCGCAGAGATTCGGGCGGCCGAATTCATCGTTGAAGGCCGCGCTGCCGATCGGTCCATCGCGCATGATCTCCAGGGCGCTCACAATCCGGTCCGGCTTGCCGACATCGGCCGTGGCCGCCTCCCACGGTTGCGGCAGCCCCGGAAGGCGCAGGTGCGAGGTGGTAAAGCCGGTCAGCCCCGCTTTGGGCTGCGCACCACGGCCGGTCGCCCCTTCATCACGGATTTCGCCTCCGGCACCGGTTGCAGCCCCCGGAAACGGCGAAATCGCAGTCGGATGGTTGTGGGTCTCAACCTTCGCGAGGTAATGCACCGTGTCGGCATGCAGGCTGTAGCGACCGCTGGCATCCGGATGAAATCGCTCGGCCGGCCCTCCTTCAAGGATCGCCGCGTTGTCCGCGTAGGCCACCACCGTGCCGACAGGCTGTGCCGCGTGGGTGTTCCTGATCATGGCGAAGAGCGAGTGGGCCTGCGGCTCGCCATCGATCTCCCAGCTCGCGTTGAACACCTTGTGTCGGCAGTGCTCCGAATTGGCCTGCGCGAACATGAGGAGCTCCACATCCGTCGGGTCACGCCCAAGCCGCGCAAACGCCTCGACCAGGTAATCGATCTCATCCTCGGAGAGCGCGAGGCCCAGCCGCCCGTTCGCCTCGGCAAGCGAGCCACGATTGCGCGGCACCGTGGCAAGCGGCTGAGGCGCAGTCTCGACAAAGAGCCGCTCGGCCTCGTTGAGCGAGGCAAGCACCGATTCGGTCATGCGATCGTGGCACGCCGCCTCGATGGCTCGGCGTGCCTCGGCGCTCGGCCGACCGTCGGTGACAACCCAGAACCACACCCCGCGCTCGATGCGCTCGACCGCATCCAAGCCGCAGTTCCTCGCGATGTCGGTCGCCTTGGACGACCACGGCGAAATCGTCCCAAGCCGCGGCACGACCAGGAAGCTATGGGTATGCCCTTCGCTTGCATCCGCAGCCGCCCCGTAGGCAAGCAGCGCTTCGAGTTGGGTCCGCTCCTCGCGCGTAAGCTCACGGGCGAGCTTCACAAAGTGCCAATACTCGGCCGAAATCGCTCGCACCCGATACGCGGCGAGAGAGGCGACGAGCTTTTGTTCGCGAAAAGCGGGCAGCGCGTTTGCACCGCGCAGCAGCAAAAAGAGAGCGGATGACACGGAAGACTGGGTGGCGCTTGCAGGCTGATCGCAAACGACCCGTTCGCTGGGACCCTCGGATTCTAGAGGTCACGCGTCCCGCCCTCACAAATCCCGCCGCCAGGGGGTTGGGCCGTGCCGCCCCGTCTGTTGCACGCCCCGTGCTTGCATCGACGCGCGAGCCGTTTCGCGCTACTGTTTTTCACCCTGTTCGCAGGCATCGATCGCTATGGATGCAACCGTTGCTCGCCAAATTCCGCACTCGGCCGGTCTGTCTTTCGTCCCCACCGACCCGCGCAGTCCCTGGCAGGTCTATCTCGAGCAAGTCGACCGGGTCACGCCGCACTTGGGGCCTCTGGCGCGTTGGGTTGAAACACTCAAGCGCTGCAAGCGCGTCCTCGTCGTGGACATTCCGATCCAGAAGGACGACGGCACGGTGGCCCACTACGAGGGCTATCGCGTGCAGCACAACCTCTCGCGCGGACCCGGCAAAGGGGGTGTGCGCTACCACCCTGCGGTCACGATCGATGAGGTCATGGCGCTGGCTGCCTGGATGACGATCAAAAACGCCGCACTCAATCTCCCCTACGGCGGTGCAAAAGGCGGTGTCCGCGTCGATCCGGCCACACTCACGATGGCGGAGCTCGAACGGCTGACCCGACGCTACACCAGCGAGATCGGAATCATCATCGGGCCTGACAAGGACATTCCAGCGCCCGATGTCAACACCAACGCCCAGATCATGGCCTGGATGATGGACACCTATTCGATGAATGTCGGCGCCACGGCCACCGGCGTCGTCACTGGCAAGCCGATCCCCCTCGGCGGCTCGCTCGGCCGCAAGGAGGCCACCGGTCGCGGTGTCTACATCGTCACCCGCGAGATGGCCAAGGCGCGCGGCTTCGACATCACCGGCAGCCGTGTGGTGGTGCAAGGTTTCGGCAACGTTGGCGGCACGGCAGCGCTCTTTCTCGCCCGCGCTGGGGCGCGAGTCATCGGCGTGCAAGATATCTCCGGGGCGGTGGTCGATGAAGCAGGACTCGATATCGAAGCGCTTCTGAAACATGTGGAGCGCGGCGGCCGCCTGATCGATGCACCGGGTGTGACTCCGGTCAGCGAAAGCGATTTCTGGTCGCTTCCGAGCGATGTGTTCATCCCGGCAGCGCTCGAAAACCAAATCACGGCCGAGCGCGCGCGGCGTCTGGCCACCCGGCTCGTCGTCGAAGGCGCAAACGGTCCGACCACCCCGGAGGCGGACGATATCCTCGCCGAGCGTGGGATCACGGTGGTGCCGGATGTGATTGCCAACGCGGGCGGTGTGACCGTGAGCTATTTCGAGTGGGTGCAGGATTTCTCGAGCTTTTTCTGGACCGAAGCCGAGATCAACGACCGACTGGAACGCATCATGGTCGATGCGCTGCGCGCGGTGGTGCACACGGCGGAGAAGCATCGCGTGACGCTTCGCACCGCGGCATTCATCATCGCCTGCACCCGGGTGCTTGCGGCGCGCGAGCTGCGCGGGTTGTACCCGTAGCATGCCCGCGCGTCGGCAAGCGCGAACGCATGCCCGCCTGGCTCAGGCAAAAAGGGTTGCTGCACGCTCGCGAAGCAAATTCTTTTGCACTTTGCCCATCGCGTTGCGCGGAAGCGCCTCCAAGACGAAGCAACGCTTGGGCACTTTGTAGTGTGCAATCGTGTGCCTGAGCGCAGCAAGAAGCGCCTCGGGCTCGAGCGATGCGCCCGGACGCGCGACCACATACGCGACCCCGACTTCGCCGAAGTCCGGATGGGCAACGCCCACCACCGCGGATTCCGCAACACCGGGCAGCGCGTTCAAATAGCTCTCCACCTCGGCCGGATAGACGTTGTAGCCGCCGCTGATGAAGAGATCCCGCGCGCGGCCCACGAGCCACAGATACCCCTGAGCGTCGATGCGGCCCACGTCGCCCGTCCTGAAAAAGCCCTCCGACGTAAACGCCTCGGCCGTCTTGTCGGGCATCCCCCAGTAGCCCTTGAAGACATTGGGCCCGCGCACCTCGACTTCGCCGATCTCATCGACGCCCGCAAGCCGCCCGTCCGGCATGCGCACGCGCAGCTCGACGCCGGGCAGCGGAAACCCGACGCTGCCCGCGCGCCGCTCGCACGCGCCGCCATAGCGCGGGTCGGGGCCATAGGGGTTGGAGGTCAGCATGCCGGTCTCGCTCATGCCATAGCGTTCAAGGATCACATGCCCAGTGCGCTCGCGCCAGGCGGCGTGCGTCTCGGGCAACAACGGCGCCGACCCCGAAACGAACAGACGCATCGACCGCGCGGCCGATCGATCAAGCGCGGGCTCAGCCAGCATGCGCGTGTAGAGCGTCGGCACCCCCATAAACAGCGTTGCCTCAGGCAGCCGCTGGATCACGCGCAGCGGATCGAACCGGTCGAACCAGATCATCCTCGCCCCGGCGAGCAGCGCGCCACAGGCGGCGACAAACAGCCCGTGGATGTGAAAGATCGGCAACGCATGGATGAGCACATCGGTGCTTGACCACTGCCAGTAGTGGTGCAGCACACGTGCGTTGGCCGCGAGATTGCCATGCGTGAGCATCGCGCCTTTACTGCGGCCCGTCGTACCGCTCGTGTAGAGGATGAGGGCAACCTCGTCCGCGCGCACCGCCGCCGGCTCTTGCCTCGGCGGCTGCGATGCGGCCGCGTCGAACAGGCTGCCACGAGCCTCTGCATCCAGGGTCAGCCGCCGCGCCCCGATGGCATCGATCAGCGGGCCGAGCATGGCCTCGGCCGAGGGATCGATCACAACAAGCGCCGGGCGCGCGTCGCCGAGAAAGTATTCGAGCTCAGCCTTCTGATACGCCGTGTTGAGCGGCAGATACACATACCCGGCGCGCAGTGTGGCAAGAAACACGCACAGGGCCTCAACCGACTTTTCGACTCGAACCGCCACGCGGGCCCCGGGCGGCAGCTCAAGCGCCCGCAGCAAATTGGCCAGCCGCGCCGATATGGCTTCGATTTCGCCGTAGGCGTAACAGCGCCGACGACCTCCATCCGCCGCCGAAACCGTCTCGACGGCCACGCGATCGAGCGCATCGGCAAAGCCCGAACGCAAAACGGCGTAGAAGTTCTCGCTCACGACCGCGCTTGGACCCGTTGCCAGCGCGCGGCCGCTTCGTCGTCGCTGGCGCGCGCCTCGACCCAGCGCTCGCCCTCGGGGGTCGTCTCGCGCTTCCAAAATGGCGCCTGGGTCTTGAGATAGTCCATGATGAACTGACAGGCTGAGAAGGCCTCGCCCCGATGCGCGCTTGTCACGGCCACCAGCACGATCTGGTCGGTCGGCTTGAGCGGGCCGACCCGATGGATGATGAGGACATCGAGCAAATCCCAGCGCGCCTCGGCCTGCCTCGCGATGTCGGCAAGGGCCTTTTCGGTCATGCCCGGGTAGTGTTCAAGCACCATGCGCGAAACCGTCGCGCCCTCGTTCATATCGCGCACGCAGCCGAGGAAGGCCGCCACCGCGCCGACCTCGGCTTTGCCGGAACGCAACGCGGCGATTTCAGCGCCGAGGTCGAAGTCCTCGGTTTGGACGCGCACGAGGATCGCCATCACTCGCCTCCCGTGACCGGCGGAAAAAACGCAATCTCATCGCCTGGCGCAAGCGGTCGTGCCAATGCCGAAGCTGGCACGAGCTCATGGTTCACGGCCACACGCCACGCCCGATGCTGCGCCAGTTCCTTGGCAAACTCGCCTTCGCGGCGCCGTAGGGTCTCAATCAGCTCGTCGAGTGTTTGCCCCTCACGCTCGAGCGTGATCTCCTCCTCGGCCCGTCCAAGGGCCTCGCGCAAGCGCGCCAAATACAGCACTCGAACCGTCGCGGACACGAAACCGAAAACCTCCCCCGAACACCACCGATCTGCCCGATGCGGCAGCATCGCTGCGGCTTCACGGATAATTTTGGCCTAATCCTTTCGCGGGAGTTCCCGTGCCATCGACCCGGCCCCCCTTTGGCGGCGAGGTGCATCGTTTGCCCAGTGCCGCCTCCGCCTCGCTGCCTAACAGCCAGCCGGTGAGCGAGCGCATCCGCGCGCGATTGCGTGCGGCCAAACAGCGCTTTCACGCCAACGACAACATCGCCGACTTCCTAGAGCCGGGCGAACTCGAGCTACTGCAAGAGGAAGTCGAACAACGCGTGCGCGAGCTGCTTCGCAGCTTAGTCATCGACACCGACAGTGACCACAACACCCAGGAGACGGCTCGTCGCGTGGCCAAGATGTATCTGCACGAGGTGTTCCGCGGTCGCTACTACGCGGCCCCGTCGGTGACGGAGTTTCCGAACGTCGAGCAGCTCAATGAACTGCTGATCGTCGGTCCCATCACGATCCGGTCGGCCTGCTCGCATCACCTCTGCCCGATTCTTGGGCGGCTCTGGATCGGCGTCATGCCCAATCAGCATTCGAACCTGATCGGGCTGTCGAAGTACGTGCGACTTGCAGACTGGATCATGTCTCGGCCGCAAATTCAGGAAGAAGCCGTCACGCAGCTGGCCAACCTGCTGCAAGAGAAGATTCAGCCCGATGGTCTCGCGGTGGTCATGGAAGCCGATCACTTCTGTATGCACTGGCGCGGCGTCAAAGATCCCGAAGCCAGAATGGTCAACAGCGTGATGCGAGGTTCCTTTCTCAAGGACGCCCATCTGCGCCGCGAATTTTTATCGCTGATCGAGGCCCGCCGCCGCTAGGCGACCGAGGCAACCAGGAGCTGCTCAGGATGCTCGTCCGACTCGTCTATGCAAGTCAGGCGCACGTGGCCGTCACCCCCGAGGTGTTCGATGACATCTTGAACGTGTCGCGGCGCAAGAACGCCCAAACCGGCATCACCGGCGTGCTCTGCACGAATGGCCACGTGTTTTTGCAACTGCTCGAAGGCAGCCGCGCCGCGGTCAATCAGCTCTACGGACGCATCTTGCGCGATCCCCGGCATCGCGACGTTCAGCTGCTCCATTTCGAGGAAATCCACGAGCGCAAATTCGCCAGTTGGTCGATGGGTCGCGTGACCCTCGATCGCATCAACACGGCGATCGTGCTCAAATATTCGCCAAGCGCCGAACTCGACCCTTTTTCGGTCAGCGGCACGGCTTCGGTGGCGCTGCTCGAGGAGCTCATGCAAAGCGCGCACGTCAGCTAAGTCAGCCATTCAAACCCTGGCCGACAGCCTCGGGCGCCTTGGTCGCCTACGACTTGCGGCCCTCGTGCTTCATCGCCTCGAGTCGCGGCAGGTCGACGCGCGCAAGCAGGCGTCGCGCCTCCTCAAAGGGCAGCCCTTTCGACTCGATCTCGACGATGAAGCGCCCACCGACGACCGTTTTGATCTGGGCCCGCTGAGCGCGCGCCTCCCAGCGTTCGTGAATCCGCTGACCGGCCACGGTCCGGGTGCGCTCGAAGCCCTCCGGGGTCTCGCGGTCCAACTCGAAGCCGAGCCATGCCTGCGTTAGCGCGTAGGGTCCCGTAAGCGTTCCCGGATCAAGGATTTTCATGACCACGTGGCGATCGCCAGCGCCGGAACGAAAGCGATAGCTCGCCTCGGAAACCATGATCCCGAAAGCACCCTTGCGCTCCCCGCTTGCCTCGGGCTTGTCGAAACCTGGCAACTCCTTTGGCAGCACTTCGCGCAGGCGCCGGAAATCGATCGGTTCGAAACTGCCCGTCAACCCATGACCGGTGACGGCCTTGGCCACCGCACCGAGGGCTTTGGCGGCTTCAGCGGCAACCGCGGCCACCTCAGCCGCCCCCTTGTTGGCCGCCGACTCGAGCTCGCGCGTGGCCTGTTCAAGTCGTTGCAGGGCCTCCTCAGCCTCTGTTTTGGCACGCGCACGCGCCTGCTCTTCGGCCGAAGGGCCGCAGCCGGCCAGAATCGCAAGCACCAAGAGCCAGCCTTGCGCTAGCGCCGCTTTCATGGCAGCATCTCGAGCAAAACGTCGACGTCCCATTTAGACGCAACGCGCCCAAGCCCTGCGACAGTTTGGCCTTACGCACGTACGGCCGCCGGGTGATCAGGCCGTACCCCCGACGGTCAAGCCTTCGATCCGCAGCGTCGGCTGGCCGATCCCCACTGGAACGCTCTGCCCGTCCTTGCCGCACGTTCCGACCCCTTCGTCGAGCTTGAGGTCGTTGCCGACCATCGTAACGCGCGTCAGCGCGTCAGGGCCGTTGCCGATCAGCGTGGCGCCCTTGACGGGGTAGACGAGTTTACCGCGTTCGATCTTCCAGGCCTCCTCCATCGAGAAGGTGAACTTGCCGCTGGTAATGTCGACCTCACCGCCACCGAAGTTGACCGCGTAGAGGCCCTCCTCCACGCTTGCGATGATTTCCTGCGGATCGTAGCGGCCCGCCAACATGTAGGTGTTGGTCATGCGCGGCATCGGGAGGTGAGCGTAGCTTTCGCGGCGGCCGTTGCCCGTGGAACGCGTCCCCATGAGCCGTGCGTTCATCGTGTCTTGCATGTAGCCCTTGAGGATGCCGTCTTCAATCAGCACCGTCATCTGCGTTGGCGTGCCTTCGTCGTCGACATTGAGCGAGCCGCGCTGCTCGGGCAGTGTGCCATCATCGACCACCGTGACGCCGGGCGCGGCCACGCGCTCTCCGATGCGTCCGGTGAAGGCCGACGAACCCTTGCGGTTGAAATCACCCTCCAGCCCGTGACCCACCGCCTCGTGTAGCAACACCCCTGGCCAGCCTGGACCTAGCACCACCGGCATGACGCCCGTGGGCGCGGGCCTTGCCTCGAGATTGAGCAGCGCCTGCTCGACCGCCTCGCGCGCGCGCCGCGCAATGAGCGCCTCATCGAATCGCTCGAGCCCGAAGCGCCCCCCGCCTCCCGAGCGCCCTTGCTCGCGGCGCCCATTGGCTTCAACGATCGCCATGACGCGCAGCACCGACAGCGGGCGAACATCGGCGGCAAGCACGCCATCGCTACGCAGCACAAGCATGGTGACCTGTTCGCAGGCGAGCGAGACGACAACCTGTACGACGCGTGGGTCGTGCGCTCGCGCATAGCGCTCGACGCGTTGCAAGATGTCGACCTTGGCGGCATCGCTCAGGCTTTCAAGCGGATCGACCGGCGCGTAGAGCGACTGCAACGAGCGCGGTGCGGCAATGGCCACCCGGCCGCTTTGGCCAGAGGCGCCAATGGCGGCAACGCTCTGCGCCGCAGCCCGGATCGAGGGCAGCGTCAGATCACCGACGTATGCAAATGCGGTTTGCTCGCCGACGATCCCGCGCACGCCGACCCCCTGCTCGATCGAAAAGTTGCCACTTTTGACCATCCCCTCTTCGAGCACCCAGCTCTCGGACCGGTGATGCTCGAAGTACAGATCGGCGAATTCGATTCCCCGGCTTCTGAGCTCTCCGAGCACCGATTCGAGCTGCTCGATGCTGAGACCGGTGGGGGCAAGTAACCGCGTCTGGGCGGTCGAAAGTGCATCAAATCGGGCATCCATAGAAACACTCATGCCAGATCGGGAATCGCGCATGGGCAGGTCCTTTCGATCGTAACAAACAGCCAGCCCCGTCTCGCGAGAGCCTCGGCTCCGGCAACTCGGCCGGGAACCTCCACCCGAAAGCGGGAATCCAACGAAACGGCCACCCTGTGATGGGAGATGCCCCTCGATGGTTCATCGAATGACACTTCGCCGGCTGACCAGTTTCCTTGCAGCCAATGCCCTATTCGCACTTGCCGGCTGCGCGACCTGGCCGATGGCCGAGCGGGTCACCCTCGAGCAACTCGTGGCCCGTGCCCGGCAAGGTGAAAGCATCGACCAGCTCGTCGCCCTTGTGCGCACACAGCGGGCCTATGGCCTCACCGGGTCGGATTTCGCCCGGCTGCGCGCAGAGGGACTGCCCGACCGGGTGCTCGACGAGTTGCATCGCCTAGAGCTCGCCGCGGCCGAGGAACGCGAACGACTGCGCCTCTGGGAGCCGCCGTGGCCGCGTTATCGCTGGTACGTCCCGCACGTGATCGTGATCAAGCCCCCGAGCAAATCACCTTAGGCGCGCTCCTCTGCGGAGCCCAAGCCGCACGGGACGCTGACCTACAATCGGTCGCGTGGCGGAGCGGAAATATTTTGGGACAGACGGCGTACGCGGCGAGGTCGGAGAACCGCCCATCACGCCGGATTTTGTCTTGCGCCTTGGAAACGCGACCGGCCGCATGCTGCGCGCTGCGCATCGAGGCGCCGGGCGTCCGACTGTGTGCATCGGAAAAGACACCCGCATCTCAGGCTATCTGCTCGAAGCAGCACTGGAGGCGGGGCTTTCGGCCGCCGGCATCGACGTCGTACTGACCGGTCCCTTGCCGACGCCGGCGATCGCCTATCTGACGCGGGCCCTACGGCTCGATGCCGGACTCGTCATTTCGGCCTCGCACAATCCGTTTCACGACAATGGCATCAAGTTCTTCGATGCCTCGGGCGACAAACTCTCCGATGAGGCGGAACAGGCCATCGAAGCGGAGCTTGAGCGCGGTGTGCACACGGTCGCTTCGGCGGAGCTGGGACGCGCGCGGCGGCTCAACGACGCGGTCGGGCGTTATGTGGAGTTTTGCAAGCGCGCGCTTCCGGCGCCGCTCACGCTGCGCGGCCTGCGGCTTGTCGTCGATGCCGCCCATGGGGCGGCCTATCAGGCGGCACCGGCGGTCTTCCATGAGCTCGGCGCCGATGTGGTGACCACCGGTTGCGCGCCCGATGGCCTCAACATCAACCGCGGTGTGGGCGCAATGCACCCCGAGCACTTGCGCGAACAGGTGCTCAAGCACAATGCCGACCTCGGCATCGCTCTCGACGGAGACGCCGATCGACTGGTCATGGCCGACCGCCACGGCAATCTCTACGACGGCGATCAACTCGTCTTCGTGATCGCCCGGCACCGTGCGCGTCTCGACGAACTCGGGGGCGGCGTGGTGGGCACGCAGATGACCAATTACGGACTTGAAGCGGCGTTCGCGCGTCTCGGCATCCCGTTTGCGCGGGCCAAGGTCGGTGACCGTTACATCCTCGAGCTCTTGCGCGAGCGCGGTTGGCGACTCGGTGGTGAGAGTTCGGGACACATCCTCTGCCTCGATCGGCACACCACGGGTGATGCGATCATCGCTGCGCTTGAGGTGCTACGCGCTCTGGTTGAACGCCGCGAATCGCTCGCTGAGGCCACTGCCGAGGTCGTCCTGCTGCCACAAACCCTGCTCAACGTGCGCATCGAGCGCTCGAGCCCCTGGCGCGAAGACGCCCGGGTCCGCCGGGCCGTGGCCGAGTGGGAGGCACGCCTGGCCGGCCGCGGACGCGTTCTACTTCGGCCGTCCGGCACCGAACCCGTCGTACGCGTGATGGTGGAAGCCGAGGACGCCGCACTTGCGCGCTCTGGCGCGCAGGCAATTGCCGAGGCCGTCGCTGCGGCGGTATCGGCCTAAGCGCCTTGAGCCGCGGCACGGAGACGGTGCCCAAGGAGCTGGGCATGCCTGGGCGCTTCTGCGCCGCGCGCCGAACAAGCGCTCAGCCGCCGGCCAACGCACGTCGCAAAATACGGATCGAGGCCTGATGATCCTCCCGCACGGCCCAGTCGAGCGGGGTCTCGCCGCGTTCGTTGCGAATTTCGGGGCTCGCGCCGTAGTCGAGCAAGACTTCGAGCGCCTCGGTGCGGTTTTCGCGTGCCGCCATGTGCAAAGCGGTCACGCCGTTGGGCGCTTGCGCGTTCGGATCGGCCCCTTGGTCGAGAAGGTACTTCACAATCGAAGCATGCCCCGCAATCGCCGCATAGTGCAGCGCGGTCCAGCCGGGGTTATTGATATCGCCACCGCGCTCTCGCAGAAAACGCACGATCGGCTCATGTCCCTGAATCGCCGCCAGCATGAGCGCGGAATCCCCCCAACGATTGCGCGCGTTGATCTTCGCGCCCGCATCGACCAGCAGCCGCACGATTGCGAAGTGCCCTGCGCGTGCCGCCACCATGAGCGCCGTATCGCCGCGCTCATCCGTCACCTGCGGCGAGACGCCCGAGAGAAGCAAATCACGAACGGCGCTCGGACGATCCAGCTCGATCATCCTGAACAAATCCCGCACCTTCGGCGGCAGCTCCGGCGCAGCAGCGGTCGTTGATGGCGGCGCAACGCTCATGCGCGGCGCCGTCGCGTCGCGTGGCGTCTGCCCCGACGCCGAGGCCATGAGCCACCCCATTGCAACGCACACTGCCAGCACTCGTGCTTCGATTCGACGGCGTTGTCTCATAGCCTCACCTTGAACAGTTGCGCGAAATTTTCCCGCGTCGCTGTGGCGACGCTCTCCACCGGAATCCCCCGCAACGCGGCGATCGCCTCGGCCACATGCGGCAGGTAGGCAGGTTCGTTTCGCTTCCCGCGATGCGGGACCGGGGCCAAATACGGCGAGTCGGTCTCGATCAGCATGCGCTCCAGCGGGACGCGGCATGCCACCTCGTGCAGTTGACGCGCGTTGCGGAAACTCACAATCCCGGAAAAAGAGATATAGAACCCAAGCGCCATGGCCGCCTCTGCCACCTCCCAGCGCTCGGTAAAACAATGCATGACTCCGCCGACCGAGGCAGCCCCTTCCTCTTCGAGAATGCGCAGCGTGTCTTCGGCTGCCTCACGGCAGTGCACGACCAGCGGCAAGCCCACCTCGCGCGCAGCGCGAATATGCCGACGGAAGCGCTCGCGCTGCCATTCCAGGTTGCCGCCTTTGCGGTAGTAGTCGAGCCCCGTTTCGCCGATTGCCACCACCTTCGCTTGACGCGCCCGCTGCGTCAGGTCCTCGAGCGTTGGCTCGGCCGAGTCCTCGTAGTCTGGATGCACCCCAACCGTGGCGAAGAGATTCTCGTACGAGCAAGCAAGTGCATGGACGCGTGGCCAATCCTCGAGCGTGACTGAAATGACGAGCGCATGAGTAACCCTGGCCTCGGCCATGCGATCAAGCAGTGCCTCGGTCTCGCCGGCAAACTCCGGGAAATCGAGATGACAGTGTGAGTCGACAAACATCGTTGAGCGCCCGACACCCGTCTCCGGGTCTCGCGCCGAGTTCACATCGTGTGCGTGGGCCGCGAGGATGCAAGCAAGCCGCCCAGCACCCCCTCGATTCGATTCTTGGCCGCCAGCCCCGTCTCGTCGCGGCTAAACTGCACGCCGATCCCCTGGGCGCGCGCGCCCTGAATGCCGGGCGGCGTGATCCAGATCACTTTGCCTTGCACCGCGAGGCGATTCGGATCGTCCATCAGCGTGATCAGCATGAACACCTCGTCGCCGAGCTTGTAGCTCTTCGTCGTTGGAACGAAGATTCCCCCCCCTTCCACCCAGGGAATGTAGGCAGCGTAGAGCGCCGTCCGCTCCCGAATGTGCAGCGAGAGCACGCCACTGCGCGACGACGATGAACCGTTTGCCTCGGGCATACCTCTGGCCTCTGCTTAGCCGGGGCGCCTCGCTGTCAGGCTAAACACCGCCCGAAACTCAACAAGCATGCGCTCGATCTGCAGGCGAGGCGACACGGACGACTCAGGCAAGGACAAATCGCGAAGGAGCTCTCGATGATACCGCAGGGCCCGCGCAAGCTGTGTCCATTCGGGCTCGGCTGCCCCTGAGGAGGCGCGATCGTGCAGCTCAGGCGCAGCCCCGCAGCACGCCTTTGCCCAATCGACTAGCCAAGCCTCAAGCCACGTAAGAAGCGCCGCGAAGCGCTCGCGCCGATTCGCCCGCCCGCCGGATTCAACCCACAGCCCCCATGCGAATGCGGAGAGCTGCTGCGGTTCGGCCAACTCGCGAAAAAAGCGCTCGCGTGCGCGTTCGAATTCGCCGTCTCCGTCGAGTTCCGCCTGCGCACTGAGCGCAGCGCCGCGGCAAGCGCGCAGCGCCCGCTCGGCGCGCTCGCGCCCGTAGCCTTGTGCAAGCAGAAACGCCAAGGCGTCCGCGAAAGATGGTCGCGGCAACACCACGCGCAGGGTTCGCGAGCGTAGTGTGGCCAGCAGTCGTCCCGGACGCTCCGACAGCAGCACCCAGCGCGTGCCCACGGCCGGCTCTTCAAGCGCTTTGAGCAGCGCGTTCGCGCTGGCCGGCGCGAGCGCATCGGCCGGATCGATGAGAATCACACGGCCGCGGAGGCTGCTTGCAGCGCGCGTCGCGAATTCAACGGCCTCGCGCACCTGCTCGACCTTGATCGTCGGCAAGCGCGAGACCTCCGCCTCACTGTCTTCGACGCCGAGGCGCAAAAACTCCGGATGTGCGCCTACTTCCATCCAGCGACAACTTGAACACGACCCGCAGGCGAGTCCCGACCGGGGCGCTTCGCACAGTAGCGCCCGGGCCAATGCCTGCCCCGCAAGCGCCAGACCGTCGCCGAGGCGCCCAATGAGGAGCCAGGCATGGTGGCGCTCGCTGAAGCGGTCGCGCAGCGCCGCCACCCAAGGTTCGATCCAGGGCGGCGTGTTCATCGCTGATCGAGGCGCGCGCGATGATCGGCCAGGCGCGCACGAACGCTCTGCCAGACCGTCTCGACATCGGCCGTGGCGTCAATCACGTGAACGCGTTCGGGCGCCTGCGCGGCCAGTTCCAGGTAGCGGGCGCGAACGCGCTCGTGAAAGCTTTGCGACTCAGCCTCGATGCGATCGCCGTCACGCCCGGTGAGCCGACCCTGCGCGGTGCTCCTCGGCACGTCGAACAAGAAGGTCAGCGCCGGTTCGAAACGCCCGTGTACCCATTCGGCCAGCGCCTCGATGCGCGCGGCTGGCAGGCCGCGCCCGCCGCCTTGGTAGGCCCGCGTCGCATCGGTGAAGCGGTCACAGAGAACCCAAGCACCCCGCGCAAGCGCGGGCCAGATCACCCGCTCCAGATGCTCGCGGCGCGCGGCAAAGACGAGAAGCGCCTCGGTGTCCGGACTCATCTGATGCGTCAGGAACCACGAGCGCACCGCCTCGCCAAGCGGTGTGCCGCCGGGTTCGCGGGTCGTGACCACCCGTTCGCCAGCGGCCTCAAGCCATGCCCTCGCGCGCTCGAGATGGGTAGTCTTGCCGGCCCCGTCGAGGCCTTCGAAGCTCACAAAACGTCGCGCAGCGTCGGATTCGTTCACGGTTTGAGCTGGTAGCGCGCCACGGCGCGATTATGCTCGGCCAGGCTGCGCGAGAACTCGCTCGTGCCATCGCCGCGCGCGACGAAGTAGAGATAGTCGGTCTCGGCCGGCGCCACCGCCGCGCGCAGCGACGCGCGGCCCGGCATGGCGATCGGCGTGGGCGGAAGGCCGCCCCGCACGTAGGTGTTGTAAGGCGTGTCGGCACGCAGGTCGCGCTTGCGCAGGTTACCGTCGAAGCGGGCGCCGAGCCCATAGATGACGGTCGGGTCGCTCTGTAGCGGCATCCCAAGCCGCAAGCGGTTGATGAACACTGAGGCAATGAGCGGACGTTCGGCATCGCGGCCGGTTTCCTTCTCGATGAGCGAGGCCAAAATCAGCGCCTCGTGCGGAGTCCTCAAGGGCAAATCAGGCGCGCGCGCTTGCCAGGCGCGGTCGAGTTCCTGTTTCATCCGCTCGTGCATCGTACGCAGCAGGGTCCGCGCTGAACCGCCCGGCACAAGCCAATAGGTGTCGGGGAAGAACCATCCCTCGGCCGATGCCGTGCCGTTACTGAACTCCGCGTGCAGCTGCTCGAGCCGATCCAGACCGTCGAGTCGCAGCGACACGGGCGGTCGCGCCAGCTCCTGCAAAGCCGCGACGAGATCGATCAACGTTGCACCTTCAACGAGCGTAAACCGCTGAACGAGGGCTTCTCCGTTTTCGATCGCCTCAAGCAATTCCCCGACCGTTCGGCGCCCCTCAATACGATACGTCCCCGAGCGCAAGCGGGCCGCACTGCCGCGCAGCCGTGCCACGGCGCGCACAACCCAAGCCGGGGCCACGCCCCGCGCCTCGATCTCGCGCGCGACTCGCGCGAGAGAGGCGCCCTGTTCGATCACCAGGGCCTGCTCGGGATGGCTCGAGCGTAGCGGCCAGTACGGAAGCGCCGCGAGGAACCCGACGGCCAGCGTGACCAGCGCACCCGCGAGCGCGAAAAGTCGCTTCAACACCGCGGGCAACCGCTTCGACGCGAATCTCCAGCTTCGGCGGTCCAAGCCGCCTCCGCGTCGTGCAGGTGACATGTCGATGAAAAGGGCATTTCTATAATTTTGCCCACATGCGCAGAGGGCATCGTAGCAGCGCCTGTCGGGCCGGTTTCACACTGATCGAGGTCATGGTCGTGGTGTTGATCCTCGGCATCCTCGCGGCCTTGATCGTGCCCAATGTCGTCGGCCGGGCTCACGATGCGCGCGTGGCCGCGGCCAAGCAAGACATCGCGACCCTCGCGCAGGCGCTTGCGATGTACAAGCTCGACAATGGACGTCTGCCGACCTCGGAGCAAGGACTCAAGGCCTTGGTCGAAAAACCGACGGTGGCGCCCATCCCACCAAACTGGCGCAGCGGCGGCTACATCGCACGACTGCCCAACGATCCCTGGGGCGCACCGTATCAGTATGCAAGCCCGGGTCTGCGCGGCGAATTCGATGTCTGGAGCTTCGGTGCCGACGGCAAACCTGGCGGCGAAGGCGAAGCGGCCGATATCGGTACCTGGAACCTCTAAACCGCCCTCGACCCACGCGTCGCACGCAGGGGCGCGGGCGAGCGGCCGCTCGATCAAGCGATGAGACCCTGCGAAGCGATCGGTGCGTCGGAGAGGGTCGAGCGTGGCAGCGATCGACCCATCCAGCCGAGGCGAAAGCGCTTTTCTCGGCAGTGCACGCGGCAGCTCGTGCCGGGCCTGCCCACGCTCGAGCGTGGGTTCAGCCTGATTGAAGTGCTGGTTGCGCTCGTGATCCTCTCGGTGGGACTGATCGCGGCCTCGCGCGCAGCGTTTGTGGCGGTCTCGGATCAAGGCTTTCTGCGCGATCGCACGCTTGCGCGCTGGGTTGCGCACAACCAACTGGCGAGCTTGCGCCTTGACTCGACGCGTGCCGTGCCAGGGGCGCGCCTGCGCGACACGGTCACGCAAGGCGGCGTGCGCTTCGAGGTCGTGACCTCCGTGACGGCCACCCCGAGCCCCCTGTTTGCGCGAGTGGAAGTCGAGGTACGGCGCGCAAGCGATCCGACGGCCCCGCCGACACAGGCAGGCGCGGGCTCATCGGCGCCCGTTCTCGCACATGCGGTTGGCTTTGCTGCGTTGCGCCGGTTATGACCACCGCCTCTTGGTTGATCGCTTGCGGTGCCCGCCGCCGTATGTCGGAGTCAGCAATACTTCGACGCCTTTCCTCCCGTTCGCCTGCAAAGTTGAGGTGCGCCAAAAGGGCCGGAGGGGGCGCAGTGTCCTTTTCAACGATTCCCGTCGAGCAGGGATTGAACCCCTCTGCCTGCTTCGCCCGACATCTCCCCTACAGCTTGCGCCGCAGGGGAGAACATCACAGGTGCGTCCTCCCCATCGCTTGCGAAGGGGAGGTGCCGCGAAGCGGGGGAGGGGTTGTGGTGGCAATCGAAGACCCCCCTGCTGGCTACGCCGATGTCTCCTCCCTCTGCCTGGGCCACAACGGTGAACGAGTCTAAGTGCCCGCCGCTTTGTCGCCTCCGGGGCATGACGCTTGTTGAGCTCATGCTCGCGATCGCGATCGCAACTTTGCTCAGTCTTGCCGGCTGGCGAGCGATCGAGGTGCTTCAGCACGCGCGCGAACAAACCCGCCGCGACGCCGAACTCTGGCAGCGCTTTGAGACGCTTTTCGAACGGCTCGAAAGCGATCTGCGCCGCGCCGATCTCACGCGCTTTGATGCCGATCCGCAGGGTTTGCGCTTTCAACTGCTGCCCTTGACTCCCGGAGCAGCGCCCACGCCCGTGGCCTACGAGTGGCTACGCGGCTCCGATGATCGGCTCCAACTGCGGCGCCGCGCGGGAGCCGATCAGTTCACGCTCGCGCTTGAGGTGGAAGCGCAGCAGACCGAATTCACCAGCGACGGCCGTACCTGGAGCCAGACGACCACCACGCATCCGATCGCCCTTCGCATACGGTTGCGGCTTTCCGGTGGCGGCGAGGTCGAGCGGCTTTTGGTGTTGCGATGAGACGCGCTGTGCGGTCGCGACCTTCTTCGGCCCGCGCTCGAGGAAGCGCACGCGGTGCGGCGCTGCTGCTTGCGCTGCTTCTGACGGCCTTCGGCGCCGCCGTGGCCACGCAGATGCTTGCACCGCTGGCTGAGTGGTTGGCCCGAGAGCGGCGCGCGAGTGATCTCAATGCAGCCTACACACTCGCCGACGGCGCAACCGCTTGGGCGCTTACCGTCCTTGCTGCGGATCGACTGCGCGGTCCGGTCGACCATTACGGAGAGCCCTGGGCGACGCGACTTCCGGCCACTGCGATTGAGAGCGGCGTGCTTGAGGGACACATCGTCGATCTGCAAGCCCGTTTCAACATCAACCTCCTTGCCGACCCCGCGCGCGCGCCAGCCGCAGCACGGCTTGCGGCACAACGCGCACTGGCGGCCATCGGTCTGGATCCAGGGCTTGCCGAGCGACTCGCCGACGCCCTCGATGGGGACCAGCTCACCGAAAGCGGACAAAGCGAGACTCAAGCCTACGGGGGCTCGCTACGCAACCGGGCTATTGAGGAATGGTCGGATTTGCTGGCGATCCGCGGTGTTGGGGAAGCGGAAATCGCACGACTTGCTGCGCATTGGGTGATTCTTCCGGGCCCCACGCGTATCAATGCGAACACGGCATCGCCTGAGCTGCTTGCGGCGCTGTTGCCCGAGGCCGACCCGGGCCTGCTCGCCGCCTTCGTGCGCGAACGCGAGCAGCGCCCGCTCGCCTCTGCGGCGGAGTTGCCGATGCGGCTCAAAACGTCCGTTCCCGAGGGGCTGTTCAGCGCCGGCAGCGAGTACTTTGGCGTGGAAGCCCGGATCCGGCACGGCAGCGTGGCACATCGTCTACAGTTAGTCGTACATCGACCGGCTTCGGGCCGCCCGATTCTGCTGAGACGCGTGACGACCCATGACTGAAGCACCGGTGGCTGCTCGACCCGAGCCGGCGCTGCCTTCGCCCGCGGCCGGTCCGAATATCGCGCTTGGACGCTTCGCTTTGCCCGGTCTCGCACGGCTCAACTCGGCCGATCGCCTCCGGGCAGCCGCGCTGCTGCTTGAGCGCGAGCTCGGCGTCGACCCGAAGCGCGTACGCCTTGCCGTGGAGCCGATCCAGGGTGCGGCCCACGATTCCAAGCCCCCTGCCGAAGAGTGCCTGATCGCGTGGACGCTTGATTCAAGCGAGCCCTCTGCGACGCGATTGCTGGGTCTGGCCACGGGAGACACGATTTACTGGTTCGGCGCGCCGGAAGGCTGGGCGGTCGGGCCGGGGGGGCTTGCCGATTGCCTCAGTCCGGCGTCGGAAGACCAACCCGGGTTGCCCGTCGCGCTTGGGATGCTGCTGGCAGCCTCCCCGGGCGCGCGGACCCTTGCCCTTGTGGAACCCGCCGCGTCGATTCGCGGCAATACGGCCGTGCAGACCGTGTGGGCCGCAGCAAGCGGTCTTGACGTGCGCGAGCTCTCGCCTGAGGCGGTACCCTGGGGAGCGCCCGTTTTGTTGCAGCCCCCGCCGCCCCCGCGGATACGGCCGCGCTGGAGCGCCCTTGATCGCGCCCTTGCAGCGCTCGCCGTCGCCACGGGATTGCTGTGCCTGACCACGCTCCTTCGGGGGCTCTGGTTGCCCGATTCCTCGGCCCTCGCGCGGGACGCGAAAGCGGCCGAACAACGCGAAGCGAGCGCAGCAGCGCGCGGCTCGGCGGCCGGGCTACTGCTCCTTCGCGCGCTTCATTCGGCCCCATCGCTTGCCGATGCCCTGCTCGGGGGCGACTACGCGGACGGCCGATGGGTCTTGCGCGTGCGCGCCGACGTACCGGCGGAACCGGTCGTGCGCGCCCTCACGAACAATGGGCTTGCCGTTCAGTGGCTCGTCGAGGGCGACGAACTGCGGCTTCGGATCGAACGCCCGTGATGCGTCTCAGCGCCGGCACCTTGAGTTGGTTGAGGCTGCGTGCAGGGCGCGCGCGGATGCTCGAGACGCGCCCTTCGGTGGTGTCCATGCGCCGCGCGGCCCTGCTCGGCGTGTCGCTGCTGCTCCTCGCAAGTGCGTATGGACTCGATCGTTGGCGTGTCGCGCGCGAGCGTGCCGCGTGGAACGCCCAGCTTGCCGCCGCCTCGCGCGCTGCGCCGCCCGCAAGCGGCGCCGAAGCCAACCCTGCAGCCGACGCGCCCGAGGAGCGCTCCCTTCGTGGACCCTGGAGCGCTGAGTCGGCCATGCGCCTTGCCGCGGAAATCGCGCACGCCGAGCGTGCCGGCGCTCAACTCCCGCGTGCGCGGCTCACACGCGAGCCGAGCGGCCGCTTCACCCTAGCCGTCCTGGAGCCCTGATGCGTCGAGGTTGGCTTTGGGGGTTATTGGCGATCGCGCTCGCGGCGGTCTTGATCCTCGGCGTGCTGCTGTGGCGCTTACCGGCCAGTTTCGCACTCGCCTGGCTTCCGGCTTCCCTTGACGCCTACGTTCGCATCCACCGTGCCGAGGGCACGATTTGGAACGGCCGTGCGACGTTTTCTTCGCCGTGGCTCACAGCCACGCACGCGCTGGCCTGGCGCTGCGCGCCCTCGTGGCGTTTGGCGATCGACTGCGAACTCGATGAACTCGTGCAGGGCCGCTTGAGCCTCCGTGCCCCGCGCCAAGTCGAAGGCCAACTGCTTCGGAGCTCGCTCGGACTGCAAGCACCGCTCGGAGCGGGCGTGCGCGTCACGCTCGATCGGGTGGACTTCGAAATCGAGCAACTCAAGCTCACCCACGAGCACCTCGCAATCGCGGGTACAGCCACGGCCCGCGGCGTGGTCTTTGCGACCCGGCCAGGCCTGTCGATGCCGATTCGCTCGATCGATCGGATTTCAGCCGAATGTCGCCCCGAGGAGCGCGCGACGCGCTGTCAGCTTCAGTCCTTCGGCACGGGCGCAACCCTCGCCGGCGAGATCGAACTCGCGCCCACGCAAACGCGCGGCCGGCTCGAGCTCAACGTGCCGTCTCTCGGTCGCGAACCGCTCGTGTGGTCGTTGGGCCGGTAGGCATGCGCTCGATCCAGCGCTCAATGCCATCGGCGTGACCTGCCGCGCGCCATGGCTCGACCCCTCTTCTCGTCGACTCCGAGCATGACCCGCCGCAGTCTCCGCTCAAGCGGTGCTTATCGCCCAAGCCGCACCGCGCATCAGTCAAACACCGGCGAGGGCACCCCAAGGATCTGGTGCAACTTGGTTGATGTGGTCGTGTACTGAAGCGTCACCTTCTTCTCGGGGAAGATGTAGCGCGTCGCGCCAAAGGCGGCGAGAGCCGCTTCGTGAAATCCCGAGAGGATCAGCTTCTTCTTGCCGGGGTAGGTGTTGATATCCCCCACGGCGAAGATGCCCGGGATGCTGGTTTCGAACTTCTCGGTGTCGACCTTCACCTGCCGCTTTTCGAGATCAAGTCCCCACTCGGCAATCGGACCGAGCCGCGGCGAGAGCCCAAAAAAGCACAGCAAATGGTCGAGCGGCAGGCGTCGGGTGACGCCATCGAGGCTGGTGATCTTGACTTCTTTGAGGATGCCGTTTTCGGCCTCAAAGCCGGTGAGCTGACCGGTGATGTGCAGCAGCTGATGCGCCTCGGCAAGCGCTTTCATCTTGGCCACACTGGCCGGCTGGGCGCGAAAGCCCTCGCGCCGATGGACAAGCGTCACACTGGCTGCGATCGGCTGAAGCGCAAGCGTCCAGTCGAGCGCCGAATCGCCGCCACCCAGGATCACCAGATGCTTGCCGGCGTAGATTTGCGGGTCCTTCACCCGGTAGGCCAGTTGCCCGTTGGCCTCGAACTGGGTGATGCCTTCGACTTTAGGCTTGCGCGGGGTGAAGGCCCCGACGCCTGCGGCGATGAAGACAGTCTTGGTGATGAAGCGCTTGCCCAGAGAGGTTTCGAGATCGAAGCGACCATCCTCGCGGCGGGCGAGCTTCGAGACCTCTTGCCCGAGGTGAAAGGTCGGCTTGAACGGCTCGGCTTGTTTGAGTAAGGCCTCGGTGAGCTCGCGGCCGGTGCAGACCGGAATCGCCGGAATGTCGTAGATCGGCTTATCCGGATAGAGCTCGATCGGCTGGCCGCCGGGTTTGGCCAGCGAATCGATCACATGGGCGTGCACTTCGAGCAGCCCGAGCTCGAAAATTTGAAACAGCCCCACCGGCCCGGCGCCGATGATGACCGCATCCGCCTCGATTGGCGCCGGATCAGCACTGGCCACGGCCGATGCGATGGCCGGATTGAGGGTCATGTCCACGGGGTGGATCCGCGCTGTGCAGAAAAGCTCAAGCCCCGAATTTTAGGCGGCCGGACGGATGCGCCGAGCCCCGGCACCGGCGCGGGATTGAAGCGCAGCCGGCCGATTGGATCCAGCTCAACACCACAAGCTGTCCCGCAAGCGCTTACGCGCCATCGAGCAAGGCATCGATTTGTTTGAGATCCGCCGAGTCACGCTTGAGTCCCGAGCAGTCGATGCCCTGGGCTTCAAGCCGGGCGCACAGCGCGTTGAGCCGCTCGTCCTGATCGGCAATGTGATCGAGCAGCCGGTGGATCGCTTGCACCAGAGGATCGTCCATGTTCGACGACAAGCCGTAGGCGGAAAAGCCCATTCGCTGGGCGGTGGCCTCACGCCGACGCTGGTCTTCGGCGGTGATGATTCGCGCCGGGATGCCGACCGCTGTTGCCCCCGGCGGAACGGGCTTGAGCACCACGGCATTCGAGCCGATGCGCGCCCCCTCTCCCACGGTGAAGCTGCCGAGCACCTTGGCCCCCGCGCTCACAATGGCGCCTCGCCCGATGGTGGGATGACGCTTCACGCCCTTCTCAAGCGAAGTGCCACCGAGCGTGACGCCTTGGTAGATCGTCACGTCATCATGCACCTCGGCGGTTTCGCCGATGACCACCCCCATCCCGTGGTCAATAAAGACACGGCGGCCAATGTAGGCGCCCGGATGGATCTCGATGCCGGTCAAAAAGCGTGAGACGTGGGAGATCCAGCGCGCAAGCCGCTTGAATCCGCGCTGCCAGAGTGCATGCGCCACACGATGCAGCAGCACGGCATGAAAACCGGGATAGGAAAGCCACACATCCAGCGCCGAGCGCGCGGCCGGATCCTTGGCCAGGATGTTGGCAACATCTTCACGGAGGCGTTCGAACATGGGCGGGGAGTGTAGTGCGGCGGCAAGCAGCACTTCGGAGCACAAGGTACTGAACGCCACCGACGCGCAACGATGGCGGGTCTCAACCGATTTCGACGACCTCACCGTGCTCGAGGGTGGCCCAGGTCTTTGCAAAATGTCGTGCCGAGCGCTCGCAAAGCAGCGCGTTGGACACGTTCCCGCAAGTCAGCCACATGAGCTAGGGCGGTGCCCCATGACGGCGAACCCTCTCGAGAAATCGGCATCCTTGCACATGAGCAGGCCTCCGCCGCCCGCGCTTGCCCAAAGGGGCTTTCATCGGGATGCCCTAAGCAAACCCAGAGCGCGCACCGGCTCATCCTCTGCGTCCAAGTCGATCTCAACCCGCGAGCAAGCGGCGCAGGTATCGGCACGTCAAGCCAAGACGTGATCACCGGCTTGCAGCGGGGTCAAGCTGCAAGAGGCGCTGTCTCACGGCGTTTTTCCGCGAACGAGAGACAAGCGCGCATGTCTTCGCGCTTGTGGTCTGGGAAATCGGAGCGGATTTCCGCTTTGGTCACCCCGCTTGCCGGCATTTCAAGCACCTCGGAAACACGAATCCGCATGCCGCAAGGAGCGGGACGACCTCCGGATGGATCGGCTCGAAAAAAGCGATTCGAGAAAGCCGTGCTTCGTCGTTCATCGCGCTTTTGGCTCACCTTCGACGCCGATCAGGCGTTCGAGAGGATTTCGTTTGCTCGTCCGAGATTGGTCGGCCCCTTGCCCGCCGACGATCCGATGCGCCTTGAAAGCGCTGCCGCCGTCTGCTGGAGCTCGCGCGCAATCGCGCTCTTCCAGCGCACATCGAATTCGGCCGCGGGCCCAAGCACGGTGAGGGCAAGCACCGCTTCGCCGGTGTGATCGAACACCGGGGCTGAGAAGGCGTGAACGCCGGGCACTGGATGCCCCTGTGCACGGGCCAGACCGCGCCGACGCGCGGCCTCGTAGACGGGCGCGAGCGCTTCGATGCGCGCGCGCACCTGCGCGCGCTCGCGCGCCGAAGGCCACAGGGCTGCAAGCACCGCTTCGATGTCGGCTTTCGACCGATGGGCGGTAAGCACGATGCCGGTCGCCGTCTCGGTCATCGACATGACCGTACCGGTGCGCATGTTCACATGAATTGGCCGTGCCGATTGGGCAAAGTGCACGATGGTCGGTCCGTGATTGCCCCAAACCGCCACCGCAACTGAGTGCCCCGTCCGCTCGGCAAGCGTTGGCAGTGTCTCGATCGCGAGGCGAACCGGGTCGAGCCGCGACAGGCTCGCCAGGCCGAGCCTCAGCGCCTGCGGCCCGAGGTCGTAGCGACCGCTTGCCCGGTCTTGCTCCACGAGGCCTGCGCGGGCAAAGCTCACCAGGTAAGCATGTGCCTTGGCCGGACTCATGCCCGCACGGGCCGCCAGGTCTTTGAGCGCCAGGGCTTCGCTCGCCTCGGCGAGCACCGCAAGCAGCCGCATGCCCACATCGATCGATTGGATGCCGCGCTGGGTCGAACGTGGCCGCGACGACATCGATGCCGTCCGCGGGAAGGGGGTTTTCACCATGGCTAAATGCATTCACTTTAGACGAATGCCGCCCTACAATGCAAGCTCAAACGCACACGACGATGCGCGGTCTTGCTGCGCAAGCACCCATGAGCAAAGCCTTCGCCTCCCAAGCCGACCTCGAAGACAAACAAGTCACTTTCGAACAACTCTCGGAACACGCCTGGGCCTACACGGCTGAAGGCGACCCCAACACTGGGGTCATCGTCGGGGATGATGCGGTGATGGTCATCGACACCCAGGCCACACCGGTGATGGCGCAGGACGTCATCCGCCGGATTCGGGAGGTGACCGATAAACCGATCCGCTATGTGGTGCTTTCGCACTATCACGCGGTGCGGGTGCTCGGTGCCTCGGCCTACGGCGCCGAGCATGTGATTGCGAGCGAAGACACCTACGAGCTCATCGTCGAGCGCGGTGAAGCGGACAAGGCAAGCGAAATCGGTCGCTTTCCGCGACTGTTTCGTGCCGTGGAGTCGATCCCCCCGGGGCTCACCTGGCCCACCCTGACCTTCAGCGGACGTCTGCGGCTTTGGCTCGGCAAGCTCGAAGTGCAGATCCTGCAACTCGGCCGTGGCCACACCAAGGGCGACACCGTGGTATGGCTGCCTGCGGAGCGGGTTTGTTTCTCGGGCGATTTGGTCGAATTCAATGCCACCCCTTACGCGGGCGATGCCTACTACGAGGATTGGCCCGCCACGCTCGATCGGGTCGCCGCCCTCGGTGCCGAAAAGCTCGTGCCCGGGCGGGGGCCCGCCCTCAAGACGCCAGAGACGGTGCGCTCCGCCATCGAAGGCACACGCGCCTTTGTGAGCGAGCTCTACGCCACGGTCAAGGCCGGTGTGGCGGCTGGCGACGATTTGCGTAGCGTCTACCGGCGCACCTATGACGCGCTCCAACCGAAGTATGGCCACTGGGTCATCTTCGATCACTGCATGCCCTTCGATGTCTCGCGCGCCTACGATCTGGCGCAAGGCATCCGCGACCCGCGGATCTGGACCGCCGAGCGCGATCGCGAGATGTGGCGCGCACTCGAGGGCGAGTCGGCCTGAGCGACCATGTCGGCCCCCTACGTCTACCCGCGCTACTGCTTCACCCGGCCACCGGAACTCGAGGGTCGGACGCAGCGGCGCGCGGTGGCCATCGTCGGCGCTGGACCGATCGGACTCACCGCCCTCATCGACCTGCGGCTTCACGGCATCGATGCGGTGCTGCTCGATGAGGACGACACCGTCTCGGTCGGCTCGCGCGGCCTCTGCTATGCCAAGCGCACGCTTGAAATCCTGGACCGACTCGGTGTGGGCGAGCGCGTGGTGGCCAAGGGGGTGACCTGGAACGTCGGGCGCACCTTCCTGCGGGAGGCCGAGGTCTATCGCTTCGAGCTTTTGCCCACGCCCGATCACAAGCGTCCGGGCATGGTCAATTTGCAGCAGTACTACCTGGAGGAATACCTGGTCGCTCGCGCCAGCGAGCTCGACTGCGACCTGCGCTGGAAATCGCGGGTGAGCGCGGTTGCAGCGCGCGATGACGGCGTCACGCTGACCGTGGAGACGCCCGACGGAGCGTATGCGCTTGAGGCAGACTGGCTCGTGGTGGCCGATGGGGCACGAAGTTCGATCCGGCGCATGCTCGGCCTCGACATCGAGGGCAAAGTCTTTCAAGACCGCTTCCTGATCGCCGATGTGATCATGCAGGCGGACTTTCCGGCCGAGCGCTGGTTCTGGTTCGACCCGCCCTTTCACCCCGGGCAGTCGGTGCTCTTGCATCGCCAGGCCGATTCGCTCTGGCGGATCGACTTTCAGCTCGGCTGGCAGGCCGATCCTGAGGAAGAAAAAAAGCCCGAGCGGGTCATCCCGCGCATCCGGGCGATGCTCGGCCCCGAGCGAGCGTTCGAACTTGCCTGGACGAGCGTCTACACCTTCCAGTGCCGGCGGATGAAGAGTTTTCGCCACGGCCGGGTGCTTTTCGCAGGCGATGCCGCCCATCAGGTCTCGCCCTTCGGCGCACGCGGTGCCAACAGCGGCATACAGGATGCCGACAACCTGGTCTGGAAACTTGCCCGTGTGGTGCGCCGCGAAAGCCCCGAACGGCTGCTCGACAGCTATTCGAGCGAGCGGATCGAAGCGGCCGATGAAAACATCATGAACTCGACCCGCTCGACCGACTTCATCACCCCGAAGAGCGCGGTGAGCCGGCTGTTTCGGGATGCGACCCTCGCGCTTGCCCGCGAGCACGCCTTCGCGCGGGCGCTCGTCAATTCCGGTCGGCTGTCGCTGCCGACGATCTACACCGCCTCGCCGCTTTCAACGCCTGATGCCGAGCCGTGGGCCGGCGGCGTACCACCCGGGGCGCCGGCCGAGGACGCACCGCTTGAGCAAGAGGGCCGTGCCTGCTGGTTGATCGATCGCCTCGGCGGAGGCTTCGACCTGCTGCTCTACGAACCCGAGGCGCAAGCCCTTCACGCGGCCAAACGCTGGGCCGAGGTCACCGGCGTGCGCCTGCAAGTGATCAGGGCGAGATCGCAGGAAGGCGATACGGCAGCCGTCCTGATCGACTCCCAAGGCCGCTTTGCCGAACGCTACGCGGTCGGGCCGGGTGCCGCGATCCTATTTCGGCCCGATCAGCATGTGTGCGCCCGCTGGCATCGCTGGAGGGTCGAAGATCTTGCGGCGGCCTTCGCGCGCGCAACCGCTTTGGCGGAGCCAAAGCCCGAGGCGCCTGCCTGCACCGCACCCAGCACGGCCGCGAGCGCCACCGGCGCAGGCTTTTACGACCCGAGGATCGCACATCCCCGCGCCTATTCCGCGGGCGATGCGTTTTACGAAGCGCTGATCGAGGCACACCGCGACCTGAGCGAAGCGCAAAGCCAGGAGCTCAACGCACGCCTCATCCTGCTGCTTGCGCACCGCGTGGGCAACGTCGAGGCCCTGCGTGAGCTTTTCGCCCAGGCGCGACAATCGCTCTTTGCGTCCCCATCCAAGGAGGCCGTATGACCCTCACACGCATTCCGCAAGGTGTCCATCATGTCGCCTATCGCTGCCGCGACGCCAAGGAAACCGTTGAGTGGTATGAAAAACATCTCGGCATGCGCTTCATTCTCGCCATTGCCGAGGACCGTGTGCCCTCAACCGGGGAGCCGGACCCATACATGCACGTCTTCCTCGATGCGGGCGGCGGCAATGTGCTCGCCTTTTTCGAACTGCCCACTCAGCCGCCGATGGATCGCGACCGCAACACACCGCGCTGGGTACAGCATCTGGCGCTCAAGGTCGATTCGATGGAAACACTGCTTGCCACCAAGGCCCGGCTTGAGGCCGCCGGCATTGAAGTCGTCGGCCCGACCGACCACACGCTGTTCAAATCGATCTACTTCTTCGACCCCAACGGACATCGTCTCGAGCTCGCCTGCGACACCGGCACGCCGGAGATGATGGAACGGCTCGACGAAGTCAAGTGGGCCATGCTCGAGGAGTGGTCGCAGACCAAGCGCGCCCCGCAGCATGCACGCTGGATGCATGATGGGAGCATGGCAGCCGCATCCTGAGGTGCAGCCCTCACTGCGCGTCAACTGTCCCCTTTTTTCGACGCAGATGAACGCTGATGTGATGCCGACAGTCGTGGACGGGCTGCTCTGAAAAATCACCCTTCATCGACAAACCCATCGGCGT